>JAEZHW010000017.1 GCA_023436775.1 Actinomycetes bacterium
GACGACCAGCGATCAGCGCGCGGCCCGCGGTCGGCCGGTTCAGGCCGAGCAGCATCCGCAGCGTCGTGGTCTTGCCGGCGCCGTTCGGGCCCAGGAAGCCGGTGACGGCGCCCGGGCGCACGGTGAACGACAGGTCGTCGACGGCGCGGACCGCGCCGAAGGACTTCGTGACGCCCTCGAGCGCCAAGACGGGACCGGTGATCACAGCGCCAGCTGCCGCTTGACGATCTCGGCGAGACGGTTGGCCACGGCCGCGGCCTGCTCCTGGGTGGCGGCCTCGACCATCACCCGGACCAGGGCCTCGGTCCCGGAGGGACGCAGCAGGATCCGGCCGGTGTCGCCCAATGCGGCCTCCTCCTCGGCGACGGCGGCCGCGAGGACCGCGTCGTCGTCCGCGCGCGACTTGTCCACGTCGGGGACGTTGACGAGTACCTGCGGCAGCCGGTGCATCACCGACGCCAGCTCCTGCAGGCTCGCACCGGTGGCGGCCATCCGCTGCAGCACGTGCAGCGCGGTGAGGATGCCGTCGCCGGTGGTGGCGTACTCGCTCATGATCACGTGCCCGGACTGCTCGCCGCCCAGGGAGTAGCCCGAGATCCGCATCGCCTCGAGCACGTAGCGGTCGCCGACCTTGGTCTGGCGTACGCCGATGCCGGCGGCCTTCATGGCCTGCACGAAGCCCAGGTTGCTCATCACGGTGGCGACGACGGTGTTCTTCGCGAGGTGTCCGGTCTCGGCCATCGCGATCGCGAGGACGGCCATCAGCTGGTCGCCGTCGACGGTGTTGCCCTCGTGGTCGACGGCCAGGCAGCGGTCGGCGTCGCCGTCGAGCGCGAAGCCGACGTCGGCGCCGTGCTCGAGGACGGCCGCCTGCAGCGGCGCGAGGTGCGTCGACCCGCAGCCGTCGTTGATGTTGAGCCCGTCGGGGTCGACGTTGATCGCGATCACCTCGGCGCCGGCAGCGCTCAGTGCGGCGGGTCCGGCGTCGTACGCCGCCCCGTTGGCGCAGTCGAGGACGACCTTGATGCCGGTCAGCGGCTTCTCGAGCGTCGAGACCAGGTGCTCGACGTACTCCTCGACGGGCGCGGAGTACGGCGTCACGCGCCCGACCTCGCCGCCGAGCGGGCGGTCCCAGTCCTCGTCGAGGTGCTGCTCGATGAGCTTCTCGACCGCGTCGTCGAGCTTGAGCCCGCCGCGGGCGAGGAACTTGATGCCGTTGTCGGGCATCGGGTTGTGCGAGGCGCTGATGACGACACCGAGGTCGGCACCGAGCGCCTGCGTCAGGTAGGCGACGGCCGGGGTCGGCAGGACCCGCAGCCGGAGCACGTCGACGCCTGCGGCCGCGAGGCCGGCGACGACCGCATGCTCGAGGAACTGTCCGGAGATGCGCGTGTCCCGGCCGACGACGGCGAGCGGGCGGTGGCCCTCGAACTCGCCACGGTCGGCCAGGACCCGGGCAGCAGCAACGCCCAGGTCCAGGGCCAGCTCAGCGGTCAGTTGACCGTTGGCCAGGCCCCGGACGCCGTCCGTGCCAAAGATCTTCGTCATGTGACGGCAACCAATCTGGGACGCGTGCCGGAGTGCCCCGCAAGGCGGAGTCGCGAAGGCGGCCTTCGAGCGGAGCGGGTCGTCGAGCGGCGACAACGCCGCGGGGTGCCCGGCACGCGTTCCAGAATCAGCGCTTCGAGAACTGAGGCGCCTTACGGGCCTTCTTGAGACCAGCCTTCTTGCGCTCGATGACGCGGGCGTCCCGGCTCAGGAAGCCGGCCTTCTTCAGGGCCGGACGGTTGTTCTCGCGGTCAATCTCGTTCAGCGCGCGGGCAATGCCCAGGCGCAGCGCACCAGCCTGGCCCGAGATACCGCCGCCGACGATACGAGCGATGACGTCGTAGGCGCCACCCAGCTCGAGCACGGTGAACGGGTCACGGATCAGCTGCTGGTGCAGCTTGTTCGGGAAGTACTCTTCGAGCTCACGGCCGTTGACCGTGATCTTGCCCGAGCCCGGAACCAGACGCACGCGGGCGATGGCCTGCTTGCGACGACCGACAGCGTTGCCACCAACGGTCAGCGGGGCGCGGGGTGCCTTGACGGCTTCCACCGGGGTCTCGGTGGTGTAAGTCTGCGGGGCCTCCACGGCCTCTTCAATGTTCGCCACGATAATCCTCTATCTTCGCTTCAGCGCCGGCGCTTACTGAGCGACCTGGTTGATGACGTACTGGGTCGGCTTCTGGGCCGCGTGCGGGTGCTCAGCACCTGCGTAGACCTTCAGCTTGCGGAACTGCTCGCGACCGAGCGTGTTCTTGGGGAGCATGCCACGGATGGCCTTCTCCACGGCGCGCTCGGGGTTCTTCTCGAGCAGCTCGGCGTAGCTAGTGGCGGTGAGACCACCCGGGTAACCCGAGTGACGGTAGGCCTTCTTCTGGGCCAGCTTGGCACCGGTCAGCGCAACCTTGTCGGCATTGATGATGATGACGAAGTCACCCGTGTCGAGGTGGTTGGCGAAGGTGGGCTTGTGCTTGCCGCGCAGCAGGGCTGCAGCGTGGCTTGCAAGACGGCCGAGCACGACGTCAGTTGCGTCGATGACCAGCCATTCGCGCTGAATTTCAGACGCCTTGGGGCTGTAGGTACGAGTCACAGCGATGCGCTTTCTCTTTGAGATGTTCGTGAATCCCACTCCGATGTCGATTCCCCGACGATGTCGATGAACCAGAACGGTGGAGGGCTCAGTCAATGCCCAAGCGGGCACCAACGATCAATGCTATCTGGCGCCGTGAGTCGAAGCAAGTTGGCTGCTGTCGTCACTGAGGCGCGCCGGGAGGCGTCGCGCTTGCAGCAACCATGCGGCACCGGCCAAGAGCGCCGAGATCGCCAGCGCCAGCACCGCCGTCAGGATCAGGGCATAGTCACCTGCAATACAGAGCATGACCCCGGTCACGCCCAGCACAAACGCCGCAATTGCCATGCCCAACACCACCAGGCCAACGCGCGCTGGGCGCGGCGGCAGGATCGCGCTTCGGCGCATCCGCTGTGCATCTAAACCATGAAAGGTGCGCATCGCCCGTCCCTCTCTCCGGCAGGACCCGAACCCTGCCGCTACCCAGACAGACCCCGTGCAGCGCAATTCATGACGCGGATTGGGGAATTCCAGATCCGCAGACCGCCCCAAATTCTCACCTTCAGAGCAAAATGTTCTGGACGGCGTCATATTCGGCCGCCGGTTGAGTCTCCTCTGTGAGAGCGAGTCGACACCATACGCTCTCTATCAGGAGCGACCTACGCGGAAAGGAGCGATCGTGGCTGATCAACCAACACGACGCGACTATGCCGCAATGAGCGATGAGGCCCTCGCCGAGGCGACCCGAGCGGGGAATACCGCCGCCTACGACGAGCTGTGGCGCCGGCACGCCGGCAGCGCCATGTTGGTCGCCAGGCAGTTCAGTTCCCTCGACGCCCAGGACTTGGTTGCCGAGTCGTACGCCCGGATTCTCCGCGCCCTCCAGGCCGGGGGCGGTCCGACCGGCGCATTCCGACCCTACCTCTACACGACACTGCGGAATGTGGCCCGATCCACCGGTGGCCGCAACCGCGAGGTAGCCGTTGAGGAACTCGACGAACAGGCCTTCGATACCCCCGTGGACCCGACCGCGGAAGGGGCTGAGCGCAGCCTGACGATGCGCGCGTTCCGATCACTGCCAGAGCGCTGGCAGACGGTGCTCTGGTACACGCAGGTCGAGGGGATGACACCGCAGGAGATCGCGCCGCTGCTCGATCTCACCCCGAACTCGGTGTCCGCCCTCGCCCTGCGTGCCCGAGAGGGGCTCCGCGAAGCGTGGATTACCGCGCACCTCAACGATGCCAACGCATCGGACGAGTGCAAGTGGGTGATCGGCAAGCTTGCCGCGCGTGCCCGAGGCACGCTCTCGGCTCGAGACGGCCGACGGGTTGAGGTGCACCTGGAGTCCTGTCGCCGCTGCATGGTGGCGGCGAGCGAAGCGAACGAGGTGGCAGGACAGTTGCGCATGGTTGCCCTGCCGGCCATCCTCGGTGCGGCTGCGGCCGGCCTCCTGGGCCTTGGTGGCGGACTCGGTGCCCTCTCCTCGCTGGAGTCGCTGAACGGCAGCAACGGCGGGACGGTCGATCCGGGGTCGCAGGCTGGTGGCTCCGCTGGGGCGGGCGGTGGCTCGGCTGGTGGCAGCCTCGGCGTGATGGGCACGGTGGTTGGCATTGGCGCCGCGGCCGCGGTGACGCTCGGCATCATGGTGGCTGTCATCGCGAATCAGGATTCTGCACCGGAGCCTGCCCCGACCGCAGCCCCGTCACAGCCGGTCCCAAGCACACCTAGCCCATCCGCGCCACCGGCCGACCCGGTGGTTGATGTGGACGAGGAGCCCGACGACGACCCAGCGGTGGACGAAACCCCTGACCGCAACTCGCCAACCACGCCGCCAGTCGCACCGCCGCCGGAGCCCGTGATCACCGGCCCGGCCGCCGACCTCCTGACCAACAATCCCTTCATCCCCTTCACCGGCACCGGTACCCCGGGGGCCAAGGTGGAACTGTTCCGTAACAGCACCGTCTATGGCACCGCCACGGTTGCCGGTGACGGATCATGGCAGATCACCCCGTCGACTCGCCTGCCCGAGGGCGCGGTCGTGATGCGGGTTCGACAGCTGCGCGGCGGTGCCGCCTCGCAATCAGTGGGTCTGCAACTCACCGTCGACACCATCGCGCCGGATGCGCCGGTGCTGACCGCGGACGTGGACAATGCCGAGCAGTTGATGTGGCCGCACATCACTGTGACGGCGGAGCCGGGCAGCACCGTCGAACTGCTCGGTGACCTGGGCACGATCTACCGTCTCGAGACGATGCAGGCGGATGCTTCCGGCGTTGCAGACTTCGGGCAGGTGAACCTCCCTGCGGGCGTAACCACGCAGGTCTGGGCCCGCAGCATCGATCCTGCTGGCAACGTCTCCGCCGACAGCGCTCCGACGGACTTCACGCTCGCAGGCATTCCGTTCACCGCCACCGAGTTGAGCCCTGCGCTCCTGGGCCAGCCCTGGCAGTTCGAGATCACCGATGCCGGGATGCCGGCCGGCGGTGCGATCGTGATTCAGTTGGATCGGCTCACTCCGAATCCCGACTACGGCCAACCGGGCGAGCCGCAGTACCTGTATGACGTCTTCCCGATCTGTGGTCCGGGCCCGAACTGCACCACTGCGGGTGCCCTGCTGTATTCCGCACCCAGCTTCCCGATTCAGATTGAGTCCGATCCGCTGCTGCCGGGCCGCTACGAGGTGCTGGTGCAGTATCAGCACCCGGCTGGCTGGCCTGGCCCCGACGGCGTGGTCGAGGTCATTTACAGCGTCACGGTGCCGTAGCGGCTCGGTCACCGCTGCATGATCCCCCGGCGAGGCGGCAGAGTCCTTAGTCCAGCTCCGTCGCCTGTCGGCGCGCCCTGGTCGCCTCCGCGCGCGCGGCCAACTCGTCATCCGCCGGGTAGCCCACTTGGATCAGGGTGAGGCCGTGCGCCGGCACCACGGCGAACTCGCTGCTGCGCTGCTGCTCGCGCAGCAGTTCGCCGGGCCGCTGTATCGCGATCCGGCCAGAGCCGGCCGCGATGGCGGCACCGACCAGGGCGCGAACCATCGAATGGCAGAACGCATCGGCCTGGACGAAGGCAACGAGCACCCCATCCGCATCCCGCCGCCAGTCAAAGGCCTGCAGGGTCCGAATCGTGGTGGCACCCTCGCGCGGCTTGCAGTATGCGGCGAAATCGTTCAGGCCCAGCAACTCCCGACTGGCCGCCTGCATCGCCTCGAGGTCGAGGGGACGCGGGAACTGGAGCGTGAAACGTCGGCGCAGCGGGTCACGCGGCGCGTTGCGGTCGGCCACGCGGTATTCGTATCGGCGCCAGATCGCCGAGAAGCGTGCGTCAAACCCCGCCGGGGCGAGTTGGGCGCGGTGGATGACCAGGTCGGACTCAGCGCCGAGCACGCCGTTGAGACGGCGGGCCAGCGGGTGCTCATCCTGAGTGTCGCGAGGAGACTTCTTAAGCAAGGCGGCGTGTTCCGCCTCGCTGAGGTCCACATGCACCACCTGGCCGGTGGCGTGCACGCCCGAGTCAGTGCGACCGGCCACCACCACGGGCACCGGTTCCGAGCGCCGGAGCACGGTCGCCAGGGCATCCTCAAGCACACCTTGCGCGGTGCGCAGATTCGGCTGCCGCGCCCACCCCGCAAAGGCGGTGCCCTCATAGGCCAGGTCAAGCCGGTAGCGAATCATCTCGGACACCGTCCCAGGATACGCACAAGGGCCCGGTGACCGTGGTCACCGGGCCCTTGCAGCGTTTGACTACTTGTCGTCGCCCTCGGCAGCAGCCTCAGCAGCGGTCTCCTCGACCGGAGCCTCAACAGCGGCTTCCTCAGCGGCGGTCTCCTCGACAGCGGTCTCCTCGACCACTGCCTCTTCGACCGGAGCCTCCTCGACGACCTTCTCCGCCTTCTTGGCCGGAGCAGCCTTCTTGGCGGCAGGCTTCTTCGCCACCGGCTCAAGAACGAGCTCGATCACAGCCATGGGGGCGTTGTCACCCTTGCGGTTGCCGATCTTGGTGATGCGGGTGTAGCCACCCTCGCGCTCCGCAACCAGCGGGGCGATCTCCGCGAACAGCTCGTGCACGACGTCCTTGTTGCGCAGCACGGCGAGTGCCTTGCGACGGTTGTGCAGGTCACCACGCTTGGCGAAGGTCACCAGGCGCTCAGCCAGCGGACGAAGGCGCTTGGCCTTGGTCTCGGTGGTGGTGATGCGCTTGTGGGTGAACAGCGCGCCGGCCAGGTTGGCCAGAAGCAGGCGCTCGTGCGCCGGACCGCCGCCGAGCCGGGGACCCTTGGTGGGCTTAGGCATAGTTCTCTTGATCTCCTGTATCAGTCGCCGTCAAGGACAGCGGTTCAGTTCTCTTCTTCGTAGCCGCTGTAGAAGTGCGCGCCGTCAAAGCCGGGCACGGAGTCCTTCAGCGACAGACCCATCTCGGTCAGCTTGTCCTTGACCTCATCCACCGACTTCTGACCGAAGTTGCGGATGTTCATCAGCTGCGTCTCCGACAGAGCCACCAGCTCGCTCAGGGTGTTGATACCCTCGCGCTTCAGGCAGTTGTAGGAACGAACCGAAAGGTCCAGGTCCTCGATCGGCAGCGACAGTTCGCTGGAGAGCACGGCCTCGATCGGGGCGGGCCCGATCTCGATGCCCTCGGCCTCGGTGTTGAGTTCGCGAGCCAGGCCGAACAGCTCCACGAGCGTACGACCGGCCGAAGCCACAGCGTCGCGCGGGGTGATGGCCGGCTTGGTCTCAACGTCGACCACGAGGCGGTCGAAGTCGGTGCGCTCACCAGCACGAGTTGCCTCGACACGGTAGGTCACCTTCAGGACCGGCGAGTAGATCGAGTCGACCGGGATCTGACCGGTGTCAGCCAGGTCGTTCCGGTTCTGCACCGCCGAAACGTAGCCACGGCCACGCTCGATGATGAGCTCGAGTTCGAGCTTTGCCGAGTCGTTGAGGGTAGCGATCACCAGTTCGGGGTTGTGGATCTCCACGCCAGCCGGTGCCGAGATGTCGGCAGCGGTTGCCTCACCGGGGCCCTGCTTGCGCAGGTGGGCCACGACGGGCTCGTCGTTCTCGCTCGAGACGACCAGACCCTTGAGGTTGAGGATGACCTCAGTCACGTCCTCCTTCACACCAGGGATGGTGCTGAAGGGGTGCAGGACGCCCTGAATACGAATGCTGGTAACTGCGGCACCGGGGATCGAGGACAGCAGCGTGCGACGAAGCGAGTTGCCGAGGGTGTACCCGAAGCCGGGCTCGAGAGGCTCGATGATGAACCGCGAGCGGAACGGGGAGACGGACTCCTCGGTCAGGGTTGGGCGCTGCGCAATGAGCACTGTCGATGTTTCCTTTCGTGCGTGTCCGCCATATGACACTTCGAATGATGCTCGTACCGGGTGGCTGGCCCGGTCCGAATATTGAGTTGTCTCTGACCTCGGCGGCGCTGCGCCCAGGGTTCTGGGAACACAGCGCCACCGATGGCGCTAGCGGTAGTTAGACGCGGCGGCGCTTCGGCGGACGAACGCCGTTGTGCGCCTGCGGCGTCACGTCGTTGATCGAGCCGACCTCGAGGCCAGCCGACTGCAGCGAACGGATCGCAGTCTCACGACCAGAACCCGGACCCTTGACGAAGACGTCGACCTTCTTGAGGCCGTGCTCGGCTGCCTTCTTGGCTGCCGACTCGGCGGCCAGACCTGCAGCGAACGGGGTCGACTTGCGCGAGCCCTTGTAGCCGACGTCGCCGCCGGAGGCCCACGCGATCACGGCACCGGTGGTGTCCGTGATGGTGACGATGGTGTTGTTGAACGTGCTCTTGATGTGGGCCTGACCCACAGCAATGTTCTTCTTTTCCTTGCGGCGAGGCTTGCGTGCCGCAGACTTCGGTGCTGCCACTGAAATGCTCCTGAGCTCTTAACGCTGATCGTCGGCGGGGCCGAGGATTAGCGGGCCTTCTTCTTGCCGGCGACGGTGCGCTTCGGGCCCTTGCGGGTACGAGCGTTGGTCTTGGTCCGCTGGCCGCGCACAGGCAGGCCCTTGCGGTGACGAATACCTTCGTAGCTACCGATCTCCACCTTGCGGCGGATGTCAGCGGCAACCTCACGGCGGAGGTCACCCTCGACCTTGTACTGGGCCTCGATGTAGTCACGGAGTGCGACGAGCTGGTCGTCAGTGAGGTCCTTCACGCGAATGTCACCGGAGATTTCGGTGTCGGCGAGGATCTTCTTGGAACGGGTGCGTCCGATTCCATAAATGTAGGTCAACGCGATTTCCACCCGCTTTTCGCGGGGGATGTCGACGCCTGCAAGACGTGCCATGCGGCATGCTCCTTGTCAATAACGAGGGTCTGCTGCAGCGCCTGTGCTCCGGCCCTCGTACCGGAGGTGTCCCCGCTTGCGCGGTTCTTGACACTGCTTTGATGTTGAATTGTCTGCTTGGACTGCAGGCTTAGCGGTACCGATAAACGATACGGCCGCGACTCAAGTCGTATGGGCTGAGTTCCACGACCACACGGTCTTCGGGAAGGATACGAATGTAGTGCTGTCGCATCTTGCCGGAGATGTGTGCAAGCACCTTGTGCCCGTTCGTGAGTTCCACCCGGAACATCGCGTTCGGCAGTGCTTCAACCACCGAGCCTTCAATCTCGATGACGCCGTCTTTCTTGCCCATAACCTCTCATCTGCCCTCGGCCCTAGGCCGATCTGCGGTACTTGGGCACGAAAAATCGCCAAAGCACCAAATGTCAAGCATAGTCCCCTGCGTGTCGCATATGCAAGCCGAGCACCTGGGAGTCCGCCCCAGCCCGTCAGGCCTGGATCGGAACCGGCACCACGCCGTACGGGGCCAAGCCCGCGGCGCCACCGTCGAGCGCGGTAGACACCCAGATGCCACCGCGGTGACGCAGCACCGTGTGTTCCCACTGTGCAGCATCGGAGTTGTCCGTGGTCACAATGGTCCACTCGTCGTCAAGGACGACGGTTTCCTCCGCGCCATTGCCAATGATCGGCTCGATTGCCACCGCCAGACCGGGCTTCACTTCCGGGGTGTTGCCACGGATCGGGTAGTTGAATACCGGCGGATCTTCGTGCATGGAACGGCCGATACCGTGGCCACCGTAGTCACGGATGATGGTCAGGCCACCGGCCGCCTCGATGGTTTCGGCGACTGCCCAGCCGACATCGTTCAGGGTGCGGGCGTTGGCGAATGCGGCGATGCCGGCCCACATGGCCTTCTCGGTCGCGTTCGAGAGGTGCTCGCGAGCAGCAAGCTCGGCATCATCCGAGCCGCCGGGAACGACCACCGTGAACGCAGAGTCGGCGTGCCAGCCATTAACTTCGGCACCGCAGTCCACCGTCACGATGTCGCCGGCCTGAATCACCCGGTCCCCTGGGATGCCGTGCACGACAACTTCGTTCACATTGATGCAGGTGGTGTGCCGGTAACCGGGCACCTTGGCAAAGTTTGGTTCGCCACCGCCGGAGCGAATGGACGCTTCCGCGATCGCATCCAGTTCCAACGTGGTGATACCCGGACGAATCGCCTCGCGCACGGCCTGGAGCGCCAACGCGGTGAGTTCGCCGGGACGCAGCATTGCTGCGAGCTCAGCGTCCGACTTGTAGCGGAACTTACTCCGAAACGCCGACATAGCCTGCGACCGCGCTAATGACGCGCTCCGAGATCTCAGCGACATCACCAACGCCGTCGATGACGGCCAGGATGCCACGCTCGGCGTAGATGTCGAGGATCGGGGCGGTCTGCTCACGGTAGATCTCGAGGCGGCGACGAATCACCGCCTCGGTGTCGTCGGCGCGACCCTGCTCTGCAGCACGGGCGACCAAACGCTCGAGGCAGACCTCGAGCGGCACGTCGAGCTGCACCACTGCGTCGAGCGCTTCACCGCGGTCGGCGAGGTAGGCATCCAGGTCAGCGACCTGCTGAGCGTTGCGCGGGTAGCCATCGAGCAGGAAGCCGCCCTTGGCGTCGTCCTGGTTCAGGCGGTCACGCACGACCTCGCCGGTGAGCTCGTCCGAGACGAGTTCGCCAGAGTCCACCACTGCCTTGATCCGCAAGCCCAGTTCGGTCTCGCCCTTGATGTTGGCGCGGAAGACGTCACCGGTCGAAATGACCGGAATGTCGAATTCTTCGGCCAGCAGCACGCCCTGCGTGCCCTTACCGGAACCCTGGGGACCGACGATGAGAAGTCGTGCCATGTTACTTGAGAAGCCCTTCATAGTGTCGCTGCTGCAGCTGCGAGTCAATCTGCTTCACCGTGTCCAAACCGACACCAACGATGATGAGCAGCGATGCTCCACCGAAGGGGAAGTTCTGGTTCGCGTTGAAGAGCGACAGTGCAAACAACGGAATCAGCGACAGCACACCAAGGTACAGGGCGCCCGGGAAGGTAATCCGGGTCAGGACGTAATCCAGGTACTCCGCGGTCGGGCGACCGGCGCGGATACCGGGGATGAAGCCACCGTACTTCTTCATGTTGTCCGCCACCTCAACCGGGTTGAAGGTGATCGACACGTAGAAGTAGGTGAAGCCGATGATCAGCAGGAAGTAGATGCCCATGTACAGCGGGTGGTCGCCCGAGGCGAGGTAGGTCTGGATCCAGACCACCCAGCCGGGCAGGTTCCCCTCGGCATCCGGGGTGCTGTTGAACTGCGACAGCAGGGTCGGCACGAACAGCAGCGACGAGGCGAAGATCACCGGGATCACACCGGCCATGTTCACCTTGATCGGAATGTAGGTGTTGTGGCCACCGTAGGCGCGACGGCCGACCATGCGCTTGGCGTACTCGACGCGGATGCGGCGCTGGGACTGCTCGACGAAGACCACGGCCATCAGGATGGCGAAGCCGAAGACGAGCATGATCAGGTAACCCTCAACCTGGAAGTTGTTGGTCTGACCGACCTGGATGATCGCGTCCGGGAAGGTGGCGACGATCGAGCTGAAGATCAGCAGCGACATGCCGTTACCGATACCGCGCTCGGTGATGAGTTCACCGAACCACATGATCAGCACGGTGCCGGCGGTCATGGTGATGACGATCAGGATGCTGCCGATGATCCCGGCGCTCGGGTCAATCACGTCCTGGCACAGTGCCGAGTTCGGGAAGAGGTTACCCGAACGAGCGACCGTGATCAGCGTGGCCGACTGCAGTGTCGCCAGTGCCAGGGTCAGGATTCGGGTGTACTGGGTCAGCTTGGCCTGGCCGGCCTGACCTTCCTTGTGCAGCGCCTCGAAGTGCGGAATGACCGCACGCAGCAGCTGCGTGATGATCGACGCGGTGATGTACGGCATGATGCCGAGCGCGAAGATCGAAAGCTGAAGCAGCGCGCCACCCGAGAACAGGTTGACGAGCTGGTAGATGCCGCCGGCGTCGGCATTCGCCATGCCTTCAATGCATCGCTGGACTTCACCAAAGTCCACGAATGGCGATGGGATGAACGAGCCCAGACGGAACACCACGATGATGCCCAACGTGAATGCGATCTTGCGACGAAGATCCGGAGTCTTCAGAATCCTGCCGATTGCGCTGAACACGGTGCCTCCCAGTGGTGTCGCGACGAATAGGTGATGGGGCGGCCCGAAGGCCGCCCCACAACCGTGGTCCTACTTGACCGAACCGCCAGCGGCGACGATCTTCTGCTCGGCGCTTGCCGAGACCTTGTCGACCGAGACGGTGAGCTTGACGGCGATCTCGCCGTCGCCCAGGACCTTGACCTTCTCGTTCTTCCGAACCGCGCCCTTGGCCACGAGGTCAGCAACGGTCACGTCGCCACCCTTCGGGTAGAGCTCGGCGAGCTTCTCCAGGTTCACAACCTGGTACTCGACACGGAAGGGGTTCTTGAAGCCACGGAACTTCGGCGTGCGCATGTGCAGGGGCAGCTGACCACCCTCGAAGCCTGCGCGAACCTGGTAACGGGCCTTCGTACCCTTGGTACCGCGACCAGCGGTCTTACCCTTCGAGCCCTCACCACGGCCCACACGAGTGCGGTCCTTCTTGGCACCCGGGGCCGGGCGCAGGTGGTGGGCCTTGAGGATCTGGACGCGCTCTTCAGCGGCTTCAGCCTTCTTGGCAGCGGCCTTCGGAGCAGCCTTGGCGGCGGGCTCGGCGGCGGCAGCAGCCTTCTCGGCGGCCGGCTTGGCGGCAGCCTTGGCCGGAGCCTTGGCAGCAGCGGCCTTGGCCGGAGCCTTCTCAGCGGCAGCCTTCGGGGCAGCAGCAGCCTTGGCCGGAGCCTTGGCAGCGGCAGCCTTCGGCGCGGCAGCCTTCTCGGCGGCCGGCTTCGCAGCGGCAGCCTTCGGCGCGGCAGCCTTCTTGGCGGCCGGCTTCTCAGCAGGAGTCTGCTCGTCAGCCATTAGTCGATCTCCTCAACCTTCACGAGGTGGGCAACCGTGCGCACGTAGCCACGGTTTGCCGGGGTGTCCTCACGGACCACCACGTCACCGATGCGCTTCAGCCCGAGGCTGCGCAGGGTGTCGCGCTGGTTCTGCTTCTCACTGATCACAGACTTAATCTGTGTCACCTTGAGGCGCGCGGCCATTATGCGCTCACCTTCTCGGAAGCAGCCTTCTTGGCAGCCTCCGCCTCAGCACGCACCAGGCGTGCCGGAGCAACCTGGTCGAACTCCAGGCCGCGGCGAGCTGCCACGGCACGAGGCTCTTCGAGCTGCTTCAGTGCCGCCACGGTGGCGTGGACGATGTTGATGGTGTTCGACGAACCGAGCGACTTGCTCAGCACGTCGTGGATGCCGGCGCACTCGAGGACGGCGCGGACCGGACCACCGGCGATAACACCGGTACCGGCAGCGGCGGGGCGCAACAGCACCACACCAGCGGCGGCCTCACCCTGCACCGGGTGCGGAATGGTCGATGCCGAACGCGGGACGCGGAAGAAGTTCTTCTTCGCCTCCTCAACACCCTTCTGGATGGCGGTCGGAACTTCGCGGGCCTTGCCGTAGCCGATGCCCACGGTGCCGTCACCGTCACCCACGACCACGAGGGCCGTGAAGCTGAAGCGGCGACCACCCTTGACGACCTTCGAGACGCGGTTGATGGTCACCACGCGCTCGAGGAACGGGCTCTTCTCGACCTCGGCGCGGGGGCCACGGTCACGGCTCGGCTGACGCTCGCGGCTGCCGCGACGCGGCTCACGCTCGCGGCTGTCGACCGAGGCAGTCTCAGCTGCCGCGGAGTTCTGCGCAGTCACGTCCTGCTCCTTCGTTTCTTCGCTCACAGCTCCAGCCCACCTTCCCGTGCGCCTTCAGCGATGGCTGCGATGCGGCCGGCGTAGCGGTTGCCACCACGGTCGAACACCACAGCGGTGATGCCGGCAGCCTTCGCGCGCTCGGCGATGAGTTCGCCGACCTTGCGTGCCTTGGCGGTCTTGTCTGCGGTCAGGGCGCGCAGGTCAGCCTCGAGAGTCGAAGCCGAGACCAGGGTGTGACCCTGTGCGTCGTCAACGACCTGGACAAAGACGTGGCGCGAGGAACGGTTGACGACCAGACGCGGACGCGCCGCGGTGCCAACGATCTTCTTGCGCAGACGCAGGTGGCGACGACCGCGCGCAGCCTGCTTGCTCTTACCCCGGGTACCGAGTCCCATGTCTACTTACCAGCCTTTCCGGCCTTGCGGCGGATCACTTCGCCGGCGTAGCGCACACCCTTGCCCTTGTACGGCTCGGGCTTGCGGATCTTGCGGATGTTGGCAGCCGCCTCGCCGACGGCCTGCTTGTCGATGCCGCTCACGGTGAGCTTGTTGTTGCCCTCGACCGTGAAGGTGATCCCGGCGGGCGGGTCGACCAGGACGGGGTGCGAGAAGCCGAGGGCGAACTCGACCGAGCTGCCCTTCTGCGCCACGCGGTAACCCGTGCCGACGACCTCGAGGCCCTTGGAGTAGCCCTCGGTGACGCCGACGATGTTGTTGGCGATGAGCGTGCGCGTCAGGCCGTGCAGCGAGCGCGAGTTGCGCTCGTCGTCGGGACGGGTCACGACCACCTGGCCGTCCTCGAGGGCGACCTCGATGGGAGCGGCGACGTCGAGCTTCAGCTCGCCCTTGGGGCCCTTGACCGTGACCGCGCGGCCGTCGATGTCGACGGT
>JAEZHW010000064.1 GCA_023436775.1 Actinomycetes bacterium
AACTTGTCCTGACCCTTGGCGAACTCCTTGAAGATACGGGCAGCGGCGCCCGGATGTTCGTTAGAGAAAGCGATCAGGGTCGGGCCCTTGAACACGTCGCTGAGGACCTCGAACTCAGTGCCTTCAACGGCGCGCTTGAGCAGGGTGTTACGCACGACTTTCACGTACACGCCAGCTTCGCGGGCCTCTTTACGGAGTCCGGTCATTGCGCCGACGGTCACGCCACGGGCATCAGCCACGACAGCGGACAGACCGGCTTTGGCAGCCTCGTTGACTTCAGCGACGATGGCCTTCTTGTCTTCGAGTTTAATTGCCACGGGTTTACTCCTGGATGTTACCGTTTCGTCCAGCCGGAGCCGGACGGGCTTTGGTGTCTGATTCGGTAGAATCGGGAGCACCATCTGCGTAGGTTTCGGAACGGATTCCGGGTTTAAGGCCGGAGCCACCTACGGTCTTGGATAGCCCCCGCCAGGCAGGGACCCCAATCATTGGCCGGCGACCCGCAGGCCGCCGGCGGTATTTCATTACGCCTCGAGAGACGCCTGGTCGATGACCAGACCCGGACCCATGGTGGTGCTCAGGGTCACGCGCTTGACGTACACACCCTTGGAGGTGGACGGCTTCATGCGCTTCAGGTCTGCCAGCAGGGCTTCCACGTTTTCCTTGACCTTGGTCGGCTCGAAGCCAACCTTGCCAACGGTGGTGTGGATGATGCCGTTCTTGTCGGTACGGAAACGTACCTGACCGGCCTTGGCGTTCTTCACGGCGGTAGCCACGTCGGCGGTTACGGTGCCGACTTTCGGGTTCGGCATCAGGCCACGCGGACCCAGGACCTGACCGAGCTGACCGACAACGCGCATGGCGTCCGGGGAAGCGATGACCACGTCGTAGTTCAGATCACCGGCCTTCATTTCGGCAGCCAGCTCATCCATACCGACTTTGTCGGCGCCGGCAGCCAGAGCGGCTTCGGCAGCCGGACCCTGGGTGAACACGGCGACGCGGACGGATTTGCCGGTACCGTTCGGCAGAACGGTGGCGCCACGGACGACCTGGTCGGACTTACGCGGGTCAACACCGAGGTTGACGGCGATATCGATCGACTCGGGGAACTTGACGGTCGACAGCTCGGCCAGCAGTGCAGCGGCTTCGACGATATCGTAGGCCTTGCCCGGCTGGATCTTGGCAGCAATGGCCTTTTGGCGCTTGGTCAACTTGGCCATTTATACACCCTCCACGTTCAGGCCCATGCTACGAGCGGAACCGGCGATGGTACGCACGGCCGCATCCAGGTCAGCTGCGGTCAGATCGGCCTGCTTGGTCTTGGCGATCTCTTCCAGCTGAGCACGGGTAACGGTGCCGACTTTCTGGGTGTTCGGGCGAGCGGAGCCGCTGGCGATGCCGGCAGCTTTCTTCAGCAGCACGGCTGCCGGAGTGCTCTTGGTTTCAAAGGAGAAGCTGCGGTCGCTGTAGGCGGTGATGATCACGGGAGTCGGCAGACCGGGTTCCATACCCTGGGTCTTGGCGTTGAATGCCTTGCAGAATTCCATGATGTTCAGACCGTGCTGACCCAGAGCCGGGCCAACGGGCGGCGACGGGTTGGCCTGGCCGGCCTTTACTTGCAGCTTGATATAAGCGGTGATTTTCTTAGCCATGAGCTACTCCGTTGTGGGTTCAAACGCCTCGAAAGGCTCCCCGATTTGCTTACGCTTTTATCCCGGTGACGAAAAAACCCCGCAGTCCATGACAGCGGGGTGTGGGATGCTTTCCCAGCTAGGCCTTCTCGACCTGGCTGAACTCCAGCTCTACCGGGGTAGAGCGGCCGAAGATCAGGACCGCAACCTGGATCCGACTCTTCTCGTAGTTGACCTCTTCGACGACGCCGTTGAAATCGGCGAACGGACCATCGATGACGCGTACCACTTCGCCCGGCTCGAAGAGAGTCTTCGGCTTCGGCTTGTCGCTGCCATCGGCAACACGACGAAGGATGGCCTCGGCCTCCTTCTCGGTGATCGGCGCCGGCTTGTCGGCGGTACCGCCGATGAAGCCCATGACGCGCGGGGTGTTCTTGATCAGGTGCCAAGTCGCCTCGTTCATTTCCATCTGAACCAGCACGTAACCCGGGAAGAACTTGCGCTCGCTCTTGCGCTTCTGGCCGTTGCGCATTTCCACCACTTCTTCGGTGGGCACGAGAATCTCGCCGAACTGATCTTCCATCCCGGCCAGCTTGACGCGCTCGATCAGCGAGCGCATGACATGCTTCTCGTATCCCGAGTAGGCATGCACCACGTACCAACGCTTAGCCACAGGGCACCCTTAACCAACAATCAACGAAACGAGCCAACCCAGCAGGGAGTCAACCCCCCAGAGGATCAGGGACATCACCAGCACCACCGCGACAACGATCAGCGTGGTATTGGTGGTCTCCTGACGGGTCGGCCACACGACTTTCCGGATCTCTACGCGAGCGTCCTTGAGCAGTGCGAAGAAGGCACGGCCCTTGACGGTCTGCAGAGCCACCAGGCCCGCCACCACCGCCAGCACGAGCAGCGCGAGGACGCGGTACAGAATCGACTCGCCGGAAAAGACCTGATTGCCGACGACGCCGACAGCGACCAGAGCCACGACGAGCAGCCACTTGATCAGGTCGAAGCGCGAGGCCTTATCTTCGGTCTTTGCGTTCATGCGAGAGGAATCCTGTAACTAACGGACGCCAGATCCGGAAGGGAATCTGGCAGGCCAGGAGGGAATCGAACCCCCAACCTGCGGTTTTGGAGACCGCTGCTCTGCCAATTGAGCTACTGACCTGGAACGAATCAGGCCGGCCATTATGCCGGCCTGAAGGGTTTAGATCAACCGATTACTCGATGACCTTGGCAACCACGCCAGCACCAACGGTACGGCCACCTTCGCGGATCGCGAAGCGCAGACCGTCTTCCATGGCGACCGGCTTGATCAGGGTGACAACCATCTTGATGTTGTCGCCCGGCATCACCATCTCGACGCCTTCCGGCAGTTCGCAGTTACCGGTCACGTCAGTGGTACGGAAGTAGAACTGCGGACGGTAGCCCTTGAAGAACGGGGTGTGACGACCACCTTCTTCCTTGGACAGAACGTACACTTCAGCTTCGAACTTGGTGTGCGGCTTGATGGTGCCCGGCTTGGCCAGAACCTGACCACGCTCCACTTCGTCACGCTTGGTGCCGCGCAGCAGGATGCCGCAGTTCTCGCCGGCACGACCTTCGTCGAGCAGCTTGCGGAACATTTCAACACCGGTGCAGGTGGTCTTGGTGGTGTCACGCAGACCAACGATTTCGATTTCTTCCTGAACCTTGATGATGCCGCGCTCGATACGGCCGGTCACCACGGTACCGCGACCGGAGATCGAGAACACGTCTTCGATCGGCATCAGGAACGGCTTGTCGATGGCACGCTCCGGCTCGGGGATGTAGCTGTCCAGGGTCTCGACCAGCTTGCGAACAGCCGGAGCACCGATGTCGGACTCGTCGCCTTCCAGCGCCTTCAGAGCCGAACCCACGATGATCGGGGTGTCGTCGCCCGGGAAGTCGTAGGTGGACAGCAGGTCGCGAACTTCCATCTCGACCAGTTCCAGCAGTTCGGCGTCGTCAACCATGTCGGCCTTGTTCAGGAACACGACAATGTACGGAACGCCTACCTGACGGGACAGCAGGATGTGCTCACGGGTTTGCGGCATGGGGCCGTCGGCAGCCGAGCAGACCAGGATCGCGCCATCCATCTGGGCAGCACCGGTGATCATGTTCTTCACGTAGTCGGCGTGGCCGGGGCAGTCAACGTGCGCGTAGTGACGAGCCGGGCTGTCATATTCCACGTGCGAGGTGTTGATGGTGATACCACGGGCCTTTTCTTCCGGCGCGTTGTCGATCTGGTCGTAACCTTTGGCTTCGCCGCCCCAGGTCTTGGCGCAGACGGTCGCAATGGCAGCGGTCAGAGTGGTTTTACCGTGGTCAACGTGACCGATGGTGCCGACGTTGACGTGCGGTTTTGTACGTTC
>JAEZHW010000073.1 GCA_023436775.1 Actinomycetes bacterium
GTTCTGCACAGCCCTGATCGAATCCCCGTTGTGCTGGCGTTCGCGCTTCCTCACGCTCGCTACTCTCCTTCAGACCTTGCCAAAAATCGCCGCTACTACCAGCCCCAGATTTCCCAGCAGGGTTTGCCGATAAACGCCACTACGGCCCAGTTGAACCAGTCGGGGAAGGAGACTCATCCGGCGCGCGACGGCAAATCGCTGCAGCGTTTCCCGATTCTCCGGTGTCAGGCGATGTTCCAATGCACCCAAGGCAACGAGGTTGCTGTCATTCCAGTGCTTGAAGCGCCCCTGAAACAGCATGCGAATGCGTTTGAAGCGGGCCACCCAGTTGCAATTGGTGCCCACCAGATTGCAGTCGTGCTGTCGGTAACGAAGAGCTGGCGTGCTGTCGTAGAAGACCTGGCCGCCGCATCCGGTGACGACCATGTATGCCCACCAGTCATGGGTGATGATCGATCTGTTTTCGCCCGCTTCGCGTAACAGATTGCGTGCGGCATTGTTGAACACCATGGTGTTTCCGCCACCGATGTTCTGCATCAGCGCATTGGCGAAACTTGGCTTCTTTTTGAAATGCGGGGACCTCCCGATCACCCTGTTTTCGGCATCGACCAGTAAGGTGCGCGAGCAATAAAGAGCGGGTACGTTTGCCGGCACGCTTTCGAGCCATCGGATGGCTCGCACCAATTTATCCGCCTCCCAGATGTCATCCTGGTCGGAGAAGGCGTAGAAGTCCGCTTCTATGCCGTCCTTGCACGTGAGCGAAAGAAAGTTGGCGGCAAAGCCCCTCCCAGGTCCGACGTGGATTGAGAGCTTTCCTGGTGCCCATTTCTGTCTGTACGCCTCCAGGATCGAGAGCGTAGCGTCATCTGAACAGTCGTCTGACGCCCACACCATCCAGTTCCTATGCGACTGAGCGGCGAACGAATCCAGCTGCTCCGCAAGGAAGCGCTGTCCGCAGTAGGTGCACAGCAGAATCGCTACTCGAAAGTCTTGGATAGACTTGGCAGGCGCGGAAACGGGAACCAGTCTTCTTCCGACCCAGTCGCCACACGTTGTGTGAGCACCGGTCGTCTCACGGGGCAATGGAGATAGCACTTTCAGTTGCTCCTGCACGTATGTACTCAGAGCCCTGAAGCACCCCCGGTTATCTCGTTGGATCCAGCATAAAATGCCGCACGGATACGACTTCCGCATTTTAAATACGCCGGCGAGTTGGGGGTAACTCGCAACCTGGCTGGCGTTATGGACTGCAAAAATTCCGCTGCGTTCTCGCTGAGGCGATTTTCGCGATAGCCGGACGGCCAAACTCGCGCTCTGACCGCGAATTTTCCGCAGAAGGGTATGCAAGGCCGGTCTTGCTGCAAATGGCGCAGCGGGAACAGGAATAGTCTCCGGGACTCATAAGGGTTCCCTGAAGCGCTCACTCCGACCAGCTCGCCAACTGCCCTGCCGGGCCACCTGGAGTATGCTTGCCAGACACAACAAGACACCGTTCAAGGAGCACGTGGATGCGCATACTGATCACCGGCGGCGCCGGGTTCATCGGTTCGGCGCTGGTCCGCCAGCTGATCGCGCATACCGAGCACGAGGTGCTCAACCTCGACAAGCTCACCTACGCCGGCAACCTGGAGTCGCTGGCCCCGGTCGAGGGGCATCCGCGCTACCACTTCCTGCAGGCGGACATCTGCGACACCCCGACGGTGCAGCGCGCGCTGGCCGAGTTCCGTCCGCAGGCGATCATGCACCTGGCCGCCGAATCCCATGTCGATCGCTCCATCGACGGACCGGCGGCCTTCATCCAGACCAACATCGTGGGCACCTACAGCCTGCTGGAGGCAGCGCGCAGCTACTGGCTGGACCTGCCCGAGGAGGCGCGCACCGCCTTCCGCTTCCACCACATCTCCACCGACGAGGTGTATGGCGACCTGCACGACAGCGACGACCTGTTCCGCGAGGACACGCCCTACGCGCCCAGCTCGCCGTACTCGGCCAGCAAGGCGTCGTCCGACCACCTGGTGCGTGCCTGGCACCGCACCTACGGGCTGCCGGTGCTGATCACCAACTGCTCGAACAACTACGGGCCCTATCACTTCCCGGAGAAGCTGATCCCGCTGATCATCCTCAACGCGCTGGAGGGCAAGCCGCTGCCGGTGTACGGCGACGGCCAGCAGATCCGTGACTGGCTGTACGTGGAGGATCACGCCCGCGCCCTGCTCACCGTGGCCACCCGCGGCAAGGTCGGCGAGACCTACAACATCGGCGGCCACAACGAACAGCGCAACCTGGAGGTGGTGCGGGCCATCTGCGCACTGCTCGAGGAGATGCAGCCGCAGAAGCCGGCCGGCGTGGCGCGCTACGAGGATCTGATCCAGTTCGTCCGCGACCGCCCCGGCCACGACCAGCGCTATGCCATCGACGCCGGCAAGATCGAGCGCGAGCTCGGCTGGCGGCCGCAGGAAACCTTCGCCAGCGGTCTGCGCAAGACGGTGCGCTGGTATCTCGATAATCTCGACTGGTGCCGTCACGTCCAGGACGGCAGCTATCAGCGCCAACGCCTGGGG
>JAEZHW010000078.1 GCA_023436775.1 Actinomycetes bacterium
TCGGGGGCGCGGCCCCCCGCCCCCCCCCCCCCCAACCCCAGTTCCCGCCATCCCCCGGTCTACTTGACGACTGCCGTGGCGTTGGAGGCGGAAGAGGTCACCGGTTCGGTGACACCACTGTTGATCGCGCCCGCCCAGCCGTTCTTGGCACCGACTGCCTTGACCGTGATCACCGCGCCCTTCTCAAGCCAACTGAGCTTGAAGGAGGTGGACGAACCCCGCTGCACCAAGACCGGCTCGCCGCCCGGCAGCGCGGCGTACCACTCATAGCGAACAGTAACGCCAGAGGTGTTCCACTTAGCGCCCGACACCTTGAGGGTCTTGCCAACCTTCGCGGTGCCGCTGATCTTCGGTGCGGCCGTGGAGATCAGCAGGCCTGCCGTGACGTTGGCGCAGCACACGCCCTCGGTGGTCAGGCTGGTGTAGCCAGACTTCTTGGCAGTCACACGGATGCGCAGTTCCTTACCCAGGTCTGCCGCCGTAATCGTGTAGGTCGACTTCGTCGCCCCCTTAATCGCCACCCCATCCCGCAGCCACTGGTAGCTGAAGGTCAGATCCTTCTTGGCGAAGCCCTGGTAGTCCGGGACCACGGCGGTGAGCTTGGCGCCCACCACGCTGTCGCCAGTCGCGGTCGGCTCGGTGCGTGCGCCATCAGCCGTGCTGATGGCGAGCGTGCCGTAGTCGATCTTGGCGGTCTTCGCGCTGGTCTTGGTGACGCTCTTGGCGATGCCGGTGCGCTTGGCGGTGACCTTCACACTGATCTGCTTGCCACGATCCGAGGAGGTCAGTTTGTAAGTGGCCTTGGTCGCGCCCTTAATGGCCGTGCCATTGCGCAGCCACTGCTGGGTTGCGGTGGCACCCTCGTAGTTTGGGTTCAGCGTGTAGCTGAGCGTCTGGCCAACCTTGAGCGTGCCGTTGATTGCCGGTGCGATCGTCAACTTGGCATTGCTCGGCAGCGGCACCGTGATGGTGCCCTCCTCGCTGGTGACGGCGTTGTAGAACAGGTCGTCGGCCGGCGTAAACACCACTTCGTACGCGTGACTTCCCACGCTGAGGCCAGTCACCTCGATCACGGCTACACCGTCGACGACCGGCGCCGAGCCCAACGCCTCCCCACCGGGACGCTGCACCGTCACGGTGCCCTCGGCGAGGGTATCTACCTCGTCGTCAACCTTCAGCGTGACGGTGAACGTGGCCTTGCTGCTGGTCACCGTCGTCGTGATATCCAGGTCGGACTCGATCGGGACAGGCGGCGCCTCCACCGTGGCCTGGACTGCTCCCGCAGCCGAAGGCTTCAGCCCCGAACCCGGGGAACGCAGGAAGGTGGCGGTGAATGACTGCTCACCCTGCGGCGAGCGCGGGGTCAGGGTTGCGACACCGTTGACAACACTGGCCTTGCCCACCGATACCGGCTCACCCTCCACGTCGCGGAAGAATTCAACCTTGCCCTGCGCGCCCGTGGCAGTGGCATCGTTCACCAGCACGGTGGCGGTCAGTGCTGCGCGCCCTTGCAGACCCGCTGCTTCGAGGCTCAACTCGGTGGATTCAGCGGCATCGTCGTGAATGCCAGCGAAGAACGCCTCAGCCTTTTCAATTGCTTCCTTAGCGAAAGCGACGCCATTCACGTGCGCCGGGCTGTCCTGGTTCGCCGAACCGCGCAGGCCCAGTACGTACCACCACTCAGTCATGTACTCCTTGAAGGACGTTCCGTTGTCCTGGATCCACTGGCGTACGACCGGAGTCGGCTCGCCGCCCGTGGTTGCATCCTTGTCGTATTCGATAAGGAACGGAACCTGCAGCTTCTTGGCAGCAGTCTTTGATCCAGTGGCGACGCCATTCGGCCAGTAGTCGACTCGCTGCGACGCGGTCCCGTCGGTCACATACTGCGTCTTGAGGTTCGGGAAGTATTCCGACACCAGGTCGCCGTAGTAGTGGGCCAGGCCGGAGTTGCTATCGCGAATGTGCAATTGGTTGCCCGACGTCCCGTCCAGGCGCAGGTCGAAGTTGTAGATGACCGGCGTGCCATAGGACCTGGCGTACTGGTTGATGTGCTTCACGACGGCACGGGTGTTGTGGCACCAGGTACCACCGAACAGAATCACATGCTCGCCCGGTTGGTTCAGCAGGTACACCAGTTCCGGATACGTGAGCTGGTGCACCACGAAGTCGGCCGCAGTCTCGGTGTCGAAAATGTCGCCGCCGTGGGTTGCCGCATTCGGGTACGCCGACTTGTGCCGACGGTTGTACTCGCCGGTCAGGAAGGTGAAGTGATCGATGGTGTCGAAACTCGACGCACCCGCGGCCCCGGCCGCTGCGAACACTGCCTCGACCTCCGCGCGGAATGCGCCGAGCTGATCCGCATCGGCCGCCTCCTCGGCGGACAGACGGTCCGTCAGCGAGGCAATGATGCGGTCTTCAACCGGCGCACCTTCGACCGTCACCGTGCGGTCACGGTTGTAGACAAAGAAGTACGGGTCAGCCGTACCATTCCCAAATTCCGGAGTGGTGTCCTTGTTCAGCTTCTCAGTGACCACCCGGGTGTAGAGACCCTCGAGCTGCGTTTCAAGGTCGGCGGTCTGCCAACCATTGCGCACGAAATCGCGCACGTCCGCGTTGTCACCGACCAACTTCGGGTTGAACAGGTAGATCGTGCCCACATTGTGGTCACGCGCGATCTCGTCAATCTCGCCGATGGCGCGCTGAATGTGCGCCTCGTCGGGGCTGCCGACCAGGAAGCCGAAGGTGCCGGGCTTGCCGAGCAAGTATTCGAAGCGCTCGAAGCTCGCGACCTCAAAGACGTGGCCGGGGGTCAGGTTCTCGTAGACGGACTCCAGGTAGCCCTCGGTGGCGAGGACGGGGTCGGTGGCCGCCTCGGCGGACTGCGCCTGTGGCAGCAGCAGCGAGCCGACCGCGAGGCTCAACGTGGCGGCAAATGCCGTGCCACGCTTCGCCCAGGTCTGGGTACTGGTCATGGTGTGTGCGTTCTTTCTGTGTATGCGAGCCACCACCTGGTGATGGCGTGCGAAGTCGATGACGGTTGCGCAGACGTGCGCAACGGGCGTCCTCGCCCTGGTGGGCTGGACGTATACGGGCAGGAGTTGCTCGGGGCGGGGCGTTAGCCCCAGATCATTCGGCTACGACAGCCACCGAGTCGGAGGATGCGGCTCATGTTGCGGCCGCTCCGCTCTGCTGCCGGCGTCGCACCGTGGTAACGCCGACGGCGGCAGCGCCGACGACCACGAGGCCACCAATCAGCGCCAGGCCAATGATCGGATCCGTGCCCGGCTTGGCCGCGACGGCAAGCTGCGCCTGGCCGACTTCCTGGTCACCCTGGAACACAATCACGGTGTGCGCACCGGCCGGCAGATTCGCCGGCAAGGTCGCGGTCACCGAGAAGGCGCCGGACTCGTCGCTGGCGACTTCGGCCAGGACGGTTGCCTCGGAGTGGACCTCAATCCGGTACCCGGTGGTGTCCGGTGCAAACCCGGCGCCAGCGATCGTGATCGTTCCCCCCGGTACGAGCGATCCGGCAACCTGCACCGAACCCACCACCGGAGCCGGCGGGGCCGGCTGCTCAGCGACCGGCTCGGCCACAGGTGCGGCCTGCTCGGTCTTTGGCTCATTCTTCTTCGTGGACGACTTGGTCTCAGCCTTCGGCTTCGAGGACGGTGCGGTCGTCGCTGGCTTCTTCTTGGGCTTGGCCTTCGGGGTGCTGTCGTGCACCAGCACGTACTGGCTGCCGTTGTACCAGTAGACCTTGCCCTTCACACCGGAGTAGTCGGGGCGACCGTTCTTGTAGCGCGGCTTGTCGGTGTCGTTATTCCACGCCACACCAGGAATGCGGTAGCACTCCTTGTCGTCGATGCCGTCCCATTCCTCCGCGTCGTCGAAGCCATCGCAATAGACCTTCTTGGCGAAGTTGCAAACACTGTCGTCCGCGGCATGCGCGGCAGAGCCACCGGTCACTGCACCGGCAACCAGCATGGCCATCGCCAGAGCCAGTGCAAGCACTGCGGCGATGATCGCGCGACGCTGGAGAGATGCGGTCATGAGAGGAGCTCCTTGATTCGAGGTGGTTAGGACTTGGTCGGTGCGGTCTCGACGCGGTCGCGCTCTGTGTCGAGCGAGATCTCGCCGGTGACCGGCTGGGCAAAGAGGTCGGTGTCGAGTTGGCCCTGCGAGCGCGCCACGATGGTGGCGGTCACCCCCGCAGCGGTCACGTTCGAGAGCGTGCGAGCCATGTCCGCGATCGCGCTAATCGGCAGGGACAGGGCAAGCACCTCGAGCGGAAGGCCAGCGGCAACCAGCACAGTGGTCGCCGTGATCGTCGCGGTGCCCGGGACACCTGCGGTGCCGTAGGACACCAACAGCGCCAGGATCACCAGAACGATGTAGTCGACCGCGCCGAAGGGCAGACCCAGCGCGTTGATCGCGAACACCGCGGTGAGCACAGGCCACACGCCCGAGCAACCTGGCATACCGATCGTGGTGCCGAGCGGAGCGGCAAAGCCAGCGATCTCACTCGGCACACCGATGCGGCCAGTGAGCACCGCGGTGGTCACCGGCAGGGTGCCGATGCTGCTCTGCGTGGTAAATGCCGTGGCCTGCGCCGGGAAGAAGCGACGGAACCACTGCCACGGCGAGACGTCCGCCCACACTCGGAGCAGCACCGCGTTGAACAGGTAGGCATGCAGGAAGCAGGCCAGGTAGGTCACGCCGAGCAGTCCGAGCAAGGACCAGAGCACCTCGATGTTGCCGATTGCTCGGGCCGTCGCCGCAGCGGTGAGCGCCAGCACGGCATACGGGGTGAGTCGGATCACAAAGCTCACCACGCGGTAGATGATGGCCCGAGAAGACAGCACCAGGTCTCCAAAGGGCTTGGCACGCTCAGCGTTCTTGCGTTGCACCTGCACGTAGGCAACGGCAACCGCAAGGGTCACCACGATAATCGGGATGATCTTATTGCCGCCGAAATCGTTGACCAGGTTCTTCGGGAACAGGTCGATGATCACCAAGCTCAGCGGGCGGGTGCCGAAGCCTGGGTCGTCCTCCTCGGACAATGCCGCACCAGCACCGGCACCGACCTGGAAGGCGATCGCCAGGCCCAGGGTCAGGATGATGGCGGCCACGGTGCTGATCGTCAGCCACAGCACCGACTTGAGGCCGATCTGCTTGAGCTTGGCACTGTCACCGAGTTGGATCACGCTGGCTAGCAGCGAGACCACGATCACGGGCGCGACGATCGCGGTCAGGGCGTTCAGGTAGATGGTGCCCGCCGGCTCGACGACAAAGATTGCGTCGCCGAAGACGACACCGAGCACAATGCCCAGCGCCAGCGCCAGCAGCGTCCGCAGGGTGAAGTCGACGCGACGGCGCGCCAGCAGGAACAGCAGTACTGCAGCGACAATCGCTGCCGAACCTGCCCCCAGGGTTGCCCAATCGATCACGAACCTGCTCCTTTGTGTCTTGGCACACCGTGCGCCAACCATGACTGTATGGAGCGAGGGCCCCTCCATTGGGCTCTATTGCAATCTGCGACGCTTCATCACGTTGTGTTACGACCCATTCGAGCCGGGTCTTGTAATGACCGCGCAGCAAGCGCTAGACGACGCAGCCGGTACCCGCCGCCTCGCCGAACTGGCGCGGCGCCCAGGCCGGGCGCGGGCGGTCGTCATCGCTCGGTTCCCACTGTCCTTCGACCAGGGCAAAGGGGTGCTGTGGCCCATCGCGCACGATTCGCGTCAGTGCGGCCAACAATGCATCGACGTCGTCGCTCCTGGACCCCAATCCGAAGCTGGCGCGCAGCAAGGCCCGGTTGCCACCGATACGTCGGGCGAGCGGATGGGCACAGAACAGGCCATGCCGTACACCGATGCCGTACTCGGCAGACAACACCGCAGCTACAAGGCCTGCGTCAAGGCCGGTCACGGCGAAGCCCACGACTCCCACGACGTCATGTTGCTCCGGGAACATCAGCAAGCGACGGACCCCTGGCACCTCGTCCAGTCCTGCAACCAGGCGCTGGACCAGCGCGTGGTCGTGCTCAGCGATTGCCGGCGAGCCAATGGTCGCGAGCTCTTGCACCGCACGGGCCAACGCTGCCACCCCGAGCACGTTCGGGCTACCAGCCTCGTGCCGGGGCGCCCCAAGCCGCCAACTCGCGTGGTCGTGACTGACGGATTCGACCGCGCCCCCGCCTCGCAGGTATGGCGGTGCCACGTCAAGCCAGTCTGCGCGCCCGACCAGCACCCCAGCACCGTAGGGGGCATAGGTCTTGTGCCCAGAAAAGGCGAGATAGTCCACATCCAGACTGGCGATATCGATGCTGCGGTGTGGCACGAGCTGCGCGCCATCCACCGCCAACCGAGCTCCGTACAGGTGCGCCAGCGAGGCAATCTGCTGGATCGGCAGGACTTCGCCGGTGACGTTTGAGGCCCCGGTGATAGTCACGAGTGCCACCGGTTGGCGACTGAGTTCTGCTTCCAGCGCCGCCAGCGTCTCGGCCCAGGTACTGGCCGCACGAACCACGGTGGCGCCGGCGTTCACCCACGGCAGGAAATTCGCGTGGTGCTCGATGTCCAGCACCACACTTCGACCGGGAACGGCACTGGCCAACAGGTTGAGGGAATCGGTGGTGTTCCGGGTGAAGATCACCAGGTCGTCACCGCGCGCACCCACATGTTGGCCAACGATCTTACGTGCTTCCTCGTACACCGCGGTCGACAGCTGCGAGTGCCAACCTGCGCCACGATGCACACTGGCGTAGCGCGGCGTGAGCTCCTGCACGAAATCGGCCACTGCCTGTAACGCCGGCGCGGAGGCGGCATAGTCCAGGTTGACGCCCCGCACCTCGCCGCCACCCAGGATCGGCACGCGCAGCCCGGCACCGGCCACCGCAGCCAATGCAGGCACAGTGGTGGCGGTCACGGTTGAGGTCGGTGCTGCGTTCACCGGCTCAGTGTAGGCAGCGGCCTCGTACCGAAGTAAGGCTTCGTCAGCATCATGACAGTGCGTTACGCGCGCTCAGTGCACAACGTGCGTGGCAATCGCGCCCGATTTGTACCCCGTACCCATCCCCCAATACGGGTCACATCGCTGATTTTCCGGGTCAAATGGCTCACTCTGCGGGGTATCCTGCCAGCATGACCTTGCCTGCAGTTTCCGACCTGGCTGGGATCATCGATCACGCGGTGCTCCGGCCCGAGTTGACGCGCGCTGATTTGGACGCGGACATCGAATTCGCCGCCCGTGCACGGGTCTACAGTGTCACCGTGCGACCCTTCGACGTGGCACACACCGCGGGTCGGCTTGCTGGTACCGGGGTGCGTGTGAGCGCCGCGATTGGTTTCCCCCACGGCACCTCGACCACTGCCGTCAAGGTGTACGAGTCGCAGTTGGCTGTCGCCGACGGCGCCACCGAAATTGAGGTGCTCATCAACACGGGCATGCTGCGCAGTGGCGCCCTGGCGGATGTTGAGTCAGAGATCCGCGCGATCACCATGGCACTGCCGGGAGTGCCGGTCAAGGCGGTGCTCGAAACTACCCTGATCAACCCGATTCAGGTGGAACTCGCCTGCCGTGCGGCCGAGCGGGCCGGAGCCACCACGGTCGTTGCTGGCACTGGCTTCTCGGGCAGCAAGGACGACCCGGACACCCTGCGGATTATGCGGGCGGTAACCACCAGCAGCGTGCAGGTGAAGGCCAACGCTGGTGTGGCCTCACTTGATGAACTGATGTCGCTACTGGAACTGGGGGTCACCCGGATCGGTACCGATGAAACCCGCCGCATCCTCGATGAGCTGGAGCGCCAGCACGCGATGTCGGCGCCGGTCGGCGGCGTCGCCCTCACCCGAGGCCGCCACAGCTACTAGTTCTTCGTTGGCTCGCTCTCGGGGAACGCATCTTCGACGTAGTGGCCGGTCCGCAACACGATCGCGGCAGCCATGATGAGCAGGCTGCTCGAGGCCAACACAATCAGCGGGACCGTCCAACTGCCCGTGACTTCATGGATCAAGCCGGTGAGCAGCGGCCCAGTTGCCGCAATGCCGTAGTTCACGGCATTGACGAAACCACTGAGCACCACCGTGCCCTGCTCGGTGCGCGTGCGTTGCGGCATCAGCACGAACACCACCGGCAGGTTCAGCAGCCCGATGCCGGTGGACACCATGATGGCCATGGGCGCGAACCCGGGCGCCAAGAGCACGACCAGATGCGAGATCACCATGAGTGATCCGCCGAGCCAGAACAGGGACGACAAACTCTTGAGGTGGCGCGCGACGATCGGCAGCAGCAGCGCCACCGGAATGCCCATACCGGCGTGAATGGCCAGGGCGGGGCCAACCTCGGCGTTGGTCAGCGCGTTGCTATCCACCAGGATCTGCGGATACCAGGCCATGATCGTGAAGGACTGGAATGAGTTGATACCGCCGGCCACGGCCAGGGCCACCGCCACCGGCGATCGCCACAGTGACATCACGGTGAAAGGCTTGCCGGATGTTGCCGGGCCACTGGCCAACTGCACGTCACGGGCCGGGTCCTTGCGCAACTGGATGATCCACGGGATCGCCGCCAGCACGGTGACGCTGACCCAGACGCCGAAGGACCAGCGCCAGCTAGCCTGCTCGGCCATGGGACCGACCACCAGGGCTGGCGCCAAGGTGCTGATGCAGTACCCCGAGGTGTAGAGCGCCGTCATCAGCGGGATGCGATCCGGGAAGTACCGCTTCACCAGCGGTGCCAGCGTGACGTTGCCAGCGCCCATGCCGGCCAGAGCAACTGCGGTACCAATGATCAGGATTACGGCGTTCGGAGCGGTCGCCCGAATCGCATGACCGACCACAATCACACCGAGGGCGATCAGGGTCGCAGCGACCAGGCCCACACGACGTGTCAGTCGCGGCGTGAGCAAACCAATGATGGCGAAACACAGTGGCGGCAAGGTGCCAATGATGGCGATCGCCGTGGTGCTCAGCGGCACATCGCGCTGAATCACGTCGACAATCGGCGAGGTCGCGGCCAGCACGGTGCGCAGACTCATCGACACCAGCACGATGCCAAGCAGCGCGACCACTCGGCCGCGCCACAGCGGCCGAACAGCCGCGGTCACCGCTGGAGCTCGCCGATGATGCGCACTGTTTGCGCGATATCGTCCTGCATCTGCGCAATCAGGTCGTCGATATTGCTGAAGGCCACCATCCCGCGCAGCTGCTGCACGAAGGTCACCGTCACCTGCTCGCCGTAGAGGTCAAGATCGGCGTCGGCGCCGATGGCATGCGCCTCGATACGCCGCACCGTCACCCCGTCGAAACTCGGGTTGGTACCCACCGAGATGGCCGCCGGCCACTGCCGATCGCCATGCTGCAACAGGCCGGCATAGATGCCATCACCCGGCATGAAGCCTTCGGACATCGGAGCGAGATTAGCGGTCGGCACGCCGAGCTCGCGACCGCGGTGGTCACCATGCACGACCTCGCCGGTGACGTATGGGGCCCGGCCGAGCAGCGCCTTTGCCTGCTCGAGCGCCCCTTCATCGAGCAGGGTGCGGATGCGGGTCGAGGAGACTCGTTCGCCATCAACCAGCACATCGGGCAGCAGTTCCACCTCGTAGCCGTGCTGTTCGGCCAGGGCCTGCAGCATGGCCACATCGCCGCGCCCGCGGTGCCCAAAGCGGAAATCCGGACCGACCAGGATGAAGCGTGCACCGAGCCCACGCACAATGGTCTCCTCGAGCCAGGCCTCGGGCTCCTCGGCGGAGACTTCCTTGGTGAAGTGGACGACGTAGACGTGCTCGACGCCGGCGTCCTCTAACAGTTCCACCTTCTGCTCAAGGCTGTTCAGGTCCGGCGGGCAGAACTCGGGTCGCACCACGGAGAGCGGGTTGCGATCGAAGGTGACGACCACCGGTTGCAGACCGCGCTCGGCGGCAGCCTGCTGCAGCCTCGTGATGATCGCGCGGTGGCCGACGTGCACACCGTCGAATTTGCCAATCGTCACCGCCGAGGCGAATCCGACGGGCACGCTCGCGAGGTCGTCGTACCGCTGCATCAACTACTCCGCTGCCGGAACGTCAACACGGTCGTGATTGACCCGCAGCCACCAAATGCCGAGCATCGGCAGGACCAGGGGCACGAAGCCGTATCCCATGCCGAACCACGACCATACCGAGGGGTGCGCAAAGAGCGACGGCACCAACAGGCTCAATGCCCCGACCACGAGGACACCGACCAACTCGAAGACCACCGCACCAACGGCGATGCGGTACCAGGTCTTGCCCCTCGCCAGCAGCGCGATCGTTGCCAGTACGTACACCAGCGCGGAGGCCGCGGACAGGATGTAGGCGACCGGCGCCTCGTCGAACTTGGTCGCGAGCTGGTAGCCGCTGCGGAAGGATGCCGCAAGGGCAAGGACCGCGTAGACCGCGATCAGGGCGCGGCCAGGGCCAGTGCGCAGAGCTGGGGTTGCAGACATCATCTCTAGTCTAGGCTCCCCCGACGCATGGTCCGCGGCGCAGTCGCCTTAGGACCCAGCCCCGAACAGCGGCGCACCGTTGGCCCACACCACCTGCATCCGCCACACCATCACCGCAAGGGTCAGGCCAGCGACACCGAGCACCACCGTGGCCCAGCGGTCCCGTTCCAGCAGGGCCCAGGCCAGCGCGAGCAGCAGCACCAGCAGCGCCGCGGCCCAGTACATCCAGTACTCGACCGGGTCGCCGACCGCCGGGTTGCCGTTGAAGGACTGCACGATCGACACCGGCAGCTGCACCAGGTGCAGCAGCAGAACGAGGGCGATGCTGCCCACGGTGTAGTCGCTCGGCGTCCGTCCAGCCAAGCCAGCGATCAGACAAAATAGGCCCGCGAGGACCGCAATGCCAGCCTGCAGCCAGGTGAACCACTCGATCATGACTGTCCTTCCGTCACGGTGGGCATGTTCATCAGCACGCGGCTGCGCTCACCATTCCAACTGATCAATCCCACCAGGTGTCCCGACTCGTCCAACGCCGCGACCGGTTCCAGCCGCTGCTGCGGCAGGTCCAGTCCGGTCAGTTGCTTGCCGTGACCCAGCGCGATCGCTTCGTGCTGTCCGAGGCGCACGGTCGGGAACAGCGCCGAGGCGGCCTCGGCTGGCGTCAGCGGCCTGGCCAAGGGCTCATCCAGCGACGCAGCCTCATCCACGCGGAAGGGACCCACCGAGGTGCGCCGCAGCACCGTCAAGTACCCGCCCACGCCCAGCGCGGCACCCAAGTCGCGGGCCAGTGCGCGGATGTACGTGCCAGACGAGCACTCCACCTCAACGTCAAGGTCGATGCCCTGCTCACTGCGACGCAGTGCTCCGTGGCGCTCGAAGCGCAGGATGCGTACCGCGCGGGCCTTCAGCACGACCTCCTCGCCCTCGCGCACGCGATCGTAGGCGCGCTTACCGTCGACTTTGATCGCACTCACCGAGCTCGGTACCTGCTCGATCGGTCCGGTGAGCGCTGCGATGCCCGCGTCAATCGCGGTTTCGTCGATGGCATCCAGGGCCGCGGTCGGCGCCGTCGGGCCCACCTGGCCGTCCGCATCGTCCGTGCTGCTGGTGGCACCCAAGCGAATCGTCGCGGTATAGACCTTGTCAAGCCCGACGCAGTAATGCAGCAGCCTCGTGGCCCCTTCGATACCGATCAGTAGCAGGCCCGTCGCCATCGGGTCGAGCGTGCCGGCGTGGCCGACCTTGCGGGTCCCGGCTGCGCGGCGAACCCGGGCGACGACGTCGTGACTGGTCATCCCGCTCGGCTTGTCGACCAGCAGGAACTGTGGTGCAACCATCAGCAGGAATCCGCGTAGCGACGAGCCGGAGTGTCCGGATGAGTGAGATCCACGGTGGCCTTGGCCAACTTGCGTGGGTCACGGTGGCGACGGTAATGCTGCATGCCATCCAGAAGGTGCTGACGCACCAGGTCCTCAGCGCTCCGCGGTGTGTCCGGCGACTCGTCGCCGTCGTATTCCAGCCAGGCGGACCAGTGCCAAATTCCAGCGAGTTCCTCGCGCAGCAGGTAGGGACCGGCCACAATCAACACCGCGTCCTCGTCCATCGTGATCCAGTCCGGGTCTACGATCTGCCGGTTGGCAAGGCGGTCCACGACGGCGGTGTTGAAGCCGGTGCTGCCGCCGAGTCGGAACGGTTCGATCAGCGCGCGGCGCAGCAGCGCGTAGTCATAGCCCGAGGTGTAGTAGTCGTCTGCGGCCGCAGCGAGCACCTCAGAGCGCTCGCGCAGGTCCGCGAAGTCCGGCAGCCCGTCCTCAGCAGGCAGGAGGCGAGCAAAGCCTTCGATATCGGCAGCGACCGCGTCGCGACCGGCCTTGCGGAACCGGGCCGCCAGGGCCTCGGCAAAGTCCAACCAGTCGACGCGCGGGTCAGCGTCCAAGCCGACAAGCACGCGGCCGCGCGGGTACAGGTGGAGCACCTCGGCAACGAGATCGTCCAACACCTCAATCCGACTGGGCTGGTATAGGGCCATGCGCCCAAGCCTACCGCCGTAGGCTTGCAGTATGGCTGAAACCACCATCCCGGCGCCCGCGCTCGCCGCCTTGATGGACTGGTACCAGCGCAGTGCCCGACCGTTGCCATGGCGAGCCGACGACTTTGGCGCGTGGGGCATCCTGGTCAGCGAAATCATGCTGCAGCAGACGCAGGTGAGCCGCGTCATTCCCGCCCTGGAGGCGTGGCTCAACCGCTGGCCGACCCCGGCGGATCTGGCTGCTGCGAGCCCGGCAGACGTGCTGCGTGCCTGGGACCGCCTGGGCTATCCGCGCCGCGCCCTCGCGCTGCAGCGAGCCGCCGCGGTGATCGCTTCCCAGCACAAGAATCGCGTCCCGGATCGCCTCGACGACCTGCTCGCCCTGCCCGGGATCGGTGACTACACCGCCCGGGCAGTCCTCGTGTTTGCCTACGGCCAACACGAGCCCGTGGTCGATACCAACACGAGGCGGGTGATCGCCCGCGCCGTCCATGGCCGGGCCGCTGCCGCCGCACCCAGCAAGCGCGACCTGGCCGACATGGCGGCCCTCCTGCCCGAGCAGCCGTCGGACTCGACCGTGGTCAATGCCGCAATGATGGAGCTCGGGGCCACCATCTGCACGGCGCGAAACCCGGGCTGCGATCGCTGCCCGATTCAGTCGGTCTGCCGCTGGCGCGCACTCGGTTACCCCACCGACGACACTCTCCCGGTGCGACGCCAGGCGCGGTTCCAAGGGTCCGACCGACAGGCGCGCGGCCTGCTGATGGCCGCATTGCGAGCCTCGCCCGCTGGCGTGGCTGAATCGGCACTGCTGCGCCACGTGAGCGAACCGGAGCAGGCGTCACGTGCCCTCGCCTCGCTGCTGTCTGACGGCCTCGCGGTCCAATCGGGGCCGAATGTGCGACTGCCAGACTGATCGGCGTACACTCAGCGCATGACTGTGCTGATGGATCCGCCGTATTGGCCGAACCATGGCACCGTGTGGGGCCACCTCGTCAGTGACAGCAACCTAGACGAATTACACCGGATCGCCCGAGCGGCCGGCATCCCCGAACGCGGCTTCGATCACGACCATTACGACGTGCCTGCGCATCTCTACCCGCGACTGCGGGAACTCGGTGTCGTCGAAGTCTCCAGCCATGAGTTGGTACGTCGACTCATCGCCAGCGGGCTGCGCGTGACCGCAAAACAGCGACGCGCCCCCGACCGAAGTCAGGGGCGCGCCCACACTGTTCCCGTACATTAGGCCTGCGTCGGAGTGATCGACTCGTCCTCGTCCTCATCGAACTCGTCGGCGTCGTCCTCGTCGTCCCAGTCTTCCTCATCGTCCCACTCGTCCTCATCCTGCTCCTCGCGGGGCTGGACGTAGGGGTCGGCGTCTCCGGCGTACTCCGCGGTGCTGGCCAGGGCCACCACCTCAGCGTCGCGACGCTGCGCCTCGGCGAGCAGGGTGTCGATCAGGCGGGCATTCTCGGGAATACCGTCAGCGATGAACTCGAGGGTCGGAGTCAGGCGCGAGTTGATACCGCGACCAACCGCGCTGCGCAGCATGCCAGTGGCGCTGCGCAGCGCTGCAGCGGTCGCCGCACGCTCCTCATCGGTACCGAGCACCGTGTAGAACACAGTGGCGTGCTGCAGATCCCCGGTCACCGACACGTCGGTGAGGGTCACGAAGCCCAGACGCGGGTCCTTCACCTGGCGCTCAATCGCCTCGGCGATGATCACCTTGATCCGGTCCGCGAGCTTGCGCGCGCGAGGATTCACACCCATGATTAGCGCACCTTCTCCACCATCTCGATGGTCTCGATCTCGTCACCGATCTGCAGATCGTTGAACTTGCCCAGGCCGATACCACACTCGAAGTCGGTACGAACCTCGGTGACGTCGTCCTTGAAGCGGCGCAGCGACTCGATGGCGAGGCCATCGGCCAGCACCACGCCGTCGCGGATGATCCGTGCCTTGGCGTTGCGCGTGATGGTGCCCGAGCGGACGATGCAACCGGCAATGTTGCCGAACTTCGAGGAGCGGAACACCTCGCGGATCTCGGCCACACCCGACTGCTTCTCTTCGTACTCCGGCTTGAGCAGACCCTTGAGCGACTGCTCGATCTCCTCGAGTGCCGAGTAGATGACCGAGTAGAAGCGCACGTCGACGCCTTCGCGGGCGGCGCGGTCGCGGGCCTTCTGGTCCGGACGCACGTTGAAGCCCACGATGATGGCGTTGTCGATGCTCGCGAGGTTGATGTCGCTTTCGGTGATCGCACCCACACCACGGTGGATGATGCGCAGCTGCACCGAGTCGTCGACCTCGATCTTGAGCAGCGACTCTTCCAGCGCCTCAACGGCACCGGCGACATCACCCTTGATGATGAGGTTGAGCGACTCGACCTTGCCGTCTTCGAGGGCCTTGGTGAAGTCCTCGAGGCTGATGCGCTTGCGGGCCTTGGCCAGCTGAGCGTTGCGCTCAACAGCCTCACGCTTCTCGGCGATCTGGCGGGCGGTGCGGTCGTCCTCGGTCACGATGAAGGTATCACCGGCACCCGGAACGGAGCTCAGACCCAGCACCTGGACCGGACGCGACGGGGCTGCCGCCTCGACCGGGTCACCGTGCTCGTCGAACATCGCACGCACGCGACCGTAGGCCGTGCCCACCACCATGGCGTCACCGACGCGCAAGGTACCGGACTGGATCAGCACCGTCGCCACCGAACCACGACCCTTGTCGAGCTTGGCTTCGATGGCGGTACCGCGGGCGTCCTTGTTCGGGTTCGCGCGCAAATCCAGGCCTGCATCTGCGGTCAGCAACACTGCATCGAGCAGGTCCTTGATACCGATGCCGGTCAGTGCGGACACGTCCACGAACATGGTGTCGCCACCGTACTCTTCAGCGACGAGGTTGTACTCGGTCAGCTGCTGACGCACCTTCGCCGGGTTCGCGCCTTCCTTATCGACCTTGTTGACCGCAACCACGATCGGCACGTTCGCGGCCTGGGCGTGGTTGAGGGCCTCAATGGTCTGCGGCATGATGCCGTCGTCGGCGGCGACCACGAGGATCGCGAGGTCGGTGACCTGAGCACCGCGGGCACGCATGGCGGTGAAGGCCTCGTGACCCGGAGTGTCAATGAAGGTGATGGCGCGATCGACGCCCTCGTGCTCCACGTGCACCTGGTAGGCACCGATGTGCTGGGTAATACCGCCGGCCTCGCCCTGCTGGACGTTGGCGTTGCGGATTGCGTCGAGCAGTCGGGTCTTACCGTGGTCAACGTGACCCATCACGGTGACCACCGGCGGGCGGGCGATCAGCACGCTGTCGTCCTCGTCCTCCAGCTCACCCTCGAGGTCGATGTCGAAGCCTTCGAGCAGTTCCTTGTCCTCGTCCTCGGGGCTGACGATCTGGACCTTGAAGCCCAACTCCTCACCCAGGATCTGGAACGTGGTGTCGTCCAGCGACTCAGTCGCCGTCGCCATTTCACCGAGGTGGAACAGCACGGTCACCAGGTTCGCCGGGCTCGCACCGATCTTCTCGGCGAAGTCAGCCAGCGAGGCGCCACGACGCATACGAATAACGGTGTCGCCATTGCCGCGGGGCACGCTCACGCCGCCGAGCGACGGCGCCTCCCGCATTTCAAATTCTGCGCGCTTCGTCCGCTTCGACTTCCGAGCCTTGCTCTTGCCGCCGCCCTTACCGAAGGCACCAGCCGTGCCGCCGCGACCGCGACCGCCCGGACCCGGACGACCACCAGCCGGTGCGCCGCCACCCGGACCGCCACCGAAACCACCGGGGCGCGGGCCACCGCCACCCGGACGACCGCCAGCGCCAGCACCCGGACGCGGGCCGGCACCAGCACCCGGACGCGGCGGGCCCGGACGCGGGCCACCAGCCGGAGCACCCGGACGCGGTCCGCCAGGACGAGCGCCCATGCCCTGCGCGGGAGCGTAGGGGTTGTTGCCCGGACGAGGACGTCCCATACCCTGCGAAGGGGCGTAGGGGTTGTTGCCCGGACGGGGTCCGCCCGGACGAGCGGCCGGCGGACGCGGAATGGCGACCGGGCCAGGCTTGGGAGCTGCAGCGCCAGGCTTCGGCGCGCCAGGGGCAGCCGGAGCAGCCGCGGCCGGCTTCTCAGCAGCAGGCTTCACGGCAGGCTTCGCAGCGGGCTTCGCAGCTGCGGGCGCGGACGGCGCCGCGGCAGCGGCTGGAGCAGCGGGCGCAGCCGGAGCAGCGGGCGCAGCAGCCGCAGGAGCGGTCGGCTTCTCAGCGGCCGGCTTCGCGGCAGGCTTCTTGGCGGGCTCTTCGGCGCCACCACGGGTGTGACCATCGCTCTCCAGCGCGGCACGCAACTTGCGCGCGACCGGCGGTTCGATGGTCGACGACGGACTCTTTACAAACTCACCGAGCTGTTCAAGCTTGGCGAGGGCCACCTTGCTGTCGACGCCAAATTCCTTGGCAATCTCGTGCACACGGGGCTTTACTACTGCCACAACTACTCCTGTCTTGGGCTCACCCCAGGCAGGAGCAAGCCAAGTTAATGACGGACGGAACTCATTTCGAGCCGCTCATTACTTGTCCATGGGCCTAATCAGTCCTTCACTGTTGTCCGCGCCCGGCGGGCGCGACCCAAGCGTTCATCTTACCCTGCCAAACACGATGCCGGGTGTGTGCATCGCGGGGCGGGTCGTCGCACTCCCCCACAGCCGCCCCACGCAGGCCGATCCGGGGCTCTATGCGGCCCCGAACCGGTAGCCCTGGCGGGGTGAACGTCGCGTCCATCACGGAGTCGGGCTAGAGTCAGACGTCCCGCACGCACCGCGATGTACCTGTGTGCGCGAGCCGGCGGGGCGGGAAGCAATGCTTCCCAAGCACCCCGCCGCGCAAAAATCGACGGGTTACTCCTCCATCACCGAGTCGGGCTGGATGTCGATTTTTGCGCCCGTCAGCTTGGCGGCGAGGCGGGCGTTCTGGCCTTCCTTGCCGATGGCCAGGGACAGCTGGAAGTCCGGCACCAGGGCGCGGACCGCCTTGCTCGCAGCGTTCAGGACGAAAGCACTCGACACCTTGGCGGGGCTCAGCGCGTTAGCCACGAAGGTGGCCAGGTCGTCCGACCAGTCGACAATGTCGATCTTCTCGTCATTCAGCTCGGTGGTCACAGCGCGCACGCGCGCACCCATCTCACCGATGGCCGCACCCTTGGCATTGATGCCGGGCTCGGTGGCACGCACGGCGATCTTGGTGCGGTGACCAGCCTCGCGAGCGAGAGCGACAATCTCCACGGCACCCGAGGCAATCTCGGGCACCTCGAGGGCGAACAGTCGCCGAACCAGGCCCGGGTGCGACCGCGACACCTTGATGGTCGGGCCCTTCAGGCCGCGCGACACCTCGGTCACGTAGACGCGGATGCGCTTGCCGTGCGAGTAGTCCTCGCCCGGCACCTGCTCCTCGGGCGGCAGAATCGCCTCGATGGTGCCGAGGTCAATGTGCACCATCTTGGGGTTCGCGGCCTGCTGGATCGTACCGGCGACGATGTCGCCTTCACGGCCCTTGAACTCACCCAGCAGCGAGTCGTCAGCGAGGCTACGCAGACGCTGGCTAATGACCTGCTTGGCCGCGTATGCGGCAATGCGGCCGAAGTCTGCCGGGCTTTCCTGCGCTTCGCCGATCACGTTGCCGTCTTCGTCGCGCTCAGGCACCGAAATGATGATGCCGCCGGACTTCCGGTCCAAGGACACGCGGACGCCGTCAGCAGCCTCGCGAGTATCGCGGTTGCTGTGCTTGAGGTAGGCCGTAAGAATGGCCTGTTCCACAATCGCGACGAGCTCTTCAAACGGAACTTCACGTTCCTTTTCAATGGCCCGCAGCATGCTGAGGTCGATCTCCACCTGACGGCCTCCTATTCAACTATGTGGGGGCGCGCAGAATCGCGCTCCCAATGAACCAACACCCAACCCTAGCCCACGCTAGGGAAGCATTGCCTGACTTTTCAGGCGAATCCAAGTTCGCGGCCCACGTCCGCGGCAGCAACGGTTCGGCGTTCGCCACTGCGGCGATCCCACACCTCAACCCGGCCCTCGGCGGCCTCGCGACCGGCGATCACGATCTTGGGCACACCGATCAGTTCGGCGTCCGCGAACTTCACACCGGGCGACTCGCGCTTGCGGTCGTCCAGCAGCACATCGAGGCCGGTCGCCTCCAGGTCGCCAGCGATCTGCTCGGCCAGCGCGGCTGCCTCTTCACCCTTGCCAGCGACGATCACGTGTACGTCGAAGGGAGCCAGCGCCTGCGGCCAGATCAAGCCACGGTCGTCCCGGTTCGCCTCGGCGATCGCAGCGAGCACGCGGGTCACGCCGATGCCATACGAGCCCATGGTCACCGTCGCCAGCTTGCCGTCCTCGCCCTGCACCTGCAGGCCAAGCGCTTCGGCATACTTGCGGCCGAGCTGGAACACGTGGCCAATCTCCATGCCGCGGGCGGTTTCGAGCGGGCCGGAACCGTCCGGAGCCGGGTCGCCGTCGCGCACTTCAGCGGCCTCAAGCGTGCCGTCGGGCACGATGTCGCGACCGATCACGACGCCGGTATAGTGCTTGCCCGCCTGGTTGCCGCCGGTCACCCACACGGTGCCGTCAACCACGCGCGGGTCCACCAAGAAGCGGATACCAGTGGCCGATTCGGCGCCCAGCACCGCCCCCGCCTCGGAGTAGGCACCGAGGTAGCCGCGCACCAGCATCGGGTACTTGGCGAAGTCCTTGTCGGTGGCCGGTTCCACATCAGCACCGCCGAAGGCGACCTCAAGGCGCTTCTCGTCGATCTCTCGATCGCCTGGGATGCCGATGGCCACGATTTCGCGCTCTCCCCCGACCGGGGTGACTGCGACCACCACGGTCTTCAGCGTGTCGGCAGCCGACCAGCCACCGTCGCGAGGCGCGACCTGGTTCAACACCGCAACCAGCGACTCGATCGTGGCGGCATCCGGGGTGTCCACGAGGGTCGCGGCCGGCTTGCCGTCGATCGGCTGCGGCTCGGGGGCGAGCGTGGTGACCGCCTCGACATTGGCCGCGTAGCCACCCGGCGAGCGCACGAAGGTGTCTTCACCGATCGGGGTCGGGTGCAGGAACTCCTCGCTGCGCGAGCCACCCATGGCACCGGCGTCCGCCTTGACGATCACGTAGTCCAGGCCGAGGCGCTGGAAGATGCGCTCATAGGCATCACGCTGTGCCCTGTAGCTCTCGGCGAGGCCCGCATCGGTCAGGTCAAAGGAGTAAGCATCCTTCATGCTGAATTCGCGACCACGCAGCAGGCCAGCGCGCGGACGCGCCTCGTCACGGTACTTGTCCTGGATCTGGTACAGCGTCACCGGCAGGTCGCGGTAGCTGGAGTACAGGTCCTTCACCAGCAGGGTGAAAACTTCTTCGTGGGTGGGCGCGAGCAAGTAGTCGGCGTCCTTGCGGTCCTTCAGGCGGAAGATACCGTCGCCGTACTCGGTCCAGCGGTTCGTGGCCTCGTAGGGTTCACGCGGGAGCAACGCCGGGAACAGCACCTCCTGGGCGCCGGCGGCATGCATCTCTTCACGAATGACGCGTTCGAGGCGGGCACGCACCTTCAGACCCAGCGGCAGCCAGGCGAAGATGCCCGGTGCTTGGCGCCGAATGTATCCGGCGCGAACCAGCAGCTTGTGGCTGGCAACTTCAGCGTCACCCGGGTCTTCACGGAGGGTGCGCAGGAACAGCTGGGAATAACGAGTAGGCACGACTCTTATCCTATCGCCGGGCACACTGGACAGTTCCTGGCTCCGGGAATCCGGATCGTCAGGCTACTGGTAGACCTTCACACTTGACGAGGCGAAATAGAGGTCCGCCACAAGCGCACCCCCGACACCGTCCAGCACACCGACGCGCAGCGCCGAAACCGAATAGGACCGCGCTTCGTCCAGGTCTGGTGCGCGGGCCGTCGCCGGAGCATTGACTTGGAAGTTCAACTGAATGGGAACCAAGGCCGCCACAAGTTCCAGCACTGGTTCGAGTGCCGTCACCAACGAAGTCACCAAACCGATCAGCGAGGAGACGGTCGCCGAAATCAGCGAAGTGGCTGGAACGGTCAGCACCGTGTTGACGATCGGACCCAACACGTCTGGCACCAGGCCGGAAATTGCTGCACCGAGGAGAGTATCCAGGCTCCCCGTCAGCGTGTTCAGGATGGCGCCGACCAGTGGAATGTTGTTCAGCAGCGTCGCATCCGCATGAAACACCGGGGCCGAATACCCGCTTCGTCCGACGAGCGAGCCGAGCGTCGTGTCGGCATCAATGTCAATGCCGATTACCTCGGTCGTCGTGCCCAGGACCGTGGCGTCGATAGAGGCGTCTGCGGTGATCAGAACACGTGAATCGAACAGTGCCTGCAACAGTGCGTCATCAATCTCATCCACAATTTGCAGCAGGATCGTTTCGACCCGTTCCAGGACTGCATTCAGCACTTCATCCGACAGCACATACGTGTTCGGCGCCCGACCGTTGAGTCCATTCGAGTCTTCATGAATCGCGCCGAGCAAGGCTGCCAGATCGACGCGGATCTCTCCTGCGCCAAGATCAACGGTGACGCCGTCAACACTTCGGCGCTGGTCGAGCAGCGCGGTCACGGTGTCCAGGTTCAGGCTGATATTGACGACAATGCCATCGATCTTCGCTTTGACACTGAGCAGCATCCCCAGGTCAACCAAGTTGACAATGTCCTCGATCGCACTGAGCAGCACACCATTCAGAGCAGCGGCAATGGCCGCTTGCGTGTCATTCAGCAGCGACGTCAATCCGCTTCCCAACTGCGTGAGTAGCCCCTGCCCGTCACTGCGGAATCCAGCGACCAAGGGACTTGCCAGCACCAAGTCAAGCCCTGCGACCAAGTAGCGCCGCTCTACGGAGTCCATACCGCCGCTCCACAGGGCTTGGCAGCCATCGAGCTTGGCGTCGCTCGCCACGGCACCGATCTCAAGGTCAAGATCCGTCACCAGTCCTGCGAGTACACCACCCAGGGCCGGCAAGTCACCCAGACGGAGCGTCCCGGTCCGCGGCGGATTCGGGCTACTTGCGGCATCGAGATTGACGGCGCCGTTGTCCGTGATCAGCCCGGAAGCGCCATGCTGGCGTGCCGCCTGATTCGGCGGGACACCGGGCCCGGGCAGGGTTCCAGCGCGCGCGTACTCGGAGTAGACCCCAGTGCCGAACTCCAGGTCGAGTGGCAGACCCAGGTTCAACAGGTCAATGCCCAGCAGATCAGCGTCCAGGTTGTTTCGATACGCAGCCGTGTCGGCGGGCACCGGCGACACGCTGCCCGGCGTCGGCACGGATGTGCCGGTGCTGTTGCTCACCTCGACCCCTTGCAAGGCCACAATCGTGTCGAGGTCAATGCCCAGCAGTGTGCCGACCAGGAAGCGACCCCAGCCTCGGCCCCGGTTGGATTCCGGAACGGTGCAATCCAGGGTGCCGAGCGTCAGAGCGCGTACCCATTCTCGCTCCTGCCAGGCCGCCTCGGTGTGGCTGACCGAGCCGACCCCGGTGAGGGAGCTCACCACCAGTGCGGCCGCGCCGAGCATGGTGGTCGTGCGCAGTACGCGATTCGTGGTGCGATTCATGAGGATGCTCCTGACCGCGGATCGCTGCCGGTCGCGTCGACCAGCCATTCCGCCATCGCTTCATTCCCCACAACCAGTTCGGTGTCGCGTCGTCGCCGCCACCACGCAGCCAGCAGCAACGTGACCAGCCCCAGGCCCGTTACCGCGCCGCCCAGCAGGGCGGTATGAGACAGATCTGCGCCGGTGACTGACAAGTCCTCCGGCAGCGTGTCCAGCGCCCGAGCGTGCAGGCCCACGCTGAGGGTGCTCGACGTGCCCGATAGCCCGGGCTCGTTGTCAATGGTTTCGCTGGAACCGAGTTCCACGATGAAGTAACGGTCCGAGGCGACGGTCAGCATCGGCAGCTCGAATCGACTGCCATCAAAGTTGGTCGCCACATCGACCACTGGTGACCACGGAATCACCTGCTGCAGGCCGGTGGCGCAACTGGGCGCCGCGACGGTGCCACCGAACGGTTCCGCGCAACTGATCAGCGCCACGTGCAGGCCGCCATCGGCGGTTGCCAGGTCGCCGGTGGCGGTGACCTCGACCGAGAAGTGGGCCGCCGATGCCTGCGTCAGTGCAGCACGGAAGTGCCAGTACACGCGGTCGCCGTACTCGTAGTCTTCGATCTCGAGCGGTGACGAGTCATCCGACCAATACAGTTCGAGCCGCCCCTGCGTGTCTGGAATAAGGGCCCAGTCCGCCATCGCCGCGGATCCCACGACTGCCCCACCTGCCAACAGCAACGTCACCCCGAGCGCCGTCAAGGCGCGGGGGCCACGCTGGTTCGGTGCGGTACGGATCATCCGCGTCGCTCCATTCGTGCCGCCACTGAGGTGGCGTGTCGGGCTCGGTAGCCCGAGCGGTGTCGTGGTCCTTGTTCGCGGTGCAGGGCCTGTGCCGTGCTGATGGGTTGCGGCCAAAACGCCCAAGCCACCAGGCCTGCGACGACGACCCCCAGGATGAGCAGGGTCGTTGGCCGCTGCAGGAAGACCAGTGCAGCACCGACGTATGGTGCAGCAACCACCATGCGCCGAACTGAGGTCACCACGGCGGGATCGCTGTCCGGCTGGGCATTCGCGTCACCTTTGAGGGTGAGCGATCGCGCGTCCGGATCCCCGGCGACCGGGTCGATGGCAATGATGCGGTGCGTCACGGGCAGTCTTCCGCCCCGAGACACCGTCACCACGTCTCCGATGCGAAGGTCTTCCGCATCAACCTGCTCCATGATCGCTGCGGCTCCCTGCGGAGCCACCGGCGACATAGAGCCAGTGCGAAAGATCACCACGGTCAGGTCGAAGACCATGCTCAGCACCAACCACAGGACAGCGAGCACGCCAGCCAGCCCGAACACCGTCGTGAGGACGGAGCGCAGGCCGTTCAGCATGCGGCGGCCCGGTGCCGGGGTCGGATTCGCAGCAGGTGCGTCCCGATCCCCGGACACCGAGACCGATGCCAGGTCGATGGAGGTCATGTCAGACCGCCGTGGGGGTTACCAGTCCTCGCCCTACGGCATGATCGACTCGAAGACGAACTCCCACGCAGGAGCCACCGTGCGACCCTGCAGGTCGTTGTTCGAGGCTTCCGACGTCGGCAGCGTGATCTCGAAGCAGTAGTGCTGCGTTTCTGCTGCGTTGCCATCGAGCTCACCCAGGTCACCCGCAGGGCGAGTGCCCGCAGTGTTCAGGGTGCCGTAGGTCGATTCGGTACCGACGAGGTAGGTCGCGGCGCCGTCAAAGGCGGCTCCGCCGCAGGTAACGGTGCTGTCCGACACAATCACCCGCAGGTCAAGGGCATCCCACAGCGCGTCGTCGGCGTCCGAGACGACCACACCAGCCGCAGGTACGGCTGCGCGAAGGTCGACGGTGCCGGCGAGCGAATTCTCGACGGTGCGCAGCGCAACCGGCGCGTAGATGGAGTCGCCGGGGGTCAGCGACAGCGAACCCGTGGTGAACTGCAGTTCACCTGCGTCCTCGTCGTTCTCCTCACGGTCCGCCCAGTTCGCCGCGGCGTTGTCGAACGGCGCGGTGGTGTTCTGCTGCACCTCAAAGATTTCGGTCCCGATATTCGCGTCGTCACCACCGAGAACGCCACGAACCCACTCGGACTCGTTCCAACTTGCCAGCGTCAGCGTTGCCGCCACGCCCACCACGGATCCGGCAGCGAGTACCGCCATCACCTTTGCACGCTTCTGAGAGCGCAGTTCATTACTCGACATGAAATCCTCCTGACTGGATTCACGGTCGACCGCGTCGTTTGTTCGGGTCCGGCGACGCTGCCGGTTCCGCTATGGGATGTGTAGTTGTATTTTCAGCATATCAAGCAATATTCACTTTCTTTGCCGCTGAATGTCCCCCAACCAAGGTTCCCCCTACCCCAAAGTGGGTGACTGTCAGACAATCACAACAACTACCAGCGTTTCCCACCAAAGTACTGATATTCCGGGCGTTGGGCTCGGCTGACTTGCAGGTCCTCAGCCCGAGCGTCATCGGCCGAGCGGACCAGGTCTTCCAACTCTGCCAGGCGCCCCGCCAGGTCCTCCGGAATGTCCCCCGCACCAGTGGGGTCGCCCTGATCACCAGGGTCTGCGTCGCCGGGGTTCTCCATCGCCTCCTGCTGTCGCATTGCCTGCTCAATCAGCTCGCCGAGCTGCTCGCCGAGCAAATCCGAAAGTTCTTTGAAGCGATCACCGCGCAGTGGACCACTGTCGAGGCCCAGGTCACCCTGGTTGCCGCCGTCGCCGCTTTGACCGTCGCCGCTTTGACCGTCGCTGTCATCCTGGCCGCCGGACTGTCCACCTTGGCTACCACCCTGCTGACCGCCGGTCTGCCCACCGGTCTGCCCACCGGAGTCTCCGCCCTGCTGCCCGCCGGTCTGCCCACCGGAATCGCCACCCTGCTGTCCACCGGTCTGTCCACCGGTCTGGCCACCCTGGCTACCGTCCGGCTGCCCACCAGAGTCGCCACCCTGCTGACCGCCCTGCTGGCCACCTTGCTGACCACCGGAATCGCCACCCGAGTCACCACCGGTCTGACCACCGGAATCGCCACCCTGCGGCCCACCAGCCTGGCCGCCGGTCTCGCCACCCGAGTCGCCACCGGAATCGCCACCCGCACCGCCACTGTCGGAGTCGTCGCTGCCAGAGTCGCCACTGTCCGAGTCGTCGCTGCCGGAGTCGCCACTGTCCGAGTCGTCACTGTCGGAGTCATCGCTGTCGGAGTCATCGCTGTCGGAGTCATCGCTGTCCGCGCTGTCGCTGTCCGAGCCGCCCTGCCCGTCCGAGTCCTCACCCTGGAAGCACTGATCGTCGAATCGCTCCCAGACCATGTTCAGTGCCGCGCGGAACTGGTACTCGGCCTCCATCGGGTCGCCGGCGGCGAGGTACTCATTGCCGAGGCCGCGATAGGCCAATGCCAGGTTAATTCGCACCGGACATGCCGCGATCTCGTCCGGGGCCGCCCGAAGCGCCGTCTCCAACTCGTCGACCCCCTGCTGCCAGAGTTCCTGGGCCACATACGCCGTGCCCAGGTTGTACCGCGGCAAGTAGTCGTCGCCAGGGCTGAGCGCAATCAGGGTGCGCGAGAGCGACGCACTCAGTGCCGCGTCCCCGCGTTCCAGCGCCGAGGCGGATGCCACCGTGAGCAGGCCACGAACGCCGGACCACAGTGCCCCGAATGCCACAATGAGCAGTAGCACGACTCCGAGACCGCGCAGCATCATCGTGCGCCGCTCACGAACCTCCTCGGTCGGCTCCGGCGAGCGCTCGAAGCGCTCGTGCAGCCAGAAACGCACCTGACGGATCATGCCGCGCCTCCTCGCCGCGCCAAACTCACGCGACGCCCACTCGGCAGGGCAGCTACCCGCTCGATGAACTCCCACGCCAGCAGCAGATATGCGATCAGGAAGGCGACCCAAGTCAAGCTGACGCCGACCTCAACCGTGCTCAGCGACGCCTCTGTCGCTGCAGTCGGCGGCTCCGGCGGTAGCGTAACGTCCTGGCCTGCCGCGCGTCGCTGGTAGCCAACGCCCAGCTGCGTTGCCACCTGCTGCAGCATCGCCTCATCGATGCGGGTTCGGGCCTGCTCATCCCGGCCGTTGTTGCGCACCATCAGCGGCTCGATGGGATCGCCTTCCTTCCAAAACATGCCGCGGTTCTCCCACAACAGACCACCGACCTCGGAGCCATAGCCGAAGACAGCACCGTCAACGATGTGGTCGCTGCGGAATTGCACCGGTTCAACGTCGGAAGTGTGCTCGCCGTCACCGAAATAGAAGACCATACGCGGGCGGCCGGGAGTGACCTGCTCCGCCTGATCGATCACCCGCTGCAGCAGGCCCGCGGCCTCGGCAACGCTGGTGCCACGCGAGTACAGCGTCATTTCGATCGGGATGGACATGATGGCCGATTCCAGAGCGGCACGGTCGCCGCTCAGCGGCATCTGAAGCACCGCCTCGCGATCAAACGTCATCAGCGCAAACCGAGCACCGGGGTACGCATCGGCGATGGTGAGCATGTCCGCCTTCGCCAACTGCAGCCGCGTCAGCGGTGCCTCCTCCGTTCCCCCCACATCCGCAGCCGACATGCTGCCGGTGCTATCCACCAGGAAGTACACGTCAAAGCCAGCATCGACCCGCACATCCACCTGCCGGAACTGCGGCAAGCCGGGACCGAGTGCCGCCAGGGCCAGAGCGACGACGATACCGGCCCGCCGCGCCGAAGCACTGTGTCGGCCGCGCCACGGCCCCCAGAACCAAGCCCAGAGCACAAACCCGAGGGGTGGGACGACGAGCACCGCCCACAACCACCAGTCCAGATACATGTCGAGGATCACTGTCGTGCCCTCCACAGCAGGAGCAACACGGCCCAGGTCCCAAGCAGTGCCGGAATCATCAGCCCACGCGGATTATCGGTCTCAACCAGTTCCGTCTTGCCGGGCAATGACGCCGCCTGGTCGGACAGGACCGTCGCCACGATCCGATCGACCGCGCTGGCATCCTGCAGCCCGTACGCCTCGCCCCCAGTGGCGCGACTAATCGTTTTGAGTTGCTCGGCCTCCGCAGCACTCGTGGCACGCTCCGGATAGAGGCTGTAGACGCGAACCTTCCGCAACGCGGCCAACTCGGCCGCTTCGGGCAGTGTGATCAGTTCGTCACCGTAGACCTGGTTATCCGTAGCGAGGATGATCGTCCGCGATCGCTCCGTGTCCTCGTGGTCGAAACTGTAGACGCAGGCACCGAGCCCATCGCCAATCAGCGAGGTCCCTCGACTTTCCGAGAAAGTGCCGGCCCAGAGATCCCATACGTCGGCGGACTCCGTCGGAACCGGGCTGGCGTACTGTTCAGCCGCGTCGCCGAGGTAGCGCAGCGTTTCATCGATGTAGGCATAGTCGTCCGTCAGCGGGAACGCCCGAGCGGGGGTACTGTTCCAGACCACCAGACCGATCCGCTCCCCTTGGAAACGCGCTGAGATTTCTGCGAAGCGCTGCAGAATCGCCCCATCCACCGACATCATCGAACCGGACACATCCAGGCAGAGCATAATGTCGCGGTTGACCATGTCCCGTTTGCGCACGTCCAAATCAATCGGCCGGGCCGCCCCGACCATCGCTACGACGGTCACGCCCAGCAGCACCAGCAGCCCGGTCCAGGCAAAGATTCCTCGGCGTCGCAGCGAGCGTCGATACTCCGGCATGTCCGTGAGCAGTTCAGTGTGTGCCACGGGCACCAGGCCCTGGCGCCGCAGGCGCCGGAGCCGTCGCAGCACCAGGACCACAGCAACCGCCAGCATCAGCGCGCCCGCCAACACGAAGAGCACCCAGGGCTGCGCTAGCTCCATGCCTGGATCACCTCCCGGGCACGCTCCGCAGCATTGCCGAGGTCACCGACCTCATCGGGGGCGAAGACCACCGGGTAGTAGCCACGCACTGCCTCGGCGATGTGGCTGAGGCCAGCCTGCTCGAGATCATCCGGGGTCATGGCGCGCGCGTCGATACCGGTGGCTTGCCAAGCAAAGGCCCGCACCTGGGCACTGAGGCGCCGGTGCGCCTCGCGGACGGTGATGGTGCCGACCTTGGCATCGGCAGCGATCCGGTGAATCGCCTCCAGCGCTGCCTTCTTCGCCTTCGCGAGGGTCAGCGGCGGCACCGGCAGCGGCGGCGCCGGAGTGAGGCGGCGGCGCCAGAGACGCCAGCCCACCAATCGCGGCGTGACCCATCGCCACAATCGCCACACCCCGTACAGCAGCGGAATCAGCAGCAGCGGCCACCAGGGCAGCAGCAGCTGCGGCTGCAGCGGGTGCTCCAGCTCGGGCGCCTCAACGGTGGTTCGCGCGAGGACGGTGGTGACCAGGCTGAACATCAGCGCGACCTCCGCTGCAGCATGGACAGCAACTCAGTCACTGCGGTGTCTGCGGCAGTGATGCGCGCGTAGCGAGCCCCCACGGCGGTCAGGGCGTTGACCGTCTCGGCCAGCGCCGCGGCTCGCCGAGCACGGTACTGCTGGGCCAATGCCGCATCGTCGCGAACGAAGCTTGGCAGTGCCCAGCCGTCGGCGACATCGACGACATCCTTGCGGGAGCCGTCGCCGGCGAATGGGTCTGCGTCGGCGATCGCGATCCAATACAACGTGTGTCGGGCCATGAGGCTGCGAACTGCGCGCAGTTCCTCGGCGCTCATCGGTGCGTCATCGGTGACAAAGACGATGATGTTCCGTGAGCGTGAGCCCCGAGCTGCTCGCTCCAGCAGCATCGTGCGTGACACTGCATCGCGTTCGCTGTCGATGGCGGCCTGAATGCGCTGCAGGTGTTGCTCGAGCTCCGCCTCGTTGCGCACCCCCGGATAGCGGGTGGCTCCCCCGAACTCGCCGATCATCAGCGAGACGGCATCGCCGTGCCGCACCGCCAAGTAGCCGAGGACGCCCGCCGTCAGAATCGCCAACTCTGGCTTCGGCTCGCCGCTCAAGGCGATCGCCTTCATGGCCGTCGCCGTATCCACGACGAGCATGACCGGCATCTGTCGGGTCTCGAGGTAGCGCCGCACCAATGGCCCACCGAAGCGCGCGGTGGCCTTCCAGTCGATGTCCTTCACCTCGTCGCCGGGCACGTACTGGCGCAGGTCATCAAAGTCCATGCTGCGACCACGCGCGAGCGCAGCGTACTCACCTTCCAGCAGTCCCGTCGCGCGGCGACTGGACTGCAGGAAGAGCCGGGACTTGACCCTGGTGAGCAGATGGACCATCGGTCGGCCCTACGGGGTCGGCACGCGGGCGATGAGCTCGTCGATGATGCGCTCGGACTTGACGCCCACCGCATCGGCTTCAAAGCTCGTGAGCACGCGGTGGCGCAGCACCGAGTGCCGCAGGGCGCGGACGTCCTCGGGCAGGACGTGGTCGCGACCTTCCAGCAGGGCGCGGGCGCGGGTTGCTTTCAGGAAGGCGATACTGGCACGCGGGCTGGCACCCATCTCGACCAGGTTGGACCACTCGGGCCCCAGGAAGGGTTCGACGTTGCGGGTGGCCTGCACAATCGCGACCAGGTACTCCCGGACGCTGTCGGCTACGTAGACCTGTTCCGCGGCCTGCTGCAGGAACCGCACGTCGTCGAGGGTCAGCGGACTCTTGCCCTGGTCTGCATCGAAGACGCCTCGGTCCATACGGCTCAGGATTTCGAGTTCCTGATCCTGGTTGGGGTAGTCGAGTACTTCCTTCAGCAGGAATCGGTCGAGCTGGGCTTCCGGCAGCGGGTAGGTGCCTTCCTGCTCGATCGGGTTCTGGGTCGCGATCACCAGGAACGGTGAGGGCAACTTGTACTCCTTGCCGCCGATCGTGGTCTGCTTCTCCTGCATCGCCTCGAGCATGGCGGACTGCGTCTTGGCGCTGGATCGGTTGATCTCATCGAGCAGGACGATGTTCGCGTGTACCGGGCCGAGCACCGTGGTGAACTCGCTGGTGCGCGCATCCAGGATCTGGGTGCCGGTGATGTCGCTCGGCAGCAGGTCGGGGGTGCACTGAATGCGCTTGAAGTCGGCCTGGACGGCATCGGCCAGCGCGTGCGCGGCCGTGGTCTTCGCGAGGCCCGGCGCACTTTCCAGCAGAATGTGGCCACCAGCAATCAGCGCGGCCAGCATGCTCTCGCGCAACGCTTCCTGGCCGACGACCGTGGCCGAGAACGCGTTCCGGATCGCCGTGATGGCTGTTTGCGTTCGATCGAAGTCCTGCTTGCTCAGAACGTCCGTGCTGGTGCTTCGCGCCATCGCCACTCCCCGGGTCTGTGCGGTCGCATGTGCGACACGGTCTCGAGCCTAGGTGATGGAATGGGCCGGTTCCAGTGTTCCCGCCGTGTGGCGAGCATGAACATTGACCTAGTAGGTCACTACCTGCGGGGTGCCGGTTTGCGTGCCACCGGTCTCGGCAGCAATCCGATTGGCTTCCTCGATGAGGGTCTGCACGATCTCGGCTTCGGGGACGGTCTTGATCACCTCACCCTTGACGAAAATCTGACCCTTGCCGTTGCCACTGGCGACGCCGAGGTCTGCCTCACGCGCCTCGCCCGGCCCATTCACCACACAGCCCATGACGGCCACGCGCAGCGGGACGGTGACACCCTTGAGGCCTTCGGTGACGTCGTTCGCGAGGGTGTAGACATCCACCTGCGCTCGACCGCAGCTCGGGCATGAGACGATCTCGAGCTTGCGCTCACGAAGGTTCAGCGACTGCAGGATCTGCAGTCCAACCTTGACTTCCTCGACCGGCGGGGCGGACAGCGAGACGCGGATGGTGTCGCCGATGCCCTCACCGAGCAGGATGCCGAAGGCGGTCGCGGACTTGATCGTGCCCTGGAAGGCGGGGCCCGCCTCGGTGACGCCCAAGTGCAGCGGCCAATCACCGCGCTCCGCGAGCAGTCGGTAGGCCTGCACCATCACGATCGGGTCGTTGTGCTTCACGGAAATCTTGAAGTCGTGGAAGTCGTGCTCTTCGAACAGCGAGGCCTCCCAGACGGCGCTCTCGACGAGGGCTTCCGGAGTAGCCTTGCCGTACTTCTGCAGCAGACGCGGATCCAGCGAGCCGGCATTGACGCCGATGCGGATACTCACCCCCGCTTCCTTGGCGCGGCGGGCAATCTCGCCGACCTGGTCGTCGAACTTCTTGATGTTGCCCGGGTTCACCCGCACCGCAGCACAGCCAGCATCGATCGCCTGGAAGACGTAGCGCGGCTGGAAGTGAATATCCGCGATGACCGGAATCTGGCTCTTCTTCGCGATGATGTGCAGCACATCCGCGTCGTCCTGGCTCGGGACGGCGACGCGCACGATGTCGCAGCCCGCGGCGGTGAGTTCGGCGATCTGCTGCAGGGTGCCGTTGATGTCCGTGGTCTTGGTGGTCGTCATCGACTGCACGCTGACCGGGGCATCTCCTCCGACGAGAACCTTGCCGACTTTGATCTGCCGCGACTGACGACGCGGAGCAAGGGTCGGCGGAACTTTCGGCATTCCAAGATTGACTGCTGGCACGGCTCCAGCCTACGCCCCAGAGCCTGCATGCGTTCTTATAACGCGGGAGGGAACCACCCGGGCTGGTGCAGCGACCGCCCCTGGCGTCGTCCCCCGACCGCGCCGGGGTTGGTGTCCCAGCCCGGCTCGCAATACGATGATGCCGTGACTGTTTCGATGACCCGCTCCTGGTGGCACCGCTAACGCGGTGATCGAACACGTCCTGAAGACATCCGACCGCCGCATCGCCGGCGGTCGATCCATTTCAGCCCCGGTGGGCGGCCTATCCGAACAAGGAAGACCATGACCGATCTGCTTTCCGCCGTGCTCGGTCCCACGCCGCCGGCCGCGTACGCCCTGCTGGCGCGCGAAGGCCGCGGCGAGCTCGAAGTGCTCGTTGGCCGCGTCGAGGATGTGGATCGGCTTGCCGACATCCCGCTCGGCACCGGCGCGGATGCCCCCGAGATTCTGACCCTGGTCCCCTACCGCCAGGTTCGCGAGCGCGGCTACAAGGCTCACGACGATGGCGCCCCGCTGCGCTGCCTCATCGTCGAACAGCGCCAGATTGTGCCCCTAGCCGAGGCCATCGACCGCCTGCCTGCCGAGCCGGTACAGGCCACCCCGATCGGTTTCGATGTCTCGGACGAGGACTACGCCGCCACGGTGCGCACGGTCATCGACCAGGAGATCGGCCGCGGCGAGGGCGCCAACTTCGTCATTCGCCGCGACTTCATCGCCGACGCTGGCGCCGCCCCCGAGGTGGTGGCCCCGCGTCTGCTGCGCACCCTGCTCGAACGGGAATCGGGAGCGTACTGGACCTTCGCGGTTGTGACCGACGGTGTGGTGATGGTCGGCGCCTCGCCCGAACGGCATGTGTCCGCGGTCGAGGGCGTGGTCACCATGAACCCGATCTCGGGCACCTATCGCCACCCAGCCTCGGGCCCGGACGCTGCCGAGTTCTCGGGCTTCCTGCGCGATGTGAAGGAAGTCGAAGAACTGTTCATGGTCGTGGACGAGGAGCTCAAGATGATGAGCGCTATCTGCACCGAGGGCGGTTTCATCCAGGGCCCGTACCTCAAGCAGATGTCTCGGCTCACGCACACCGAATACTTGCTGCGCGGCGAGAGCTCGCTGGATGTGCGCGAGGTGCTGCGCGAGACCATGTTCGCCCCCACCGTCACCGGCTCGCCGATGGAGAACGCCTGCGCCGTGATCGCCCGGCACGAGCCGACCGGCCGCGGCTACTACTCCGGGGTGCTGGCCCTGCTGTCCCCGAGCCGTCCCGAGCTCGGCCCCGCCGGCTACGACCTGGACGCCCCGATCCTGATCCGCACCGCCCACCTGCAGGCCGATGGCACGCTGCGCGTGCCCGCCGGGGCAACGCTCGTGCGCCACTCGAAGCCCGAGAGCGAGGTGGCCGAGACCACCAGTAAGGCCAGCGGCGTGCTCGCCGCGCTCGGCTTACTGCCGGGCCTGTCCGCTCAGGCCGCTGACCCGATTCGCCTCGGGGACGACCCCGCCGTCCAGGCCGCCCTGCAGGCGCGGAATGCGGAATTGTCGCCGTTCTGGCTGAACCCACAGCATCCGAACCCGGTGCCCACGCTGGTTGGCAAGCGTGCCACGATCGTGGATGCCGAAGACCGCTTCACCACGATGTTGGCGCACATGTTGCGCCACCTCGGCCTCGAGGTTGATGTCGTGCGCTGGGACGACGCCGCGGTGGACCTCAGCACTGGTCTGCCGGAGGTGGACCTGGTGGTCGCTGGGCCCGGCCCAGGCGACCCGACCGCAATTGCTGAGCCCCGCATCCAAGCGATGCACACTCTGGTCGCGGCCCGCCGCGAGGCAGGCCTGCCGCTGCTGGCGGTATGCCTCAGCCACCAGATCCTGTCGCTGCAGCTTGGCTTGCCCGTGGTGCCGCTGCCAGCGCCGCGTCAGGGTCTGCCCCTGGACATTGCGCTGTTCGGCCAGCAGTACACCGTCGGCTTCTACAACACCTTCACTGCTCGCGTCAGCAGCGACACCGTGCTGCCCGATGGCATCGAGGCGGCAACCGACCCAGCCACCGGCGATGTGTTCTCGCTGCGCGGGCCGCAGGTGGCCTCGGTGCAGGGCCACGTCGAGTCGGTCCTGTCCCGTGATGGCTTGGCCGCATTGCAGTTGCTCACCGAGGCGGCACTGGCGTAATCGCCTCGCCTCTCCCCTGCCAGGCGCTCCGCAACCGCGGGACGCCTGCTGCGTTAGCCGAACAGCGAGATCGGCTTGAAGATATCTGCGATGATCAGCAGCGCGCTCATGCCACCCAGGATCAGCACCATCGTGAGCGTGACGGGCATCAGCTTGGCCATATCCACCGGGCCGGGGTCGCGCTTCCCGAACAGCTTCGCGATGCGGCGGCGAATCGCCTCATAGGTGGCCCCCGCCACGTGGCCGCCGTCCAGCGGCGGCAGCGGGATCAGGTTGAACACGCCGAGGGCGATATTCAGCGAGGCGAGGATGCCAAACATCGATGCCACGCGATCCAGCACCGGCCAGTCCGCGCTCGCGATCTCGCCCGCGATCCGCCCGACCCCCACCACCGAGATCGGACCGTTCGGGTCCCGCTCGTCCGGGCCAAAGAGCGCCTCGACAATCGCCACCAGTCGTTGCGGCAGATTGATGATCACGTTCGCCACGGCCGAAATGTTCTCGCCCATCGCGGGCAGCACCGCACCGACATCGCCACCAACACGGGCATAGAGCGGGCTGATGCCGACCATGGGAACACTGACGATCATCGGCTTTCCGTCGGCGCCGACCATGGTCGCACCCTTGTCGTCGTACTGGTATCGCTCCGTGAGCACCGGAGTGACCCGCAGCGTCAGCGGGCTGCCGTCGCGCTCGACCACGAATTCGGCGGTTTCCTGACCAATGGCGGCAATCGCGGGTGCCACGTCGCTCCAAGCCTGGATCGCCTGGCCGTCGATGGACACGAGGCGGTCACCCGGCAGCATGCCCGCCGCGGCCGCCGGACTGGCCGGGTCCGCGTCCGTGCACGCGGTCTGTCCCGACCCGGCGGGCACTAGGCAGGCGTTCACGGTGCCCACGGTGGTCGTGGTCTGCGGCAGCCCAAATCCGACGATCAAGATGGCGTAGAAGACGAAGGCCAACACGAAGTTCATAAACGGACCGCCGAGCATCACGATGATGCGCTTCCAGGCGGGCAGCCGGTAGAAGGCGCGGTGGTCCTCACCCGGTCCGATGGTTTCGGCGCTACTACTGCGGGCGTCCTCGATCAGTCGGCTGAACAGGCGACCCCCGGGATCGTTGATGGCCGCGAGGCGCTCAGCATCCGTGAGATCAGGGTCCGCGATCGAATCGGTGGACTGGATGGCCGTGTCCTGCCCGGCGGAGCGCACGCGCTGCTCGCGAACAATGCGGGCGCCGTCCTGGGCGACGTTCTGAAAGAAGCCGGTACTGTCTTCGCTCGGCGCCTCGCCCTCGTGCTTCGGCGGGAACATGCCGATCATCGCCACGTAGCCGCCCAAGGGAATCGCCTTGATGCCGACCTCGGTCTCGCCGCGCTGGCGCGACCAGATCGTGGGGCCGAAGCCGATCATGAACTTGGTGACCTTGACCCCGAACCACTTGGCCGGCAGGTAGTGTCCCAGTTCGTGCAGCCCCACGGAGAGCGCAAGGCCGATCACGATGACGATCACGCCAACGATGTAGAGCAGCACCGATTCCACGGAGAACACCCTAGTGCCGGAGCACTGTGGATCAGCCCTATGCCGCAGCGATACGGCGGCGCGCCTCGGCGCGAGCCCAGTGCTCCGCCTCGGCGAGCGATTCCCGCGTGACCTCGCCAGCGTCCGGCTGGAAGGCTTCGACGACCGCACTCACGGTGTCGACAATGCCGAGGAAGGGCAGCGTTCCGTCATGGAAGGCATCGACGGCTTCTTCGTTCGCAGCGTTATAGACCGCCGGGTATGCCCCACCTGCCCTGCCCACCTGCTTGGCCAGCGCCACGGCCGGGAAGGCCTGTTCGTCCAGCGGCGCGAAGGTCCAACTACTGGCGACGGTCCAGTCCAGAGGAACGCCGACGTGCGCGACACGGTCCGGCCAGGCCAGCCCCAGCGAGATTGGCAATCGCATGTCCGGCGGGCTCGCCTGGGCGATGGTGGAACCGTCCACGAACTCGACCATCGAGTGCACGATGGACTGCGGGTGTACGACCACGTCGATCTGCTCGAAGGGGACGTCGAAGAGCAGGTGCGCCTCGATGACCTCCAGGCCCTTGTTCACAAGCGTGGCCGAGTTCGTGGTCACCACGCGGCCCATGTCCCAGGTCGGGTGTGCGAGCGCCTGTGCGGGGGTGACGTCGGCGAGTTCCTCACGGCGCTTGCCGCGGAACGGGCCTCCCGAGGCGGTGAGCACCAGACGGCGCACCTCGGCCGCCGTACCGGAGCGCAGCGCCTGCGCAATTGCGGAATGCTCCGAGTCCACTGGCACGATCTGCCCAGGCGCAGCCAGCTGCTTGACCAGGTCACCACCGACGATCAGGCTCTCCTTGTTCGCCAGCGCCAGGGTGCGGCCGGTCTCGATGGCCGCGAGGGTGGGACCCAGGCCAATGGAACCGGTGATGCCGTTGAGCACCACGTCTGCCTCAACGGAGCGCACTAACGATTCGGCGTCCGCGGCACCGAGGGCGGTCTCGGTGACGCCGAAGGCCGCCGCCTGCTCGGCAAGCATGGCAGCGTTGCTGCCTGCAGCAAGGCCGACCACCTGGAACGTGTCCGGGTTCTGGCGGATGACATCGAGTGCCTGCGTGCCGATAGAACCAGTGGAGCCGAGAATGAGGACCCTGCGCATCGCACCATCATCCCACGGACGACTGGGGCCAGCGCAGCCGCTGGACCGCTTGACCGGGCAGGCGCAGCCAGCCCTGGTCAGTTCCCAGGACGGGCGGAGGCAGCTGCGGGTCCCCGCTGAGCATTCGGTACTGGGCGAGGCCGATCTGGAACCACACGATCGGTAACCGCGCCTGCATCTGCTGCCACAGCGCCCACCGGGCCTGCACCTGGTCCGGGCCGAGCACAATCAGGCGAAGTTCGCCCGATCCGGATTCCAGCGTTGCCGCAGAGACCTGCGCCAAGGGATCGCTGGATCCGAGCGCGGTCTCGACATCGTCCGCCTGGAGCCCGAGTTGCCGCAACCGCGCCAGCACACGGACCGGGTCGGCCGTGACGACGGCGACTGGGCCGCGGTCGGGAAGACGCACCACATCCGGAGCGGCAACCGCGATCGCGGCCTCCGCCATCGCCAATTGCGCGGTCAGTCCGCGCGCGACCGCAGCACCCGGCCGCGGCCGCGGGTCGTGCTGCGCTGTGGTGCCTCCGGCAGCCAGATAGTCCGCCAGCATTGGGTAGCGCAGCAGGACTTGTTCGGTGCTCAGCGACGCGATCGCCCCAAGCCCGGTTGATCGGCCGGCCGTCAGCACCACACCACCGGCGCGGCCCAGCCGAGGCAGGGTATCGAGGCACCGCTGTTCCAAGGCAGCGCGAAACTCTGCGGGAGCGCCCGAGAGGATGCGATCCAGATCGTCAATGAGCACCGGCGCCGTCGGCATCGGTCGGAGCGGATCGCACCAGTCCCAGAGGGTCGCAGCGTCGGTGATCAGGATGCTGCCGCGTGCTTGCGCAGCGATCGTGCGCAAGGCGGTGCTGCGGCCAGAACGTGGGCCGCCGAGGATGAGCAGCGGGCCCGCGTCGGGCTCGTACCAAAGGCCCGGTTGACGCTGTTCGGCGGGATCATCACAGAGCCCAAGCAGGATGGCACGATCGGAGCGCACCTCTGCCCCAGCATCGCCAGTCTCACTGCGGGCCTGCACCAGTGCCGCCTCGAGC
>JAEZHW010000004.1 GCA_023436775.1 Actinomycetes bacterium
GCTTCGGCCTTGTGGTGGAACGCGAACGAGCCGTCATTGGAGGTTGCGGTGGTCTTCCCGCGAACGATCGTGGTCATGGTTGTAGGTGGACGGCTATCGGCCGGAACCGCCGGCGGAGTCTGTTGAGCCCCACATCTGGCCGTCGGGGTCGATCAGCGCATCCCGGTGGACGTGCCTGGTGCTGCCGTCGGCCAAGGTGATGTGCTTCGTGCCCGGCCAGACGCACCCCTCGACGTTCACGACACGCTCCATGCTGCCGTCAGGCATCAGCAGCCAGGCGACCGTGGCCTGCTCATCGCCGGCCGGGCTGGCGTCGAGAACGGCTGGGTCGGCCTCAGCTTTGGCGTGGGGCGCGAACGAGCCGTCGGTGGAGGCTGCGGTGGTCTTCCCGCGCGGGCTGCCGGTCATACCGGTAGGTGTGCGGGATCACCAGCGCCCGCGCCCACATCGTCGCGGTAGTGCGACACCCCCATGATCCGGCGATACGCCTCGCCCCGGTCGTCAGGGATCGTGTGGCTGACGCAGTCGCGCAACGTCATCGAGCCGGGGCTGAAGTCCGCGATCCGGCCACCCTTCCGCTTCAGGTCGGCACCGTAGAACGAGCCGGTCTCGGGGCACAGCGGTTCGACGTTCATGGTGGTGGCGGTGCGGTCGGGCGCCCAGAAGTAGCCGTTGATGATGTCGTCGCCGTTCGGGCCGTCGCCGGGCTGACGGTCGGTCGCCAGGAACAGACAGCCGGGCATCGGGTCCTCGCCGGAGATCCCGTGGTCGATCAAGTACACGGCGGCGATCGGCGAGTTCTCCGGCGGGTTGTACGGATCCTCCACCGGGAGGTCGTCGAAGCCGGCGATCGGCTCGACCTTCGGCACCACCCTGGACCGGACGTCGGCGAACCGGTCCGCACAGCCCTGCGCGCCGCCGTAACCGGCCTGGACCGCGACCAGGTCGTCGACGGGGATGTAGGCCCCCTTGGTGCGCTGCCCCTTCAGCAGGACGACCAGGCGATCAGCCTCCCCGGACGCGGCCGGCTTGCCCTCGACGGTGTACACCTCACCCTCCCGGGACACGCACAGCAAGGTGGCGGGCTTGCCGTGGAGCTCTGCGTAGCGCAGCAGGGTGGTGTCCTTGTCCTCCAGGTCGGCCAGCGCCACCGCGGCGGCCCGGTTGCGGGCGCGGCGTGCCGGGTCGCCGGTGAACCGGATCGTCACACGGCGGATACGCCGGTCGTCAGCCGGCCCTTCGCTGATCCGCGGGTCGTCGATCGTCGAGATGCCGGGCTTCGTGCTCGGCTCCGCGACCAGGCCCAGGTCGTCGCAGGGTGACAGCCGGTCCTCGAACGCTTCGCGGCCAGGGACGGTCTCGACGCGGGCTCCGGGTGAGACCAGTCCGACTACTGCCGGGTCGGCCTCGGCCTTGTGGTGGGGTGCGAAGGAACCGTCGGTGGACGCCGCGGAGGTCTTGCGGCGCAGGAAGTTGTCAGCCATACCTGTTGGTGGACGGCGGCGGCGAGTGCCTGGGACCGCGGATCTGGCCAGGCGGAGCAGGTCCCTCGCCCTCCCGCAGCCCACAGATTCTGCCGATCTCCAGCCGACCCACCTTCACCTGCGGAAAGCTGAGCCGGTGAACAGGCAGGTCAAGGCGCCGACGTGCCAGTCGGAACGAGGGACAACGCTGGTATCGGTGTTGATCCTGATGACGGTCCTGACCATGGCCGCCCTGGTGACAGCCACGGCGGTCGTGAACACGACCAGAAGGATTGTGTCCTCCCGCAGCCTGGCGCAGGCGCGGACCTCCGCCGACGCGGGCCTGACCTCCGGCGTCGCCGCCTTCATGGCTGGCGTCCACGAGATGCCGGAGTCGACCCCTCTCAGGTCTGAACCCGATCCCAGGATGAAGTACGAGGTGTACTGGTCCAGGGACACTGCCGAGAAGACGGTGACCTTCGTCGCCAGGGGCTACACCGATGATGGTGCCCAGGCCAGGACCCGGGCCAAGTACGCCTACACGGAAGAGACCAATCCCGGTGCGGAGGTGGACGAGATCACCCTCTTCGGCACCGACATGACGATGCTGCAGGAGATGCCTGCGATCAGCACCGACATCTTCGAGATGAGCATCAACAACCCGGGCGGCACGTTCACCTGCCAGGGCCGGCTCGACGCGAACGTCAAGATCGCGGGTCGGTTCCAGGCGAACGGCAACTGCAAGATCAAGGGCAACCTGCACGTCGCAGGCAACATCGTCAGCGGAACAGGGTCGGACCGGATCGAGGGGAACCTGACCGTCTCGGCCACCAGCGGCACCAACAGGTTTGCCGGAAGCGTCGGCGGCAACTACCACGCCGGGACCGCCACCACTTCCCTCGACACCTACGGTGACGCGATCGCTGTGGGCGGCAACCTGGTCGCAGCGGGGAACGTCACCATGTACGACCGGTCGATACGAGGGTGGGCGACGGTTCCCGCCGTCAAGTCGTTCAAGTCAGGCTGGGGCGCCGGCACCGAAGTGCTCGCCGGATCGCATCCCAAGGTTCTCGGCGGGGTCCTCCGGCCCGCCACGGTCGCAGCGCCAGCCGCACCGGTCATGAGCGAATGGAAGGACTACACCTACCGTGCGTCCGACTGGCCCGGGTACGGCTACAAGACGCTGACGTCCGCCGAATGCCTGTCGTTCAACGACCACACAGGGACAGGCTGGGCGGGGCTGTCCGGCTACAGCTCTCCCATCGTGATCGACGCCACCGGGTGCACGGAGAACGGGTTCACCGGGTTGACGTCCAACAACGGCTCTGCGAAGACAGCAGCCATCCAGGCGAACATCGTGCTGCTCGCCAAGAGGTTCAAGCTGTCGAACACGCTCACGATCAAGCCGGCGCCCGGGAAGGACCCCAGGATGTGGTTCATGGTCCCGGACGAGACAGCGAACGGTAAGCCTGCGGTGACGTCGTGCGCCGGCGGTGACTCCGGTGAGATCAACCTGAACAACGTCACGCTCACCGTCCCGTCGATGCTCTACACGCCGTACTGCATCAGGGACAGCGGCGGAGGGAAGTTCGTCGGCACCATGTACGGCGCAGGCCTGATCAAGGGCGGGCCGCTCATCATCGACCCGGTGAAGGTGCCGTTCCCAGGGGGAGGGGCGGGCCCCGGGCACGGTGGCGGGTCCGGCATCACCCTCGGCGCCCTTCTTGAACGGTGGGACATCAGCTGACGCCCGCGTGGTCGCCGAAGCCGCGAGGGGTGTCGGGTGACGATCAGGGTGGGCGCCGGCCGGCGTCAGTGTCTGCCTGACCAGGCCGACGGCCGGGGCGACACCCAGCCGAGACGGGTGGCGTCAGCCGCGGCCTCTCCGGGTGTGGCGGGATCGCCGTTGTCGTCGGTGCACACGCAGGTCTCGCGGGACGCCCACGGCCCGCCGTGCCACGGGCAGATGGCGGGTGCGTCCGCCGGGATGGCTACCGGGTCTGGGGTCCGGCGCAGGCGCTGCTGCTCGGCCGGGCTCACCACCCAGTCCGGGTTCACGGAGGCGACCACCCCGGCCCACAGTGCGTCGCGGTCCTCGCCGGTCCAGTCATCTGCGGCGTGCAGCCGCACCTGCTGGCTCGCGAACCGCCACAGCCCGTTGCGCCGCTGAGGGATGTCAGCCAGTCCGGCGAGCACCTGGGCCGCCCGGGGGCTGCGCGCCTGGCAGCCGGCCAGAGCCGGACCGGCTGGCAGCGGTGCCGGCAGGACGAGCTCCGGGTCGGTCTCGGTCAGCACCTTCCCGGCGAACTGGCCACGGCGGTCGTGGACGTTGTTGAGCGCGTCGATCATCGGGTTCCTCCGGCGAGGCGGGCGGCGCGGCCGGCGCGGCACGGGTCGTAGAAGCCGTCGTCCAGGTCGGCGCTGTTCATCGACCGTGCCTCCTCGATGACGAGCAGCCAGGTCGGGCCGGCCTGGGCGCAGGTCCGCTGCCAGCCCTGGTCGGCCGGGTACAGGTCGATCGCCTCCGTGGACAGCAGCTCGAAGCGGGGGTCGTCCAGGTCTGCCGGCACCCGGCTGCCGTCGGCCAGCTGCACCGCGGCGACCTGCAGGTTCGGGTTGCCGTCGGCGTCCGGCTCGAGAACGACCATCGTCGCTTCGGGCCACATCGCGGCGGCCAGGTCGCCGATCCGTTTCGCCCGGATCAGGCTGATCCGACCCTCGACCCGCTTCAGCTCGCTGATGTCGCAGGTGTCCCGCAGGTCGTGCAGCTCGGAGATCTCGAACTCGGTGAACTCCTCGCGCGAGTCGCCCGTCAGCACGTCGTCGGCCGACAAAGGGCAGGCCGGCGCAGCTGCCGCGAGGTTGGCGTCGGACGGGTCGACCTCGCTCTTCACCTGGTGGGTGAACATGCCCCTGGTGTCGTGGGCGTTGCCGTGGGCATCGATGACTGTGGCGCTCATGCCTGTGTGGTGGACGGCGGGGCCGCGGACCATTTCCGGGAAGTGTGGTCCTCCACTTCCGTCTCGGCCGTCTCGGCGTGGGTGGAGTCGACTGCGTGCAGGGGACAGGCCCGGTCGTCCAGCCCTTCCGCCCGGTCGCAGGCGCAGTCGCCGTGGACAGGGCACCAAGCGTCGGACAGCTCGGTGCAGCCGCCAGCTGGTCGCTGGCTCGGCGCGCCCGTCCCGGCACGGAGCGCCGCCAGTTCCGCCTGGAGCGCGGAGATCAGGTCGGCCTGGATACCGATGATCTCGCTGGGGGAGCCGCCGCGGGCCACCTGTTCCAGACGGGCGTTCAGCTCGGCGACCGTCGTCACGGTGTCACCTGCACTGTGGAGTCGTCACGGGACACCTCGGTGCCGTCCGGCAGCCGCACCCCGGTCAGCCACGCCAGGTCCGGGTCGTAGATCGGGGCTGTGCCTTCCGGCAACGCCTGCTCCCACCGCTGGCCGAACCGCTGGCGACCAGCAGCCCGGGCGTCGGCGGTGTCACCGCCCGGCGTGACCACCCAGCTGTCGTGGGTTGCGTCACCGCACTCGCACAGGAACGTGGGCGGCAGGTAGCCGCTGTTCGGATACTGAGCGACCCGGCGGGCATCGGGCCGGCCACAGTCGCCCTCGCACACGCCGACCTCCCGGATGATCACACCACCAGGCCCGCAGGCCGACAGCCCCGGGGACAGCTGACAACCTGGCTCGAACCGGACGACGGCCGGCGCGGTGGCGGTCATGCGGCGCTCGTCCCGGCAGGCGGGAACCCGGCAGCCTCGTCGAACGACTGCAGCATCTCATCGACCCGCCTCGCCAGCCCGGCCAGGTCGGAGTCGTTGTGGAGGACCACGTCGAAGTCGTCGGGGCCGAGGCTCGACTCGGAGGAATGGGTGTTGACGGGCTCGTACCCGGGGCGCGCCACCCACACCGGCACGCCACCCATCTTGCGGATCCGGGCGAGCTCGTTGCCGTACCGGATGCCGGTGATCGCGACCGAGGAGCAGTCGTCGGCCAGCTGGGTCGCTTCGCGGCAGACCACGTCCACCCACACGTTCTCCCCGAGCAGGTGGCGGCCCACCTCGGTGCCGAGCCGCTGCAGCAGTTGGCGCACCTCCGGGTTCCTCTTCGACTGGTCGTAGCCGACCCGCGCGAAGAGCTCGGTGTACCGGATGTGGCCGCGGCCTTCCGGGATCAGCGGGTCGAGCGCGAGCAGGGCCTGCATCAGCGGCTTGCTCATGAAGGTGCGCTTCCAACCGTGCTGGGATTGCAGGATGTCGGCGACAGCGTCCTTGCCGGAGAAGGCGTACCCGCCCAGTCCAATGATCATCGGGATGCTCCTTGCGTGGTGGGGTCAGAACGGGTCGCCGACGGCCGCGACCTGCACGGGCGTGTCGGTCGGCTTGACGCGGGTCAGCAGGGCGATCGACTCGTGGTCGAGGTGGCCGGCGGGCAACAGGCAGGCGGTGTCGCGGCAGAACTCGGCGAACAGCAGGACCCGGTCCGCGCCGCCGCAGTCGTCGTCCAGCTCGAACGCGGGCAGCCCCTGGGTGCGGACCCACGCGTCGATCGCGTCGGTGGCGACATCGCGCGCGGCCGGGCCGAGCAGCAGCACCGGGTTGCCACGGTCACGTTCGGCCAGCCAGGCGCTCATCAACTGCCCCGCCAACAGGCTGGGGTCGACATGGACTCCCGGGGCGACGACGATCGCCACCTTCGGGCCGCTGTCGCTGGCCGGTGTGTAGTCGTGGGGGAGCGCGACAGTGGTGCAGGTGCCGTCCGGACCCGGCTGGATCGAGAGGTTCATGCCTCGATCGTTGGCGGCACCGCGGCGAACCCGGACACCAGTCACAGCTCCGCTGCCCGCATCTGGTCGAACGCGGCACGGTCGGGGCAGAACACCCCCTTGTAGAAGTAGGCGTCCGCGCTGGTCGCCTCCCCATCGGAGCCGCGGATCGCCGGGCCCTCGTCACAGTGCAGCAGGCCGTGCTGGTACCAGATCTCCTGGCCGGTCGACGGGATGATCATCGCCGGCCCGCCGACCCGGTGGTGCAGGCCGTCCTGCATGTACTCGACGGTTCCGTCAGCCCGCTCGACAGTCGGCTGGTCACCGTCGCTGTGCAGCACGCCGTGCTGGAACCGGAACCGGCTGCCGTCGGGCCAGATGACCGCCCAACCGGCGTCCCGGTGGTACTCGCCGTCGGCGTCGCGATACTCGATCCCGCCGTTGGTGAGCTGCTTCCAGGTGGTGCCGTCCAGCTCGGTGTGCTCGATCGAGCCGTCCGGCAGGCGACGCCAGCTCGCCCCCGACGGGCCGATCCCTCCCAACACCTGAGCCGGGTCCGCCTCACCGAGCCGCCGGGTGACGAACTGGCCCGAGGATGCGTCGTGGGGGACCCCGTTCCCGTCGTAGGTGTTCATGCGCTGTAGGTAGACGGCGTTGCCCGGACTCCGCAGCGACAGGCGGCGACGGCCAGGCCCGGCACGCCCAGGGCG
>JAEZHW010000038.1 GCA_023436775.1 Actinomycetes bacterium
CCCGCGGGGGGCGGGGCCCCTCTGCCCGGCCCCACAGTGCGTGAGATCAGATCAATTACTTGATGATCTTGGTCACGGTGCCTGCACCGACGGTGCGGCCACCCTCGCGGATCGCGAAGCCCTGACCCTCTTCGAGGGCGACGGCCTGGATCAGCTCGACGGTGAACGACACGGTGTCACCCGGCAGAACGAGCTCGGTGCCCTCCTGCAGGGTGATGACGCCGGTCACGTCCGTGGTGCGGACGTAGAACTGCGGGCGGTAGTTCGAGTAGAACGGGTTGTGACGGCCACCCTCTTCCTTCGAGAGGATGTATGCCTTCGCCTCGAAGTTGGTGTGCGGGGTAACCGAACCCGGCTTCACGACGACCTGGCCACGCTCGACGTCCTCGCGCTTGATACCGCGGAGCAGCAGACCGGTGTTGTCACCAGCCTGAGCCTCGTCCACCTGCTTGTGGAAGGTCTCGATACCGGTAACGGTGGTCTTCTGCAGCTCGCGGATACCGACGATCTCGACCTCGGAGTTGAGGGCGAGGGTACCGCGCTCGACCTTACCGGTCACGACGGTGCCACGACCGGTGATGGTGAAGACGTCCTCGATCGGCATCAGGAACGGCTTGTCGAGGTCACGAACCGGGGTCGGCACGTTGTCGTCGACGGCCTGCATCAGCTCAACGATCGAGTTGACCCACTTCTCGTCACCCTCGAGAGCCTTCAGGCCCGAGACGCGGACGACCGGAGCGTTGTCGCCGTCGAAGCCCTGCGAGCTCAGGAGCTCACGGACCTCGAGCTCAACGAGCTCCAGGATTTCCTCGTCGTCGACCATGTCGGCCTTGTTCAGGGCGACCAGCAGGTACGGCACGCCGACCTGGCGGGCGAGCAGCACGTGCTCGCGGGTCTGAGCCATCGGACCGTCAGTGGCGGCAACCACAAGGATTGCACCGTCCATCTGAGCGGCACCGGTGATCATGTTCTTGATGTAGTCAGCGTGACCCGGGGCGTCAACGTGAGCGTAGTGACGGTTCGGGGTCTCGTACTCAACGTGCGAGATGTTGATGGTGATACCGCGCTGGCGCTCTTCCGGAGCCGAGTCAATCGTCGAGAAGTCGCGGACGACGTTGACGGCCGACGGGTACTTGTCGGCAAGCGTCTTCGAGATTGCGGCCGTCAGGGTCGTCTTACCGTGGTCGACGTGCCCGATGGTACCGATGTTGACGTGCGGCTTGGTCCGCTCGAACTTGGCCTTAGCCACTGTGTCCTCCTCAGGACGATCATGTAGAACGCAGCCGCGCGGCCGAACTCTACGGGGTTGTCTGGTTTATGTTATCGGAAAAGTGGGTAGGGCTTCCGCAGAAGTCCTACTCGCCCTTCGCCTTCTGAACGATCTCGTCAGCGACGTTCTTGGGAACCTCGGCGTAGCTGTCGAAAGTCATCGAGTAGACAGCGCGGCCAGAGGTCTTCGAACGCAGGTCACCGATGTAGCCGAACATCTCGGACAGCGGAACCAGCGCACGAACGATCTTGATGCCGGTGGCGTCTTCCATTGCCTGGATCTGGCCACGGCGGGAATTCAGGTCACCGATGACGTCACCCATGTACTCCTCCGGAGTACGGACCTCAACGGCCATCAGCGGCTCCAGCAGGACCGGGTTGGCCTTGCGTGCGGCTTCCTTGAAGCCCATCGAGCCGGCGATCTTGAACGCCATTTCGGACGAGTCAACGTCGTGGTAGGCACCGTCGACGAGGATCGCCTTGACGCCAACCATCGGGTACCCAGCCAGCACACCAACCTGCATGGCGTCCTGGAAACCAGCGTCCACCGACGGGATGTACTCGCGCGGAACGCGGCCACCAGTGACGACGCTCTCGAACTCGTAGCTCTTGTCGGCGGTCACTTCCATCGGCTCCAGCGTGAACTGGATCTTTGCGAACTGACCCGAACCACCGGTCTGCTTCTTGTGGGTGTAGTCGTGCTTCTCGACCGTGCGCCGGATCGTCTCGCGGTAGGCCACCTGCGGCTTACCGACGTTTGCCTCAACCTTGAACTCGCGCTTCATGCGGTCCACCAGGATGTCGAGGTGGAGCTCACCCATACCCTTGATGACCGTCTGGCCGGTCTCCGGGTTGTGCTCGGTGCGGAAGGTCGGGTCTTCTTCAGCGAGCTTCTGGATCGCGGCGCCGAGCTTCTCCTGGTCAGCCTTGGTCTTGGGCTCGATGGCGACCTCGATCACCGGCTCCGGGAAGGTCATCGATTCGAGCACGACCGGCTTGTCCGCGTCGGCGAGGGTGTCACCAGTGGTGGTGTCCTTCAGACCGATCACCGCGTAAATGTGACCTGCGGTCAGCGAGTCAACCGGGATTTCCTTGTTGGCGTGCATCTGGAAGATCTTGCCGATGCGCTCCTTCTTGCCCTTGGTTGCGTTCACAACCTGAGCACCAGAGTCCAGCTGGCCTGAGTACACGCGGATGAAGGTCAGACGACCGAAGAACGGGTGCACAGCGATCTTGAACGCGAGGGCGGTGAAGGGGTCATCCTTCGAGGCCTTGCGCTCGATGATCTTGGACTCGTCGTTGGGGTCGTGTGCCTCGATGGCGGGCACGTCGGCCGGCGACGGAAGGAAGTCCACCACGGCGTCCAGCATCGGCTGCACACCACGGTTCTTGAACGCCGAACCACACAGGACCGGGTAGATTTCACCGGCGACGGTGAGCTTGCGGATGGCGGCCTTGATTTCAGCCAGGGTCAGTTCCTCGCCACCGAAGTACTTCTCGAGCAGCACGTCGTCGGTCTCGGCGACGGTTTCGAGCAGCTTGGCGCGGTATTCCTCAGCCTTGTCCTTGAGGTCGGCCGGGATTTCCTGGACCTCGTACTTGGCGCCCATGGTCACGTCACCCTTGGCGTCACCCGGCCACACCAGGGCGCGCATTTCGAGCAGGTCGACGACACCGATGAAGTCGTTCTCAGCACCGATCGGCAGCTGCAGCACCAGCGGCTTGGCGCCGAGGCGGTTGATGATGGTGTCGACGGTGAAGTAGAAGTCAGCGCCGAGCTTGTCCATCTTGTTGACGAAGCAGATGCGGGGCACGCCGTACTTGTCGGCCTGACGCCACACGGTCTCGGACTGCGGCTCGACACCTTCCTTACCGTCGAAGACGGCGACGGCACCGTCGAGCACGCGGAGCGAACGCTCCACCTCAACGGTGAAGTCCACGTGGCCCGGGGTGTCGATGATGTTGATCTGGGTGCCGTTCCAGAAACAGGTCACCGCGGCGGAGGTGATGGTGATGCCGCGTTCCTTTTCCTGCTCCATCCAGTCGGTGGTCGACGCACCGTCGTGGGTCTCACCGATCTTGTGGTTCACGCCCGTGTAGAACAGGATGCGCTCGGTGGTCGTGGTCTTGCCAGCATCGATGTGGGCCATGATGCCGATGTTGCGGACCTTCGTGAGGTCGGTGAGCACGTCCTGTGCCACGGTGGTGTTCCTATCTGTTGCAGATCAAATTGGGTTCCGGGGATCCCGACGAGCCTTGACGGTGCAAGACCCGCGAAGCTTGGGTGCCTGGTGGAGCGGCGGACCGCTCCACCAGGACTTGACGTGCGTTCGCACGCACCGCGGGATTTACCAGCGGTAGTGGGCGAATGCCTTGTTCGACTCAGCCATCTTGTGCGTGTCTTCGCGACGCTTCACTGCGGCACCAAGGCCGTTCGAGGCGTCGAGAATCTCGTTCATGAGGCGCTCAGTCATCGTCTTCTCGCGACGTGCCTTGGCGTAGCTGGTCAACCAACGCAGGGCCAGGGTGTTGGCGCGGTGCGCCTTCACCTCAACCGGAACCTGGTAGGTCGAGCCACCGACGCGGCGCGAACGGACTTCGAGAGTCGGGCGGACGTTGTCGAGTGCCTTCTTGAGCACGACGACGGCGTCCTGACCGCTCTTGGCAGCAACACCCTCGAGCGCGCTGTAGACAATGCGCTCTGCCAGCGACTTCTTACCGTCGCGGAGGATCTTGTTGACCAACTGGGTAACAATTGGTGCGGAGTACACCGGGTCTGCGACCACGGGGCGCTTCTGCGCCGGTCCCTTACGAGGCATTACTTCTTCTCCGCCTTCGCTCCATAGCGGCTACGAGCCTGCTTCCGGTTCTTCACGGCCTGGGTGTCCAGGGCGCCACGGACGATCTTGTAGCGCACACCCGGGAGGTCGCGCACACGGCCACCACGGACCAGCACGAGCGAGTGCTCCTGCAGGTTGTGGCCTTCGCCGGGGATGTACGCGGTGACCTGGGTACCGTTGCGGAGCTTGACACGGGCGACCTTACGGAGCGCCGAGTTCGGCTTCTTCGGGGTGGTGGTGTAGACGCGAGTGCACACGCCTGCCTGCTGAGGGTTCGACTTCAGAGCCGGGGCCTTGGTCTTGGAGACCTTCGGCGTCCGGCCCTTGCGGACCAACTGCTGAATAGTGGGCAAATCACTACTTTCTGTTGTGCTGCACGGTGACAGCGGGTGATGGATCATACTTCGAGCGGACTCGAAGCGGCATCGCAAAACGGTGTTCGCAGCGCGAGCGCCGTATGCCGTGGGGGCACCGGGAAACCCGGGCCCTACTGTGCACTCCCCGAATCCCCTGCCTGACAATCCCGAAGAACGGCACGCAAGCAGAGGCGCCGAAGCGCACACCCACCCAATGGTAGTCGGGGCAGGATTGCCCTGCAAGCCGCGCCACCTGTGAAGGCGGCAGCAACTAGAAGCGCAGGCCGGAGAGGAACCAGATCCCAGCCAGGATGAAGACCACAGTACCCACCATGGCTGCGAGGGTACCGAGGGCGAAGTTGCGACCGCGCTCGAAGCGGCGCAGAGCGATCTCCTCGGGCGTTCGCTCAATCCAGGTCGGCACGACCGCGCCCCAGCCCGGCCCGAAGCGCAGCACGGGTTTGGAACTTTCATCAGTAGCGCGCACCGGAGTGCGGGCCATGGCGGCCAGTGCCTCGGCTGTGGGCTGGAAGTCGCCGCGAGGCGGTGCTCCGCTCGGCCCGCCCGGTGGCAGCGTTCCCGTGCCACGGCGCCTGGCGCTGGGTCGGGTCACCTCGGGGTCGGACTGGGTCGGGAACGCCTCATCCTCGCTCAGGGTCCCTGGCACCGGGTCGGCTGACGCCGGCGACGCGGCCGCCGCCTGCTGCGCGGCGAGGCGTGGCCCGCGCTGTGCCCGCCGCTGCGAGACCTGCGTCAGGTCCATCACGACCGCAGGCTCCCGCCGCGCGGCGATGCGCCGCTGCGAAATGCGCGTCGAGTCCAGGTCCGAGGGCGCAACCGCTTCCGCGGCGCCGGTGGGCGCCTCGTGCTTGGGCTGGTCCTCGTCGCTCATCACTGCTGCCGGAGCTGCACTCGCAGGTCACCGAGCAGGAATGCCCGCCCGTTGAGGAATGCCGTGCCGTTCTCGGCCAGTTCGCCGAGCTCACCACCGTGGTGGTCGAGCAGGACTACCCCGTTGGTGGAGCCCAGGTCTGCGATGATCCAGTCATCGCCATCGCGCATGAGCCGGGCGTGCCGTTTCGAGACCGTCCGGGTCGGATCGTGCAGCACAATCCGCAGCGCGCCGTCCGATTCGGCTCCGACGGCACGACCCAACACCACGATGTCGCTCTCGAGCGGAACTTCCTCATGCTCGGTGACGGCGACCCAGCGGGTGCGCTTGCGTGCGGCGATGGCCGTGCGCTCGAACTCGGCCGCTGCCGGCTCGGCGGCATCGGCGTGCGCACCGTGCTGCACCGCGGCGACCGGGCCGGAGGGCACCAATGGACGGTCCGGATCGGTAGTGAGCTGCGAATCGGTGTAGAGGCTGTCCTCGAAGACCGGCGTGGACTGTTCGTCGACCGGTTCCGGGCTTGCGTAGACCGACTCCGGGCTCGGCACGTACACCGGGTCTGGCGATGCCGCAGCAGCGGGCGCGGCAGGCACGGCGGCTGCGTCAATCCTAACTGGTTCGGCAGCAGCAGCCGCGTCGGCTGACACCGGAGCGACCTCAGCAACGGGAGCGACCTCAGCACCCGGAACCGCCTGAGCGACGGGAGCGGCCTCAGCAGGGGGAGCAGCCCCAGCAACCGGGGCTGCATCCGCAACCTGAGCATCCGGCAGCACCGTGTGCAAGAAGGCCGGCACCTCGTCGGTGGGCATCGGGGCAGGCGGCGCAGGGACCGGCGCGGGCGGGGCGAGGGGGGCTGGCGGCGCTGGCGGTGCGATCAGGCCGGGGGCACCGGCCTCGCCGTGCACCGGCGGAATCGCACCAGCGGGCGGGGGCGGCGGGGGCGGCAACAGGCCACCTGGCTGCGCGGCTGACTGCGGCGCGGCTGACTGCGGCGCGGCATCGCCCTGCTGCGGACCGCCGTAGACGTATCCGGGGGGTACCGGCAGGGGCGGTAATGCGGGACGGGGGTCCCGGTCGTGCGGCGGCAGGTTGCCTGTCGTCATGGGGTCCCTCCTCGGCGGGCTCCTGAATGCTCGCACCAACATTTCATCGCATGCATCGCATTCCTCACAAACTTCCCTGCTGCTGCGCAGGTTCCTGCTTGGAGGGCGCTGGCTGCAAATACCGCAGGAACGAGCGGGCAGACAGTCGTGCCTGCACGCGCCGCCACCACGGGTGGTCGGCCCCCAGCGCCCGGCGTTCCTCGATGGTGAGCTGCCAGATCGCATCCGCTTCGGCATGGTCTGGCTGGCGTGCACTGAATACGGCGCGGTCGACCCGGGCGGCCAGTCGAGCGGCGTGGGGAGTACCCAGCTGGCGGGCCTGCTCGGCCCGGGTGCGGCGGCTTGGTGCCGGGCGACCCCAGTCGATACCGTTGTCGACCAGTTCGTCCCATGCCCCCACAATCCGCAGAGCGGGGTCTGGATGCCGCTGGCGGCGCTTGCGACGGACGCGCTTGGCGATGAGCAGTACGAGCAGCGGCGAGAGCGGCAACAGCGCCAGCAGCACCCCGAGCGCGACGTCCCTGCTGACCCGCAAGATCGGGGTGACATCGAATTCGTCCTCGATGACCGGCTCATCGCCACCGCCCTGACCGGGCGCAACGCCCTCGGGACGCTGCTCCTGCGCGGCCTCGGGACGAACTTCGGTGGGCAGGCGGGGCAAACCGAGCTGCTGTTGGTCCTGCGATAGCGGCAGGGTGTGCTGTGGGGTGACATCCAGCACGCCCCAGCGCCCGGCAGTGTCCTGTACCTCAATCCAGACCGCGAGGTCACCGAAGCGGCAGATACCATCGGCACAGACCGGCAGGCTGGCATCTTCCGCCTGGAGCCGATACCCGACCACAATGCGAGCGTCGAAGCCGAGTTCCCGTGCCACCAGGGCAGCGGCGACCGCGAACTGCTCATCATCGCCGACCGCAGCGACCAGTTGCGCTTCGGTCGCCTCGGGCCCGGCCTGGTCCTCACGCACCAGCAGGTCATTGAACAGCGCATCGATCCGAGCCATGGTGTGGCCGGGCAGGCTGGGGCGGAAGTCATAGTCGGGGCCGAGATGTTCGATCCAGCGGGCACTGGCCTGGGACGGCTCCCCCGTGCCAGCCGGGGCCGCGGCACCGGCCTGGAGCGCATGTGACAGATAGCCTCGGCTGCGCAGCCGCTGCACCGCCTCGACCAGACCCGCACCATCAGCGCTGACCTGCTGGCGGCGGACCCACGCGGTCACAGACTCGGGCACCGCATCGGTGGCGATGACGCGATCCGTTTCGACTGGGCGGGTGAAGCTGGCAACGTCTTCCGTCGCCAGCGGCAGAAAGTCGATGGTGTAGCCATCGCCCGCCTGGAAGCCGATCACATTCACGCCGGCCTGAATCGGCTGGGCAAAGAAGAAGCCTTCCTGCAGTTGCTCGGCGCGCTGACCCGAGAAACTGATGCCCGCGAGCGCGCCCGCGGTGGGCAGCCACAGGCCCTGGTAGTTCTCGACCCCCACCTCAAGCGAGTACGCTTCGTCCTGGCTGGGGCCGCTGAGGCGGAAGGGGAGTCGCCGGAACACGGTCTCATGCGACTCCGGGCCGAGCGCCGGGTTCACCGTCTGGAACAACTCGCCGTCGTAGTAGCGCAGCACGGCCATGCGCAGGCGGCCCGCCTGCTGCCAGTCGCCGTCATAGCGCAGCGCCGGCTCGTCAATGAGACCATCGGCGAAGGCACGTCGGTACTCCACCAGGGGTGAGTTCAGGGCGTTGCGATCCAATTGCGGCAGAATCGCCGCACGCAGCACACCGCGTTCCGCGCCGACCATCGGCGGCACCAGCCAAACCGCAATCAGGCCGGCGATGGCCACCATCACACCACCGACCACCACTGCGCGCAGCCGCGACTGGGCCCGAACACGCATGCTGCTGCGCACGCCCGATTCCCGCTCGGCGGTGCGCAGGCGTTCGGTGCGCTCCCGCGCCTGGTGCCACCGCAGCAACAGGATCACGATCACCAACAGCAATGCGCCGAGGGCCACCTCGCGCGCCGCGGGCAGCCGCAGCCCCAACAGACCACCCGCCTGTCCCGGCGCGCTCGGCCCGAAGGCGATCGCGAAGCCAAAGGGCGCGATGGCGAAGGGGACCGACAGCACCCACCACCGGTCTCGACGACCCAGCAGCCACAGCGAGGCACAGGTAGACACGATCAAGGTCACATAGGCAGGCACCAGCAGGCCCTGGTACACCCCTACCGGGATCACAATCGTGACCAGTTGCTTCCAGCCGAGCACCAGGGAGCGAAGCAGTTCTTGCACGGCCGGCAGCAGTCGGTCCAGGCTCTCGATGCCTGCCGGCACGGCCAGCGGCACGCCGAGCAACAAGAACAGCCCCAGTCCCGCTCCGAACAGCTGCCACCACTTCCAGCGCTGGTTGCGCGCCAACACCACCAGGCCCGCACTCACGCCAACGGCGACCGCGGCCATCAGCAGCAAGCGCCATGAGTCGTAGATCGGCCACATCGCAGCCACGCCCACGGCGATGGCCAGCACCACGTACACCCCACCGAGGCCGAGCGGATTCGGCCCCTTCGGCGTGCGCGGTCGCGGCTGCGCCGGCGCTGCCTGCGGGGCAGAACCGTGCGCGCCACCGGGACGCGGTGCACGAATGAGACGACCGGGGGCTGCCACTACATCACCCTCCGACCCAGGAGCTGGCGGAAGTCTTCCAACAGGGCAATGGTCAGCACGTGCACGTTGCCGAACTTGCGATAGCTTGGCTCGGCCTGCTGGTTGCACAGCACCGCGACCACCGTGACGCCGACCGGCAACTTCAGGGCAATCGACTGCAGGCGGCGCGCGGTGATGGAAGAGCCGCAGAAGACGAAGGCGATGGACAGGTCCGGGTAGGCCTCGGCGGTGAGTTGGGCGAGCTGCTCCAACGGGGTCACCGGTACGTCGGTGTGCAGGCGGCTGAGCTCATCCAGCAGCGCGCGCCGTGACACTGTGGCGAGGGCGCGGGCGCCGTAGAGCAGTTGCAGTTCCAGCTCGGGCAGGCGCTCGCCGACCAGCACCGCCAGTTCGCGGCCATCGCGAATGCCCCGCACCGCCAGGGAACCGGCGGCGGAAATCGCCAGTTCCGCCTCGTCCTCGTCGGCGTAGTCCGCCGGGTTCAGTCCCAGCACGATCGCCATCCGGCTGCGGCGGGTCTCCTCGAACTGGCGCACCATCAGGGTGCCGGTCTTGGCCACTGACTTCCAGTGAATGTGTCGCTGCGCGTCGCCCGGCACATATTCACGGATGGCGTGGAAGGCCATGTCGGAGTCGACCACATTGCTGGTCGGCTCCCCCTCAAGGTCGCGGATCACGCCCGCGCTGGTGGACGGGATCTGGACCGTCTCGGGGTGCACCACTAACTCGTGCTTCTGCTCCCAGGCGCGCTCACGGTGCATGATGCCGATCGGATCGCCACGCACGCTCGTCACCGGGCCGACCACCACGACGCCACGGCGACGAGTCGGGACCTCAACGTCGTACGCGTACTCGCCACCGGAGCGCAGCAGCGGGACAGCGACTTCGAGCAGACCCGAGCCGATCGGCACTTCAATCCGGCCCGGCAGCACCGGCCGTTTATTGGCATTCGTAATTTTCAGCGCACCGACGACCGGGGTGCCCGCCACCACGCGCGAGTCCGCAATCGCCAGGTCGATGGCGTAGGCGCGAGCCCCGAACAGGAACGGCACCGCCAATACCAGCAGCAGCCAGGCGGCGGCACCCAATACGGCCAACTCCACCAGGCCCAACTGCAGTCCGATCGGGAAACCAAGCAGGCCGACCACAACCAGCAGCCAACCCACCGGCAGTACAGTCTCACGCAGCCAACGGAATGCGCCCGCCCAACTCCGCTTCGCGGCGCGCCACATCCTGCGCGAGCCCACCACCGTCTCGGCCAGCACGCCCGCCGAGGAGGCGGTGCGCCGGAAGATAGTGGAGGTCGCGTGCGTCTGCGTCCGCGATCGCGTGTCGGTGGGCACGGACGTTACGCCTCGTTCGTCACCGGCGGCGCAGTGTCGAGCAGGATGCGGCCGATCACTGCCTCGGCGGTGACCCCGTCGAATTCGGCCTCGGGGTCCAGGATGAGGCGGTGCGCCAGCACGGGGCTGGCCAGCAGCTTCACATCGTCCGGCGTGACATAGTTCCGCCCGTGTGCCAGCGCCCAGGTGCGGCTGACCTTCGCCAGCGCTCGGGCACCGCGGACCGAAGCCCCCATCCGCACCTGTGCGGCCATGCGGGTCGCCTCGATGATGCGAGCGATGTAGTCGTAGATCAGCGGGTTCACGTGGACGCCGCGGGCGAGGTCGATCATGGTCACGATCGCCTGGCGGTCCAGCACCGGCTCGAGCACCACCTCGGTGTTTGCCGTGCCCTGCAGAATGCGCACGGTCGAGGCGTGGTCCGGGTAGCCCAGCGACGTCTTCAGCATGAAGCGGTCGAGCTGCGCTTCGGGCAGGCGGTAGGTACCGGCCTGCTCGATCGGGTTCTGCGTTGCGATCACCATGAACGGCGTACCGACCGGGCGGGTGTCCCCTTCGACCGTGACCTTCCCCTCTTCCATGACCTCGAGCAGGGCCGACTGGGTTTTCGGACTGGCGCGGTTGATCTCATCCGCGAGCACGATGTTGGCGAAGATCGGACCGTGGTGGAAGACGAACTCGCCGGTCTTCTGGTCGTAGATCTTCAGGCCCGTCACGTCGCTCGGCAGCAGGTCGGGGGTGAACTGGATGCGGTTGGATTCGCCATCGATTACCCGGGACAACGCACGGGCCAGCGAGGTCTTGCCGGTGCCCGGAAAGTCCTCCAGCAGCAGGTGGCCCTCGCTGACCATGGTGGCCAGGGCCAGTTCGATCACGTGCCGCTTGCCCAACACCACGGTCTCCACGGCGGCAGCAAGCCGAGCGAAGCTGGTGCCGAACCAGTCGGCCTGTTCGTCGGTCACGGTCATGGATACATCCTCCAGTGGTGGGTGGGTGGTCAGGCTCAGCCAGAGCAGGAGATTCGAGCGGGCTCGTTGAGGTCGAACTGGTACCAATCATCGAGGCCCTGGAACCCGACGTTCAACTGTGCCTGTTCAATCCAGGGCACCGGCCAAGGGACCAGGCCTGGGGCGGCGGTGAAGGTGTCTTCGGTCTCTTCATCGATCGGATAGTCGACGACGCTCCCGGCCAGGATGCGGGTGCCGAGGCCGCCGTTGCCTTCCACGGTGACATCGATGCCGCTGGCCGTGCAGCGCAACTCAGGGTTCAGGAAACGCACTTGGTGCCGGCGATCCGCATCCGCTGGCTGGAACTGGGCTTCGGCACCGCAACGGTTCGGACTGGTGGTGACACAGGCCCGCACGCCCATGTCCAGCACCTGGCCCCAGGTGGTGCCGATACCTGCGTCCTCGTCGTAGCCCCGATATTCGAGGCTGAATCCAGCCGGGGCGGTCGGCAGCGGCCCGGTGAAGCCGGTGATGCGGTACTCGTTTCCGACGCGACCGATCTGGTAGAGCGAGCCGCTGAGATCCGGGGCGGACGGCGGCGCCCACACCATGGCATCGTTGCTGAGTTCTGCGCTGATGACGCCGAAACCATTGGTGGCGCAGGTCCACAGCCGGTAGCGGGTGTGCTCGGCCAGTCCGTCGCCGAGGGTGATGGCACCGTCACCCGTGCGCGCGGCGAGCTCGCCCGAGACACTGAGCGTGCCGTCCGGGGCCGCCACACACGGGGATTCGACGCTCGCGGCACTGGTGGCGACGTAGCGCACCTCCAGCGGCAACAGGCTCGAGTTGGAGCCGGCGGTGCCACCCGAGACTTCGAGCCGGTCCGCGTGCTCGCTGAAGGATCCCACCTGCAAGTTCACTGGCGTCCCGACCGCGCGGATCACGACCGCGGCGGTTGCCTGCACCTGTGTCGTGATGCCGGTCGGGCGCGGGTACTGGCTCACCGGAGTCAGCACCGCATTGGCGTAGACGCCCACCGGAAGCGTCACGGTCTGCAGCGCAGCGCCGGTCGGCACCGTGTGCGGCGACGCGCCACTGGTGAGTCGCAGGTCGTACCGTGCGGTGGTCGGATCATGGGAATCGAAGCCGATGCGCACTGTACCGTGGGTGGCCGTGGTCTGGCCCGGGGTGTACACCGCGGTGATGTCGGGCGAGGGGTCGATGGTGGGCAGGGCAAGCGGCCAGGCCGTGACCTGGACGGCGTTGCGTGCCTCGCCGCCTTCACTCACCGCGACGGCTCGGTAGGTGCGTTGTTCCCCGTTGACCAGGGGCAAGCCGGCACCGTCGGTGAGGATGTCCGGGCAAATGCCTTCCGCGGTACACATGGCGACCTGCTGGCCGCCTTCCATGATCTTGAAGCCGTCCACCGTGGGGTAGCTGCTGGTTGGGGCCGGGGTCACGCGCAAGCGAATCCGATCGGCCTCGAATCGGGACTGCACCACAGCGAGTGCGGCCTTCGGGTATCCGCGGAAGTCAAGCGAGAGGATGCCCTCGTCCCCCGGCATGCTCCGGTTGCCGAAGTGGTCGGTGACCGTGAACGGGATCTCGCAGCGCTGGCCATCCGTCGTGTCGGTCCAGCTAATGCGGATGGAGTCGCGGCCCTCCGCGGTGGTGGTCATGCCGGCGCAGGTGCCGGGCAGGACCTCGCCGAGGCTCAACTGCGTGTTGCGGTAGATGTTCAGTTCCACCGCGGAGACACCAATCACGCGGGCCACACAGGAGTTCCCGTCGTCTTGGCGGCACAGTTGCTCGACGTGGCCGCCGCGCGGCGTCGTCGTCGGCGCTGGTCCCACCTTCAGCCGCAGTGCTGCGGGCTTCACTTCGGGATGCGAGGCGAGGCTCACCTGGACTACCTCTTCGGCGCCCGGGGTGGCGGTGTCCTTCGCGAACAGCGTCAGCGAGTCGCCCGAGCGGGTCACCGTGAAGTGCTCCAGGCGATAGGCCTGATCCGCCACCGCGATCTCCAGGCTGTCCCAGTCCTCGGTGCCCCGCCAGGACACCATCGAGACCAGGTTGAAGGAGATCGCCGGTGAGGCGGGCGAATGCGTCAACGCTGCCGTCGAGCGCAACTCCGGCTGAGGCTCCGCCGGTTGTACCTCGACCGGAATGGCCAACACCGAACCCTGCGACTGCGATGCGTAGCGCAGTGACACGATGCAGTAGTCCTGCCATGGGGCACCACCGCCCGCAACGTAGCGGACCGTGCCGTTGCCATCGACCAGGCACTCGGCCTGGGCCCGTTGCCCGGCGGCGCGCACGCCGTCCTCGGCGACGATGATCCGGTCGCCCGGCGGCACCGGGATGAGCTGCTCGAGGGGCACCCGCGTCTCGTTGAACTCCAACACCGACACCGGGGTGATCGGTTCGGCGAGCACCGGCAGGAGTTCCTGCTCCCCCGGAATGTGCAGGAAGCCGTAGCCAATCGCCTCGTTCCCGGCGAAGTCGGGACCGGTGACTTGGAAGGGAATGATGGTTCGGTTCTGCGGCAGCGGGCCCACGATGCGGTTGCCAAGGATCCGGAAGTCGGTCGGCGGCGTGCCCCAGAACGACAGCCGAAGGTTGGCGGCATCGCCCGAGTTCCAGGCCACCTTGCCGTCCAGCACGTCGATGCCGGCGCGGCTGAAGTTGCCGCGGTCGGCGACCGTGACAACCGTATCGGTGATCTGCGGGGCGTCGGCGACCACCTCGCGCACCACCCGAAGCACGATCAAGCCAATACTGCGGTCACCGAGCGCGTTCTGCACGGTGTAGCGGAATGTATGGGTCGCAATGTCCGGACCGGCTCGCAGCATGACCGAATCGTTCGTGGTCGCACCGATGAGTTCGCGCAGCGCCGCATATTCCTCCGGCATCTGCTTCGGGTCGACGTCTGGCTCGATGTCGACCAGCGTCAACGGGCTACCGTTCGGGTCCACATCATTCCGCAACGGCTGGACCAGCACGGTGCGGTCGGTGCCGCGCTGCACCTCGGCGTAGTCGCTGAAGGCAATGGGGCTGGGGTTGGTGAGCTGGTCGAGCACCAGCACCCGGGCCAGTGCCGCGGCGGTCCGGCCACGGCTGTCTCGAACCTGATAGCGGAACTCAATCTGCCCCTGATCGCCGAGGATGCTGTCGTATCGAATCGCGCGACCGTCCGGCGTCAGGCTGGCCACACCGCGGGCAGGCTGCTCCACGATGCTGTCCAGGTAGACCTGGTCGCCATCCTGATCCAGGCCCGTGGTGGGCATCGGGATGAGCACGCTACCGCCAGCCACGACGCGTGCGGACAGGGTGGGCGGCTCCGGCGCGGCGTTCTCGCCGAAGGGCAGCACCTGCAAGCGCACCCGCGCACTGTCGGTGAGGTCAGCGAAGCCGAGGCTGTTCACCGTGTACTGCAGTTCATAGTCGCCCGGCGTGGACGGTGCGATCACGCGCACCCGGTCCCCGGATACGAAGGCCAGCCCCATCCCCTCGCCGAGGATCAGGCCGTCGCTGCGGAGCACCATCGGCGTACCCGCCGGGGCGATGTCATTGGCCAGCACAGGGATATCCAGCAATTCGCCGGCCCGAGCCGTCACCACGTCGTCGACCGCGATCGGCAGCAACTGCCCCGAGGCTTCGACCGCGACCACGACCAGCTCGCCCTGCGCCCGGCCCAGGGCCGAGCCTGAACCGTCCGAGAGCTCGTAGCGGATCACGCCGATCACCCCGGTCTGGTTGCCCCCCGAGCGAATGCGCAGCAGGCGCTGTTCCACCACCTCGACCTCGTTGCCGGTGCCGCTGCGCCACTGGGCACTGGTGACCACCAGCGGCAGCCCCGCCGGATTGTGGACCGCGGGCATCACGTCCACGGTGCTATCGACCTTGCCGTGCACGAAGGCGGTCAGTGGTGCGACCGCGATCGCGGCCTGGCTGCGCGGCAAGACGGTCACCCGGATCGAGCCCACCCGCTCGGTGGTGTCGTCAGCGACCGTGTAGCTCAGTTGGTGTTCACCCGGGTTGGATGCGGTGAACACGATGTGACGTTCACCATCGAGCTCGACCGAGGCCGCTTGCTCGTTGTCGGTCTTGGCCGCCACCAGGCGCCAGGTGCCCGACACCCCATCCAGGTGCGGCCCGGGATCGATGGCGAGGCGCTGCCCCGGCACGGTCTGCACGGTGAATGGTGCGACGGTGAGCGAGGGGCTCGGCGTGACCCGAACCACCAGGTCCTTCGTGGTCGTCGCGCCGCGGGCATCGGCAACCGTGACCGTGATGGTCACCGTGGCAGCGCCCCCGGAGGGGTTCGGGTGGCGGTAGACCACCTCGCCGCCGGCGGTGGCGATCACGGTGCCCGGGGCGACACCGCGGAACTCAGCCGACTGCAGATAGATAGCGTCACCCTCGGCATCGTGCCAGCCGCTCAGTACCGGTACCGCGATCGCGCCACCCGGTTGCACCTGTGGTTCCGGCCAGGGCTGCAAGCAGTCGTCGCCGAGTTCGTCACAGTGCTGGGGGGCAGTGTTGACCGTGTCGCTGAGGATACGCAAGCGCACCGTGGCCCAGTCCGAGTACAGCCCGTCAGTCCGGGTGCCGTCGGTGAGGCGATAGCGCAGGGTCGCTGTGCCCTTGGCCCCGGGTCGCACCGTGACCGCGAGCGCCTGGCCCTGATTGACCAGCCGTGCCTGCCCGAAGGCGGAATCGAGTCCGAAGTCGCTGTCGGCCACGATCGACAGCACATCCCCGTTGGCGTCGAAATCATTCAGCATGACGGGCAGTTGCGCGACTGCTCCGGGCCGGACGCCGAATTCGTCGTCCACCGCCACCGGGGCGACCGGCTCGGTGACGCGACGACGATCGGCCTGCTCCTCCTGGTCCTGATCCTGGTTTTGCTGGCCGAGGCTCCAGTCCAGCGAGGACGGGATGAGCGCGCCGTCCGGCAGCGACCACAGCACCCCACTGACGGTGTCGTTCAGCACGGCACTGCCACCAGCCAGCTGGAAGATGGGTTCGGGAGCGCCGCCCTCGGTGGGGATACCGCCAGCGACATCGAGCGCGGTGCCGCCGGTGGCGCTCGACCATAGGCTCGCAGCACTACCGTCGGCCGCGATCCAGGCCGCGTAGTCCTCGCCGCGCCAGCGCACCGGCAGCGCCGGCGTGCCCGCGGTCGTGGGCGAATACTCGGTGCGGACCTGCCCATCCTCCAGACTCACCGACCGCAGCGAGGTGGCATCCGCCAGGAGCACCCGGTTCCCGTCCGCGCTCGGACGTTGCAGCACCGTCTCACCGTTCAGCGACACCGAGATCGGCTCCGCCTCGCCCTGGCGCCAGAGGTTGCCAGCACCGTCGAGCAGGGCCCAGCGCCCGCCGACCGCCGTCAGCGCCGGCGCGGCACCGACGGTCGAGGCAGCGACCGCCTCGTCACCATCAAAGTTGCCGTCGCGCAGGTTGAAGCGCACCACCCGACCCTCGTTGGCCGAGTACATGAACACCGCACCGTTGGGGTCCAGGGCGAAGGCGGTGGTCTGGAAGCGGCGCTGCTCGCCCGGGGTCTCGCTCTCCTGGCCGGCGTAGGGGTCCAGGATGGAGGCGGCGGTGCCGGCGTCCGGTTGCAGACTTCCCAGGTAGATGCCGCCATCCTGCGTGCGATAGACCACCCAGTCGCTCGCGACGTCGACTTCGACCGTGCCGCCGGGCGCGTTGTCGTAGAGCGTGTCCTCATTCAGGTCGACCGGCATGCGCTGGTCGATGCGCGCGACCAGGGTGCGGTCGCGGCCGAGGATCATCGCCTGGCCTGCGTTCTGCTCGACGGCGTTGATCTCGAGCGCGGATCGCACCAGTTCCAGTTCCCCCGTGCTGGTGTTCACCTTGGCAAAGCGGTTGCCCGCCTGCTGCACGGCCCACACACCGCCGTCGCTCAGCTCGGTTTGGCGCACTTCGTAGCCGCTGGCAAGGATCGCTGCGCCAGCGATACCGAGGACCACTGCGGCGACGCCAGCAGCCTGCAGGCGAGTGGCCGTCGTCATCGCGGGGCTACCCCGTGCTGCATGGCGGCAACGATGCTCATGACCGTTCAGTCAACCAGGACAGCACCAACAATGCGATACCGAAGAAACCCGCCGTAACGACGGCACCAACCAGAACGCGGACAAACCAGCCACGCACCTGCTGGGGCAGCGGGGCGTTGCGCAGCGAATCCTCGTAGGTCGCGGTCTGGTCGATCGACGATGGCAGGTGCTTCGTCTGTTGCCGGCGACGAGGCGAGGCGACCGCCACCTGCGAAATCACCGGGCCGCGAACTGCGACGTCATCGAAGCGCACCTCGCTGCTGACAGCAACGGGCGCCCATGCCTCGACCGGCACCTCGAGCGCGGTGGGGTGAATTCCGGCGGCTTGCTGCGCTTGCTGCAGTTCGGCCCCGAGTTCCGCCATGCTCTGGTGGCGGCGCTTCGGGTCCTTGGTCATGGCGCGTGCGAGGACCGCCTCGACGGCCGGGTGCACATCGGGGCGACCGATGGAGGTGTAGGCCGCTCGCGCGATGCGGGCTTTGAGCTGCTCGCGTTCTTGCTCGGTTCCGGTGACTGGGCCCATTTCGAAGGGCGAGCGGCCAGCAAGCAGGGTGTACAGGGTGGCGCCGAGCGACCACACCTCGCTCTGGACGGTACCGAGCTCACGCTCGTTGACCACCTCCGGGGCGCTCCAGGGCAGCGACATCGCAGCTACCGCGCCGGTGCGATCCCCGCTCATTGCCATAGCGATGCCGAAGTCGGACAGCACCGGAGCTCCGAAGGCGGTGATGAGCAGGTTCGACGGCTTGATGTCGCGATGCAGCACCTTGTTGCGGTGTGCCGTTTCGAGGGCGCCCGCGATCTTCACGCCCAGGCTCAGCACTTCCTCCACCGAGAGGCTCTCGCGACGGTACTTGGCCGCGTAGGAACTGGGGCAGTACTCCATCACCAGGTAGGGGCGTCCGTCGGCCGAGATGCTCGCCTCGTGCACGGTGAGAATCGATGGGTGCGCTGACAGACGCGCCATCACGTCCGCTTCGGCATTGAACATGCGGACCAGTTCGGGGTCAGTGACCGTGTGCAGGAGCACCTTTACCGCGACCGATCGGCGGGGCAGTTGCTGTTCGTAGAGAAAGACGTCCGCAAAGCCTCCCGTGCCGAGTGGACGCACGTACGTGTATCCAGGCAGCACCGGTGGTTCGGCGGGCAGTCTCTTTGCCACGACTCTCCCTCGCTCCGTCCGGGTACACAGCCACCCCTGGCGGGATGCCGAGATATCCGACCCGCGTCAAGATCCGTACGGGTTGTTGCGAGTATAGCGGGCTGGATCGGTCGCCTTGCGTACCCCACGCAGCAGGTCGCCCGTCGAGCCGAGGCTGGACGGGCGACCTGAGCCGATGATGTTAGGCGCCAGCGCGTTGCGCCTCGAACGCGGCGCGGGCCTCGCGGTTCACTTCCTTGAGGCGTCGGCCACGAGCACCAAGGATCGCGCCGAGCCAGACGGCGATTTCCCGCGCGACCGCGGCGACGATGATGGCGATCAGCAGATTCTGCAGCAGCACGCCATTCAGGTCGGCCGAGCCCCACGGAATCTGGAAGCCGAAGACGTCCAGCGCCAGGCCGAGGTTGTACGCGAAGTACACCGCACCGGCTACGATCAGGCTGCCGAGCAGCCAGACGGTGAGGCCGGCCCGGTTGACGATCACGGCATAGAGGACGAACAGCACCACGAAGGTCCCGAACGGCAGCCAGAACGACCAGCGGCTCAGCTGCTCAACGAAGTGCGCCGCAATGTCCTCACCATTGTGGCTGCCCCACAGGATGAACGGCAGGGCCACATACACGATGGCGAGCAGGATGCCGCCGAGGATGCCGAGCAGCACGCCCAGGCCACGGTTGCTGCGCACCACTGGACCAGCCGGCACCGTGGCGGGCGGGTAGTAGGGCGAGGGTGCCGGTTCAGTGGCTGCGGGTGGCGCCGCAACCGGGGCCGCGGGGGCCGGAATCGGAGCCGGCGGTTCCGTCAGGCCGCGGGCTTCAGCCTTGGCCGCTTCCTCTGCCACGGTCGGCACCGGCGGTGCCGGCGGGGACGCCGGAGATACCGGTGGAGCAGGCGGGCTGGGCGGTGTAGCCGGCGAGGCCGCGACCGACTCGGAGGCCTCCGCTGCGGCCGCCTTCTTCCGCGAAGTGGCGGGCTTGGGCGGCGCCGGCGGTGCGGCGGGAGCCGGGGGTGCGGCGGGAGCTGGCGGGACCGGCGGCGCGGCCGGAGTCGGCGGCACTGGCGGCACCGGCGGCACGGGCGGAACTGGCGGAGCGGCCGGGGGAACCGGCGGGACCGGCGGCGTCGGAGGAGCCGGCGGAGTGGCCGGCGCGTCCGCGGTTACGGACTCTGCCGCCTCGCTCGCGGCAGCCTTGGCCTTGCTGGTGCTGCGCTTCGGGGAACTCGTGCTGTCGGTCATGAACGTTCTCTCCCTCAGTTCAGGCGCCGCGGCGCGCGAACGCTCTCTCGAACACGTCGGTTCGGTGCTCGCCACTGTAGCAATGTCGCGAAAGCGCCCACAATCTCTTCGACATGGACTGTCATGGCCTTTCCAGGAAACGCAGTAGGGCCCGCCATTGGCG
>JAEZHW010000011.1 GCA_023436775.1 Actinomycetes bacterium
GTCACCGGGCGGCACGGCTCCGTGGCGTACGAGGACGCGGGCGGCGTGCCCAGCGCGTCGGCGTCGTCGGACTTCCACACGGTGCGGGTCACGAACACGGTCGACACCACCGCGGCGTCCACCGTGCCCGGTGCCGCGGCGACGACGTCCACCGGGTCGGCGGACTTCCGGATCTGGGACCCGGACCCGTACGCCGGCACGACCAAGCGCTTCGTGCGCCCCGGCACCGCCACGGACCTGACGCAGGTCTACCCGGGCACCTTCGCGGTCGTGCAGCTCACGGGCACGAGCTGGACGCGCCGCGCGGTCGACGCCCTCGTGCTCGCCGACCAGCCGGGCACCGGCGACGCGGCGGTCGCGGCCGCCGTCCAGGGCGTGCGCGCCGGCGGCCTCGACGCGGACATGTTCGCCGCCTCCGGCCTCGTGATGGCGGGCTTCGGCTCGGACGTCGCGGCCGGCGCCGGCAACGGCCAGGGCCTGGTGTGGCCCGAGGGCGCCACCGGGCTGGACCTCGTCCTGCGCGCGGGCGCCGAGACCGGCACCTGGCACGGCGTCCCCGGCAGCACCCTGCCGACGTCGACCGCCGAGTTCACGGGCTTCACCACCGCCCCGGCGTGGTCGGCCGTGACGGGCTTCGAGGCCCGGTTCACCGGTGCCGTCGCGATGGGCGCGTCCGCCACCGTGCCGTACGTCGTCACCACCGGCGCGAGCTCGGCCCCGGGCACCGTCGTGGACAACCTCGCGCTCACGCAGGCGACCGTCGGCGGCCTGACGTCGGCGCCGACCCCGCGCACCCCGGGCAGCGGCAACAAGCCGGTGGCCGCGGACTCCGTGACCGTCGCCGAGCCGTACGGCGCCGCGACGATCACCAAGACCATCCCCGAGCCGTTCGTCGACGTGCGCGGCGGCGACGTCACGGCCGTGCTGCGGGCCGCCGCCGCGACGGGGACCGACCTGCCGACGACCCTCGTGATCGACGACACCCGCGTCACCGGGTCGGGCTCGGCGTGGTGGGCGCGGTTCGCGCCCACCGACATCGACGTCACGGCCGAGTCCGACGTGGACGTCGTCGTCCAGTACGCGACCAACACGGGCGCGACGAACTGGTCGGCGGCCCCGGCGGCGCCGTGGTCGAAGGAGACGACGACGAGCTGGACCGGCGTGCGCGTCGTCGGCACCAAGCCCGTGCCGTACGACGCCGGCGAGGTCGTGCAGGCCGTCGTCCGGTTCGCCGTCGCCGTCGACTCCGGCACCACCTTCACCGACAACCAGTCGGTCTCGAACTGCGCCGTCGCCCGGGCGGTGCTCGACTACGGCGGCCCCCAGACCTCGGAGCGGGTCACCGCGGCGTCCTGCGACGCGGTCCGCGGCTACGACCTCGGCGGCGACGGCTCCGGCCCGGCCGCGCTGGTCAAGGAGCTGCGCACCTCCGTGGTGGAGGGCGCCACCGGCTCGACCGCGACCCGCGAGGCGACGCTGACGTGGGGCACCGCCGGCCGGGACGACCTCACCAGCGTGACCGTCGCTGACGCGAGCACCACGTCCGGCGGGGCCGTGCTCGAGGGCCGCCGCGACAGCTTCTGGGACACGTTCGACCTCGTCGGGCTGCCGGCGATCTCCTCGGGCACGACCCGGTCCGGCTCCGACGCCTACGACCCGTCGCTGCTGCTCGACCAGGTCTCCGACGTCGAGGTCTACGACGTCGAGGACGACGCCTGGGTGTCGCTCGCGGGGAGCCAGTGGGACGACGCCACCGACGCGTGGGTGCCCGTCGGGGCGTCCCGCTCCGACGTGACCTTCGGCGGGGCGACCGTCGCGGCGTTCCCCTACCGCGGCACCGTCGCGCAGCCGCGGGTGTTCCCCGGCATGACGGTCGTGAGCGACGAGCTGCGGGAGCGCATCGGCGGCGTGCGGGTGGTCGTGACCCCGCTGCCGGCCGACGCGCGCGCGGCCGTCGTCGCGGCGCTCACCGACTGGCGGGTCCCGACCCTGACCGCCGGCCTGGTCCCGGACGCGGTCGCCGGCACCGGCGGCCCGGCGCGCGAGGTGAAGGTGTCCGTGCGGCTGCGCGCGACGTCCCGTGCGGACCACCACCTCGTCGTCAACGACGCCGCCCTGTACAACCACCCCGACGTCGACGGCTCCCCGGTGCCGCGGCTCGTGGTGGACGACGGCCGCGTCGAGGGCCTCGGCGGGACGTCGCCGTTCAGCGTCACCGCGGCGGACCGCCTCGAGCACCGCACCGTCACCCTCACGCCCACCACCGTGACGGCGTCGGCGACGAAGCGGTGGACCCGGTCGTCGGACAACCCGCAGGACATCACGTCCGACGCGGAGCACGTGCACGTGGTCCCGCTGCCGGCCCCGGGCGGGGACGCCGCCGCGGCCTCCCTGCGCGTCACCGGCGGCAACGCCTCGGGCGTCCCGGTCGACTCGCTCACGCTCACCGAGCCGGCGGGGGTCGAGGCCCTCGCGGGCACGACCGCCGGAGACGCCGACGGCCTGGCCGCGGACGCGCCCTTCGCCTGGTTCGCGCTCGGCTCGGTCACCGAGCTCACGGCTCCCGCGCAGCTCGCCGGCGCGACGTCGCTCGCGCTGACCGCGTACGTCCTGGGGTCCGACGACGTGGTGGACGCGGTGGACGTGCCCGTCACGGACGCGGGCGCCGCGGGCCTCGCGGACGACCTGCCGGGGGCCCTCGCGGCGGCGGGCGTCGACGCCGACGCCGTCGTGGGTCTGCGCCTGGCCTACACGGGCCGCATCGCCCCCGGGGCCGTCGCGACCCTCGCGGCGCGCACGACGCTGCGCACCGCCAACCTCGTCGACGGCACGACGCCGCAGGACGCGGTCGCCGCCGACGACTCGCTGCGCGTCGACAACACGGTGCGCGTGACCGTCGCCGACCAGCTCGTCTGCTCCGGCTCGCCCGAGTCCTACCCGGACGCCGGGGACTGCACGACCGCGCCGAACAGCACCACGAGCACCGACCACGTGAGCGTGCAGGCGCCCGACGTGCTGGCGTTCGCGAGCAAGCGGTTCACGTCGGCCTCCACCATCACGCGTGACGCCGGCACGACCATCACGGCCGTGCTCGACGTGCAGAGCTTCGGCAACTCCGAGCCGGACTCCCTCACGCTGACCGACGCCGACCCGACGTTCTTCGACGCCGTCGGCCTGACCGGCGTGCGGCTGACCGCCCTGCCGAGCGGCGCGGCCTCCGCGCGGCTCGACGTGCTGCTGCGCCCGACCGTGGACGTGGGGGCGGACGGCGCCTACACCGGCCCCGTCACCGACGCGGCCTGGACCACCGTCGGCACCCGCACGTCGGCCGGCGCCTGGTCGGCGCCCGCAGCGGGCTGGGGCCAGGTGGTCGGCGTCCGCGTCGTCTTCGCGGCGCCCGAGGGCAGCCGGCTCCCCACGCCCGGCACGCAGGTCGGCACGGTGACGGTCACCGGCGTCCTGCGCGACCAGCTCCTGTCCGGCGGCCTGCCGGCGGCCACCGGCGCCGACCCGGCGTGGGGCGAGCCCGCCCGCAACCCGGGGGAGTCCGCCGACGCCACCGTCGCCAACACGGTCGCCGCCATCGCGACCCGCGGCGACGCGTCCTCGGCTCCGAAGACGGCCACCGCGTCGTTCCGGGTCGCGGCCGGCACGCAGCGGCTGACCGTGGCCAAGACCTCCGCCGCGGCTCCGGCGGGTGGCTGGACCCCCGGCAGCACCGTGCCCTACACGATCACGGTCACGAACAGCGGCACCGCCGACGTGATCGGCCTGGTCGTCACCGACCGCCTGCCCGCCGACGAGACCCTGGGGTGGGGCGGCGACCCGGTCATCACCTCGACGGACACGGCGCTCGGCGCCCCCGCGGGCGTCGTCCACGACGCCGAGGCCGGCACGATCACCGCGACCTGGCCGGCGACGGCCCGGCTCGCCCCGGGCGCCTCGGTCACCGTGCAGCTCCCGCTGACCGTCGCCACCGCGCCGTCGACGCTGACGATCGTCAACGCCGTCGCGGTCTCCGCGACGGGCCGCCCGGTCGTGCAGCTGCCCGCCGGCAACGGCGCGTCCGCCGCGTGCGTCACCGGCACCTTCCAGGCGCTGGACGGGCGCGAGGGTGCGTGCGTGGTCACCGCCGGTGCCCTGTCGATGAACGCCTCGACGGTGTTCGTGTCGGAGAAGTGGGTGAGCACGGGCACCAGCACCGCGACGTCCACGACCTCGGCCACCACCTGCGCGCCGCGCGGCTCGGGGGCGGACGGCACCTGGTTCCGCTACCCCTGCGTGGTCGACGCGCAGCCGGGCGGGAAGATCGACTGGCAGGTGCAGGTCCGCAGCATGGCGGACGCGCCGACGCCGACCGTGACCGTGGTGGACATGCTGCCGCGGCCCGACGACTACCAGGCGATGAAGACGACCGGCCGCGGCAGCCAGTGGCAGCCGATCTGGGACGGCACCCTGCCCGTCGTGCGCCCCGTGACCGGGGTGCCCGGGGCGGTGTCCCGCACCGACGGCGTCGCCCGGTACTTCGTCACCACCGCCGACTACACGACGACCACCGCGACCGCGTCGACGTCCTACGACCCGCTGCCGGCGGAGGCGTGGACGGAGGTCACCGGCGCGCTGACGGCCGCCGAGGCCGCCCGCGTCACCGGGCTCAAGGTCGTGCTCGACTACTCGGGCGTCGGCGGCTTCACCAAGAACAGCGCGGTGCGGCTGCAGTGGAGCCAGCGCGCTCCGCTGACCGCCTCGGACGGCGCGGTCGCGTGGGGCTCCTTCGCCTTCCAGGTCGAGCCCGAGAACCGCGCCGCCCTCGCGTCCGTGCCGCTGAAGGCCGGCGTGCGGTACGCCGTACCGAGCACGCTGTTCGCCGTGGGCGACCGCGTCTGGCACGACACGGTGGCCGACGGCCAGCAGGGCGCCGGCGAGCCGGGCGTGGCCGGGGTGACCGTGTCGCTGCTCGACCCGGACGGCACGGTGCTGGGCACGACCGTGACCGACGAGGACGGCCGGTACCTGTTCGACGGCCTGCCCGCCGGGACGTACGCGCTCGGCTTCGCGCTCACCGGCGACCAGGCGGCCCGGTACCGCTGGACGACCGCGCTGGCCGGCGACGCCGCCTCCGACTCCGACGCCGCCCCGGTGGACGGGTCGCGGTTCGTGGCCCGCACCGCGTCGTTCACGCTCGACGAGGGCGAGCCGGGACTCACCGAGGTCACCGACGGCTCGCTGGCGGCCGCGTACGTCGACCGCACGCGTGACGGCGGCCTCGTGGACGCGCCGCTCGCCCTGGGCGACCGGGTGTGGCTCGACGCCGACCACGACGGCGTCCAGGGCCCGGCGGAGTCCGGGATCGCGGGCGTCGCCGTGCGGGTGCACGCGGCGTCCGACGACCGGCTCGTCGCGTCGACCACGACGGACGCCGACGGCTGGTACGCCGTGGGCGACCTGCCGGAGGGCGACTACGTCGTGGAGTTCGGGCTGCCGTCGGGGTACCGGTTCTCCCGCCCGCTGCAGGGCGGGGACGCCGCGGCGGACTCGGACGCCGCGCGGGCCACCGGGCGCACCGGCGTCGTCCACCTGGCGTTCGACGCCGACCGGGTGCGTGCCACCACGGACGCCGAGCGCGCCCGGCTCGGCACGGCCGACGCGGGCGTGATCGACCCGACGGTGGACGCGGGCGTGTTCGCGCTGGCGGTCGCCGGGCCGGTCACGGACGTCACGGTCCGCAAGGACGTGGACACCGCCGGCCCGGTGCAGGGCGGTGACGTCCTGACGTACACGCTCACCGCGTCGACGACGGGTGGCGTGGCCGCCGAGGACGTCGAGCTCACCGACGTGGTGCCCGTGGAGCTCGCCGTCACGGGCGTGGCCCCCGCGGACGGGGACCCGGCGTGGACCTGCGACCTCACGGGGCAGGACGCCCGCGGCTACGGCGGCACGGTGCACTGCGCCCTGGGCGACGACCTGCTGCCCGGCACGGCGGCCCCCGCCGTCGTCGTCACGGCCACGGTCGACCCGCTGGTCGCGGTGGACGCCGTCGTCAACACGGTCACCGTCGGAGCCTCCAACGAGGACCCGGGGCTCACCGGTGACGACACCGCGTCCGCCACGACGCCCGTGAAGTGGATCGCCGTGACCGCGACCCCGCGCTGCGAGCTCGACGCGCCCTGGCTGGACTACACGGTCGAGGCGCACCAGGTGGACGCCGCGACGCTGCCGATCACGCTGACCTGGTACGCCGACCTGGACCGCGACGGCGTCGCGGACGGCCCCGCGGTCGCCACGCGCACGCTGCCCGCCGGCTCCGACCTGACCGGGTCGGTGCTGTGGCCCGGCGCCGCGGTGACGCGCACGCGAGGACCGCGTGCGGCGTGCGGGCGCGGCGGAGCCGTGACGAGGGGCGGGGAGCGGCTGCTGGGCCATGACCATCCGGGGGGACGCAGGGGCGCGTCCCGGCGGGGGCCGGGCGCGCGCTGACGTCCCTGATTCGGCAGGGAACCGTGTCCGGTTGAGCCCGTTTCGCCTGGGCTTGGGTGCTATCACCCGGGTGATTCGCGTCACCCGCGGGGGTGGCGTCCCCCGGGCGGGCTCGGCGGGTCAGGCCAGCGGCGCGACCGTCACCCCGCGGGCGGCCAGCTCCGCCGCGCCGCCGTCCACCGCCGTCAGCACCCAGATCCCGCCGTCGAGCAGCGCGACGGTGTGCTCCCAGTGCGCGGCCCGCGACCCGTCGACCGTCACCACGGTCCAGTCGTCCTCGAGCACCTCCGTGCCCGACCCGCCGCGGGTGATCATCGGCTCCACCGCCAGGCACATCCCGGGGCGCAGCCGCGGCCCGCGGTCGCGCGTCCGGTAGTTCGGCACGTCCGGCGGCTGGTGCATCGCGGAGCCGATCCCGTGCCCGACGTAGTCCTGCACGATCCCGAACGCCCCGCCCGCGGACTCCACGCACCGCTCGACGGCCTCGCCGACGACGCCCAGCCGCTCGGCGACCGGGTCACCCGCGAGGGCGGCGATGCCGTCCCACATGGCGCGCTCGGTCACGGCGGCGAGCTCGACGTCGGCCGGGTCGGCCTCGGGCAGCACGACCGTCAGCGCCGAGTCGCCGTGCCAGCCCTCGACGATCGCGCCGCAGTCGATCGACACCACGTCGCCCGGCTCCAGCACGCGCGCCGACGGGATGCCGTGCACGACCTCGTCGTTCACCGAGACGCAGATGGTCGCCGGGTAGTCGTAGTACCCGAGGAACGACGGCTCCGCGCCGGCGTCCGCGATCACCGCGGCCGCCGCGGCGTCCAGGTCCGCTGTCGTCACGCCGGGACGGGCGGCGGCCCGCGCCGCCGCGAGGGCGTCCGCGACCACCAGGCCCGCGCGCCGCATGAGCAGCACCTGCTCCGGCGTCTTCAGCTCGATCCGCTCACGTCCGAACACGAGGGACCCCGCTGTCAGCCGACGCGGGTCGCGAGGGACTCGAGCAGGCGCCCGGTGACCTCGTCGACCTCGCCGATGCCGTCGACCTGCAGCAGCAGGCCGCGCTCGGCGTACACGCCCGAGATGGGCGCGGTCTGCTCGGCGTACACGTCCAGCCGGTGCCGGATGACCGGCTCCGTGTCGTCCGCGCGGCCCTCGATCTCCGCGCGCTTCAGCAGGCGCTCCACGACGACGTCGGCGTCCGCGGTGATCTCCACCGCGGCGTCCAGCGTCAGACCCTGGTCCGCCAGCACCGCGTCGAGCTCCGCGACCTGCGCCACGTTGCGGGGGTAGCCGTCGAGCAGGAAGCCCTGCGCGGCGTCGGGCTCCGCGAGGCGGTCCCGCACCATCGCGTTCGTCACCGAGTCCGGCACGAGGGCGCCGCGCGCGGTGTACTCCTGCGCGGTGCGGCCCAGCTCGGTGCCGCCCTTGATGTTCGCGCGGAAGATGTCGCCGGTCGAGATGGCCGGGACGCCCAGCCGCTCGGCGAGACGGACGGCCTGCGTGCCCTTGCCGGCCCCGGGCGGACCCAGGAGGACGAGGCGAGCGCTCATCGGAGGAACCCTTCGTAGTGCCGCTGCTGGAGCTGCGACTCGATCTGCTTCACGGTCTCGAGGCCGACGCCCACGACGATGAGGATCGACGAGCCGCCGAACGGGATGTTCGTCCCGACGCCGAGCACGATGAACGCCATCGTGGGGATGAGCGCGACGAGCGCGAGGTAGATCGACCCGGGCGCCGTGATGCGGGTGATGACGTAGTCCAGGTACTCGGCCGTCGGGCGGCCGGCGCGGATGCCGGGGATGAACCCGCCGTACCGCTTCATGTTGTCCGCGACCTCGTCCGGGTTGAACGTGATCGCCGTGTAGAAGTAGCAGAAGAAGATGATCAGGAAGACGTACAGCGCCAGGTGCAGCGGCGCGTCCGTCGCGGCGAGGTTCAGCGAGACCCAGCGGACCCAGCCGGCGGTCTGGTCGCCGAACTGCGCGATGATCCCCGGGATCGCCAGCAGCGACGACGCGAAGATGATCGGGATGACGCCCGCCATGTTGATCTTGATCGGGATGTAGGTGCTCGAGCCGCCGTACATGCGTCGACCGACCATGCGCTTGGCGTACTGCACCGGGATGCGCCGCTGGCTCTGCTCGACGAACACGACGAGCGCGATGACGAGGACGATGATCGCGAGCACGACCACGAACTTGGTCAGACCGTTGTTGCCACCGGCGATCGACCACATCGCGGTCGGGAAGCTGGCCGCGATCGACGTGAAGATGAGCAGTGACATGCCGTTGCCGACACCGCGCTCGGTGATGAGCTCGCCGAGCCACATGATGAGGCCGGTGCCCGCGGTCATCGTGATGACCATGATGACGAGGGTCACCCACGAGCTGTCGGGGATCACGTCCACCGAGCAGCCCGCGAAGAGCTGGCCGCTGCGCGCGACCGTGATGACGGTCGTCGACTGCAGGACCGCCAGGGCGATGGTCAGGTATCGCGTGTACTGCGTGAGCTTCGCGGTACCGGACTGCCCCTCCTTGTGCAGCTCCTCGAACTTGGGGATCACCACGCGCAGCAGCTGCACGATGATGCTCGCCGTGATGTACGGCATGATCCCGAGCGCGAAGACCGACAGCTGGAGCAGCGCGCCCCCGCTGAAGAGGTTCACGAGGCCGAGCAGGTCGTTGCCCGTGCCGATCTCGTCGATGCACTGCTGCACGTTGGGGTAGGACACCCCTGGTGTCGGCAGGAAGGATCCGATGCGGAACACCACCATGATGCCGATGGTGAAGAGCAGCTTCCGCCGCAGGTCGGGCGTCCGGAACGCCCGCACGAATGCGCCTAGCACCTGTCCTCCTGGTAGCCGCCCGTGCGGCACGTCGTCAGCCATGACCTGGCCAAGGCCGCAGCAAGACTACCTGCAACCCGGCCGTGGTCCGTCCCCGCGAGTGAGCGGCCCTGCTCCCCCGCATGCTCCCCGGCGCCGACGATCGGCGAGCAGGAGCAGTATGCCCTCTGCGCGAGGGCGGTGAGGCATGTGCCCGCGTGCAGGACGCGCCGGGACGACGAAGCGGGCGGCTCCGGACCGGAACCGCCCGCTTCGGGTGTCGTGCGCGTCCTCGCGGACGTCGGGCCTCAGCCCTCGGTGATCGTGCCGCCAGCGGCGACGATCTTCTCCTTGGCCGACGCGGAGTACGCGTCCACGGCCACGGAGACCTTGACGGTGAGGTCGCCCTCGCCCAGGACCTTGACGGGCTTGCCCTTGCGGACAGCGCCCTTGGCCACCAGGTCGGCGACCGTCACGTCGCCACCGTCGGGGTACAGCGCCGAGAGCTTGTCCAGGTTGACGACCTGGTACTCGACGCGGAACGGGTTCTTGAAGCCACGGAGCTTGGGCAGCCGCATGTGCAGCGGCATCTGCCCACCCTCGAAGCGCTCCGGAACCTGGTAGCGCGCCTTGGTGCCCTTCGTACCGCGGCCCGCGGTCTTGCCCTTGGACGCCTCACCACGGCCCACACGGGTCTTCGCGGTCTTGGCGCCCGGGGCGGGACGCAGGTGGTGCACCTTCAGCGTGCCGCCGGCACCGGGCTGCGCCGCAGCCTCCGCCGCCTTCTTGGCGGCAGCGGACTGCGTCTTGGCCGGAGCCTTCTTGGCGGCAGCCTTGGCCGGGGCGGCCTCGGTCGCCTCGTCCTTCGCGGACGCCTTGGCCGGAGCCTTCTTGGCGGCGGCCTTCTCGGCCGGAGCCTTCTCGGCGGCCTCGGTCGCCTTCTTCGCCGGAGCCTTCTTGGCGGGGGCCTTCTTGGCAGGGGCCTGCGCGTCGGCGCTCAGCTTCTCGTTCTTCTCGTCAGCCATGGTCACTCGACCTCCTCGACCGCGACGAGGTGCTGCACGGTCTTGACCATGCCGCGGATCTCAGGGCGGTCCTCCTTGACGACGACGTCGCCGATGCGCTTGAGGCCAAGCGTGCGGAGCGTGTCGCGCTGGTTCTGCTTGCCACCGATGCTGGAACGCTTCTGCGTCACCTTGAGACGGGCCATCACGCACCCACCTTCTCGGCGGCCTTCGCGGCCTGGCCGGCGGCCTGCGCCCGCAGGAGCGGGGCCGGCACGACGTGCTCGAGCGGCAGGCCACGGCGCGCGGCCACGGCCTCAGGCTGCTCGAGACCGCGCAGCGCCTCGACCGTCGCGTGGACGATGTTGATCGCGTTCGACGAACCGAGCGACTTGCTCAGCACGTCGTGGATGCCGGCGCACTCGAGCACCGCACGCACCGGACCACCGGCGATCACACCGGTACCGGGCGCAGCGGGGCGCAGGTGGACGATGCCGGCAGCGGCCTCGGCCGTGATCGGGTGCGGGATCGTGCCCTGGATGCGGGGGACGCGGAAGAAGTTCTTCTTCGCCTCCTCCACGCCCTTGGCGATCGCCGCGGGCACCTCCTTGGCCTTGCCGTAGCCGACGCCCACGGTGCCGTCACCGTCGCCCACCACGACGAGCGCGGTGAAGCTGAACCGGCGGCCACCCTTGACGACCTTGGCCACGCGGTTGATGGTCACGACGCGCTCGAGGAACGCGCTCTTCTCTGCGGCGTCGCCACGGCGACCGCCGCCATCACGACGACCGCCGTCGCGGCGCTCGCCGCCGGTGCCCTGAGCACCGGTGTTGCTGCGTGCAGGAGCAGCCATCAGTGAGTCCTCTTCTTCCGGATCGTCGTGGTCACAGGGCCAGACCGCCCTCGCGGGCGCCGTCGGCGACCGCGGCCACGCGGCCGTGGTACTTGTTGCCGCCGCGGTCGAAGACGACCGCGTCGATGCCCTTGGCCTTGGCGCGCTCGGCGACGAGCTCGCCGACCTTCTTGGCCTTGGCCGACTTGTCGCCGTCGGCGTTGCGCAGGTCGGCCTCGAGCGTCGAGGCGGACGCGACGGTCTGACCGATCGCGTCGTCGACGACCTGAGCCGTGATGTGACGCGCCGAACGCGTCACGACGAGGCGCGGACGAGCCGCCGTGCCGACGACCTTCTTGCGCAGGCGCAGGTGACGACGCTTGCGCGAGATCGCCTTGCCCTTGCCCTTGATGCTGATCGCCATGGCTTACTTCCCAGCCTTTCCGACCTTGCGGCGCACGTTCTCGCCCGCGTAGCGCACGCCCTTGCCCTTGTACGGCTCGGGCTTGCGGATCTTGCGGATGTTCGCGGCAACCTCACCCACGGCCTGCTTCGAGATACCGCGGACGTGCAGCTTGTTGGAGCCCTCAACCTCGAAGGTGATGCCAGCCGGCGGCTGGACGTGCACCGGGTGCGAGAAGCCGAGCGCGAATTCGACGCCAGCGCCCTGCTGGGCGACGCGGTAACCAGTACCGACGATCTCGAGCGTCTTCGAGTAGCCCTCGGTGACACCGATGATGTTGTTCTGGATGAGGGTGCGGGTCAGACCGTGCAGCGAACGAGCTTCGCGCTCGTCGTTCGGGCGCGACACCGTGATGGTGCCGTCCTCGAGGCTGACCGAGATGGGCTGTGCGACGGTGAGGGTCAGCTCACCCTTCGGGCCCTTGACAGTGACGTCCTGGCCGTCGATCTTGACTTCGACGCTGCCCGGGACGGTAATCGGCAGTCGACCAATACGCGACATGATCAGGTCACCACACGTAGGCGAGGACTTCCCCACCCACGCCCTTCTGCTCGGCTTCGCGGTCCGTCAGGAGGCCGCTGGAGGTGGACAGGATAGCCACACCGAGGCCGCCCAGCACGCGGGGCAGTTCGGTCGACTTCGCGTACACACGAAGGCCAGGCTTCGAGATGCGCTTGATGCCGGCGATCGAACGCTCGCGGCTCGGGCCGTACTTCAGCTGAATGGTGAGGGTCTTGCCCACGGTTGCGTCAGCAACGCTCCAGTCAGCGATGTAGCCCTCGCGCTTGAGGATCGCAGCAATGTTTCCCTTCAGCTTGCTGTGCGGCAGGCTGATGGACTCGTGGTACGCCGAGTTCGCGTTCCGCAGCCTGGTGAGCAGGTCTGCGACCGGATCGGTCATCGTCATTGGTTTGTTTCCTTTGGTTCGGGCGGTTTCTGCATCCGGTACACCGCATGCAGACCTGCGCGATTATTGCCGCCGATGGGCGGCAAGGTTTCTAGACTACTCGGACTTGAACGGGAAGCCCAATGCACGCAGCAGCGCGCGGCCTTCGTCGTCGGTCTTTGCAGTGGTCACGACCGTGATGTCGAAACCGCGAACGCGGTCGATCTTGTCCTGGTCGATCTCGTGGAACACACTCTGCTCGGAGAGGCCGAAGGTGTAGTTGCCGTTGCCATCGAACTGCTTGTCGCTCAGACCGCGGAAGTCGCGGATACGAGGCAGTGCGAGGGTGATCAGGCGGTCCAGGAACTCCCAGGCGCGGTCGCCACGGAGCGTCACGTGCGCACCGATCTGCTGACCCTCACGCAGCTTGAACTGCGCGATGGACTTGCGAGCGGCGGTCACCTTCGGCTTCTGGCCGGTGATCGCGGTGAGGTCCTTGACGGCACCCTCGATCACCTTGGAGTCGCGTGCGGCTTCACCAACACCCGAGTTGACAACCACCTTCACCAGACGCGGGACCTGGTGAACGTTGGTGTAGCCGAACTGCTCGGTGAGCGCGGCCACGATGTCGGAGCGGTACTTCAGCTTAAGGCGCGGCTGGATCTTGACAGCCTGCGCGGCCGAAGCGGCGGCAGTCTCAGTCATCGTTCTTCAGGTCCTTCCCGGACTTCTTTGCGTAGCGGACGCGCACGGTCTTGGTGGCGCCGGCCTTGTTGGTCTTCTGCTCGAGACGGTAACCAACGCGAGTCGGCTTCTTGGTCTCGGGGTCGACGATGGCGACGTTCGACACGTGGATCGGGGCCTCAACGGTCTCGATACCACCGGTCTTGGCGCCACGGTCGGTCTGGCCGACACGGACGTGCTTGGTGACGAAGTTCACGCCCTCAACCACGACGCGGTTCTGCTCGGGCAGCACCTCGATGACGCGACCCTGCTTGCCACGGTCGCCACCGCGTGCCTGCGAACGGCCGCTGATGATCTGGACGAGGTCGCCCTTCTTGATCTTGGCCATGGTTACAGCACCTCCGGCGCGAGCGAAATGATCTTCATGAACTTCTTGTCACGCAGCTCGCGACCGACCGGGCCGAAGATACGGGTACCACGCGGGTCACCCTCCTTGCCCTTGAGGATCACGGCGGCGTTCTCGTCGAAGCGAATGTACGAGCCGTCGGGACGGCGAGTCTGCTTGCGAGTGCGCACGACGACCGCCTTGACGACTTCACCCTTCTTGACGTTGCCGCCCGGGATAGCGTCCTTGACCGTGGCGACGATGATGTCGCCCAGGCCGGCGTAGCGGCGGCCGGAGCCACCGAGCACGCGGATCGTGAGCAGCTCCTTGGCGCCAGTGTTGTCGGCAACCTTGAGGCGCGTCTCCTGCTGGATCACTTGCCTTCTCCTTCTTCCAGACGAAGCAGGCCGAGGCCTACTTCGCCTTCTCCAGGATGGTCACGAGGCGCCACCGCTTGGTCGCGCTCAGCGGACGAGTCTCAGCGATGAGCACCAGGTCACCGATGCCGGCCGAGTTGTTCTCGTCGTGGGCCTTCACCTTCGAGGTGCGGCGGATGACCTTGCCGTAGAGCGGGTGCTTCACCCGGTCCTCGACCTCGATCACGATGGTCTTGTCCATCTTGTCGCTCACCACGTAGCCACGGCGGGTCTTGCGGTACCCACGGGCGTCCGCGTCACGAACGTCGTTCGCTGCGGACTCGTGGCCTGCGGCCTGGGTCTTCACCTCAGCCATCAGTTCTTCTCCTCAGTCTCGGCCGCGGCCTCGGCTGCCGGCTCAGCCGGAGCTTCCTTCTTGGCAGCCTTCTTGGCGGTCTTCTCGGCGACGACCGGCTCCGGGGTGGCCCGGATACCCAGTTCGCGCTCACGAAGCACGGTGTAAATGCGGGCGATGTCGCGCTTGACGGCGCGAATACGGCCGTGGCTGTCGAGCTGACCGGTGGCCGACTGGAAGCGCAGGTTGAACAGCTCTTCCTTGGCGCGCTTCAGCTCGTCGACCAGACGAGCGTCGTCGTAGCTGTCGAGCTCGACGGTGGCGAGTGCCTTGGTACCGATCGCCATTATGCGTCACCTTCCTCACGGGTAATGATGCGCGCCTTCAGCGGCAGCTTGTGGATCGCGCGGGTGAGCGCCTCGCGGGCGATGGGCTCTGCCACGCCGCTGAGCTCGAAGAGCACGCGACCCGGCTTGACGTTGGCCACCCACCACTCAACCGAACCCTTACCGGAACCCATGCGGGTTTCGGCCGGCTTCTTGGTCAGCGGACGGTCCGGGTAGATGTTGATCCACACCTTGCCACCACGGCGGATGTGACGGTTGATGGCAATACGAGCGGACTCGATCTGACGGTTGGTGACGTAGGCAGGGGTCAGCGCCTGGATGCCGTATTCACCGAATTCGACGCGGGTACCACCGGTAGCGGCGCCGGTCCGGGTGGGACGGTGCTGCTTGCGGTGCTTGACCTTACGAGGGATCAGCATGGATCAGCCCTCCGATCCTGCGGCCACCGGGGCCGCCTCGACCGCAGCCTGCTGTGCACGCGGGGCGCGACGCGGACGGTCGCCCCGGTTGTCACGGCTGCTCTTCTGGTTCGCCTGCTCGCGAGCAAGCTCCTTGTTGGTGAGGTCGCCCTTGTAGATCCAGACCTTCACACCGATGCGACCGAAGGTGGTCTTGGCCTCGTAGAAGCCGTAGTCCACGTTGGCGCGCAGGGTGTGCAGCGGCACGCGACCCTCGCGGTAGAACTCGCTGCGGCTCATTTCGGCGCCACCAAGGCGGCCCGAAACCTGCACGCGGACACCCTTGGCGCCGGCACGCTGAGCACCCTGCAGACCCTTGCGCATGGCGCGGCGGAAGGCCACGCGGGCGCTGAGCTGCTCGGCCACACCCTGAGCGACGAGCTGAGCGTCGGCCTCGGGGTTCTTGACCTCGATGATGTTCAGCTGCACCTGCTTGCCGGTGAGCTTGTCGAGGTCTGCACGCAGACGCTCGGCCTCAGCACCACGGCGACCGATGACGATACCCGGGCGAGCGGTGTGGATGTCCACACGCACGCGGTCGCGGGTGCGCTCGATCTCGATGCGGGACACGCCGGCACGGTCGAGGCTCGTCTGCAGCAGCTGGCGGATCTTGACGTCCTCAGCGAGGTAGTCGCGGTACCGCTGACCAGCCTGGGTGCTGTCAGAGAACCAACGCGACACGTGGTCGGTGGTGACTCCGAGACGGAACCCGTACGGGTTTACCTTCTGTCCCATGCTCAGCTCCTCGCCTTCTGGGCTTCGATTGCATCCGGGGTGGCAAGCACCACGGTGACGTGACTGGTGCGCTTGAAGATCCGGTCAGCGCGGCCCTGGGCGCGCGGACGGAAACGCTTCATAGTGGGGCCCTCGTCGACGAAGATCTGCGCGATCTGCAGGTCCTGCTCGTCGAGGTAGCTGTTCTCAGCGTCAGCCTTCACTCGTGCGTTCGCGATAGCGGAGGCGACGAGCTTGCCAACCGGCTCGCTCGCAGCCTGCGGGGCGAACTTGAGGATGGCCAGCGCTTCGACAGCCTGCTTACCGCGCACCAGTTCGATGACGCGACGTGCCTTCTGCGGCGTAACGCGCAGGTTACGCAGCCGGGCGACGGATTCGACCATGGTCTGCTCCTTCTCAGAACCGCGCCGCGATTAGCGGCGACGGCCCTTCTTGTCGTCCTTCACGTGGCTGCGGAAGGTGCGGGTGGGGGCGAATTCGCCGAGCTTGTGGCCCACGAGAGTCTCGGTGATGAACACCGGGACGTGCTTGCGGCCGTCGTGCACGGCGATGGTGTGACCCAGGAAGTCGGGCGTGATCATGGACCGACGCGACCAGGTCTTGATGACGTTCTTGGTGCCGGCTTCGTTCTGAGCGATCACCTTGCGGAGCAGGTGGTCGTCAACGAAGGGGCCCTTCTTGAGACTGCGGGGCATCTACTTCTCCTACCTGCGCTTCTTGCCGACGGTACGACGGCGAACGATGAGCTTGTCACTTTCCTTGTTACGGTGACGCGTGCGGCCTTCCTTCTGGCCCCACGGGCTCACCGGGTGACGACCACCGGAGGTCTTACCCTCACCACCACCGTGCGGGTGGTCGATCGGGTTCATGGCCACACCGCGGACAGTCGGGCGGATGCCACGCCAGCGGTTACGACCAGCCTTACCCCAGTTGATGTTCGACTGCTCGGCATTGCCGACCTCACCGATAGTGGCGCGGCAGCGAGCGTCGACGTTGCGGATTTCACCCGACGGCAGGCGGAGCTGCGCGTAGGGGCCGTCCTTAGCAACCAGGCGGACCGAGGCGCCGGCCGAGCGAGCCATCTTGGCACCGCCACCCGGACGCAGTTCGATCGCGTGAATCACGGTACCGACCGGGATGTTGCGCAGCGGCAGGTTGTTACCCGGCTTGATGTCCGCGTTCGGACCCGACTCGACGATGTCACCCTGCTTGAGGTTGTTCGGAGCCAGGATGTAGCGCTTCGTGCCGTCCACGTAGTGCAGCAGCGCGATACGCGCGGTGCGGTTCGGGTCGTACTCGATGTGCGCGACCTTGGCGTCCACACCATCACGGTCGTGACGACGGAAGTCGATCACGCGGTACTGGCGCTTGTGGCCACCACCGATGTGACGGGTCGTGATACGGCCCTGGTTGTTACGGCCACCGGTCTTCGGCAGCGGGCGCAGCAGGCTCTTCTCGGGAGTCGAGCGCGTGATCTCAGCGAAGTCCGACACCGACGAGCCACGACGGCCCGGGGTGGTCGGCTTGTACTTGCGAATAGCCATTGTCTTCTTCCTCGTGCTTCCCGACCTAGCCTGCGGCCGTGAAGATGTCGATGGAACCGCTGCGCAGGGTCACGATGGCGCGCTTGGTGTCCTTGCGCTTGCCGAGACCGAACCGCGTGCGGCGAGTCTTGCCCGGACGGTTCAGCGTGTTGATCGATGCAACCTTCACGCCGAAGATCTTCTCGATGGCGAGCTTGATCTCCGTCTTGCTGGCACGGGGGTCAACCTCGAAGGTGTACTTGCCCTGGTCAATCAGGGAGTAGCTCTTCTCGGAAACCACCGGCGCGAAGATCACGTCGCGCGGGTCCTTGTCGTGAACGACGCTCATTCGCCGGCCTCCTCAGTAGCGGCAGCGGCAGCTGCCGGTGCGCCCGAGGCGAAGGCCTCGAATGCGGACTTGGTGAACACCACGTGGTCGGAAACGACCACGTCGTATGCGTTCAGCTGGTCCTGGAACAGCACGTGCACATACGGCAGGTTGCGCACGCTCAGCAGGCCAGCCTCTTCGCTGCGGCCGAGGACAACGAGGACGTTGTTCTTGGCGCCGACAGCGTTCAGCACGGTCACGGCCGTCTTGGTCGACGGAGCGTCACCCTTGATCAGCGAGTCGACCACGTGGATCCGGCCGGCGCGAGCACGGTCGGACAGCACGCCACGGAGGGCGGCAGCGATCATCTTCTTGGGGGTGCGCTGGGCGTAGTCGCGCGGCACGGGACCGTGCACGACGCCACCACCGCGGTGCTCGGGCTGACGGACCGAACCCTGACGGCTACGACCGGTGCCCTTCTGCTTGAACGGCTTCTTGCCCGAACCGGAGACTTCGCCACGGTTCTTGGTCTTGTGCGTACCCTGACGGGCAGCGGCGAGCTGGGCCACCACAACCTGGTGGATCAGCGGCACGTTGGTCTGCACGTCGAAGTGCTCAGCCGGCAGTTCAACCGAGCCGGTCTTCTTACCGGCGACATCGATAACGTCAACGACGGTCATGGCTAGGCCCCCTTCACGGCGGAGCGAACGAAGACGAGGCGGCCCTTGGCGCCGGGGATGGCGCCCTTGACCAGGATCAGGCCCTTCTCGGCGTCCACGGCGTGAACCAGCAGGTTCTGCACGGTGGTGCGGTCGCCGCCCATACGGCCGGCCATACGCATGCCCTTGAAGACGCGGCTCGGGGTGGCGCTGGCGCCAATCGAACCCGGCTTGCGGTGGTTACGGTGCGAACCGTGCGAAGCGGACACACCCTTGAAGTTGTGGCGCTTCATCACACCGGCGAAACCCTTACCCTTCGAGGTGCCCACGACGTCGACCTTCTGGCCGGCCTCGAAGATCTCGACGGAGATTTCCTGACCCAGCGAGTACTCGGCTGCGTCGGCGGTGCGGAATTCGGTGATGTGACGGCGCGGGGTCACGCCTGCCTTGGCGAAGTGGCCAGCGGCGGGCTTGTTCACCTTGCGCGGGTCGATCTGGCCGAAGCCGATCTGCACGGCTGCGTAGCCGTCGACCTCTTCGTTGCGAACCTGGGTGACCACGTTCGGGCTTGCCTCGATCACCGTCACGGGGATCAGCTTGTTGTTTTCGTCCCAGACCTGGGTCATGCCGAGCTTGATGCCCAGCAGGCCCTTCGTCGTCTTGACTGCGGTTGCCATCGTCTGTCGTCCTCGGTTACTAGAGCTTCAGCTCGGCGTTGACCTCGGCGGGCAGGTCGAGACGCGAGAGCGAGTCGACGGCCTTCGGGGTCGGGTCGATGATGTCGATCAGCCGCTTGTGCGTGCGCTTCTCAAAGTGCTCGCGGCTGTCCTTGTACTTGTGGGGGGAGCGGATAACCACCACGACGTTCTTTTCCGTCGGCAGCGGCACCGGGCCCACGACCGTTGCACCCGCTGCAGTGACCGTGTCGACGATCTTGCGGGCGGCGACGTCGAGCACCTCGTGGTCGTACGACTTCAGCCGAATGCGGATCTTCTGTCCCGCCATCAGTGACTCTCTTCCTTCTGGGCCCTCGGCGACGTTCGTCGACTTAGGCTCTTCCCACTCCCGAGCTGGCGTCTGCCAGTCCGGAAACTTCGCGGCCCGCAGGCCTGCTCCACTGTTCGTATTACCAACCTGACCGACCCACGCGCTCGGGCGTGTCGCGCTGTTCGTGACACGCCGCCCGCACGATGTTTGGGGCAGTCGGTAGTTGTTCACGCCTTGAGATGCGGTGTCCCGGAGGGCATTCGCGGCTACAAGGTGCCGTTCGAGCCCATGCGGGCGCAATTGGCGAACTTGTCAATAATGCCACACGGTTTGCGGACGCGCAAACGCGCGTCGGCAGTCTCCGGCGTGTCGCCGAGGGTCATGACGCGGTATGCCGTATCAGAACCCGGGTCAACAACACCTTAGGGCAGCACCGCCATCGAGCCATCCCAAAGCCCCACCACTTGTAGGGCACCACCGGTCTGTTCAGCCAGTGCCTGCAAGGCAGCGAAGCGCGCATCCCCGTCCGGGAGCACCGTGCCCGCGGGCGCCGCGACCACGATGCCGCGTGCGCCGCCGACGCCGGCACCGGCGAGCTCCTCGCCGCGCAGGTGGATCGGCAGGAAGCCGCCATCGACGTGGAATATCCAGAACGCATCCGAGTCGGTGTCTCGCGGCTCCGCGCGTTCTCCGGCCACCACCTTGGTCAGGCGGCCCTTGATGGTGAGGCGATCCGGCAACGTGGCGAGGTCGATCGGCGCAGGCACGTCTGGCTCCTCTGGGTGCACCGGCGCAGGTTCCGGTTGGCCCGGCTCAGCCGAACCGGTCGGCTGCGCACAGCCGGCAACCACAGCGAGCACCGTGGCCGCGGCTGCGACCGCCGCCATTGTGCGTCCCTGGCCTGCCATCGCGTCTCCTCCCCCGGAATTACCGCCGAGACTAGCCCTGATTGCTATGGATTGCCCCGCAATTACTTGGCCACCTTGGCGGTCTTCGCGCTGGTGAGCACCAGCGGCACCGCACCATTGCTGTCGTGGGTGTAGCTGACGCGCACCGTGATCCGCTTGCCAGCATCGGCCTTCACCAGCTGATAACTCGCGCCAGTAGCCCCCGCGATCGCCTTGCCGTCCCGCAGCCACTGGAAGGTGACGGCGATGTCGTTCGTGGACTCGGACCCGGCGTTGGTGTTCTCCTGCGTGCGGGCCGTGCCCTGCAGCGCGGCCTCCAGCACCACACCGACCTTCGCCTTGCCGACAATCTTGGGCTTGCTAGCGCCATAGACCGAGAACGCACGCGCCGTGGTGAAATGTTCCACCTGGGTGTACCCAGCCTGAGTGATCAGAATGCGCACGTGCAGCAATGCCCCGTTGCCATCGGCCTTGCCGGGCACGTAGGTGCTCTTCGTGGCTCCCTTGATCGCCTTGCCGCCTCGGTACCACTGGTAGCTGCGCTTGGCATCAAGATCCCCGATACCGTCCGTGCCGGCACCAGTCCCCGGGCTGGGTGCGGCGAGGACGACCTTGTCGTCAACGACGGAGTCGCTCGCCAAGCCCCGGTGCTCCCACTGCTGCTGCGCGGTCGGTGTATCCCAGAACAGGGCCTGGCCCACGGGCGCGGTCTCGCGGCTGAGCACCGAGCCGCCCACCCACCCGTCATAGGCAAAAGTGGTCCGCATCGACAGGCGCTTACCGAGGTCCGCCGCCGTGACGAGGTAGGTCGGCCCGGTCGCGCCCGCAATCGCCTTGCCGTTGCGGTACCACTGCCAGGTCCGCGTCAGCGTCGTGTCGGGGTGGTTGATGTAGTCCTCGTCCACGTAGAACTGCAGGTTGTTGGCCTCCAGCGTGTAGCCCACGGCCACATAGGGACCGACGAACTTCGACCAGAACCATTCAATCTGGTACAGCGACTTCGGCACAGCGCGATCGATCACCACCGTGGTGTACGCCTTCTTGGTGACAGTGACGCGCACCTTCAGTGTCTTGTCGAAGTCAGCGTTCACCGGCTTATAGCTCGCCTTGGTCGCACCCTTGATGGCCTTGCCCGCGCGGTACCACTGGTACTTCACCGTGACCCCTGGTTCGGTGATCACCCCGGCGGTGAGTGCAGCATCCAGTACGCCGGTTGCTGCGTTCCGCGTCACTGCGTCCGGCGTCTTGGAGCCCGCAATCACGCCAGCCGACACCTTGGCCGTCTTGACGCTGGTTTCGGTCAACGCCACCAGCGCCCCGAGCTTCGCCGAGACTTTGACACTGATCTTCTTGCCCTTGTCGGCAGCAACGAGGGTGTAGGTCGCGCCGGTGGCGTGCTTAATCGTCTTCCCATCACGCAGCCATTGGTACGACAGCGTCGGCACGATCAGGCTGCCACCTGGACCCTGGCGGAAGTTGCCGACCTCGGCCACGACGGTCGCACCCACGCGAACGCTGCCCTGGACGACCGGCTTCTGGGACGAGACGATGCCGTAGTAGCCCTGCGCGGATGTCACCGATGCCGTGGACTCAAAGTCGTAGCCTGCGGTCGGCGGGGTCACCCGCACCGTCAGTGCAGCGAGGCGGTCAGCCGCCACCGGCTTGTAGGTCGCCTTCGTCGCACCAGAGATCGCCTTGCCGTTCCGGAACCACTGGTACTTGAACGGCACTTCCAGCTGACTGTAGCCATCTACGCGGGCGCGGAGCGAGCTGCCCTGCTCAACGATCGTCACCGTCCCAGTCCCCGCAACAACCTGCTCGACAATGCCGTAGAACTCGTCCCAGTACTCGTCGTAGTTGACGACATAGTTCGACCAGCGCGCCTTGCTCTGCTTCCCGTCCGATTTCACAATGAGCCTGGCGCGCAGCGCGTAGCCAAGATCTTTGGCCGTCGGCGTATATGACGGCTTGTTGGCTCCGGAAATGGCGGTGCTCTTGAGCGTGTACAGGTTGACGCGGTACCACTGGTACGTGTACTGCTGGCCAGTGAACTCGTCGCTGATGGTCCACCAGATGGGCCGACCAACCTGGAACTCCTCCGACTCCGACCACACGTAGGCCTGATCGAACAGGTTCGGGGAGATCGGGCCACTTGCGGGACTGGTGACCTCGATCACCGCGCTGCTGGCCGAGGTGCTGATGACCTTCACCTTGACGGCCACCGCCCACACGTTGCTGCGGTTCTGGAAGGTCTCGCCTGCCCGATAGGTGGAACGATGCACGTCGCGGCCAACGGTTCCGGTCACCGAGGCAACGCTGCGACCAATCAGCTGCGTCTGATCCCACGGAGCGCCGTTGACGCTGCCGATGCGGTTCCTCATGTCGACGTCGTTGTCGGCGCGGAGCACGCGGACGCCGGACTCAAGGCAGAATCCGTTCCGGTCCTGGTACGGCTTCTCGGGCTCCGAAACCTGGCATTCTTCACCGATCGTCTGGTACTGGGCGTCTGTGCCGCGCAGATTGCGATACTCAACGAAGAACTGTGCGCCGGTGTTGTCCTGAATGACCACGGCCCGCAGGCCCTTGCCCTCACCCACGTCCTTGATGGTGAAGCGCTGCGTCTTGCCGCGCGGTGCGTACTTGTAGTCGGTGCCCTGCGCCCACAGGCCCGCCCGGATCGCGTTCGGGGCGGACAGCGCCCCACCGGTCATGTCGAGAATGCTGAAGCCCATCACATCCAGCAGGTCGCCGTACTCGCGGTTGACACACTGGTCGGTGCCGACCCCATAGTTCGGACCGCTGATGGTCAAGTTGAGAGAACTCGAGAACGACGGGACGCGGCACTCCAGCCAGTTGGCGTGGCCGAAGGACATGTTGTGGCCCAGTTCGTGACTGAGCGTGCCGAATCCAGCGTCCGTGGACAGGTTGGTCAGGTGCAGCACGCCACCGGTGTTCACGGAGTAGCCGAGCGTCCCCAGGCCCAGACCACAGTCCGCTTCATTGGCTTCCGGGAGCACGATCACCAGGTGGTCATTGAAGCGTGCGCTGTTATAGCCGAGCGGTACGGCCTTGGCTCGAGCTTGGTTCCACAGGTTCGTCAAGGCGGTGTCCGAGGCGCAGGTGCCGCCTGCCGTCGCCTGGGAAAAATCGCTGACCCCGCGCAGCTCAAAACGAATCTTGCCGGCCGACTGCTTTGACCAATATGCGTCGGTGTGTGCCACGGCGGCGGAGACGCGCGAGGCCATCTGGCCAGCATCCGGATACACCGCCGGACCAGCAGGGGCCATCAGCACCGCATAGATCCGATGCGTGGCCGACTGGGTTGGCGTGAAGTTGATGCCGGCAGCGACGCCGCTGCCCGGCTTGTTCGCCGCCTCGGCGGCCACCACCTGCGCCACCCGCAACGGTGCGGCCGCCTGGAGCGCCGCGAAGTCCGCTGCCTCGTCACCGGTCAGTTCAACGCCTGCCGGAGCTTCCAGCGTCACGGTGACGCGGCCAGGCAGGATGTTGGACACGGTCGAGGCATCCAGCGCCAGAAGGCCATACGCACTGACATCAAAGGGCACCACTTCCGGCCCCGAGGCCTTCGGCAGCTTGTGCGTGAATGGCCGCAGCTCGCCGGTCCAGCGCAGCGATCCCGCCGCCGTCGCCGGCTCCGCTGCCGGCTGCTCGGCTGGCTCTTCGGCGTGGTCCTCGTCCGAGCCGACACCAGGTTCCGGCGCCGTGTCCTCGTCCGTAGTGGGCGGCGTACCTCCGGCCTCATCGGACTCGGTCAGCGGGGCGACGACCGCTGCATCCGGTTCCGGCAGATCGTCTGCCGCGGCGGCCGGTGCCACGCCCAGAAGCCCCACCAACAGGGCAAGGACGGCACCTGCGGCGGTCCCACGACGATGAGAATGCGGTGCGCGCATGATTATCCCCCAGAGTGCGTGACGGAACCCGGATCGGGTGTAGCTCCGTTGATTCTCACTGAGTATGGCGCAGATACACGAACCGCGATAGCCGCGTTTTCCACCACAGTGCAGAAAACCGGCACCGAAACGCAACATCCGCCACCCTCGTGTCGCCAGCGAAGGGTTGGTCCAGGCGACGCTACTTGACGACCTTCTTGGTCTTGGCGCTGGTGACCACCTGGGACACGTAGCCATTACTGGCATGGCGATACGTCACCCGAACGGACAACTTCTTGCCCACATCGACCTTCACCGGCGTGTACAGGCTCGTGACAGCACCGGGGATCGTTTTCCCGTCCCGCAGCCACTGGTAGTTGACCGTGATCTCGGAGGTTGCGGTTGCGCCAGCGGTGGTGTTCTTCTGAATCTGGGCGGTCCCTTGTGGGACCGCTTGAAGGGTGACGCCCACCTTTGCGGTTCCGAGGATCTTCGGCTTCGTTGCCCCGTAGACCGAGAACGCTCGCGCCAAGCTGTACACCTCGACCGGGGTGTATCCCGACTTCGAGATCGTGACGCGCACATGCAGGCGCTTACCATTCGCGTCCCCGCTGCCCGGGGTATAGGTCGCCTTCGTGGCGCCCGTGATCGCCTTCCCATCGCGGTACCACTGGTAGGCCCGCTTGGCGCTGAGGTCTGCGATACCGTCCCGGCCTGCGCCGTCACCGGGCAGGGGCGCGCTCAACACGACCTTGCCGTTCACCACGGCCGTGTCGACAGGCTCCCGCTCCCGCCACTGCTGCTGAATGTCCGGCGCATCAGCGAATGCGACGTCGCCCACCTTGACCGTCTTCCGGCTCGTTACTGAGCCAGTAATAGTCCCCGGCACCCGGAAGGTGAGTTTCACCGAGAGTCGCTTGCCACGGTCGGCCGAGGTCACCGTGTAGGTCTCGCCAGTGGCGTTCTTGATCGCCTTGCCGTCCCGCAGCCACTGCCACTTGCGGTCCAGGACACTGCCGTCGACGGCCGAGCCCTCCAACGTAAAGGTGTGGCTCGCGATCTGGATGGTGCTGCCCACGGCCAGGGTGCCTTGCAACGACCGGTCCCAGTCCCACTCAACCTGGTACAGCGACTTCGGCGCGGTTCGATCCATCACCACCGTGGTGTACGCCTTCTTGGTGACAGTGACCCGCACCTTCAGCGTCTTGTCGAAGTCGGCGTTGACCGGCTTGTAGGTGGCCTTGGTTGCACCCTTGATCTTCTTGCCCGCGCGATACCACTGGTACTTCGTGGTCACTCCGGACTGGGTGATGACGCCTGCGGTAAGTTTGGCGTCCAGCACGCCTGTCGATGCATTGCGTGTCACCGCACCCGGCGACTTGGATCCGGCGATCACGCCGCTAGCGACCTTGGAGGTCTTGCTACTCGTCTGGGTGAGCGTGAGGAGGGCGCCCGACTTGGCGGTCACCTTCACCGAGATCTTCTTGCCCTTATCCGCCGCCTTCAGCGTGTACGTTGCAGACTTCGCACCCGAGATGCTCTTCCCGTCACGCTGCCACTGGTACGTCAGCGTCGGAGTCACCGGGACCGAGAGCGGGTCGGCGGCGGGGCCGGTCTGGAAGCTTCCCAGGGTCGCATGCAGCGTCTCGCCGACGCGCAGTGTGCCGGTGATGGCTGGCTTCTGCGTGGAGGTGATGTTGTAGTAGCCCTCGTCCGAGAAGATCTGCCAGGTACCGCCCTCCGGCGGCAGGGAATCATCATGCATCACCCAGCCGGTGCTGATCTTGGGCGCCTGGACACGAACCTTGATCCTGGCGTTTTTGTCCGACGAAGTGGGCTTGTAGGACGCCTTCGTCGCATCCTTGATCGCCTTCCCGTTGCGATACCACTGGTACCGCCAGGGAGCGTCGAGGGTCGACAACTGGCTCAGTTGCGCCTTCAAGGATGATCCGGCCTGCACGATGGTGAGCTGCCCTGGACCTTCGATGACGTGCGGCTGGATGCCGAAGACATTCTCACCAACAACGTTGGCCACAGTCCTGATCAGTGCCGACTTGCTGGATGCGCCGTTCCGTTTCAGCGTCACGGTCACCGCGAGCGCATGATCGAGGTCAGCGGCGACCGGGATGTAATACGACTTGGTCGCGCCCTTGATCACAGTCTGCGTTGCCGTGGTCATATTGATGCGCGTCCACTTGTAGGTGTACTGGTCCGCGACGTAGGTATCTGGCAACTGCACCCAGATCGGGTCGCCCACCCGGTAGGTGTCGCTCGCAGACCAGACTTGCAGGTCCTCATCGTCACCGTTCAGCAAGGGCAGCTGCGTACTGCCCTTGGGGCTGGTGACCTCGATCACCGCGCTCGACGCTGACGTCGAGACGACCTTCACTTTCACTGCGCCCGCACTCGACGTGTTCCGGAAGGTTTCGCCCGCACGGAATGTGGAACGGTGCTGGTACCGAGCGTCGTCGTTGGTGATCTGCCCAATACTCCGCCCGATCAACTGCGTCTGATCCCAGGGACGACCGTTGTAGCCTGCGCCTGCTGCGCCGCCGTAATCCGGGTCGTTCTGTGCCCGCAGGATGCGCACGCCACGGTCGGTGCAGTAGCCGGAGCCCGCTGCTACGGAGCAGTACTGGCCCATCCCCGCATACTGCGCGTCCGTGCCCTTCAGATTGCGGTACTCGACAAAGAAGGTTGCACCGTCCACATCCTGCACGATCACGCTGCGCAGTCCCGTCGTGTTGCCGACGTCCTTCAAGGTGTACCGCTTGGTGGTGCCAGAAGCCGCCACGGCATAGTCGGTACCAGCCTTCCACAGCCCCGCCCGAATAGCGTTGGGCGCCGAGAGCGATCCCCCGTCCTTACCGTCAACGCCAAAACCCATGATGTCGAGCAAGTCGCCGTACTCCCGGTTGAGGCACTCGCCGGTATCGGTGCCAAGCATCGGGTCGCCCTTAGGCAGATTGAGCGCACTGCCGAAGGAGGACACGCGGCACTCGAGCCAGTTCGCGTGGCCGAAGGAGAAGTTGTGCCCCAGCTCATGCTTGAGCGTGGCGAGGCCCACAGCAGAATTCAGCCCAGTCAACTGCAGTGTGCCGCCCGAATTCACATGGTCCCCGAGCGTCCCCAGACCCGGTCCGCATTCTCCTTTGGCCGCGGCCGGCAGCACCAGGACCAGGTGATCGTTCGGGCGCTCCAGTGCGCCCTGCAGGGAGTACGGGTCGACCTGCTTAACCTTTTGCCATGCGCTGTTCCACAGTTGAACCCGCGCACTATCGTCCGCGCACGACGCACCGGCCGGGGCTTGGTACCACGGAATGACCGTCTGCAGTTCCAGCGTGATCTGACCATTGGACTGCTTGCTCCAGTACGCACTCGCCTTCTGCACGGCCGAACGCACCACGCTGTCCTGCTGGTGACTATCGGGCGAGGCGCCGAGCCCGTTCGGCGTCACCAACACTGCGTGGATGCGGTGGGTGGCCTTGGTAATCGGGCTCAGGTTCACTCCTGCAGACACGCCGTTCCCAGCAATCGAGCGCGCCTTCACCTGGTTGGGTGAGAACACCCCCGTCACTGTGAGGGCACCGGCTCCGGCGAGCGCGGCGAAGGCGTCCTGACGGCTCTCGCCCAGGTCCACACCCTTCGGCGCAGCCACGGTGACGGTCACGCGGCCGGTGGCATCGCTCGGCAGGGTCGTGGCGTCCAGGAGTAGGTATCCATACGCCGGCATGAACAGCATCGTGGGTCGAGGCCCGTCGTTGCCAGGCAGGCCGTGCGACAAGCGCTGCACAGTACCAACCCAGCGTAACGGGTCCTCTTCGTCGAGGCTGAGCACTGGCTCGGGTCCTGGTTGGGCTGGATAGTCACCGGGCTCTTCGACAGGTTCCGCAGCACCGCCATCGCCGATCTCCTCGTGCAGAGGTTGCGTCGGCTCCTCGCCCGGGCCCGACGCTGCAGGATCCGGTTGATCAGTGGCCTCATCGCTCGTCGCCGCAGCGGGATCCTCATGGGACACCTGACCGTACGTTGCGGAGGAGTCGATCGAGGTCTCGCCGGAATCGTCAACGACCGCCCCAGCAGGCGACGCCACGAGCAGGCTCACCACCAGCGCTAGTGTTGCGCCGGTGGCGGATATCCGGCGGGTCGGTCTTTGCTCCTGCAACGCTGTCCCCTTCACCTGAGCGCGCCTCTGTCCCCTTCACCTGAGCGCGCCTCCGCTGGGGTTCGGAGCCGCGTTATCGCTTCCCTGAGTATGACTGATGCCGCCAGCATCGGGATAGGGCACCGATCCCAACGCGTCGAGGCACCCGGCGCGGAATTCGTGCCGGGGCCTCGGCTCGCCAGCATGCCCCATCCGGCCCAACGACCGGAGCTCGGCATGACAGGAGCGGGCGAGAACGTGCTCCCTACTTCACCTTGACCGTTTTGCTCGTGAGCACCAACGGGAAGTATGTGCCTGACACCTCAACGTAAGTAACTCGAAGTGACAACTTCTTGCCCTTATCCTTCGACGTCGGCGTGTACGACGCGCCGGTGGCCCCAGCAATGGCCTTGCCGTTCCGCAGCCACTGGTATCTGAGCGCAACGATCTGTCCCTCATCGGCACAGTGCTGGAGCAAGTCGGCAGACGGTGCGTCGACATACCAGAGGTACCAGGACGATACTCCCGGGCACGTGGAAATGCCGTAGTACCCGGAGCGCCGGCTGGTCGGCCAGACGCTTGCCGTGGTTGCCGTGAGCGATTTGCCCACACGAGCCTCACCCGAGACCGATACCTTCGTCGCCCCGTACAACGAGACGATCGCGGGCGTCGACGGCACGTACAGCTCGGTGTAGCCCTTCTGCTTTATCCAGATCTGTACGAAGTACGTATTCTTGGCGTCCTTGGCCGAGATCGTGTATTCAGGCTTGGTAGCTCCCTTGATTGCCTTGCCATTCTTGAACCACTGATAGGTACGCGGCAGATCCAAGTGACGCAGGTTGTCACCGATGAAGCCCGCCGGGGCATTGCTGATCGGTCCCGGTTGCGGCGCAACCAGGGTCACCTTCCCGCCAGCGGCTGACCGGTACTTGAGTGCAGGCGAGGGCACGGAGTTGCCGTTGAAGCTCGACGCATCCGGCAGCACCGCGTCACCGACGCGACCGGTTTCTCGACTGCTCCGGGTGAATCCGATATAGCCCGGGTATGAGGAGGTCACCACGAGCTTCAGCCGCTTGCCTCGGTCCGCCGCAGTGATCGTATACGCGGTGTTCGTCGCGCCCTTGATTTTCTTGCCGTCCCGATACCACTGGTAGCTTTCGACCTGCTCGGGGGTCAGCGTGTATCTCCCCACGACATTCGACGCATCGATGGCACCATGGACCGTGTAGCGCTGCCCGCCCGGAGAGTACGTCACCGTGGACCCCACCTTCACGTCACCAGAGAACAGTGCCTCAGCGTTCGACCATTCCCCGTACAACCAGTCGCGATACCCGGGAGACTGCGGCAGCGTCATACGGAGCGTGCGGGAGGCATACCCCTTTTTCTTCAGCGTTGCCGACACCCAGACGTGGGCGCCACGATCAGCGGTGACGGGGGTATAGGTGCTCTTGGTCTTGCCCTTACGCTTGGTGTCGTCGCGATACCACTGCCACGAGATGGTGTATCCGCTCTCGGCAACCTTGGACTTATCCAGCGAGGCGGTGAGCTTCCGACTAGGCCACGCGCCCTTCGTCACCGTCGGCTCCAACCCCGCCTGAATCGTGAACTGGCCCAGTGCGGTCTTTGCGCCGGTCTTCGTGGTCGTGGTGGTTGCGAGATATCCCGCCTGCTTGACCGTCACCTTGACGCTCAGGCGCTTGCCCTTGTCGGCGAGGACGGGGGTGTACCTGGCAGCCGTCGCCTTCTTGATCGCCTTGCCATCGCGGAGCCACTGGAAGGTGAATTGGGCAGCGCCGGGATCGGTGGTTGGGGGCAGTACAGCGGCCGGCACGACGGCGGTGAGCGCCTGGCCGACCCTTGGCGCGGCACCGTTCGTGATGGTCACAGTGCCACCAGCCGCCACGGTCACTGGCACCGGCGCCGACTCGGCTGGCTCGAGTGATTCGGCCGGGCCGGTCCAGCCGGTTGCGGGCAGTTGGACGCGCACGGAGATCAGTGCGTTCCTGTCGGCCTCGACCGGCTTGTAGGTCTTCTTGGTGGCGCTCTTGATCGGCGCTCCATTGCGGAGCCACTGGTAGCGGAACGGCAGGTTCAACTCGCTCCACCCTGAGACTTCCGCTGTCAAACCGGCGCTGCTGCGGTGGACTACGACGTTGCCCGCCCCTGCAATCTGACCTTCGCGAACGGTGAAGTCAGCCCCACTCCAGCCGAGGTGGTCGCGAGCGTCGAGGGTCCGACTCACGGTCTTGCCGCCTCGCTTTGCCGTGACCGTGACACTGAGCTCGTGGCCGAGCGCCTCCTCGCGGATAACGTAGCTGGCGCTGGTGGCCCCCGCCAACTTGGTCTTCTTCCCCTGCGCGTTGACGCGGTGCCACTGGTAACTCAGGGTGTCCGCCTTGGTGCCGGCGTCCACGAACACGGCCAGCTCCTGGCCGACGCGAAGGTAGTCCTCGGAGGTGTCCATCCGCATGAGGTGGTAGTCGCCGATGTTCAGGCTCGGATTGGACTTCGGCGCGGTGACCTTCACGGTGGCCTTGCCACCGGAGACCTTGGTAACCGTGAACGTCACGCCACCGCTGCCTGGCCGCGAACGGAAGGTCTCACCCTTGCCCCAGGCCATGCGCTGGGTCCACTGGCTGTGCCCCTCGTATTCGATGTTGGCGATGGTTCGGCCGATGACCTGCGTGGCATCGCCAGCGAAGCCAGCCGGAGTGGTGGAGTCCAACTGCCAGGGCTTGTAGGTCTGGTCGGAGCCCCATCGAAGCACGCGCACTCCGGCACCCGTGCAGCCGGCGAAGGTGTTCACATACTGCGGCCACCCCAGCACGTAGCAGGTCATCGCCTGCGGCGGGTGCTGGTACTGCGCGTCGAGGCCGGTCAGGTCACGGTATTCCAGGAAGAACACGCCACCGTCCGCGTCCTGGACCATGAGGCCGCGTAGGCCCGAGCCCTTGGACAGCGAGGACAGCGTGAAGGTCTTGGTAGTCCCGGCCGGCACGACCTCATAGTCGGTGCCCTTCTTGTAGATGCCACTGCGGATCAGGTGCGGCACCGATACGTTGCCACCCGTGGTCTCCTCGACATAGGCCACCGGGTTGGCACCCATCACGTTCGCAACGTCGCCACCGGCGCGACGCAAGCACAAGCCGGGCTCGCTGCCGAACTCGCTCTGCGGGTACCCGGTGAGGTAGTTCTTGGTGAATCCCATGGCGTCCGGGAACTGGTTCACCCGGCACTCCAGCCAGTCAGCCCGCCCGAAGCCAAGCTGATATCCGAGGGCCTGGTTCACGGCGAACCGGCCGTTCGGCCCGCTGCCACCGGCCACGGTCGCAACGTGCGCTCCGGCATCGTGCCAGTTGATAGTCGACGTCAGCAGCCCGCAACTGGTCTGCACACTCGCCGGCAGCACCACGATGATGTGGTCGCGCCCCTTCGGAACGATGTCGTGCCCGAGTTCTAGCCGCCCCCAGGCGGCCGAGATGGTGGCGTAGAAGTCCGTGCAGTTCACCTCGTTTTCGGCGACCGAGGTGTGCAGGACGTGACGGAAGTCGACGCGGCCGTTGGTCTGGCCACGCCAGTACTCGGCCGCATCCGCAACCAGTTGCTGCACCGCGGCGGGGCTCTGGCTGGCGTCGCCGCTGGCACCGGTCGGCACCACTGACACGGTGTAGATGTTGCGCTTGCCAGCGATTCCGGGCGTGATGTTCACCATCGCGTCGGTGCCGCCCGGCAGCGCAGCCTTCGTCGCGGCACGCACCGACCGCGGGACCAGAACACCGCCCGGCGAGGCGTCGCTGGCCGCCCGAAGGTCCCGTCGCGCATCACCGGTGGCGGCCACCGATCGCGGCAGGTCCACCTCGACCGTGAGCGTCGCCGCACCCGGCAGCGTCACGCCCGAGATATCGAGCAGCGCCAACCCGTCGCGGCTCTGGAAGATCTGCGGCTGCGCCGCATCCCAGCCCGCGGTGGTGGCGGTGAACGAGCCGGTGAGCACGAGGGTGTGGGGCGCGACAGCTGAGATGTCACTGGGCTGCTCGGGCGCGGGAGGCGCCTCGTGGGCAGGTTCCGGACCAGCCTCGGGCGCCGGTGCTTCCGGCTCGATTGGCACGATGCCCGGGTCGGTGACGGCAGTATCGAAGCCGATTGTTGCTGTGTTCAGCTCCAGCTCCGGCTGCCCGAGCGCTGGCGTGGCCACGGTAATGGCCAGGATCGCGCTGGTCGTGGCAGCGAGCACGGCGCGGCTGAGCGCACGTCGCATGACGTTCCCCCTCATGTTTGGCTGGGGCGCGTTGGGCCCCGCCTCCTCGTGTGTGGTCTGTGTGGTTGTTGTTCTGTTGTGAATGTGTCTCGGCGGCCCCACGCTGCCGAGGTGCGCCGGAGGTTATGGGCTCCGGCCCGGAGGCGGCTACTGCACCCGATACTTCTCGGTCTGGTAACTGCGGGTGTGGTACGAGTACGACTTGTGGAAGACCTCCACGACCGCATAAATCTGCCAGCCCTTGTCGGCCGCGGTGGGTGCGTAGTGGAAAGTGTCGCCCGCGGCTGGGATGTAGTTGACGGTCTTGCCCTTCTGGCGATACCAGCCGACGACGACCTCGAAGGCCCAGGTCTGGCCGTCACAGAAGTCCTGCACTTGAGGACCGCCATCCCCAGTGAAGTACCTGTCATAGCGCAAGGCATCCTCGGCGGTGCAGACGTCGGTGTACTCGTAGGGCGCGACGCGCTGTTGCACGAGCGGCGGGCTGTCCTGACGGAGGACCAGGGCCTGCGCTGCCTCATCGAAGCCGAAGCTCCAGATCGGCGGCGCGATGCTGTAGTCCAGCGGCACCGAGTAGCGCACCACATCGGAGTAGCCGCTGCGGCTGATGGTGATCCGGACATGCATCGTGGAGCGGAAGTCTTTGTCCGTCATGGTGTACGTGGACTTGGTCGCGCCTGAGATCGCGCGGTCGTCGCGGTACCACTGGTAGCTGCGCTTGGCGGTCGTGTCGGCGATGCCGTCGTACATTTCACCGACCCCCGGGCCGGGCGCAACCAGGACCGCTACGCCGGCGTAGTCGCCGCCCGATCGGCTGCGCACCCCGGTGAGGTACTCATTCGCCTGCGCTTGCAGCGACGGAGCGCCCGGGAATGCCTGCTGACCCACCTTTGGCGTGGACAGCGTGGCCGCAGTGCTGCCGATGTAGCCGTCCTTGCGGTAGGTGATCTTCGCGCTCAACGTCTTGCCAACATCAGCGGTCACCACCGTGTAGGTGTTCGCGGCGGCACCGGTGATTTTCACGCCATCCCGGTACCACTGGTACTGCTCGGCGACGCCGCTCAGGCTGCTCTGCGCGCCATCGTGATAGTTCAGCTCGTCCACGGTCAGCACCTGGCCGACCGCGAGGGTGCCGTGGATCGCGCCATCAGTGCTCCAGGTGTGCGTGATCCAGAGCGCCTCCGACAGCTCCGCCGGGCTGGTGAGCTTGACGGTGCTGTAGCCAGCCTTGGTCACGGTGGCGCGAACCTGCAGGACGGTGCGATAGTCGGCCGCAACCGGCTTGTAGGTGGCCTTGGTCGCGTTCTTGATGGCCTTACCGTTGCGGAGCCACTGCCAGGCGACCTTCACGCCGGGCTCGGTGATTGAATCCGTTGGCAGCGCGGCGGTGAGCACGACCGGGCTGGTTGCTGGCCAAGTGAACGTTGGCTGCAAGCGCTCACCTTGAATCACACCGATGGCAACCTTGTTCGTCTTCTTGGTCGTGACGGTATAGGGCACGTGGGCGCCAGCCTTCGCAGTGACCTTGACACTCAGTCGCTTGCCCTTGTCCGACTTGGTGACCTTGTAACTGATCGCAGTTGCGCCCTGAATCTTCTTGCCGTCGCGGTACCACTGGTACGCGTTCCGCGCGTCGACGACCTTGCCACTCGCCGAGTACGCTCCGTGCTGCACCTGCACGGTGTCACCCACCTTCGGCGACGGGTTATTGATCGTCGGCGGCACGTCAGCGCTCACCGCGTAGATGGCAGCCGGCGAGGTGGCCTCGCGGGTCCCGTCGGCCTGCAACACCATGCCGGACAGCCCCACCGTGACGCGCACCTTGATCTTCTTGGTGCGGTCTGAGGTGGACAGCTTGAACGTGCTCTTCGTGGCGTTCTTGACGGCCTTACCGTTGCGATACCACTGGTACTTGAGCTTCAGGTCAGGATGCGTCCAGCCGGCGACGACGGCCGTTAGGCTCGCGCCGTCTGCATTGATCTGCACGACACCGGCGGTGTTGATGATGCCCGCTTCGGTCGGGCCAGAAATCACCTGCGAGGTGGCCGACTTGCTCTTGTTCTTGGAACCCTTGGCGGTGATTTTGACCCGCAAGCAACGATTCAGGTCACTCTTGGTCAGGGTGTACTTGGCCTTGGTGGCACCACTGATCGCACTGAACGATGTGGTGCATGCGCCATGCTTCACGCCGCTACGCTGCCACTGGTAGCTGTACTTGCTCCCCACCCAGTCCTCAGTCAGGGTTGCGAAGGCCACGTCGCCAACGCGAGTGACCTCGTCCTCCAGCGGGCCGTATCGAGTCACCCCGATGATGATCGAACCCACCGCCGGAATGACGGTCGCGCCCTTGGTCACGGCCGACGCAGCGGGCACCGGTTCAGTCGCGTCGACCTCGGGTACCACCGGAACTGCAACGGCTGGGGCCGGAGGGGCCGGCTCTGCGGCACCGTCGGGCGCTTCAATCTCGGTTGGCTCGGGCAGCTCGCTAGCGGCGGCCGCAGGCGCAATAAGCCCGAGCACCAGTGCGAGGCTTGCAGCCGAGGCCATACCAACGCGGTGCGTGGAACGCATCATGCTCTCAGATTCCTTACTGGGGGTTCGATCATGCTCGCGGGCGAGGAACCGCCCTGGCGCACTGGCACCCAACCGCTACGAGTGCGCAGTGACGCGGTTGGTGGCGAGGAGCGACGACGCAAGACAGTCGCGCGGGAGTGCGGTGGAGCACAGTCACCCCCCCCCAGGTGCTCATACCGGAACGAGCGCGCGTGTGCAGCGCCCAGTAGGTAGTTTCCCCTATTGTCGGACAAAAGAGAATACCCTCCAGGAAACGCAGGACGCTCCCAACCCGCGCGGGGCCGGCAGCGTCCTGCGCGCTGGTGACTACTTGACCTTGAGTTTGTTCGAGGTGCGGGTCACTGGCAGGTAGGTGTTCGACCGGTGCGTGGAGGTCACCTTCGCGGTGATGGTCTTCCCCTTGTCGGCCGCCACCAGGGTGTAACTGGTGTTCGTGGCACCGGTGATCTTCTTGCCGTCGCGGTACCACTGCACTGCCTCATCCACCACGTCGGTGGAACCGTTGCAGTTGGCAGCTACACCAGTAAAGGCGGCATTGACGATGTAGCTCGCCTCGGTCGCATTCGCGCAGAAGCGGGTCGAAGCGCCGGTCGCCCGGGCCGTGACCTCACTCTGCGCGTAGTTCGCGACCAGGGTCTGCCCAACCTGCGGGGTGCCTGTCAGCGACACCGAGGAGCCGTGCACCGTCTGGCTGGCCGCAAGCGTCTGGGTCTCGAAGTTGGCGAAGCCCGACTTGCTGATCACGATCCGCAACTCGATCTTCTTACCCGCGTCCGAGCTGGTGAGCGTGTAGTTCGCCTTGGTTGCGTTCTTAATTTTCGAACCATTGCGGTACCACTGGTAGCTGCGCTTCGCGGTGGTGTCCGCGACGCCGTCGCTGCCGATGGCCGGGGCCTGCATGATGGGCTTACCCGAGCCGGTGGGCGCCTGGACCTTGTATGCCCGGTTCGTGCGCATGGCCTGCAGCGTGCCGCTGTCGAACGCGGCCTGCCCGATCTTGACCGTTGCCACGCTGGTCACTGTGGTGCCCAGGTAGCCCACGCGGCTGAACTTCACCCACAGCGTGATCTTCTTGCCCACGTCTGCCGAGGTGAGCATGTAGCTCGTCCCGGTGGCCCCGGTGATGACCTTGCCGTCCCGCAGCCACTGATAGGCGGTGACGATCGAGGAGCCCGTGTTGGTGCCGGTAGTCGTCGGCGTGATGCTGGTGGTCGAAATCGTGTTGCCGACCGCCGGCGTTCCGTTCAGGTTGCGGTCCCAGGTGTACAGCACCGAGTCCAGCGACGCGGCACGGAAGGCCGAGTAGACCACGACCTTGTTGTAGCCGGTCTTGGTGGCCGTGAGGCGCACGGTGATCGACTTGCCATAGTCGGCGGCCACCGGCGTGTAGGTGCTCTTGGTGGCCTTGCTGATCGCCTTGCCATCCCGCAGCCACTGCCACGCGAACTTCACACCGGTGTCGGTGAAGGAGCCCGCGGTCACCGTCGCGGTGAGCTTGCGCATGTTGATGTCCTTGGTCACGGTCGGCCCGACCTTGGTGCCGGCCAGGGTGCCGTAGACGATCTTGCTGGTCTTGGCTGAGGTGAGCGTCAGCGGCAGCAGGGCACCGGATGAGGCGGTGACCTTCACCGAGATCTGCTTGCCCCGGTCGGCCGACACCAGCTTGTAGGTCGATGCCGTCGCACCCTTGATGTTCTTGCCGTTGCGCAGCCACTGGTACTTCAGCGTCGGCGCGACCACGGTGTTGCTCGAGCCGCGGTAGATAGTCGGCACGCTGACACCGAGCTGGATGCCCACGGCCGGTGTGCTCGGCGAGGTGATCGTCACCGGGTTGACGTTCCGCAGGTAGTACGCATCGGCGGCTGAGGTCGCACTCAAGGTGCCGGTACCGGAGACGACGTAGCCCGAACCCACCGTGACCCGGACCGAGATCTGCTTGCCCTTGTCGGAGCTGGTCGGCTTGTAGGTCGACTTGGTGGCGTTCTTGATGGCCTTGTTGTTTCGCAACCACTGGTACTTCAGCGGCAGGCCGACGTTGCGCCAGCCACCCACGACCGCCTGCAACGTACTGCCGCTGGCGTCGATGGAGACGGAACCCCTCGTATCGACGATGCCCGGCCCCGACGGGCCGCTGTAATACTTGGACGACCATGCGCTCTTGGATGACTGACCGCTAATCTTGCCGGTCACCTTCACCCGCAAACACTTCCCAAGGTCCGCGTTGGCCAACTGGTAGGTCGCCTTCGTCGCGCCCGAAATCTTCGACAGGCTCGTGCTGCACGCATACCCGTAGGACTTGCTGCGGTACCACTGATAGCTATACGAGTCGGCGCGCCAGTCAGCCCCCAGCACCGCACTGTAGCGATCCCCAACCAGGACGCTGCCGCCATACTCGTACTCAGTGTCCAAGGTCACCGAAACCTTGCCCGCCTGGACAGTCTGCTTCCCCCGCGAGACCTTGATCACTGCCTCGTTTGCGGTGATGCTCTCGACCTTGACCGTAATGTCGCGGTGGGTGAAGGTCTCGCCCGCTAGGTACGTCCAGCGGTCGACGCTCTCATCCCCAACCCCAACCGTCCTACTCAACAGGTAGGTACCGTCGCCCGCGGCGGCCTTGGCTGCTTTCCCGTCGTTATCGACGCCGATTGATGCGAGTACACGCACTGCCGGCACCGTCGACAGGAAGTAACCGGTACTGGGGCTACTGGCTTGGTTGTGGTGGCCGTCGTCGCCAGCACGGTTGCGGAACTCGATCGTAAAGTCGAAGCGCTCCTTGTCGCTGACCACCACGGCCCGCAGGCCGGTGTATCCACTCATGGGCTTCAGCGTGTAGGTCTTGGTCCCATTCCCGGCGACAGCGTAATCGGTGCCCTTGGCCCAGAACCCTGCTCGGATTGCCGCGGCGGAAGACAGTGAGCCGCTCAGTTTGCCCGATTGGCCATAGCCCATGGCATCAACGGCGTCACCATACTCCCAGTCGTCACAACCCGCGTTCAGGAGGGTGTACGACACCATGAGCGGGCTCGACGTGGAGCAGCGCAGCACGTTGCCGTGGCCAAAGGACAGGTTGTGGCCAAGCTCGTGCGCGAGGGTAGCCTTGCCGTCGTTGTTGTTGCCGCCGATCGACCACAGATGGCCGCTGTCATTCGCTGACCAACCCACCGATCCCATACCTAGAATGCCGTTGCACTTCGTGCCGGTTGGGAACAGGATTACGAGGTGGTCACCGGTCTTGTACTTGAAGCCAGTGGCCTCAGCGACGCGGTTGAAGAAGTAGCTCAGTTTTTCACTCGACGAACCTGGACCACCGGAAGCTGCCGGGTTGTGACAGTTATAAAAGTTGTCCCGTGGAATAGTCTGCACGCTAGCCCGACTAAAGGTCACCTTCCCCTTTGACTGATTACGCCAGAACTGCGCAACGTAGTCGGTCATCGCGTCAGTGTCGGCCGCGAGAATGTTCGTGGTGGTCGGGCCGTCCTGCTGACCAGTCCCAGCTGCGTTCGAGACATAGCGCGGCGCAGTGAGGACGTAATAAATACGGTGGTTCTGCGTCGCCGGGGCAAATACATTTCCCATCGCGGCGACCTGCCGCGGCTTCTTCACCGACACTGCCGTGAACGGACCGTTGGCGGTCTGCCAGTCGTTCAGAGTCTTGAGGTCGGCGAGACCATCGCCAGTGAGCACGAGGCCAGTCGGCAAGGTCAGCGTCAGCTCCAGCGTGCCGCTCAGATCTGCCGTGTCCGGTAGGTCGGACACGTCGACGGACAGGTACCCCAGACGACTTACAGCCAGGGTCCGGATGTTCGATGCCGTATCCGACTCGTCGTGCTCGGCGAGACCGTCGTGCTCGTCCAAGTGCGAGAAGGTGACGAAGCGGCCGACGTAGGTCACCGTCGCGTCGCCGGCGGCCGGAGCGGGCAGCTCGGGCACGGCGGCGGGGTCCGCGTCGAGCGCTGCCGCATCATCCGCGGCCGGGTCCGCCGCGGGGGCGTCCTGAGCGGCCGGATCGGTGACATCGGCACCCAAGTCCGGGTCCGAGTGGTCCACCGAGTCCGTGGTGTCGGTGCCGGGATCGACCACCGCCTCGCCGGAATCCAGATCCACCAGAGCGTATGCAGTGCTCGGCGTGACGATCGTCGTCAACGCCAGCAGCGCGGCAGCGGCCGAAGCCACCAGCCGCGCGAGCGACCAATTGCGCACAGTTCCCCCCAAGGGCACTCACCGGAAGACACGTCAGGCTGCGTGCCCAGTAGGTAGTTTCCCCTACTCGAGCGAAAAAGCAAACATGACAGGCATCGGTGCGCCCCGACATGCCCCCATGTCCGGCGCGCGCGAATCGCGCCGAGCGAGCGATGCCCACCGCGCACTGGGTCCGTGGGCACTTCCCGACGCACAGCAAAGAACGTCCCGCCCATACTTCAGGTTGTATCGGCGGGACGTTCGACCGTTAACGTATGCGATTCGGTTATGGCTGGCCAATCCCCACCGAAACCGCCAGACAACTTGCGCGACTTGCCTGACGACCTGGGGAATCGGCGCGGCTACGGTGTCGGCGGCTGGTTCGCAGACGACGGTGGCGGCCAGCCCGCTCCTCGCCGCATGCTGGTGCAGACAACGCAACAGGGCCGGGAATGATCCCGGCCCTACGCGTGGGGGTTCCTAGTGTGCTGCGCCCGGCAGCAGTTCGCGGACCTGACGCATCACCTCGGTGAATTCGTCGGACAGCGGGTCGCGGGGGTAGCCGAGCGGGACCTTCACCTCCGGCGGGTTGCCAGCCATGCCGGCCTGCAGGGCGATGACACGGTCACCGAGGTACACCGCCTCATCGAGGCTGTGGGTAATGAAGAGCACCGTACTGTTCGTCTCGCGACGGATCCGGGTCAGCTCCTCGTGCATGATGCCGCGCTGGATGGCGTCGAGCGCACCGAAGGGCTCGTCCATCAGCAGCAGGGCCGGCTCCAGGGCCAGCGCGCGGGCGATCGAGACGCGCTGCTGCATACCGCCGGACATCTTGTAGACCGCGCGCTTCGACACCGCGCCGAGGCCCACGATCTCCAGGAAGTGCTGCGCCTTCTCCAGCCGCTCGGCCTTCTTCACGCCCGCCAGCTTCAGGCCCAGCGCCACATTCTCGAGCGCGTTCAGCCACGGCAGCAACGCGTAGTCCTGGAAGACCACGGCGCGGTCCGGTCCGGGGCGCTTGACCTGCTTGCCGCCGACGATGACGGTGCCGTCGGTCGGGGCGTCAAAGCCAGCCACGATGTTCAGCAGCGTGGACTTGCCGCAGCCGGAGGGGCCGATGATGACCACGCACTCACCGTGCGCGATCTCGAGGTCGATGCCGCGCAGGACCGTGTTCTCGCCGGCATCCTCGGTGACGAAGGTGCGGACGACGTTCTTGATCGAGACGACGGATTCGGTAGTCTGCTCAGCCTGCATGGATGCTCGTCTCCCGGTGCCACTTGAGGGTGAAGTGCTGGATGATCACGACGATCCGGTCGGTGAGGTAGCCGAGGATACCGAGCGAAATCATGGCGGCCATGATCACGTCGTAACGGCCCATCGAGTAGGCGTCGTGCAGGGTGTAGCCGAGGCCGGCGCGGACGTTGCCCATCTCAGCAACGACCACCAGGACCCAGGACAGACCAGCGCCGAGGCGCAGGCCAATGAAGATGTTCGGCAGTGCGGACGGGAGCACGAACTGTCCGAGTAGCTGCATGGTGTTGCCACCAAGCATCCGCCCCACGCGCAGCAGCGTGCCCTTCACACCGCGCACCCCCTCGAGGGTGTTCACGAAGATCGGGAAGAAGGCACCGAGGGCGATCAGGAAGACCGCGCCCTGGAAGCCGAAGCCGAAGAAGACCAGGGTCAGCGGCACCCAGGCGGTGCTCGGGATCGGGCGGAGGATCTGGACCAGCGGGTCAACCATCTCGCCGACCCAGCGGAAGTAGCCAGCCAGGATGCCGAGGACGACACCCAAGACTGCGGCGACCAGGAATCCGACCAAGACGCGGCTGCCGGAGTTGAGGAAGGCCTCCCACCACGTTCCGTCGTAGGGACCCGGGCCAGTGCCCACGAACCAGGTGACGAGCGCCTGGATCACATCACTCGGGTACGGCAGGCGCTTGATCCACTTGAAGGTGGTCGCGCACCACCACAGGATGATCACCAGGACCGGGAGGACGAGGCCGAGGCCGACGCTCCGCAGTCGCTTGCTCCATCGATGCGTATTCACTGTTGAGTCCTTACGGGGAACGGGTGGGAGGCGACTCCCGAGGGGTTACTTCTTGAGGGCGTCCACGAAGGTGGTGTTGACGTAGCCGTCAACCTCACCGCTCAGGTCGCGGCTCAGGATGCCGAGCTCGAACTGCACCTTGGCCAGGGCCTTGGTCTGCTCGACACCCAGGTCGATCTCGTAGCGGTTGTTCGACAGGGCGGCCTCGATGATGGCGCGCTCCACACCCATCAGTTCCATGCCGACCGAGATCTCGAACTCCTTGTCACCGGCAAGCTCGTCCGAGGCGATCTTGATGGTGCGCACGAAGGCAGCGGCGGCCTCCGGGTTCTTCTCCACCCACTCGGCGTTGGCCACGAAGATGGTGTTGATGTCGCCGGCCGGGCTGTTGTACGGCTTGCTGAAGAAGGTGGCGGTGCCGTCGGCGGCCATGATCGAGGCGAAGGTCTCCATGGTGAAGGCGCCGTCGAACTCGCCCAGGCGAATGCCCTCAGCGTGCTGCGCGAAGTTGGTGATGTTGATCAGCTCAACGTCAGTGTTCACGTCGATGCCGTGCTGCGCGAACTCCAGCACACCCAGGGCTTCGTTGATCGAACCGCGCGAGGCGGCGATCTTCAGCTTGCGCTCGGCCAGGATTGCCTTCAGGCCGTCCCAGTCCTCGGCCTGCAGGCCCAGCTCGGTCGAGAGCATGATGCCGGTGTTGCCGCGGGTGTTGCCCGAGATCTGCACCAGCTCGTCGCCGTTCTCGATGGCGCGCAGCAGGTGGACCGGGGTCAGCATGCCCACGTCGATCTGGCCGGTGACCAGCGCAGTCTGCACGTCCACCGCGGTGGTGAACAGGGTCGACTCGATGGTCACGCCCTCGGGAGCAACCTGGTCTGCACGGTAGGCGGCGAGGTCGGCGGTCGACTTCAGCCAGCCGAGACGGATGGTGACCTCTGCAGACTCGGTCGGCTCCTCAGCGGCCGGGGCGCAGGCGGCCAGACCGGCAACGAGTGCAACCGGCGCCACCAGTGCGGCGAGCCGGCGAAGCGAAGACTTCTTCATTCGTACTTCCTTCCAATGCGGTTGAGTTCAGGACTAGCCGTGGGGGCGAGCCTCTTGGGGGCGTCTACTGCAGAGGGTGCGGCTACGCAGTAGGACGGTAAATGAACACCTTCATCGGCGAAGGGTTGTGGTTGTTGGTGACCGAGCGGTCCGAGGGGCAGGCCGAAGCGGACACGATGATGCGGCGCTCGGCGCGGAACTCGACATAGTCGCCGGGGCGCGAGGGGCTCGGCTCGAGGATCACGTTGCCGTCGGCGTCGTGGTGCAGGGCGAGGAAGACGGTGAAGCAACCCTCCTGCAGGTCGTCGCGGGTCATGCCGTAGTCGGCCATGGAGTTGACGAGGTTGCTGCGGCAGTTCGGCGAGCCCTCCACGTTCCAACGCAGCTCGTTGACCGCGTCGGAGCAGTATCCACCGTCGGTGGCGATCACTCCCAGAGTGTCGGCGACGCAGGTGACCAGCTGCTCCCCGTTCTTGGCGTACACGGACATGCCCACCGGGATGCCGCCGACACCATTGGCCAGGGTGGTGTTACTGATCGAGGTGCAATTCTTGATGTTGTCCGCGTCGTAGAGCATGACGTCCATGACCTGCTGGCCGAAGATGTTCTGTACGCGGATGATCTCGCCGGGTTCGACCACCCGAGCGCGCAGGAATCCGCGCGCCGGAACGTAGGCGTCGACGCGGATCTCACCGGGGATGTCGTCGCTGCCGAAGAAGCGCACCTCGTCGTCCAGGGCGCGAACCTCGCCGGGACCCCAGTACGTCTTCAGGTCTGCCTTGGTCACAGATGCTCCATTTCTCGCCGGTGCGGTACTGCCAGCCACCTGCCTGGTCCGGGTCGGAACCGGACATTCCCGGGTGGTGGGACTCATTCAATGCGAAATCGCCCCTCGAATCAGAACAAATTTGGGCACATTCTGCACTTTTTGTCCGGGATACTAGACAGATGCGATCAGCAGAAACGAATCCGGGCGGCACCGCCAAATCTCCCGCTGCGAGTGCGGTGTTGGACATCCTGAAGTTCCTGGCCAAGCAGCAACGTCCGGCCTCAGCGACCGCGATCATGCAAGCCCTGGGTCTGCCCCGGTCCACGACCTACCAGCTGCTCGGGATCCTGGCCGAATCCGGCTTCGTCATGCACCTGCGGAATGAGCGGCGCTACAGCCTCGGATTTACCGCCTTCGAGGTGGGCGCTGGGTTTGGATACCAGCAACCGCTGGCCCGAATTGGCCGGGCGCTGCTGGCCCCACTGGTCGCCCGCGTCGGCCAGACCGCACATATCTCGGTCTTGCACGGTCGGGATTCCCTCTATGTCGTCGAGGAGCGAGCGCCGCGCCGCCCGCCGCTGGTCACCGACGAGGGGGTCACCCTGCCCGCGCACCTCACCGCCAGCGGCCGCGTGATCCTTGCCGCACTACCGCCGCAGCAGGTCCGCGCGCTGTACCCCAACTCCACCGCGTTTGCGACCCTGCAGGGGACGGGTCCGGACTCCCCCACGGCACTGCGTCGGGTACTGGAAGAGGTGCGGCGCCTGGGCTACGGCTTCGTCGACGATGACGTCACCCCGGGGGTGTCCTCAGTCGCCCAAGGTATCTACGACCCCGGCGGCATGCCGATCGCGGCCCTCGCGGTGACGTACTATGCCGATCAGGTTGGCGGCCATGGACAAATCTCCAGGGAAGAGATCATCGCCCAGGTCACTCGCACTGCCAGCGAGCTACAACGACGCCTCACCGGACGTCCGCAGGTGCCGCACTCGGCCGACCTGGAGCGGACCGAGTGGGCTAAGCGGCCACGGCGGGCAGGTCGAACCGACCAGCCATAACCAGGTAGCCGGCGACCCCGACGGCAGCCAAGGCTACGCCATCGCCGCTGCGTACCGGCAGCACGTCACCGGGACGCAGGCTCAGCCGCTGGTCGCCGGGCAGATACGCCGTCACCTCGTTCGAGGCGATCACGAACTGGTGGACTTCGGCGAGAACCCGACCCCGCGGGGAAGTGACCGTCGGTGGGGTCGGCACTCGCAGAATGCCCGGCTGCAGCACGGACATACTTCCCCAGCCAAGGGTGTCCGTCACCATCAGATTGAGGTCGACGGCGGTGCGGGACTGGCCCGCAACTGCGGCCGAGGCCGGCACGTCGCCTCGGAAGACCACCGGTTCGTCACCTGGGTTGAGGCGCACCTCGATATCTTCGACGATCAGGTTGATCTGGCCTTGGAGCGTCCCCAGCAGCCGGTCGACCGATCGAAAGACCGAGAACGGGGCGGGTTCGCTGATCTCGGCCATACTGATTCGCCAGGCGAAGAGTTCACCCGCGGCCTCGGGAGCGTCGATGGCCGCTCGAGCGATCTCTCGAGTCGTGCCACGACCGTTGCGCCACGGTGTTGCGGGCAGGTCGTGGTAGCGCTGGAGTGCGTCGATCTGCGGTGCGTTCACGCCGCCTCGCCGGTGGCAATAATCTGCCGGATCAACGGCACACCGGGGCGGTACGCCAAATGCACGTAGCTCGGCGCATCCAGAATCGCGAGGTCGGCCCTCGCTCCCACCCGGACCACGCCAACGTCACTGCGACGCAGCGCCTGCGCCCCGCCAGCGGTCGCCGACCAGACCGCCTCGGCCGGGGTCATGCCCATGTCCCGCACCGCCACGGCAATACAGAACGGCATCGAGGAGGTGTAACTGGAGCCCGGGTTGCAGTCGCTCGCCAGCGCCACAGTCGCACCCGCGTCAATGAGCCGGCGCGCATCCGGGTACGGCTGTCGGGTCGAGAACTCCGCCCCCGGCAGCAACGTGGCCACCGTGGAGCCCGCAGCGAGCGCAGCCACGTCCTCATCCGAGAGGAAGGTGCAGTGGTCCACGCTTGCCGCGTCGAGTTCGACGGCGAGTTGCACGCCGCCGCCCATCGTGAGCTGTCCGGCATGCACGCGCAGTTGGAGCCCGGCCGCACGTCCAGCCAGCAGAATCGCCCGAGCCTGATCCTCGTCGAAAGCACCCCGCTCACAGAACACGTCAATCCACTTCGCATGCGGGGCCGCTGCCTCGAGCATCGGGCCGGTGACCGCGGCCACGTACTCGTCCACGCGATCCGCGTAGTCGGCTGGCACCACATGCGCCCCGAGGTAGGTGGTCTCTTCGGTGAAGAGGCGCGCAATGCGCAGCGACCGTGCCTCGTCTGCGACCGAGAGGCCATAGCCGCTCTTGATCTCGACGGTGGTGGTGCCCTGGCGGCGCATCTCGGCGATCAGCCGCGCGGCGTTGGCGCGCAGTTCCTCGTCGGTGGCGGCGCGGGTGGCCGCGACGGTGCTTCGGATGCCCCCGGCCGTGTAGGGGCGTCCGGACATGCGCGCCTCGAACTCGTCCGCCCGGTCACCGGCGAAAATGACGTGGCTGTGACTGTCCACGAAGCCTGGGATCACGCAGGCTCCCGCGGCGTCGGTCCGCGAGTCAGCGGCCGGTGCCGAGGCGGCCGGGCCTACCCAGGCAATCTCGCCGTGCTCGATCACGACGGCGGCATCCCGCAGTTCCGCAGTGCCCTCCCCCACGGCCGGGTCATTGGTGACCAGCAGACCGATGTTGTCGATGAGGTGACTCATGCGGCGTCCTCGCTCTCTGCCTGATCAGCCGCCTCGCCCGGCAACGGTTCCGGCAGATCCAGGCCTTCGAGGGCCTGGGCGCGGATCTGCGCATCCGCCTCATCGATCAGGGCGATGGCGTCGCTGAGCATGCTCCCCACATCGCCGAGGCGGTGCGCGCCATCCTTGACGATATGCTGGCCCGAGACCACCAGATGGCGCACGTCCGCAGCAGTGGCAGCAAGCCACACCTGGTTCGTGGCCGAGCCCGCGGTCCTGGGCGAACCATCGCCAATGACTACGAAGTCGCACAGCGCGCTGGGCTGCAGCACGCCGCCGTTCGACCAGCCGAGGCTGTCGTAGCCGGCCTTCGTCGCGGCGGTCAGCAATTGGTTGGGGGTGAAGCGGCCGCGCTGGCCGGTGGCGAGGCGCTCATGCATTTCCAGGCCACGGAGCTCTTCGAAGGGGTCAATCATCACGTGCTGGTCACTGCCCAGACAGAGGTGCGCGCCAGCCTCATACAGTTCCATCGCCGGGCCGATGCCATCGGCCAGGTCACGCTCGGTGGTGGGGCAGAAGCAGGCAAAGGAGCCGGTCTCGCCGAGCAGGCGGATGTCCGCCTCGGACAGGTGCGTGGCGTGTACGGCGGTGAAGCGTGGGCCGAGCAGTCCGGCCCGATGGAACAACTCGATCGGCGTCGCGCCATAGGCGGCGAGCACCTGCTCGTTCTCGGCCGGTTGCTCCGAAACGTGTGCGTGAATCGGCACGTCCCCGGCGGCATCACGGAAGGCTGCGAACTGGGCCGGGTCCACCGCGCGGGCCGAGTGAATCGCCGCGCCCGGGCGCGCCAGAGGGCCGTACTGGATCTGTTGGTGGCGGGCGATCCAGCCACTCACTGTGTTGTCGGTGAACCGCTGCTGCGGGCCGGTCAGCGGCAGCGGCGAGCCGAGCGCCGACAGCCCGCCGCGCAGGTACAGGGTGTCCAGCAGGGTGAGGCGAATGCCCGTTACCGCCGCCGCATCCACCACCGCCTGGTCGAGGGCCGCTGCGTGGCCGTACTTCAGGCCCAGGGCCTGGTGGTGCAGATAGTGGAACTCGCCGACCACCGAGATGCCAGCCAGCGCCATCTCGGCGAAGACGGCCGTGGCGAGTTGCCGGTAGCTATCCGGGTCGAGCAGGCCAGCAACCCGGTACATAGTGTTGCGCCAGTGCCAGAACGTGCCGCCATCGGCGTGCGTCCGGCCGCGCAGGGCACGGTGGAATGCGTGCGAGTGCGCGTTAGCGAACCCGGGCAGCGCCGTGCCGTGCAGCACCACGTCCTCGGGCCTGGCGCTCGCCCCAGCAAGGATGCGATCGATGTTCCCAGCCCGGTGTTCAATGCGGACCGAGGCGTGCACCTCGCCGCCGATCACGGCGCGATCGATCCAGTACGAGCCGGTGGTCATGCGGCCTCCTTGCTGGTGCGGGCTCGGACAGCAGCGGCGAGCGCGGCGACACCGATCTCGGCGTCGGAGGCTTCCGCGTACTCATCCGGCGCGTGTGACACGCCGGTGGGGTTGCGCACCAGCAGCATCGCGGTGCGGATCCCAGCCTCGGCGAGCACGCCGGCGTCGTGGCCGGCACCCGAGGGCAGGAGCGGCAGTCCCTGGCCCAGCATTGGCGCGACCGCTGCGGCCACCGCCTCAGTGGTTGCGGCGTCGAACAGGGTGGCGGGAGTCCAACTCTCTTCGATCAGCGGCATGCCTGCGCGCTCGGCGGCGCGAGCGATCACGGCCCGCACCTGCGCCTCGTCACCGGCGCGCGCATCGATCCAGGCCGAGACGCTCGCAGCGATGGCGTTGACGGCACCGGGCTGCACCTGAATCTTGCCGATGGTCGCCAGCGCACCCAGTTCCTCGGCGGCCGCACGCACCTCGGTGATCAGGCCAGCGAGGGTGAGCATCGGGTCGTTGCGTAGGTGCATCGGCGTCGTACCCGCGTGGTTCGGGGTGCCGATCAGGTCGGCGCGCCAGCGACCGTGCGGCCAAATCTGCTCTGCCATGCCCACCGCGACGCCGGCGGCGGCCAGACCAGCAGGGGCGGCGCTGGACTGGCCCCCGTCAGCGTGCGCTGCGTGGGGGTGGGGCACGATGCCGCAGCTCGGTAGGTGCCCCTGCTCGATGTGCAATTCGATGAACTCACCGATGCGTGCGATCCGGGCGGCGTCAAAGCCCAAATGCTTCACGTCGTGGCCGGCGGCCTGCATTGCTTCCGCCATGGTGGTGCCATCACGGTCCTTCAGTGCCGCCGCCCGCTCGGGAGCGAGCACGCCGACCATGAGCCGCGAGCCGGAACACGCGACACCGAAGCGGCCACCCTCCTCATCCGAGAACGACACGATCGCAACCGGGCGCTCGGGGGTGTAGCCCTGCTCCTGCAGCGTGCGCACCGCCTCGAAGGCGCTGATCACGCCCAAGGGGCCATCGTAAGCGCCCCCGCTGGGCACGCTATCCAGATGGGACCCGATGACCACTGCCGTGCCCGGCAGGTGACCATGCCACCACGCCCAGAGGTTGCCGTTGCGGTCCACCTCGGTGTCGAGCCCAAGCGCGGCAGCCTGGGCGAAGAACCACGTGCGCAGTTCCAGGTCCACTGCCGACCAGGCCAGGCGCTCATAGCCGCCGGTTCGACCGTTGCGGCCAATCGGTTGCAGTGCAGCGAGCTGGCTGGCGACGCTCATGGCTACTCGCCGCCCTCGCCCATCGGGATGCGCACCCCGTGCAGGTCAGCCCAGTTGTCGGCCTCTGCATAGCCGGCGTCGACGTGACGGATCACGCCCATCCCCGGGTCGTTGGTGAGCACGCGTTCCAGCTTCTGCGCGGCCAGTTCCGTGCCGTCGGCCACCGAAACCTGCCCGGCGTGGATGGAGCGGCCGATGCCGACACCACCGCCGTGGTGGATGGACACCCACGAGGCGCCAGAGGCGGTGTTGATCATCGCGTTCAGCAGCGGCCAGTCCGCAATCGCGTCCGAACCGTCCTTCATCGCCTCGGTCTCGCGGTACGGAGATGCCACCGATCCGGAGTCGAGGTGGTCACGCCCAATCACGATCGGAGCGCTCACGCGGCCATCGGCCACCATCTCGTTGAAGAGCAAACCGGCCTTGTCTCGCTCCCCATAGCCGAGCCAGCAGATACGGGACGGCAGGCCCTGGAAGTGCACCTTCTCGCCGGCCATGCTGATCCAGCGGTGCAGGCTCTCGTGCTCCGGGAAGAGGTCCATGATCGCCTTGTCGGTGGCGTAGATGTCGGCCGGGTCACCCGACAACGCAGCCCAGCGGAACGGGCCGCGGCCCTCGGCGAAGAGCGGGCGGATGTAGGCCGGAACGAAGCCGGGGAAGGCGAAGGCATCGGAGTACCCGGCGGTCTTCGCCTCGGTGCGGATGTTGTTGCCGTAGTCGAAGACTTCGGCGCCGGCGCGCTGGAAGCCGACCATCGCCTCGACGTGGCGGGCCATCGACTCGCGCGAGGCGGTGATGAAGCCCTGCGGGTCCTGCTTTCGTGCCTCGTCCCACTGCTCGAAGCTGATGCCAGCCGGCAGGTATGCCAGCGGGTCGTGCGCACTGGTCTGGTCAGTGACGATGTCGATCTCGGCGCCCATCGCGAGCAGCTCGGGGTGGGTCTCGGCCGCGTTCCCGAGCACCGCGATCGACAGCGGCTGGCGCTGATCGCGGGCTGCGTAGGCGAGCTGCAGGGCCTCGGCGAGGTCCTTGGCTTGCACGTCCACGTAGCGGTGCTCGATGCGTCGGGTGATGCGGCTCTGGTCCACGTCCACCGCGATCACGACGCCACCGTTCATGGTGACGGCCAGCGGCTGAGCACCACCCATGCCACCGAGACCGGCCGTAAGGGTGATCGTTCCTGCCAGGTCGGCGCCGCGCGGGTCCTTGCCCTGCGCGCGGGCGCGGCTTGCTGCCACGGCAGCGAAGGTCTCGTAGGTGCCCTGCAGGATGCCCTGGGTGCCGATGTAGATCCAGGACCCTGCGGTCATCTGGCCGTACATGGTCAGGCCCTGCGCCTCGAGGCGGCGGAACTCATCCCAGTTGGCCCAGTCACCGACCAGGTTCGAGTTCGCCAGGATCACGCGCGGCGCCCACTCGTGGGTGCGCATCACGCCAACCGGCTTGCCCGACTGCACCAGCAGCGTTTCATCGTTCTCGAGGGTGGTCAGCGTGCGCACGATCGCGTGGTAGCTGGCCCAGTTGCGGGCAGCCTTGCCGGTACCGCCATAGACGACGAGGTTCTCCGGGTGCTCAGCGACCTCAGGGTCGAGGTTGTTCATCAGCATGCGCATGGCGGCTTCCTGCTGCCAGCCCTTTGCGGTCAACTGGGTGCCACGGGCTGCGCGGATTTCGGTGCTCATCGGTGTCTCCTGGGCGGTCAGGGTCTGGTTAGCGGATGTCGTTGCCTGCGGCAGTCGCTGCCTGGCGGGCGGCGCGCAGCAGCGTGCCGTCCTCGACGAGGTCGACGGCGTGGGCAATCTCAGGGGCGAGGTAGCGATCCGGGCCGGGGCCAGCCACGCGGGTGCGCAGGGCGTCGATCACGGCCTGGCTGACCGGCGCTGGCGTCAGCGGGGCGCGCAGCTCGATGCCCCGGGCGGCGGTGAGCAGCTCGATCGCGACCACCCGGCGCAGCCCGTCGATAGCGCGGCGCAGCTTCCGAGCCGCGGCCCAACCCATAGCGACGTGATCTTCCTGCATCGCCGAGGTGGGAATCGAATCCACCGAGGCGGGTGCTGCCAAGCGCTTCAACTCACTCACAATGCCGGCCTGGGTGTACTGGGCGATCATGTGGCCCGAGTCGACGCCGGCGTCGTCGGCTAGGAACGGTGGCAGGCCGCCGCTGCGGGCCGGGTCGAGGAAGCGGTCGGTGCGCCGCTCGCTCATGCTGGCGAGGTCAGCGACTGCGATCGCGAGGAAGTCCAACACGTACCCGATCGGGGCGCCGTGAAAGTTGCCGTTCGACTCGACCTTGCCATCGAGCGTGACCGCGGGGTTGTCGATCGCGCTGCCGAGTTCGCGCTCGGCCACCGAACGCGCATGGGCCATGGTGTCGCGGACGGCGCCGTGCACCTGCGGGGCGCAGCGCAGCGAGTAGGCGTCCTGGACGCGGGTGAAACCGGCGGTCTCATGCTCGGCGATGATCGGCGAGCCTGCCAGCACGGCACGGATGTTGGCCGCGGACTGCGCCTGGCCAGGATGCGGGCGCAGCGCCTGCAGGTGCGCGGCGAAGACCTTGTCGGTGCCCTGCAGCCCCTCAACGCTCATGGCGGCGGCGATGTCAGCCAGGGCGACCAGGTCCTCGAGGTCGTGCAGTGCCATCGAGAGCATGCCGAGCATGCCGTCGGTGCCGTTGATGAGGGCCAAGCCCTCCTTCTCACGGAGCTCGACCGGTTCGAGGTCGGCAGCGGCTAGCGCCTCGGCTGCGGTCAGCTTGGTGCCGTTGGCATCGCGGACATCGCCCTCGCCCACCACTGCCAGCGCGCAGTGCGCCAGCGGCGCCAGGTCACCCGAGCAGCCCAGCGAGCCATACTCACCGACGATCGGGGTGATACCGGCGTTCAGCATGTCGGCATAGCGCTGCGCGGTCGATGCGCGCACGCCGGTGCGGCCGGTGGCGACGGTGGCCAGGCGCAGCGCCATCAGCGCACGCACGACCTCGCGCTCCACCTCGGCGCCGCTCGAGGCCGCGTGGCTGCGCACGAGTGAGCGCTGCAACTGTGCGCGCAGTTCGGGGCTGATCGACTTGGTGGCCAGGGCGCCAAACCCGGTCGAGACGCCGTAGTGCGGCAGCGAGTCCGAGGCCAGTCCCTCGATGACGTCGCGGCTGAACTCCATCGCTGCGATCGCCTCATCCGTGAGCGTCACGGTGGCGTCATAGCGAGCAATCGCCACCACCTGTGCCGTCGTCAGGCCCGTCGTGCCGAGGGCAACGGTGGCGATGTTGGCCGGGTGGTCAGTGACAATGGCGGTGGTCACGGATGGGCTCCTCACGTCGAGAAAGGCGTCGAGTGACAACGATTCTGCGACGCGGGACGAGTGGATTTTGCCGCAATGAGACATAAACTGTCTGAAATATCAGACAGCGCGCGGTTCTGTTTCGCGCGTATTCCGGAAGGTGCCATGTCCGCCGAATTGCGCGCCCCCGCGGCCCAGCACACGCTGCGTATCCTGAAGCACCTGGCCACCCAGTCCGGCCCGGTCCGGGCCTCGCACGTCGCCCGTGATCTGGCGCTCCCCCGCTCGACGGTGTACCAGCTGCTCGCAGTCATGCAGCATGAGGGCTTCGTGGTGCACTATCCAGAGGAGGGCGTGTGGGGCCTCGCGCGATTGGTGTCCGAGATCGGCGGCTCATTCCTGCGCACGGAGCGGCTGGAACGCCTCGGCCAGCCACTGATGGATGCGCTGGTGCGACGCTTGAAACTGCCGATCGTCACCCAGCTCGCCGTGCTGCACGGTACTGACGTGGTCTACATCGGCAAGGCCCAAGCCTTCCGCGCGCCGACGGTGGTCAGCCACATCGGCGTCCGACTGCCGGCCCACCTGACCGCAACCGGCCGTTCCATGTTGGCGGCATTGCCCGCCGCGCAGGTCCGGGCCATGTTCCCGCACGACGACGCACTCATTTTCCGCACCAACGTTGGACCGCGGTCGGTGGCGGCGCTCAACCAGCAACTCGCCATCGTGCGCCGGCGAGGCTGGAGCGAGGAACACGGCGACGTCACCCCGGAGTACGCCTCGGTCGGCGCCGCCGCCCTCGACCGCAACGGCTACCCCGCCGCCGCGATCGGCATCACGTTCCGCACCAGCGCCATCGACGTGAACGACTGGGCCGAGCTCGGCGAGGCCGTGATGGAGGCAGCAGCCACACTCGGCCAGCGCATCCGAGGCGAACGCCAGTAAGCGAGCCTCGAGACGCGGCCCCAGAAACGACTGTGGGGGCGGGGCGGCGGGGCGCCCCCCCCAGGGGGGGGT
>JAEZHW010000034.1 GCA_023436775.1 Actinomycetes bacterium
GAGGTCCCGGTCTCAGAAGAGGCCGGGATTTCTGCATTTCTCGGCCTTGCGCTCTCTATCTTCCTGCTCGGCAGTGAAGGCGGTGAGGCCATGAACCGGCTGGCTGCGATCCTGCTCGATGAGGTCGCGCACACGGCGTTGCAGCCGGCGCAGATTCTTCCGAACGAGCGCCGGTCGCCGCAGATGTGGATGATCCTGGACGAGGCAGCACACCTCGCGATCCCGAAGCTGCACAACATCACGAGCTACTTCTCCGGCAGTGGGATCGTGCTGGTGCCGGTGTTCCGGGACGTCTCGCAGATCAGCGAGGTCTCTGGGCAGGACGCTTCGCAGGCGATCATCAGCAACTCGTTGATCAAGGTGATTCTGCCTGGCGCCTCGAGCGCGCAGTCGCTGAAGGGCTGGGAGGACTTGATGGGCCGCCATGAGGTCGAGCATGTATCGAACTCCAGCGGGAAGTCGGGGGATTCCAAATCGGTCTCGCGGCAGCGGGAGTCGAGCATGGAGGCCGCGCAGATCGCGGGACTCCCGGACGAGTATGCGACGGTGTTTCACCGCAAGAGCGCGTTCGTGATGCGGTTGACCAGCTACACCGATCAGCCGTGGGCGAAGCAGGTAGCGAGCGATCGTGCGGATCTTGCCGCGACGGTACAGGCCGCGAAACGGCCTGAGATCGATCACGTCGCGGTTCATCCAGTTCCGCAGACACGACTCACTGATCCCAAGATCACGGGCCGTCTGAGCGACGGGGTTGCCCTGCGCAACAAGATCCAGGGCACGACGCCGGAACTCCGGCGGGTGAGCAGCAGGCATTACACGGACTCCTTCCGAGACGATCATCGCCTCAACTCAGGTGTCCGGGGAAGCGGGTCAGGCTCCGATGTCAAGGTTGGAAGCAGTGTACTCCTCGTTGCCATCTGGGAGCTTCAGTGCCCGGCTGTGGAGAACGAACTTGAGACGAATATTTCCATCACGGCCTTGACTGGCGACAACGCTCAGCGAGAAGTTACCGTCAGAGTATCTGGTGCTGATGGCTCCGCATTTGGCGACTGGGCTGAAGAAATCTGGATTCGCGCCTGTGCCGGGTCGACTCCGTAATGAACCCATTAATGAAGTTGGAGTTACTAGGTCACGGATGTCCCGCGTCAAGTAGTTGGCAGGATTTCTTCTCTTTCAAAGGTGGGGATGGTGGGGTCGGCCAGTCCCAGGTGCACCTCCATCGGCCGGGTATCTGGTCTCTCCGGCGCGCGCCGAGCGAACAACTCCGCACAAATCCCCGAGGCGGCCCAGCCGACCAGATCCAATTGACGTTGTATTGCGTCACGACCGGATCGGGGCTGGCTCCGGTTGTGACGGAACCGCGCTCATGCTCTGCTGGCGGGCAACCGTGGCTATCCGCCCGCTAACCACCGACCTGCGGATGCGGCAGCGAGTCCAGCCATGCGGTGTATTCAGCGGGCACATTGGGGCACACGTCGCCAGCGCGGCTAATGCGGTCGTATTCCTCGGGTGTTGATGGCCGGCTGGCTTCGTTGGCGCCGTGAATGGCGAACCATTGCTGGTCGAGGTATTCCTGAAATGACGGTGGCGGTGCGACCTGCACGCCTTGCGCTTCGAAGCAGGGGATCTGGGTATGCACGATGTGGTCGTAGAGGTATTTTGAGTGCTCCGGCAGCCACCCTTCATAGGTGAAGGTGCCAGCGGGGTAGGCGGTGGTGCAGGCGTAGTCGGCGAGTGCGAGGTCGAGTTCCGTACGATCGTCGGGCAGCACCGTCGTCGTTCGGTTGGGGCCGTGCAGGGTTGAAGGGAAGCCGGCCGCGTTCATGCAGTCAACCAGAAGGCTGTCGTCGTTACTGCTGCCATACAGGACTCGAACGATGTCGACGGATGGCCGGACAGCATCGGGCCACCGTTCCTGGATGGACGCCCAGCGGCCCTCGGCCTCTGACTCCAGCAACTGGATGAGTTCCTCGCCGACGACCTGGCGAGGCGTGGGCATGATTGGCTGGACTTCACCGTGGACAGCCGCTGTGCATGCAGTGAGCGGCAGGATTGAGAGGGCTACTAGGGGAACCCAAACGACACCGAACTTCAACTTGTTCGAAATCACTGTTCCCCCAGAGTTTCGTACTGTGCGCCACTGGCAACCGATGGCTTGACTCAGGCGCTCATGACTGACAATGTCGACTGCAATGCTAGCAATCCGTTAGCCTTACTCACATTCATCTGGGGGGGATGAAATGACACTTCGACGAATTCTTGTCGTTGCAATTGCGGCGCTAATGGTATTCGGTGGGCACCAGGCGGCTCAAGCTGCCGCGAAGTCTGGCGCCTCCGTGACGTGTGGCTACCACGCATACGCCGTGCGCACAACGCTCAACAGCAACCCAGTGGCCTCTCATCGCCACGAACATCTGAAGGGGAACGTTTTGAACAGGTTTACCTACAACGTCCCCGGTATCTACCACTCGAAGCACACGTTTGGCCTGAACTCCATTAACGCGTGGACTCTGACGGCGCCGCAAATCACTAGCGGATCCGTAACCTGCTCCTAACGGAGAACCTTCCAAGGGGCAGAGTCGACGACCCCATGCGCATGGATTAGGCAGAGAAGCGCTTCGTGGCAGGTGACCCTGTATCTATAGCTTCGTTGTTCGTTGGCAATGGCGGCATGGCTTGCGGGAGAGAGGTGATGTACGCGTGAGTGGGGACGCGCGGACCGTACGGTTGCGCACGATGCTGCTGGGCGTGCTCGCTGCCATCGTGGTTGCGGCGCTGGCGACGTGGGCGGTGCTGACTGTGCTGGCGCCGACCCACGAGCCGGCGCAGGCCACCGAGCCGACCTATGCCACCGTCACGGAAGGCGAGATCGGCCAGACGCTGCCGGTCAACGTGATCGCGCAGTGGCCGGTGCGGGTTGCCGCCCACAACCGGGCGGCCGGGGTCGTGACTGGGGTGCGCCTCGCCGAGATCACTGAGGTGAAGCCGGGCCAGGTCGCGTACCGGGTTGCGGGGCGGCCCGTCGTGCTCGCCAAGGGCAGCGTGCCCGCCTACCGCGACCTGATGCAGGGCATGCGCGGCACCGACGTGAAGCAGTTGCAGCAGCTGCTGCGCGCGGTGAAGGTCTATAGCGGCCCGGCGGACGGCGACTTTGGCTACGCCACCACCACGGCAGTGCAGCGCTGGCAAAAGAAATTGGGCACTGAGCAGGACGGCGTGGTGCGCCTCGGCGATGTCGTCTTCTTGAGCGCGCTGCCCGCCAAGGTCGGCGTCGACCCGAAGATCGTCTACCGGGACGCGACCCTCTCCGGCGGCGAGGCCGCGATCCAGACCGTGGGCACTGAGCCCCAGTTCACGGTGCGCCTGCTACAGAACCAGGTCGCCCTGGTCCGGACCGGCCACATCGTCCAGTTCCGTTCCGGCGACCAGACCCTGCGCGGCGTCATCGCCCGCATTGACGAGGACCCGGACACCCGCGAACTCACCGCCGTCCTCGCCGGCATCGACGGTGCCAGCGTGTGCGGCGAGGACTGCGACAGCATCGCGACCGCGGGGGCCAGTTACCTGCCCGGCGAGATCGTCTACGCCGAAACGATGACCGGAATCCTGGTACCGGTCGCAGCCCTCGTCACCGAACCCGACGGCCGCGTCGTCGTGATCGGCGCGAACGGCGACGCCATCCCGGTGCAGGTGCTGGGATCCGCCAATGGGCAGGCAGTCGTCACCGGCGCGCTCGCCGCGGGGGACCGGGTGCAGCTCGGGGTGGCAGCTTCTGGCGCGAATGCGGGCAACGGCGCCAACAGCGACAGCTCCGCTGGCAGCGGCGGCGAGCCGCCGGCTGCGGCTCAGTAGCCATGCTCACCGCCCACGACATTCGGTTCGGCTACATCGCCGACCGCCCCATCCTCGACCACTTCAGCCACGAGTTCCTTCCCGGCGAAGTGGTCGCCTTGACCGGTCCCAGCGGCCGCGGCAAGTCGACGCTGCTGTACATCCTCGGCCTCATGCTGCGGCCCGACGACGGTGCGGTGCGGCTGGGGGAGCAGCCCGTGTCCGAGCTCGCCGACGGGCCCCGCGCGGCCGTGCGCGCCGACCGCTACGGCTTCGTGTTCCAGGACGCCGCGCTGGATGCAACCCGCACCGTCATCGACAATGTGCTGGAGGTGGCGCTGTACCGCGGCCTCGACGGGGACCAGTGGCGGGACCGCGCGCAGGAACTGCTCGCCGAATTCGGGGTGGACCTGGACCCGTGGCGCAAGCCAGGCCAGGTCTCGGGCGGGCAGGCGCAGCGGATCGCGCTGGTGCGGGCGCTGATCGGGGACCCAGAATTCATCCTCGCCGACGAGCCGACGGGCAACCTCGACGCCGCCACCTCGGACCTGGTCTTCACCGCGCTTCGGGCACGTGCGGACGCCGGCGCCACCGTCATCGTCGCCACCCACGACACCACGTTCATGGCGCGCTGCGATCGGCGGGTGGAACTGTGACCCGGGTCCCGATGCGCCTGATTCTGCGCGAGGCGGTGGCCGCGGCCAAGTCGCAACGCGTCGCCTCGCTGGCAACCATGCTCGTCGTCGCGGCGCTCGCCGGGGCCGTGCTGCTGACCGCGGGGCGCGTCGCCGGGACCGAGCATCGGGTGCTGAGCACTATCGACTCGGCGGCCAGTCGCACGGTCGTGTTCCGGCTCGAATCCGGTGCCGGGGTGGATCCGTCGGTCGTGCAGCGACTCGGGACGCTCTCGGACATTGAATGGTTGGCGGCGCTCGGGCCGGCGCAGGACGGTGTGAACGCGGCGCTACCGGGCGGCAAGCGCGTGCCGATGCGCACCATCTGGTCAACGGACTTGAGCATCTTTGCCCCGGGCGCGGCGGCAGCGAGCCCGGTCGAGAGCGCTCGCGTCTACCTGTCCGACCAAGCCATCGCCGAGTTCAGTCTGCGCGAGGCCGCCGGGGTGGTGCGGCCGATCAACGGCGAGGCGGTGCCGGTGGCCGGGCGCGCTGTGGTGCCCGACTTCATGGCACAGTTTGAGCCGCTCGCCCTGATCGTGCCTCGGGACCCGCTCGAGCCAGTGCCCGCCACCGCGCCCGATGGCCGCGGTGCGCTCAGCATGATTGTGGCCCGCTTCGCGGACCCGTACCGAATCGAGGCGCTGCTGCCGACCGTGATCGAGCTGATCGGGGCGGATTCGCGCGAGAAAGTGCATGTTGCGCGCAGCGGCAACCTCGCCGAACTGCGGGATGTGCTGTCCGGGCATCTCAGTGCGTCGAACCTGACGATCGTGCTCGGCATTTTCAGCGTGCTGGTGCTGGTGCAAGCCGGCATCATGTTCGCGCTGGTGCTGCTGCGTCGGCGCGACTTCGGGCGGCGCAGGGCCCTGGGCGCCAGCCAACGCTTGATCGTGACCATGCTGGTCGTGCAGACGGCCTTCCTGGCGGTGGCGGGTGCGGCAACTGGCGCGTTGATCGCGGCGCTGATTCTGGCAGTGGGGGGTGACCCGCTGCCTGCGGTCACGTACTTCCTGGCCGTGATCGTGCTCGCCGTCCTGGCCGCGGTCGCCGCCGCCGTCCTGCCCGCGATCGTCGCCGCACGCCGCGAACCCATCAGCGAGTTGCGGGTGCCGTAGCGATACAGCACGGGCTCGTGAACATCATGTTGCAATTTCTTGCCATCCAGGAGTCTCCCTGGCGCTGTTCCTGGCCCTCCCAGGCTCCCTCCGTAGTGTCGCCCGAACCACAGCCTTCCTGAACGGGTGGGTTGTGGTGGACCGCCCGGTCCACTGAGTGGGGAAACGCACCCTACTCATGCGCGTTCCGGAGCACCACCTCCGGCGTGAGGAAGGGACGACCATGACCAGTTACGGAGTAGTCAGTACCTATCCGCCGACGCGATGCGGACTAGCGACCTTCACCGACTCGCTGGTGACCTCGCTGCTGCGCCCCGGCCTCGACCATGCCACCATCGTTCGCGTGGACGACGCGATCCCGGTGGGGGATCCGCCGCCGAAGGCAGGGATTGAACTCGGACCGTGGCTCCGAGCCGGTGACCCCGCCAGCAGGCAGGCTGCGGCCGAGGCGCTGAACGCCACCGAGACGGTGATCATCCAGCACGAGTTCGGAATCTACGGCGGCCCCGACGGTGCCGAAGTGCTGGAGCTGCTGGATCTGATCCATCGCCCGATCATCGCGGTCTTCCACACCGTGCTCGCCTCGCCGACCGATCATCAGCGCCATATCGTCGAATCAATCGCAGATCGTGCCGACGCCATCGTGGTGATGACCGAGATGGCGGTGCAGCAGCTGCAGCAGCGCTACCGCGTCGACGCCGACCGCGTCGTCCACATCCCGCACGGCGCTGCGCGACCTGCCGAGGCGGCCGAGTCGCGACACAGTCTGCGTCCGGTGATTCTCACCTGGGGCCTGATCGGGCCTGGCAAGGGTATTGAGTGGGGGATCGAGGCACTGCAGTACCTGCAGGACCTCCCGCTGGCACCCATCTATCGCGTGATCGGGCAGACCCACCCCAAGGTGCTGCAAAGCCAAGGGGAGTCGTACCGTGAGTCGCTCCAAGCGCGGGCGGAGGAATTGGGCGTGACCCACTTGCTCGAACTGGACGGTCGCTACCGGGAGGCGCCGGAGCTCGCCGCCGAGATCGATGCGGCAGACGTGGTGCTGCTGCCGTACGACTCGCGTGAACAGGCCACCTCGGGTGTGCTGTCCGAGGCGGTCGCCGAGGGCAAGCCCGTGGTCGCCACCCGTTTTCCACACGCAATCGAACTGCTCTCGGATGGCGGTGGCATCCTGGTCGAGCAGCAGAACAGCGAGCAGATCGCCGCTGCGCTGCGGGCCGTCCTCACCGACCCAGTGGTGGCGAAGGCCGCCGCCGCCCGAGCCAAGGAACGCGGTCAGGGCACCAGTTGGACCGAGGTGGGTGAACGGTACCGCGACCTCGCCCACCTGATCGCGCCAGTGCTGGGGGTGCGAGCCTGATGCGCCTGCAGACCCAAGTTGCGCCACTGCCGCTACATCACGTGGCAGCGATGTCGGATGGGCGGGGCCTGTTCGAACACGCCAAGGCTGATCAGCCCCGACTGGAACATGGCTATTGCACGGACGACGTGGCGCGCGGCCTGACCGCGATGGTGCGCGAGCCGGAGCAGTCGGACGTGACCCGCCGCCTCGCCGAGGTGTACCTCCGCTTCGTTGAGGAGGCAGTAGCCCCCGACGGTGCGGTGCACAACCGCATGAACGTCGAGGGTCGCTGGACCGACCGCCCAGACACACGAGACTGGTGGGGGCGAGCGATCGCCGGCCTCGGTGCGGTGGTGCGGTTCAGCGACAACGATGCGCTGCGTGTGCGGGCGCTCGCCGCCTTTGAACGCGCCGCCCAGCAGCGGTCCGGCTTCGTCCGTTCCAGCGCATTCGCCGCAGTCGGCGCCGCGCACGTACTGATGGCGATGCCCGAGCACCGCGCGGCACGGTACCTGGTTTTGGATTGCCTAGAAGTGCTTCCGCAACAACCGACGCCGGGTTGGGGCTGGATCGAGCCTCGGCTGCGGTACGCGAATGCCACGCTCGCGGAGGCGCTGATCCGCGCCGGCACGGTCCTGTCACACTCCACCATTCGCGACCGCGGTTTGGCTGCGTTGGAGGCGCTGTGCCTGATTGAGACCGCCCCCGAGGGGTGGCTCTCGCTCACGGGCGTGGACGGTCGGCGACCTGGCCAGTGGGCCGTGCAGTTTGACCAGCAGCCGATCGAGGCGAATGCGATTGCCGAGGCGGCGCTCGCCGCCTGGTATGTCACCGGTGATGACCACTGGGGGCGTGAGGTGGAGCGCGCCTGGGCGTGGTTCCTGGGCAGTAACGACGCCGGGATCGTCATGATCGACCCCGAGGCTGGGGCTGGCTTCGACGGCCTCAAGCCGGAGGGCCGCAACGAGAACCGGGGTGCCGAATCCACGCTCGCGGCGCTGGCCACGAACCAGTGCATGCGAATTCTGGCAGAGGGGCTGCGGCGATGATTCGTGCCCGTGACCTCGGTATCGAGATTCGTCCGGACGCGGGCCGAGTGGTCGCCAAACTGTTCCTGCCTGGTGAGTCCACCCCGGGCAGCGTCTCGCGGACCGAGCGGGTGCTGAAACGGGTGGAGGACCTCCCCGAAGACGTTGTCGCCAGCGAGGTGGCGGCACTGCGCTCGCACTTCGCCGACCGGCACGACGAGTGGGAGGCCATGATGCGTGAGCACGCGGCGACCGTCCGTGCGCCCGGTGCGCCACCGCTCGACCCGGACCGGGAACTGCTGGTTGGTGCCGCCTTCACCGCAGAGTACGCGGTCGAGGGCGCAGCCCTGTGTAACCCCAGCGCGGTGCCGCACCCGAACCAGTCCGGCCTGCAGGAGGGCCAGATGCGGGTGTTGCTGACCCTGCGCGGCATCGGAGAATCCCACTTGTCCTCAATGGAATTCGTGGAGGCGATTATCGGCCCGGGGGAGCAGTGGCATTTCCAGCCCCGCGAGGCCCCGCTGCGCGTGCCCGAGATCGAGGACCGCGAGTGGGACAAGCTGCATTTCATCCGATCCGTCGAGCGCCGCGGCGGTCTCGACGAGTTGGGTCGCGCGATCGCACAAATGCTGCCGGATCGCTTCACCGCAGCCGAGGTGGCCGAAGCCACCCACAACGTGCGCACCCTGCAGCAGCACCAGATCGACGCGCGGGACCAGCTCGCCTGGTTCCGGACGGTCGCGCAGTCCAGTTATCGCGCCACCTTCCCCGAGGACACCACGCTCTCGCAGCGGGTGCTCATGCCGACCGCTGAGGAGGAGCGCCTGGGCATCGAGGACGTGCGCATGATCCTGTGCGATGACGGTGTCTACCGCGGCACCTACACCGCCTATGACGGCCTGCACATCGCCTCGCGTCTGGTGACCACGGCCGACTTCCGCTGTTTCGAGATCGAGCGGCTGACCGGACCGCCGGCGCGCACGAAGGGCATGGCCATCTTTGGACGCGCCATCAATGGCGCTTATCTGGCTCTGACTCGAGGCGACGGCGAGTCGATTAGCCTGAGCCGGTCGTACGACGGTCTGGAGTGGGGCGAAGAGGAACCGCTCTATGTGCCGGACGACGGCTGGGAGGTAGTGCAGAGCGGCAACTGCGGCCCGCCGATCGAGACCGAGTACGGCTGGATCGCACTCACTCACGGGGTGGGTCCGATGCGGGTGTACTCGATCGGCGCCATCCTGCTGGATCGCGAGGACCCGAGTCGGGTCATTGGCGTTTTCCCGGGACCGCTGATCCGTCCCGACGCTGCCGATGGGCACGGCTACGTGCCGAACGTGGTGTATTCCTGCGGTGGCGTGCTGCACGACGAGCGGATCTGGATTCCGTTTGGGGTCGGAGACCAGCGCGTGCGAGTGGCGGTCATCGGTGTGCGGGAACTTGTCGAGGCGATGCAACCGCCCACCAGGTCCGCCGCCGAGGCGGTGGCTGCGCTGCGCGAAGCCACCCGGATCCCCACCACCACCGGCCCGATCCACTGGGCGGTGCCAGCGACGACGGAGATCCCGATCGTGGCGCAGGCGGGGTCCTGACCAGACGGATCGGACCCGTCCGATCCACGCCCACCTGCGTCCCCAATGACTGAGGGCCCCGACCATGTGGTCGGGGCCCTCAGTGTGACGCGATGCGTCAGGCTTACTCGTCCGAGCTACCTGCGTTGGCGGCGTCGAGCTCAGCCAGGGCCGCGTCGAGGTCGAAGCCCTCCGGCACGGTGATACCGCACTGCTCGATCTCGCTCTTGACCTGCTTGGTCAGGCGCTCCTTGCCAGCCTGGTGCGCGGCCTCGATCGAACCGGCGTAGATCTGTCCGTCCTTCGACTCGCGCTGGACTGCGGGGACGCTGTCGCAGAGGTGGAACACCTTGCCGCCCTTCACCCAGTAGACGACGCCATCGCCGGTGAGGGTGTCCACCAGGGTCTGCTCGGCCGAGTACTGCTCAACCGACGGCGCGTTGACGGTGGTGCCGAGGAAGCCCGACAGCAGGGCGAGCACGATGGCGACACCACCGGCGATGGCCTTCTGCTGGCCGTTCATGTTCTTGTTGGTGAAGATCAGGATGATCAGCGGCAGGAAGGCGATGATCGTGATGATCAGGCCCAGCTGGTTCTGAATCCAGAACTTGACCGGCTGCTTCTTGGACGCCGGGTCGAGGCGGTTCGCCTGCTTCCACAGCAGCGAGCCACCGATGGCCAGCGCCGCAATACCGACGATGAGGCCGACCAGCAGCACCATGTTGATGTCGTAGTTGCCGTTCTGGTCCGTCGCTGCCAGGCCCGGACGCAGCACACCAAAGATGGCGTATGCCTCCGCGGCGATGGCGAGGGCCCAGAGCACCAGCGCAATAATGCGGAAGGTGACGGCCTTCTTCTTGGCTTCCGGGGTCGGGGTCCAGGTCGCGTCCGGAACCTCAGTGCCGTCTGCGGCCTTGGTGGTCTTTCGCGGTGCGGGCGAGTCGACCTTGACGACCTTCTTCTTGGGGCTTTCTGCCACCGGTTACCTCCCAGGGGTCTGCCTGCCACACCACGTGTCAGGTCAGTGTTCTCCTACGATCATGCCGCATAGTGCGCCCAGTCGCATACCGTCAGACGTGAGGAAATCGCCACCTTGTCGGGCGAACCGTGCTTCGCGGCAGATTCTGTCAGTCACTGTCGGAGCGAGACGCCGAGGACTACGCTGTTCAGTGAGCCTGTACATTCATCCGTGCAAAGGAGTCCGCGGTGTCATCGAAGCCGTCGAGGCTGGTCGCTGTCCTCTTGCTGGCAGCCTTCGTCACCTTCTTTGACCGGTCGCTGCTCCCGCCGATTTTCGGCCCAGTCAGTGAGAGTCTGCAGGTTGATCGCGAGGCGGTCGGCACCGCGCTGACGGCCTACATGTTCGCGTACGGCATCTCGCAACTCGGCTGGGGTGTGCTGCTGGCATGGTGGGGGCGCACCCGCGTCCTGGTGATCGCCCTGCTCGGGTGCCTGATCGGTGCCGTCATGTCGACCGTGGCCGGGGAGTATTGGCTCTTCATGACCGGACGCGTGATTGCCGGAACCTGCTTTGGTGCGCTCATCCCCATCGCGCTGGTGTACTTCGGAGACACCCTGAACATGCATGACCGAGGTCGTGCGAACGCAAATATTGCTGCGGCGCTGTCGCTGGGCCTGGCGGTCGCAACCATCGCCTCGCCGGTGATTGCCCGCTACTGGACCTGGCAGGTGGGTTTCGGCCTGGTCGTGGCGTTCGTGATCGCGGTATTGATCGGTGTGCTGCGTGACCGTGGGCAGGCCACCGTCCAGCCGGTGAGCGTCGCCGACTCGCTGCGAAGGGTGATGCGCAACTCCTGGGCCTGGTTGGTTCTGGGCCTGATGCTGCTGGAAGGCGCAATCCTGGTCGGCGTGGTCTCGTATCTGCCGGCCGCGCTGGAGGCCTATGGCACTGACCCCGCCACGGCCGGCCTCGCCGTGGGGCTGTTCGGATTCGCCGTGATCGCCTGGAGCTTCCTAGTGAAGCGCCTCATTCCGATCGTGCCCGCCTACGGCTTGCTTGGCCTTGGCGGCACCGCCGCAGTGGTCGCGTACTTGGTGCTCACGGTCGTGATCACCGTTCCTAGCGTGGTCGTTGCGGCAGTGCTGCTGGGCTTCGCGTGGGCGGCCGCCCACACCCAACTGCAAACGTGGATGACCGACACCGTGCATGATGCCCGCGCCGTCGGGATGTCGCTGCTCGGTGTGCTGATGTTTGTTGGTGCCAGCATCGGCAGCGCGGTCTCGAATGTGGCGGCGACCGCGCATGTCTGGCCGCCCCTGTTCCTGGGCTCCATGGTGGTTGCCGTGCTCTTCACCGTGGCCGCGGCGATCGGTCGGCGCTACTACCCTCAGCACGCAGCGAATATTGCCCCGGACGAGGCGGTGGGCGCGGCATCAGACGGCCGCTGACCCAGCCGCTTCGCCCCCAGCCGCGTCGCCCCAGTCGCGTCGCTGCTGACTGGTCCGCTTAGCTGCGACGCTCGCGGCGGCCGCGCAGCCAACTGCTGGTGAGCGCCGCCAGGAAACTGACGCCCGAGACAGCGGTGGCCATCCAGCCGATGGTGGTGGTGGGTACTGCCGCTGCAGGGTTCGCTGGTGAGGTGAGCGCCCACGCTGCCACCACACCGGCGACGAGCCCAACCATGGTGAGCAAGACGGTACCCACCAGGCTCTGGACAAAGCGGCGGTCGGTGGGGTTCGTTTCGGCCCGCATCCGGATGGAAAGATCGCCGGAGGCGAGTTGTTCGGTGATGCGGCCGAGCTGCTTTGGCGCGCGGCGCAACGCCGGGAGCAGCCAGGTCAGTTGATCGAGCGCCAGGCCACCAAGTGCCCTGGGGCGGAACTGGTCCCGCAGGATACGCAGGGCTGCACTGCGCACCTCAGCCAGGGTGTCGATGCCCGGCAAAGCTCGCCGCAGGGTGCCCTCGAAGATGATGAAGGCACGCGCGCCCGCATCGAGGCCGGGCGGAATCTGTCCGATGTAGGGCAGCAGCAGCTCGACGGCCTCGTCGACGATTCGAACGTCGAGGACGGCGCCCGGGCCGAGGTGGTGCGTGGTGAATGCGGCGATTGCGGCGCGGTACTCGGCCTCGCTGGCGCCGTCTCGAAGCGGCACCAGTCGCAGCAGGGCATCGGCCATCACGTCCGTGTCGCCTTGCAAATAGGCGAGCAGGAGCTCTTGCATGGTCTCTCGCGTGGCGCGGTCGAGGCGCCCGATGGTGCCGAAGTCGACCAGCGCCGCGGTGCCATCGGGCAGCAACATCACATTGCCGGGATGTAAGTCGGTGTGAAAGATCCCATCAATCGTGAGTTGCCGCAGCAGCGTGCTGAGCACCGCCAGGAGGGCGGGCTTTGCCGTGGCCGGGTCGATGGTCTCGGAGGCCAGCAGGCGTGCCACTGTGTCGCCGGGCAGGAACTCCAAGGTCAGCAGTCGTCGCGTCGACAGGGCGGGATATGCAGCCGGGAGCCGCACTTCCTCGGGGCGCGGACTGGCCGCCTGCGTCGCCGTGAGCGTCTGCAGGTTGGCGAGTTCTTGTCGAAAGTCGAGCTGGCCGACCAGGTCGCGCCCGTAGTCGGCCGCGACGCGTTCCGTGCCGAGGCGACTGGCCAATGGCAGTGCGCGGCCGATGAGCTTGGCAAGCCGCAGGGCGATATCGACATCGCGGCGCACCTCGGGCCCGATATTGGGGCGCTGCACCTTCAGGGCCACCTGCTCGCCGCTCAGCAGCGTTGCCCGGTGCACCTGGGCGATGGAGGCGGCCGCGATCGGGGTGGTGTCCACCTCGGCGAAGACCTGGTGGAGTCGTTGGCCGAGCTCCGCCTCGATCAGGGCTGCGATTTCTGGCCAAGGGACCGGCCGCACGCTCTCCTGGAGCTTGGATAGTGGGCCGAGCCACTCGGGTGGCAGGAGGTCGCTGCGGTTTGAGAGCAGCTGGCCAATCTTGACGAAGACGCCACCGGCTTCTTCCAGCGCGGCGCGAAGGTTCTCGGCCTGCTGGGCCCGTGCTGCGCTGCCGGCCGGATCTGTGCTGAAGTCGTAGCGACCTGGGTTCAGCAGGCCGTACGTTCGGGCGATGCCGAGGACCTGCAGGTATCGGGGGCGGCGCGGAAGTTCCGCCTCAACTGGGCCGCGATCGGCGGCCAGGCCAATCCGGGGGATCTTCGACTCCATGCCCATAGCCTCATCCTGGCACGCGCACCTGCAAAGGGCGATGGCAGTTGCACCATCGCCCTCGCAGACGAAGCCTACTTGCCAGCCAGTTCGAGCAGCAGGGCCAGGTTCTCCGGGCCCGGCTCCAGGGTGCTCTGCTCAATGCGGTGGGCGAGTTCGACCACGGCACTGTTCACTGGCGTCGGGACGCCGTGCTGGGCGCCGACCCGGACCACACGGCCGTTCAGGTCATCGACCTCGCTGTGACGACCCTTCATCCAGTCCTGCAGCACGGTGGTCTTGGTGTTCGGCAGCACGAAGCCGCCGAGGAGCGTGTCCAGCAGCGTCTGAACGAAGCTGCCCTCGTCCTCGAGGTCGGACTCCTGCAGGCCGAAGATCGGCAACGGCTTGTAGCCCGCGGCCAGGCCAGCATCCAGCGCTTCCTGGCCGGAGCGCAGCATCAGCTGGCGCATCGCGGGGATCGCGACCGCTTCGAGCATCGGCAGGCCCAAAATGGCCGTGGTGACCAGGGTGGTGGAGTTACTCACCAACTTCATCCACTTGGCCGATCGGATGTCCTCGACTTCCTCCACTGCACCGACGTGCCGCAGAATCTGAGCGACCTCGGTCACCCGGTGCTCGGTGCTCTCGTCGAGTGAGCCCAGGGCGAACCAGGATCGGGCCGGGCCGGAGTGGCGTTCCACGATGCCCGGCTCAAACATCATCGAGGAGATTTCGATCACGCAGCCCAGGGTGCGATTGGCGCCCACCACCTCGGCGATGTCGTCGGCAGCCATGCCGTTCTGGACGCCCACGAGCAGGCCGTCCTCAGCCAGGTAGGGCTTGATCAAGTGGCTGGCCCAGATGGCGTCATAGGCCTTGACCAGCATGAACACCAGATCGAACTTGTGCTTCAGTTCAGCGACCTGGCAGAAGTGGATCACGTTCACCGGCTGCACCTGGGTGCGTTCCGGCATCCGAATTTCGGCACCGCGCTCGCGCATCGCCTCGACGTGGGCTGGCCACTGCTCAATCAGAGTGACGTCGTATCCAGCCTCAGTCAGGTCAGCACCAATCGATGCACCATTGGCACCGGAACCAAGCACGGCAATTTTCACGCGGGTCTCCTTCAGTCTGTTGCCTCGTTGCAACAAGGTCAGTCTAATCAAACACTGTTTAGTTAGGATGAACAATGGGCCGGATGGTCCGGCCGCAGCCGCTGGCTGCAGAAAGGAAGGTCAACGATGATCGTCCACACCATCGCGTTCAACCTGGTAAGCCAGGATGCGGCCGAGCGTGAGGAGCAATTGGCGGAGTTCACCGAGATGATCTCCAGCCTCAACGGCAAGATTCCCGGCCTGATCCAGGCACGGGTTGGACGAGACATCGGCAAGCTCGACTGGCATCACGACGTCGCGGTGATCACCGAACACGAGAGTGTCGAGGCCCTCGAGGCGTACCAGGCGCACGAACTGCATGTGCCGATCATTGAGTGGGGCAAGACCCGGCTCACTGATCGTGCCTGCGTGGACTTTGAGGTCTAATTCCTCGCAGATTGCCGAAAGGCCCGCACCGGATTGGTGCGGGCCTTTCGCATGGGGGCTTACTTGCCGAAGCCAGCGCGCTCCAGCAGTTCCGCCAGATTGTGCAGGCCTGCTTCGCGCTCGCCGCGCTCGATTTCGAGCGCCATCTGAACACAGGCGGCGTTTACCGGGGCTTGCTCAGTACCCAAGGCATCGACGACGAGGCCGTTGATTTCGCGCACCTCGCTGCGACGACCCTTCATCCAGTCCTGCAGCACGGTCGCCTTCGTGGATGGGAACGAGAACTCGTTCAGGAGCAAGTCGAGGATGTCGCGGGCGAAGGTGTCCGGGTTGACCTCGGTCAGTCCAAAGATTGGCACGATCTTGTGGCCGCGCTGGATACCAGCCTGCACCGCCTCGTCACCGGCGGCGACCATGAGCTCGTAGAAGCCCTCGGTGTGTGCAGCATCGAAGATCGACAGGTTCAGAATCGCCGACGGCACCAGCTCAGCAGCGTTCAGGACCAGCTTCATCCACTTCGAGGAGTTGATGTCGTCGACGACTTCGACGGTGCCGGAGGCGCGCAGAATCTCAGCTGCCTGTTCCGCCTTGGCGTGTGCCACCTCGTTGTACGCTCCGAGTGCGAACCAGGAGTTGTGGTAGCCATTGTGTCGCTCCACCTCACCCGGAGTGAACATGTTCGAGCCCAGCTCGATCACACCGCCGAGGGTGCGTTTCGGGCCCATGATGTCGAGGATGTCCTGCATCGACATACCGTTCTGCAGGCCGATGACCACACCATCGTCCTTCACCAGCGGCTTGATCAATTCAACGCCCCAGCGAGTGTCGTAGGCCTTCAGCACCACATAGACGATGTCGAACTGTTCCCGCAATTCCGCGACCTGGCACACGTGGTAGACGTTCACCTTGGTGTTGGTGGTCTCGCCTTCCAGGAATCGAACGGTGATGCCCTGCTCGCGCATCGCCTCGACGTGCGCGGGCCACTGTTCGATGAAGGTGACGTCGTGGCCGGCCCGAGTCAGGTCGGCACCGATCGAGGCACCGTTTGCGCCGGTGCCGAGGACTGCAATCTTGGGAGCCATGATGTTCCAATCTGGGCGAACCGCACTGTTCGCCCGGGTCAGGGGAGGGAGTACCTAGTTCGCGTGGCTCCGACGGACCAACTCCGCCAGGGCCGACCAGTCCAGATCCTTGAGCTCGTCATCAGCCAGTGCTGCCTCGAACTGCTGGCGCAGCACGGGGGTGCTCGGCATCACCAGGTCATACTCGGCAGCCGCCGACTCAGCCAGACGGAAGTCCTTGAAGCCCAGCGGCATCGGGAACAGCGGTGCATAATCCTTCGATGCGATCAGCTTGCCGTATCCGGTGTAGGCACTACCAGTGAAGGCGGCAGAGGTGAGCAGGTCCACGAGCTGTTGGCCGTCAATACCTGCACGTTCCACGAGCGCGATCGACTCAGACAGGGCCTGGATGGCGTGGATCAGGTTGTAGTTCACCGCAATCTTGACCAGGTTCGCGTTGCGGGGCCGATCGCCAAAGTTCCAGAGTTGCTTGGCCATCGGCTGCAGCAGCGGGCTGACGCGCTCGACCACGGCAGGGTCACCGCCGAGGGCGATGTTCAGTTGGCCTGCGGCAGCGACGTTCGGACGGCCAAAGACCGGCGCGGACACGAATGGGATGCCGGCGTCCTGGTGACGACGCTCGAGCTCGTCGACCGCCTCGAGACTGAGGGTCGCCATCGACACATGCACCGTACTCGGCGAGGCAGCTGCGATCACTTCGGGGGAAAAGCGGTCCAGCATTGCCTGGTCAGTCGCCAACATCGAGCAGACCACCTCGGCCTGCAGCGCTTCCTCGATCGTGGCCACTCGGGTGGCGCCTCGAGCGACCAACTCCGCCACCGCCTCGCTGTCCGAGCGGTTCCAGATGAGCAAGTCGTGACCTGCGTTCAACAGGTTGCCAGCCATGCCAGCGCCCATGACGCCGACGCCGATGAAAGCGAGTTGTGCCACTTCGACTCCTACTTCGTTGCAGGGAGGTGTTCGTTATCAATGAACACTAGCCCATACTGGAGGCAGGAGAACCGGCACACAGCCGGATTTCCAGCACTATCCGTATAGTCATAGCGAACACGGGCGTGGTAGTTGCCTTCCGACATCGAAGTCGGAACTGCGCTCGGCAGGAGGATCATGAGCACCACTGGCAAGAGAATCGCAGTGCTGGGCACCGGCGCGCAGGGGGCGGGCATCGCCTCCGACATGGCGCAGGCAGGCCTGGACGTCACCTTCATCGATCAATGGCCCGCCAACGTGGAAGCGATTCGCGCGCGCGGTATCGAGGTTCGCTTGCCGGATCACACCACCCTGACCCCGGTCAAGGCCATTCACCTCTGCCAGGTCGCTGAGGTGCGCGAGAAGTTCGACATGGTCTTCGTGGTGGTCAAGGCCTATGACACCCGCTGGGCGTGTGAGCTGATCCGCCCGGTGCTGGCCGACGACGCGCTAGTGATTGGTCTGCAGAATGGCATGACCATTGACGACATGCTGGATGTCCTGGGTCCGAAGCACACAGTGGGCGCGGTCATTGAGATGGCGTCGAACATGTTCAACCCGGGCATTACGGTGCGGCAGACCCTGCAGAAGAACTCTTGGTTCACTGTTGGCGGGTTCATCCCCGAAGTGCAGGAGCGCATGCCGGAGGTCGTCGAGGTGCTCGGTCACGCGGGCCGGGTAGAGATCTCGGAGGATATCCGCTCGTCGAAGTGGATGAAGTTGGTCGGGAACGCGGCCGAACTGGTGCCGTCTGCGATCCTTGACTTGCCACTCGCCGAGGCGGTGCAGGTGCCGGGCATGCGTGACTTCATGGATCAGAACGGCCGCGAGGCGCTGCGCACCAACGTGGCGATTGGCAACAAGATTCTGCCCGTGTTCGGCCTCACTGCCGTGGACGACCCCGAGGCGTACGCCGAGCAACTCTTTGACATCATCCTGTCCGAGTTCAGTGCGCCGGACACGCTGACCACGGTGCTGCAGGACTGGCGCAAGGGGCGTCGGGCCGAAACCGATCAGATTCAGGGCACGATTTTGCGCGCTGCCGCCACGGTGGGCATGCCGGTGCCTGCCAACCAGCGCACCTACGAGATCGGCATGGAGATCGAGAACGGTACCAACACCCCGGGTATGCACAACCTGGAGCGCCTGCTCGCGCCGCTCGACTAGGGGTTATCCCTATCCGCGTGCGCGTCCGTTCAGCGGCGCACGCCGGCTCGGGGGACGGTGTGGCGTCCCCTCATCACCACGCGGTGGTGTTGTCGAATCGTCGACAGCACCACCGCGTGTTCCGTTTGGCCTGCAATCGCGGGGGAGCGTCCCAGGACTTGGGACTATCGACTCTGTGCGTCAGAATTTGAGCAGGAATCAAAGGCGAGGAACGCTCCGCAAACCAGACTGAACAGTTCGGCCACATCTGTTCAGTCAGACTTGACACGAGGCACTTTGCCTGTCAGCATCACTACACGGAAATCGAATGCATTGACGCGTTCGCTGCCCGTGCACCCGCCCGAACGATCGACTACCCCCGCGATCGCCCAGCGGGCGCAGAACGCCATTTCGGTTGGATCCGACACCAGGTGGACCCGAAGGAGTGGCGGCGCTATCCCGCGGAATGCGCACCTGCGCAGTTCAATGAACGAAGGAGTTCAGCACATGGCAATCACCTCCAAGTCGGGCGCGTGGCGCCGGCGCGTGCTCGCGCCGATCGCTGCTACGGCCGCTCTGGCCATCGGCCTGGTCGGCTGTGCAGCCGACGAGACCTCGCCGGAAGAAACCGACACCACCCCCATCGTCATCGGTGGCACCCTCGGCCTCACGGGTATCTACTCGGGCCCGTCGGCTGCGTACAAGATCGCGTATGAGAAGTGGGCCGCAGACGTCAACGCTGACGGTGGCCTCCTCGGCCGCCAGGTCGAGCTGAAGATCTACGACGACGAGTCCAACCCGACCGTCGCGCAGCAGCTCTACCAGCAGCTGATCAACGAGGACGAGGCAGACATCATGCTCGCCCCGTACACCACCGCCGTGGGTGGCGCTGTGATCCCGATCACCGAGCGCGCCGGCAAGCTGGTCGTGAACGCTGGCTTCGTGGGCAAGGAACTGCACATGAAGTCCAAGTACATGGTCAACACCTACAACTACCAGGACAACGAGTACGCCAAGCCGATCTTCGAGTGGATCAAGACCCTCCCGGAGAACGAGCGTCCGAAGACCATGTCGATCCTGACCGCACAGAACCCCTTCACCCTGGTTGCACGCTCGGGTGTTGGCACTGACGGCGGCGTGATCAACCTGGCCAAGGAAGCCGGCATCGAAATCCTGGTTGACGAAGAGTACGACCAGGCAGCCACCGACTTGACCTCGCTGCTGCAGCGAGTCAAGAGCGCCAACGCCGACATGCTGATCGCCCTCAGCCTGCCGAACGACGCTGCGCTGATCGCCCGTACCGTCCAGGAAGTCGGCTACAACCCGTCGATCTACTGCCAGTGCGGTTCGCAGGTCACCTCGCTGCCGAACTGGCCGGACCTCGGTGACGCTGGCGTGAACGTGTTCGCGACCACCACCATCTGGCAGGAAGAGAAGATCGAGGGCCTCGCTGAGTTCCGCGACTACATCTTCGAGCAGGTCGGCGTGCCGATCCTCCCGGCCTACGCACCGTCGGCCTACACCGCTGGTCAGATCATCGAGCAGGCAGTCGAAGCCACCAAGAGCCTCGACGCCAAGACCCTGCGCGACTACATCGTGAGCAACCGCTTCGACACCCTGTCGGGCAACGTCGGCTTCAACAGCGACGGCACCATGGAGTTCGGCGCCCGCCTGCTGCAGTACCAGAAGGACGGCAACGTCGCCCTCTGGCCGACTGAGGTTGCGACCGGCACCGCAGTTCGCCCGCTGAAGTAGTCAAGCGATAGCACAACGAGGAGGTTGAGCGTATGTCAGTCATTGTCAGTGCCGAAAGTCTGAAAAAGAGTTTCGGCGGAATGACCGCAGTCAACGGCGTGTCATTCGAAGTAGAAGCAGGGGCGCTGGTCGGCGTGATCGGACCAAATGGCTCCGGCAAGACGACAACGCTCAACCTCCTCAACGGCGCGATTGCCCCGGACCACGGTGGTATCACCGTGGCCGGGCAGTCGCTGGCCGGAAAGTCGAGCACCGCGTTCGTGAAGGCAGGGATCACCCGCACCTTCCAGAATCCGCGCGTGTTCAGCACGATCACGGCCATGGAGAACTTGCTCATCCCGGTGCTGCACTCCGGCTCCAAGCGGTCCGCCTGGATCGAGAAGGCGGAAGGCCTGCTCGACTTCGTCGGTCTGCTCGGACACCGCGACACCCCGGCGAGTGAGTTGTCGGGTGGTCAGCAGAAGCTGTTGGAGTTCGTCCGCGCGCTGATGACCGACCCCCACGTCGTCCTGATGGATGAGCCCTTCGCTGGTATCCACCCCAGCGTGAAGGAAGTCATGCGTGCCCGCATCCAGGAGCGCAACGCCCAGGGCACCGCCTTCATCATCGTGAGTCACGAGATTCCTGACCTGACCCGGCTCTGCCCGCGGATCATCTGCATGTCGGACGGCGGCATCATCGCTGACGGCGAGCCGAACGAGGTCACCAGCAACCCGCAGGTGATCGAGGCCTACCTCGGCCACGGACCCGCATCGAAGGGAGAGCGCGGATGAGCGCCGCGACCAACACCACCGCGCCAGTGCTGCGGCTGGAGAACGTGACCGCTGGCTACTTCGCCAACGACATCGTCCTCGAAGACGTCAGTATCACCGTCGAGCCCGGCAAGGTCACCAGCGTGCTGGGCCCGAACGGCTCCGGCAAGTCCACCTCGCTGCGCGTCATGGCTGGCTTCCTGAAGCCGCGGACCGGCCGCGTCATGCTCGGCGACGAGGACATCTCGAGCCTCGACCCGGCGCAGCGCCTCGCCAAGGGCGTCGCCATGCTGCCGCAGGGCCGCTCGATCTTCCCAGAACTCTCGGTCGAGGACAACCTGCGCCTCGGCGCCTGGCATCTCCGCAAGGACAAGCAGGCCATGCAGGAAGCCATTGACCGCATGGTCGAGCGCTACCCGATCCTGACAAAGTTCATGACGCGTGCCGCCGGCAGCCTCTCCGGCGGCCAGGCCCGCATCCTCGAGTTCGCTCGGACCCTGATCCTCTCGCCCTCGGTGCTGCTGATCGATGAGCCCTCGGTGGGTCTCGCCCCGGTCCTGGTCGACGAGGTCTACGACGAGCTGGATCGCCTGAAGGAAGAAGGTCGCACCATTCTGTTGGTCGACCAGAACGTGCAGGCAGCGGTCGGTCTCGCCGACCACGTCTACACCCTCGCCTACGGCAAGAACCACTTGGACGGCTCGCGAGACGGCTTCGAAGGTCAGCTCGATGGGCTGATCAAGCAGTGGCTGAGTCTGTGACCGGAATTCGGAGAAACTGATGAACCTCGTAACTGACCTCGTTCAGCCACTGCTGAACGGTCTGCTGCTCGGTGGCGTCTACGGCGGCATCGCGATCGGCCTCAGCCTGATCCTCGGTGTGCTGAAGATCGTGAACCTGGCGCACACCTCGATCCTGATCTGTGCGGCGCTGCTGTACTGGCAGATGGTGTCGGTGGTGGGTCTTGACCCGTTGCTGATGATCCTGCCGGTGGTCGCCCTCGCCTTCCTGTTCGGCCTCGGCACGCACCGCGTCATGGTGCAGCACCTGACCCGCGCAAGCGACACCACGATGATCCTGGCCTTCTTCGGTCTGATGGTCATCCTGGAATCGATTGCCATCATGATCTGGACCACGGACACCCGGACCCTGCCGCTCGGCTACCTGGGTGACGTGATTCGCATCGGTGAACTGAACATCTCGGTCGCCAAGCTGGTTGCGGCCCTGCTCGGTGTCATCGTGCTGGTGGCCCTGCACTTCTTCCTCACTCGCACCCTTACGGGCTCTGCGATCCGGGGTATGGCGCAGAACCAGGACGTCGCCACCATGGTGGGCATCGATGTGACTCGCCTGAGCCGCTACGTCTTCGCTGCCGGTGTCGCCTTCGCCGCTTTCGGTGGCACGATCCTGGCGATGACGCAGTCGTTCAACCCGCAGGAGCACGCCCGCTGGTTGGCCTGGGCCTTCCTGATCGTGATTCTCGGTGGCCTCGGATCCTCGATGCGCACCCTGATCGCAGGTCTGGTGGTGGGTGTGATCGAGACGTTCGCTGGTCTCCTCCTGCCCTTCGCATACACGTACATGGTGCTCTACGCGCTGCTCGCTGTCATGCTCCTGGTCCGGAACGAGGGCCTCGGTAGCGTCAAGCAAAGGACGATCTGATGACTGACAAGGCAAACGGCGGCGCAGCCGCTCCGGTTGAAGACATCGCGCTGAAGAGCGCCAAGGCCGCGAGCGAGGGCGTGAAAAAGGCCCCGTGGTGGCTGACTCCGGCCATCGGCACGGCAATCTTCGTGGCCTTCGCGGTCCTGGGATTGACCATGAACCTCGGTATGGTCACCACGTTGACCACCGTGCTGTACTACACGATCATCGCCCAGGGCTGGAACCTGCTCGGCGGCTATGGCGGCTACGTGAACTTCGGTGCCGCAGTGTTCGCCGGCGCCGGCGCCTACACGGCGGCGTGGCTGAACCAGACCTTCGGTTGGGGCATCTTCGCCACCATGATCCCGGCAGTGGCAGTCGCCTGCTTGATCTCGCTGATCGTCGGCTATGCGACGCTGCGTCTGCGCAGCCACTACTTCGCGATCTTCACCCTGGCACTGACCTTCCTCGCCATGGTGATCGTGAAGAACTGGCCGGACCTCGGTGGCGGTCACGGTATCTTCATCGACATTGAGGGCGACTTTACGCCGCGATCGATGGCGCAGTTCTTCTACTTCATCCTGTTCGCTCTCGCCGTGGTGGCCAGCATCGTCGCCTTCACGGTCGAGAACACGAACTTCGGATACGCCCTGCGCGCCATTAGTGAAGATGAGCCTGCGGCACAGGTGCTGGGTGTCAAGACGACCTCGGTGAAGCTGCGTGCACTGATCATCGGTGCTGGGTTCGGCGGTATCGCCGGAAGCGTGTACGCCTTCTTCACTGGCTACATCGAGCCGGGTGGAACCTTCAGTCTCGACGTCGCGCTGGACATCGTCCTCGTCTGCGTCATCGGTGGTCTGAACTCGTGGCTCGGCCCGATCATCGGAGCCATCATTGTGGTCTCGCTCGAGCAGTTCCTGCGCGTGGTGGTGCCGTCCATCGACATCTTCGGAATGTCGCTGCCGGCCGAAACCAACCGTCTTGTGCTCGGCGCACTGCTGCTGGTGTTCGCGATGTTCATGCGTCGCGGCATCGTGGGCCTGTTCCAGAAGCAGCGTGGCCGCAAGGTGAGCGTCTAGCGAGGCTCCGATGCCCCACAACATGGAGGCCCCGGCCGGTGCTGCCGGTCGGGGCCTCGTGCTCCCTCCCGTGACGGCGAAGGACGTGGCTCGCGAGGCGGGCGTGCACACCTCAACCGTGAGCCGTAGCCTGGACCCGCTGCAGCAGTCGAGGATCAGCCCCGAGACGCGGGCACGGGTCATCGAGGTGGCGCGACGCCTTGGCTACCGGCCGCACTTCACGGCCAGTAGCCTTCGTCGTCAGCGCACCATGACCGTGGGCGTCACGGTGCCGAGCTTTCGGAACCCGGTGTACGGGGCCCTGATTCAGTCCATCGGGGAGGATCTGCAGGCACTGGGGTACTCCGCACTCTTCCTGGCCGACCCGGACGGGTCGGATCAGACCGAGGCAACCTTCAATACGCTGCTGGACCGCCGCGTTGACGGCATCATTTGCACCTCGGCGCGGGAGGGTGACCAGGCGCTGCTCGAACGAGTAGTTGCCACTGGCACTCCCGTGGTGATGGCAATGCGATGGTTGGAGGGGCTGCCCCAGATACCCGTGGCGCGGACCGATGACCATCTCGGCGGGGCTATGGCCGCCCAGCACCTGATTGATCTTGGCCACCGACGCCTCATCGAGGTACCAGGGCCGACCCAGATCATGAACTTCCCGGCGCGTTCCGCTGGTTTCGCTGAGCGCGCCGCCGCCGTGAATGGGGTGGAGCAGGTGATGCATGACCTCTCCGGCGCCGCTCCGACCGTGGAGTCCGGCTATGACACGACGCGGGCCCTGCTGGCGCGCGGCCTGTTCGAGGGCGTGACCGGCGTCTTTGCGCCGAACGACCTCATCGCGATGGGGGCGATCGAGGCGCTGAGCGAGTCTGGCCGGGTGTGCCCGACCGACGTCTCGGTGGTTGGCTTCAACGACTCGATGCTCTCTGACCGGCTGTCGCCCGCGCTGACGACCCTGCGCGCGCCGGTGGCGGAGGAGGGGGCGTTGGCCGTCCGAGCACTCGCCAGCCTGATGGGGGTCACGGACGAGGCGGTCGACATGACACCGCCCGCGCCGATGCTGATTCCTCGAGCATCGACGCGGGCGCCGAGAGTGCTGCCGCGTTAGCGGCTGGGGTCGATCAGGATCTTGCCCTGGACCTGACCTGCGGCCATGGCGTCGAGTGCCTCGGTCAGCTCGCTGAGGCTCCGCACGGAGTCAAGCATCTCCTCGGCGAGGTTCGTGGTTGCCAGGATCTCGAGGGCCACCGGAATGTCCTCGTGCGTGATGAGCGCGTTGGTTGCCTCAATGGTGATCTCGCGCAGGACGAAGTCGTGCGGGTCGATCTCTTGCGGCTTGGCACTCATGCCAACCGCGAGCACGCGGCCGCCGGTGCGGGTCCAGCCGAAGGTCTTGGCCAGCAGACCCGGGGCACCGGCGCATTCGATGACGACGTCGGCGGCGACGGCAGTCGGCTCCTCGCCGGCAGCAAAGTTCACCGTCTCGTTCGCACCGAGGCGCAGGGCGCGTTCGAGTTTCACCGGGTCGACATCGGCGACCACGATGTGCGTGTCTGGCACCAGATGGCGCAGCGCTGCCAGCACGAAGGTGCCGATGGCGCCGGCGCCGGTGACGAGCACGTGGTCGCCCGGGACGACGCCGGCGCGGCGCACCGCATGCAGGCCAACAGCCAGCGGCTGGGTCAGGCCCGCGGCATCGATGTCGATCCCCTCCGGTGCCTTCACCAGGAACTTGACCGGTGCGGCCACGAATTCGGCGTGGCCACCGTCGCGCTGCAGGCCGAGGGTGTGCAGCTTGGCGCAGACATTTGGACGGCCAGCCCTGCAGGTCTTGCACTCGCCGCAGGCGATTTGGGCACCGCTGGCAACCAGATCACCCGGCTTGAGGCCACTGCCCTCCGGTGCGGTGACCACTTCGCCGAAGATCTCGTGGCCCGGCGTCATCGGGCCCACATGCCCCGAGTGAGGGTGCTGCTTGTGCAGCGGGATCATGATCGGGCCGCTGGTCCACTCGGTTACATCCGTGCCGCAGAGGCCGGAACGAAGCACCTTGACCAGTGCTTCGTCCGCGGCCGGCTGCGGAACTGGGATGTCCTCGATGCGGATGTCTCGGGAGCCGTAGTAGCGGGCCGCCCGCATCGTGGGCTGGCTCATTCTGCGGCTGCCGTGTTCTGTGCGACCGGGCCGATGGCCGGCGGCTGCGGGGTACGCACCGGGGCTGGGAAGTTGGATTCCGCGTCCGCCAGGTCGTCGTGCACGTGGCGCAGGGGCTCACGGATCAGGTTCATCGGGCCGTCCACGGTGAAGTAGCGGTGGCCGCCAGCGACCATGAGCTCCTGAGCCGGGAACTTGGTGATGACCTCGCAGCCGGTGGCCGTCACGACGACCTCTTCCTCGATGCGGGCAGCACCCATACCGTCGGCCGACGGCCAGTAGGTCTCGAGGGCGAAGACCATGCCCTCCTGCAGGACCTCCGGGTGGTCGAAGGAGACCAGGCGTGAGAAGATCGGCTTCTCCCAGATAGACAGACCCACGCCGTGGCCGTACTGCAGAGCGAAGGCGGCCTCTTCGTCCGGGAAGCCGAATTCCTGGGCCTTGGGCCACACCGACACGATGTCCGCGGTGGTGGCGCCCGGGCGGACCAGGGCGATGGCGTTGTCCATGTACTCGCGGGCGCGGGTGTACGCGTCGCGCTGGTGGCGGGTTGCCGAACCGACCGCGAAGGTGCGGTAGTAGCAGGTGCGGTAGCCGTTGAAGGAGTGCAGGATGTCGAAGAACGCCGGGTCACCCGGACGGATGAGGCGGTCCGAGTACACGTGCGGGTGCGGCGAGCAGCGCTCACCAGAGATCGCGTTCACACCCTCGACGTACTCCGAGCCGAGGTCGTACAGGGTCTTGGACACCAGGCCGACGGCTTCGTTCTCGCGCACGCCCGGACGCAGGAAGCGGTACAGCTCCTCGTAGGCGGCGTCGACCATGCTCGCGGCCGAGCTCAGCAGCGAGATCTCGTCCTGAGTCTTGATGCGTCGAGCCTCCATGAACACCTGCTGGCCGTCGACGACCGAGATGCCCGCCTTGTTCAGTGCTGCCAAAACTGGCATTTCGATGATGTCGACGCCGAGCGGCTCGTTGGCGACGCCGAACTTCTCGAGTTCGCGCTTCACCTTGGCGGCCAGCGATTCGGCCAGGCCGGCGTCCGGGTGGAAGGCGCCACGCAGGATCGACAGGCCCGGACGAGCGCCGGATTCGGCACGCGGGCGGGTGGCACCGTGGTGTGGCTGGTGGGGGTCTGCATCCATCTCCATGGTGGTCTGGTGCAGCCACGGGTTGCTGAGGTCGTGGTGGCGCGCCGCGGAGCCAAAGTCCCAGGAAATGGGGTCAGAGTTGCGCGTAATGAGCGCGAAGCGGATGAACTTGTCCATCGCCCACGTTCCAATGTGGGTCGAGGTCATGTAGCGGATGTTGCCGAAGTCGAACGCCAACAGGGCGCCCAGATCCGACTTCTCCAGCTCCGCGCGCAGACGGGCAAGTCGCTCCGAACGCAGGCGGTCAAAATCGACTCGAGCTTCCCAGTCGACCGACATGGTGCCGACGGTTCCGGTGCTGAGTGCCATCTCCTCGTACTCCTTACAGAATGACGCCATGCCTCGTTGCATGTTCACTTCTACTGTACACTGCTGTACAGTGAACTCACCATGGGTTTCGACCCCAACTCACGGTTGAATGGTTCTTGCGAACTCGACATTCGGGGGAAGGAATCAAGAGCATGGAAGATCTGGGAAACGCGATCCGCGCAGCGCGGGTGGCGAAGGGGCTGAGCCTGCGAGCGGTTGCCGCCGAGGCAGACATCTCGCCGAGCCTGCTGTCGCAGGTGGAAACCGGCAAGACGCAGCCATCGGTGGGCACCCTGTACACGCTGGTGAACGTCCTGGGCGTTTCCCTGGATGATCTGCTCGGCATTGAGCACGCTCCGCAGGCGGCCCCCGGTGGCACCTTTGGTCCGCTGACCGTCGCCCCGGTGCAACGACGCGAGGACAACCCGACGATCGTGATGGAAAACGGCGTCACGTGGGAGCGCCTCGCCATCGATGGCCACGGTGCCGTGGACGCGCTGTTGACCACCTATGAGCCGGGTGGCGGCTCCTCGGTTGAGGGCAAGATGATGCGCCACTCCGGCATTGAGTACGGCTACATCATCGAGGGTGAACTCACCCTGCAGCTCGACTTCGATACCTACGTGCTGAAGGCCGGCGACTCAGTCTGCTTCGACTCGCTGCGGCCGCACCTGTACCAGAACAACACGGATCAGACCGTGCGCGGTCTTTGGTTCGTGCTTGGCCACGCTGCCGAGAACGCGAACGGTCCTGCCCCGGCCGGTGGCTACGCCATGAACTCGGCCGTGGATGTGCTCGGTGCACTGAGCCGCATCCCGGCTGGCGCGGCGGGGACGATGATCCCGCCCGCATCCCCGTCGACGGCATCGGGGCCGTCGAATCCCTCACCTGCATAAGGAGTACACAGTGAGCAACCCCAGGCCCATCGGCGCGCCCGGTCACATGTCGGTCGACTACGAGCACCGAGTCGACTTTGACCGGCTCCGCGAGTATCGCATCTCTCGTGCCAAGGCAGCCCTTGAGGCGAGCGAATGCGGGGCCTTCCTGCTCTTCGACTTCTACAACATTCGCTACACCACGTCGACGTGGATCGGTGGTGCCCTCGGCGACAAGATGATCCGGTACGCGCTCATCACCCGTGACCGCGAGCCCATGCTGTGGGACTTCGGTTCGGCCGTGCGTCACCACAAGCTCTACTCGACCTGGATCCCGGAGGAGAACTACCGTCCGGGCTTCCTCGGCTTCCGCGGCGCCGTCGCACCGGATGCCGGCCTGATGCGGGACGCCGTGACCGAGATCAAGGCCATCCTCACCGAGGCGGGCGTGGCCGACGCGCCGGTCGGCATCGACATCGTCGAACCGCCCTTCCTGTTCGAGATGGAGCGTCAGGGCCTGCGCATTGCCGACGCCCAGCAGCACATGTTGGACGCGCGCGTGATCAAGAACCAGGACGAGATCATGCTGCTGAACCAGGCCGCGGCAATGGTGGACGGCGTCTACCAGGACATCGTGGATGTGCTGAAGCCGGGCATCCGTGAGAACGAGATCGTGGCCCTGGCCAACAAGCGCCTCTACGAGATGGGCTCGGACCAGGTCGAAGCGGTCAACTCGATCTCGGGGGAGCGCTGCAACCCGCACCCGCACAACTTCACCGACCGCATCATCCGCCCCGGTGACCAGGCCTTCTTCGACATCATCCACTCGTACCAGGGCTACCGCACCTGCTACTACCGCACCTTCGGTGTCGGCTGGGCGACGGAAGCGCAGAAGGACGCCTACAAGCAGGCCCGCGAATGGATGGACGCCGCCCTCGATGCAATCAAGGCAGGCGTCGGTACCGACGATGTCGCACGCGTCCTGCCGAAGGCCCAGGACTTCGGCTTTGACAATGAACTGGCTGCCTTCGGTCTGCAGTTCGCACACGGCCTCGGTCTGGGTCTGCACGAGCGCCCGATCATCTCGCGCCTGAACTCGCTCGAGAACCCGATCGAACTCAAGCCCGGCATGGTCTTCGCGATGGAGACCTACTGCCCGGCTTCGGACGGTATCTCGGCGGCGCGCATCGAGGAAGAGGTCGTGATCACCGAGACCGGTACCGAGATCCTGACCAAGTTCCCAGCCAAGGAACTCTTCGTCGCGAATCAGTACTAATCCACGCGGTACGCGCAGTGGGGGGGGGCCGCCGGGGGGGGGGCCCCCCCCGCGGGGGGGGGGG
>JAEZHW010000082.1 GCA_023436775.1 Actinomycetes bacterium
CCCCCCCCCCCCCCCCCCCCCCCCCCCCCGCCCCCCCCCCCCCCCCCCCCCCCCCCCCCCCGCTCCGTGTGTCAGTCCGTCGCTATGCCTCGAGTCCCACCAGTGGCAGAATCTGGCGCAGGTCACGCACATCCAGGGCAATGTCCGCTGCCTCGCGCACCGGTGCCTTGGCATCGAAGGCGACACTGAGGCCAGCGACCTCCATCATGCGCAGGTCGTTGGCGCCGTCGCCGACAGCAATGGTTTGATCCAGCGGGATGCCAGCGGTTTCGGCCCACTCGGTGAGCGCCGCCGCCTTGGCGGCCGCATCAATAATTGGGCCATTGACGCGACCGGTGAGCACGCCGTCAACGATCTCCAGGCGGTTTGCCCGCCAGTGGTCCAGGCCGACTTCCTCGGCAATCGGGTCGAGAACTTCGTGGAAGCCACCGGACACGACCGCGACCAGGTCGCCGGCCGCATGCAGCGCCTCGATCATCTCGCGGGCACCCGCGGTGAGCTGCACCTGCTCGCGAGCGTGCTCCAACGCAGCACTGGGGAGGCCCTTGAGCAACGCGACGCGTTCCGTCAGCGAGGCAGCGAAGTCGAGTTCGCCAGCCATCGCGCGGTACGTAATGTCGGCAACCTGCTGCTCACAACCAGCCTCGGCTGCCAGCAGTTCAATCACTTCCTGCTCGATCAGGGTCGAGTCCACGTCAAGGACCACCAGGATGCGGTGGTTGGAGGTCGATCGCGAAACCTGCGTGGCGCCAGAAGTTTCAGCAACGTGTGGCGCGGTGGCGCTCATGCAGGTACCCGTATTCCCTTCGCGACAACAGTGATGCCGGAGTCAGTCACGGTGTATCCGCGCGCCCGATCCAGTTCTGGATCCACGCCAACGCTCGCTCCAGGTTCGAGTTCGACGAACTTGTCCAGAATGGCGCGGCGTACCGTGGCTCCGGCTCCAATCTTAACCTGGTCGAAGAACACCGCATCAGCCACCGTCGCGCCGCTCCCGACGCGACACCAAGTGCCGAGTACGCTGCGCTCGACTCGGGCACCGGCAATCACGGTGCCGAGCGAGACCATCGAGTCCACGACCACTGGTTCCTGGCCCGCGTCACCGATGATGAACTTGGCCGGGGGAGAGTTCAACTGCTGGCTGTAGATCTGCCAGTCCCGGTTGTACAGGTTGAAGGTCGGCTCACCCGCCAGCAGATCCTGGTGTGCCTCGAAGAACGAGTCGATGGTACCGACATCGCGCCAGTAGAACCGGTCGCGCTCGTTGGTGCCCGGCACCACGTTCCGCTGCATGTCATAGACGCCTGCGTTGCGCTCGGCCACGAAAGCCGGAATGATGTCGCCACCCATGTCGTGCCGTGAGCCGGCGACGTCAGCGTCGCGGGTGACCGCTTCCATCAGTTCCTTGGCGTTGAAGACGTAGTTGCCCATCGAGGCAAGGATCGAGGTGGGGTCGTCGGGCAAGCCATCAACATGGTCAGGCTTCTCAAGGAAGCGATCGATCGTGACGCCGTCCTCGGCCACATCGATCACGCCGAACTGGTTTGCCAGCGAGATCGGTTGGCGTATTCCGGCGACCGTGACCCCCTTGCCCGAAGCAATATGCGCCTCGATCATTTGGGCGAAATCCATCCGGTAGACGTGGTCGGCACCGACGACCACGACGATGTCAGGGCGCTCGTCACGGAGCAGGTTGAGCGACTGCAGGATGGCATCTGCTGAGCCGCTGAACCAGCGCGGCCCGAGGCGCTGCTGTGCCGGGACCGACGCGACATAGGCGTTGAGTAGGCCCGAGAGTCGCCAGGTCTGCGAGACGTGCCGGTCCAGACTGTGCGACTTGTACTGGGTCAGTACCACGATCTGTCGCATGCCAGCGTTGATGAGGTTGGAGAGCGCGAAGTCGATGAGGCGGTAGCCACCACCGAAGGGCACCGCAGGCTTGGCCCGGTCCTCGGTCAGCGGCATCAGCCGCTTCCCCTCGCCGCCGGCAAGGACAATTCCAAAGACCTTTGGTTTCGCTGACATGTTCCAACAATACGGGTGAGTCTCGCTCTGCTATAGCGTGGTGTCACAGTGTTTCGGAAAGGCGGCCTCATGCGGGTGGACATGCTCACCAAGGAATATCCACCGGAGATCTACGGCGGTGCCGGCGTCCACGTTGCGGAGCTCGTCCGGGCGTTGCGGTCTCGCATCGACGTGCAGGTCCACGCCTTCGGGAAGGCCCGCGACGAGGCGGGTACCGCCAGCTACCAGGACCTCCCGGAACTCGCCGGTGCCAACACCGCGCTGCGCACCCTCGGGGTTGATTTGCTCATCGCGGAGTCGACAGCCGGGGCTGATCTGGTGCATTCGCACACTTGGTATGCGAATGCCGCCGGACACCTCGCCAAACTCCTTCACGGCGTGCCGCACATTGCGACGGCGCACAGTCTGGAGCCGCTGCGACCGTGGAAGGCCGAACAGCTCGGCGGTGGTTACCGGTTGTCGAGTTGGATCGAACAGACAGCGTTCTCCTCGGCAGACGCCATCATCGCAGTGTCGGCAGGCATGCGCAACGACATCCTGCGCTCCTATCCGGACCTGGACCCCGCCAAGGTGGTAGTGATTCACAACGGCATCGACACCGATCAGTGGACGCCCGTGCATGACGAGGCGGTGCTGCAGGCAAACGGCATTGACCTCAGCCGCCCCAGCGTCGTCTTCGTCGGTCGCATCACCCGCCAGAAGGGACTGCCGTACCTGCTCGCTGCCGCACGGCAGCTCGACCCCGAGGCGCAACTCATCCTCTGCGCTGGCGCCCCGGACACCCCAGAACTGGCTGCCGAGGTTGAGGAAGCAGTCCGCGTGTTGCAACAGGAACGCACCGGCGTGGTCTGGATCGATCGCATGTTGCCGCGGCACGAGCTCTGCGCCATCCTCACGCAGGCCACCGTCTTTGTCTGTCCCTCCGTGTACGAGCCGCTCGGCATCGTGAACCTGGAAGCCATGGCCTGTGGTGCCGCAGTGGTGGGCACCGCAACCGGCGGCATCCCGGAAGTGGTCGACGACGGTGTGACGGGGCTCCTCGTCCCGATTGACCAGATCCAGGATGGCACCGGCACGCCCCTGCATCCCGAGACCTTCATCGGCGATCTGGCCTCGGCCCTCAATCGCATGATTGCCGACCCAGGCCTCGCACGTCGCATGGGGGAGGCCGGGCGGCAGCGGGCCCAAGCGTCGTTTAGTTGGGACAGTATTGCGACTCGGACGGCCGAGCTCTACCGCGCAGTTCTGGCTGGTGCAGTCGGGTAGGCTGGAGGCTATGTCCGAGGTCGCCCGCCTAGCCGCTGTCACCGTCGTCCGCGAAGGCCGGACTATTCTTGGTCCGATCGACTGGAACGTCCAGTCGGGTCAGCGCTGGGTGATTCTCGGCCCGAACGGCGCGGGGAAGACTACGCTGCTGAGCATCCTGGCTGGCCAGATGCACCCGACCGCAGGCACGGCCTCGGTCCTGGGTGAGCAGATTGGTCGTACCGACCTGTTCGAATTGCGTCCGCGCATTGGTTTCGCTGCGAACACGCAGCAGGCACGCCTGCCGCTGAACGAGCGCGTCGGCGATGCAGTCCTGACTGCCGCATATGGCGTCTCTGGCCGCTGGAACGAGCGCTACGAGCAGGTCGACCTGGAGCGCGCTGCCAGCGTGCTGGCCACCTGGAATCTGGCCGACAAAGCCATGCGCATCATCCGTGACCTCAGCGACGGTGAGCGCAAGCGGGTGCAGTTGGCGCGGGCGATGATGGCGGATCCGGAACTGTTGCTGCTGGACGAACCGGTGGCGAGCCTCGACGTCGGCGCCCGTGAGGAGTTCATCAAGCTGCTGTCCACCTTCGCGGCACAGCCGACCTCGCCGGCGATGGTGATGGTGACGCACCACCTCGAGGAGATCCCACCGGGATTCACCCACGCCATGCTGCTGCGCGGCGGACAAGTCGTGTCTGCCGGCCCCATCGCGGAGACGCTCACCAGCAGCGCACTCACCGAGACCTTCGGCATCCAGCTGCAGCTCGCGGTGAACGAGGGCCGCTACGTGGCCTGGGCGCCACGCTGAGCCCAGCTCCGCATGCTCTGGGACTGAATCTGGTAGAGTAGTCCCTTGGTGCTTATCACTATGATCGGCACGAGATGCTTCCGTGCAATCACAAGGATTTCCAATGCAGACCGACATTCACCCCAACTACGCTCCGGTGGTCTTCCGTGACCTGGCTTCGGGCGAGGCGTTCCTGACCCGTTCGACCATCACCAGTGGCAAGACCATTGAGTGGGAAGACGGCAACACCTACCCGCTGGTCGACGTCGAAATCAGCGCCGCTTCGCACCCGTTCTACACCGGTAAGCAGCGCATCATGGACTCGGCCGGTCGCGTCGAGAAGTTCAACCAGCGCTTCAAGGGCTTCGGCGGCAGCAAGTAAGCTTCCGCAACGGCGAAAGGGCGGGTTGTTGGGGGCCCGCCCCTTAGGCCGTTTGGAAAA
>JAEZHW010000001.1 GCA_023436775.1 Actinomycetes bacterium
GAGTACAGGCCGAGCGCGTCGACGGCGTGAGCGGGACGCACCTGCATGTGGACGGTGGTGAACCCGTCCCTGGCTGTCAGCGTGACGCGACGCCCGGCACGGAACGGGGTCGCCCACGGGCTGCCCCGCCCGACGTACACCGCACCGGGCCGCATCCGGCGGAGACGTCGCGGCATGGTCGCCAGCGCGGCGGGGGCCTGGTAGGTCTGCCAGGACTGGCGGTCATCGCCGGTCACGGCAGCCGCGTCTCGTGCGCCGGGCTGTCCGGCACGACAACGATCCGGACATGGTTGCCGGCGACCGGCTGCACCAGGATCGAGCCGTTCACCGCGGACACGTCCAGCCACCGCACATCGCCCTGGCGGCGGTTGGGCGGCACGATCCGCAGCCCAGGCGCATCCGCACCTGCGGGATCCTCGCCGTAGTGGACGAGGAAGTCGTCGTCCCCGGCGAGCGGCACGAACCGGGCATCCGAGGTCTCCATCGTCCACAGCCACGGGGATGCGATCGGCACCTCGCCGACCCTCCTCCGCAGCCGGACCACTTCCTCACGCAAGGCACGCAGGGTGGTGCGGACCCAGCCGGGAAGCTTCGGCTCCCGCTCGTCACGGCTCAGCACATCGGCCATCGGAGGCTCCTTCTCGTCGTCTGCCCGGATCGTTGGCGGCAGCCGGTCGCGCCGGGTCAGGCGTCGGGCTGGTCGAGGGCCGGGTTCCAGCGAGGCCGGCAGTCGGCCGACGCGTTCTCGTCATCGACACCGAGCCGCGCCAGCAGCTGCCGGGTCCTCCAGTCCCCTAGCGCGCGGGCATCGAGCAGCTCGACCGTCGAGCCAGCCGCCTCGATCCGCTCGTCCGGCTCCTGGTTGGCCAGCGCCGCCCAGCACGCCAGGTAGCGCAGCCGGATGAGGTTCTGAATCTGCTCGGTGATCGTGGCGAGCGCCTCGGTCGCGGAACGGTCGGCGCGCAGCCGCAGCAGCCACGCCCGCAGTTGCGTGTCGTCGGTCACGTCTGGCAGCAGGCTGCTCTCCGGGACGTACCGCTGGTCGAACAGGTCGGCTTGGTAGCGGAAGAAGTGGCCGTCGCCCCACACCAGGACCTCGCCGTCGTCGACCGACCTCGTCCGATCCCCTGACCCGTCTGGTGAGATACCGAGGCCAGGATTGCCCCAGCTCTTGCCGTGGGTGTGCCAGCCTCCGCCCTTCGACCGCACCCAGGCGGCGACATCGCTGTGATTGTCGGCGGTGACCAGCATCGCCTCGACGATCCCCGCGGTCTCGAGCGGGACGTAGCGGGCTGGGGTGGTTGCGGTCATCGTTCGGCCTTCCGGTTGGCCAGGGCGGCTTCCAGCCCGGCACGCATGTGCGCAAGGAGGTCGTTCAGCGGGGAGATCGCCGGCCGGGCAGCCTCGGCGACCCGGATGTCGTCCTCGGTGGGTTCGGCGGCCAGCACGAGCCGCAGGGCGCGCCGCATACCTTCTCGCGCGGCTGTGGCTGCATCGGAGACGGAGACGCCCTGCTGGATGCCGCCGGCCTGCCGGTTCGACGGCGCCGTCCGGATCGCCGCGGTGTACTCGGCCCACCATGCGGTGTTCGCGGCCTCCACGATGCTGTCGGGGAGCTGGTCAGCCACGGCTGTGCTCCTTCGTGGTGGTGGCGTTCGCTTCGAAGCCGCCGTCGCCGCGCCGGCTCAGCACGGTCAGGCAGCGAGGGTCGACGCTTCGGGGCTCACGGTCCACGTCGCGGATCTTGATCCGCTTGCGGCCGATGCCAAGGACCGGGGAGGTGACCCGGACGTCGCAGGCGCGGGCGCCGCACCCGTAGGCGGTCACCATCACGGTGTCGGTGGGGAGGATCTCGATCCCGAGCGAGTCAGTCAGCTTCACGCCTGGATCGTTGGCGGCACACCACCGGGAAGGTCACACCGGGATGTCCCGGTGCGCGGCGAGGAGCGCGGTGACGTTCCGGATCCGGGGACTGCGGCCCCAGTGCTTCTCCGTCGCCGGCCTGGCCTTCAGCAGGTGCTCGGCGCGGGCCGGGGTGACCCCGAACCGGACCACCTCGACCACCTCGGCGACGCTGCGGCAGCCGGCGCGGCGGTACGTGCCCAGATGGCTCGGGGCGACCCCGAGGCCGGGCAGGGTCCGGGCTGCGAGGAACAGGGCGTCACGGGTGTCACGCCACCCCAGCGGCGGCAGCGCGGCGTCCCGCCAGCCGGCACCCACCTTCCCGGCCAGGAGCGCGTTCACCCAGGTGTCGACCGTGTCGGGAGACGGCAGGATCGCTGACATCTCCACGAGGTCGGCGGCGCTCAGGGTCACCCGGTGCTTGCCGTGGCCGAAGCCGAACGTGACCTGGTAGGTGGTGAGGTCGGACCAGCCGTTGTCGACCAGGGTCCGCAGCTGCTCCCACATGAACGGGCGTTGGAGGATCCCGACCTTCACAGGGTCGAGTCCACGCTCGGGCCAGGTGGCCTCGGCGACCGGGAACCATGACGCCGGCAGGCCGGGCAGGATGTCGGCCCACCGATCCTCCGGCAGGCTGGTGGCGTAGGCGGCGACGACCGCCCCAGGCGCGACCCGGCCGCCGTCGAGCTTCGCGACCGCCTCGGCCGTGGTGAGGCCGCAGCCGCGGAGCGCGTCCATCTCGGCGGGGGCAGTCAGGCCGGCGTCCACGGCGTCACTGAACAGGGCGGGGGTGATGTCGGGGCCGTAGCCGATCACGTCAGGGCGGACCCCGGCACTGTTCGCACGCTCGATGATCGCCCGGGCGAACCCGGGGCCCCGGCCGGCGTCGACGAACCGCTGGATCCAGTCCCGCACCGGGATGTTCCGGCAGTACGGACTGCTCCGCCACATGTCGGAACGGTCGTCGAGCAGCCCGGCGACCGCGGCCCACTCCCCGGCGTTGTCCGGGTCGGCCAGCAGCACGTCGGCGCCGACCAGGTCCACCAGTGCAGGCAGGGCGGCCGGAGCACCGGACCAGCCCGCCTCGGCGAGCTGCACGTACTGCTCCCACGTGTGCCGCGGCGGCATGCCGGCCCGCACCGGGTCCAGGCCGAGCCGGATCATCGCCGCGAGCGCGCGGACGCGGATGTCTTCACCGGAGCGGGCCAGATGTGGGGCAAGCCATTCGAGCAGCTCCAGCGCCCGGCTCGTCATCGTTCCTCCAGCGGCGCGTGAACGACAGGCCGGCCAGCGCCGACACTGGGACGCGCCCGGCCGGGATGGTCACGGA
>JAEZHW010000012.1 GCA_023436775.1 Actinomycetes bacterium
ATCCGGCGGGTGCAGCCGGCCCGCAGGACGAAGGGGGAGGTGCGGTCCGCCAGCGGCGTGGTCCGCTTCGCACGCGGGCGCGCACTTGCGCGATAACCACGGTCGGTTGCTCCCTGGACCCGCGTCGCGGACAGCCCCCCGCGCCGGGGGCAAATCCTTGGAGGGCCGGGGGAAGCACGCGGAAGCGGCACCGGACGCCAGGCCAAGGACGCACCCGCAACATGCGCGCGTGACCGGATCGTGATAGAAAGCAGGAAATGATACCGCTAACTTCGAGCCCGGCCGGGGCACTGGACCCGACCGGGCCGAGTCGTGGCCGACGCTTTTGTTGCAGCGCAGCAAAGCCGGTCAGGCGGCAACCCTGGCGATGTTCGACGCGCACGGAGCGCACCATGACCCAAGCCCCCGCAAGCTGTTCCCACCTGCCGGTCTCCGGCCGCCACCCGCACGGGGTGGACGCATGAGCCTGTACGTCGGCCTGGACGTCGGCACCCAGAGCGTCAAGCTGGTGGCCTACGACCCGGAAGCGCGCCAGGTCGCGGCGACCATCGGCCATGCGCTGGAGCTGGCCTCCGGCGATGACGGCACCCGCGAGCAGCGCGCCGAGTGGTGGATCGAGGCGATCCGCAGCTGCTTCGCGCAGCTGGATCCGGCCCTGCGCGCCCGCGTGGTGGCCATCGGCGTGTCTGGCCAGCAGCACGGCTTCGTCCCGCTGGACCGCGACGGCAACGTGCTGGCCCCGGCCAAGCTGTGGTGCGACACCAGCACCGCGGCCGAGTGCGACCAGATCATGGACGCGGTGGGCGGTGCCCAGCGCAGCATCGAGCTGGCCGGCAACCCGATCCTGGTCGGCTACACCGCCTCCAAGCTGCCGTGGACCCGCAGCCACCGCTCGCAGGCCTATGCGCAGCTGGCCTCGATCATGCTGCCGCACGACTACGTCAACTTCTGGCTGACCGGCGAGCGCTGGATGGAGTGCGGCGACGCCTCCGGTACCGGCTGGCTGGACGTGCGCAACCGCCGCTGGTCGGAGGAGATGCTGCGCGCGACCGATCCGGACCGCGACCTGGCCGCGCTGCTGCCGCCGCTGGTCGAGGCCGACGCCACCTTCCCGATCGCCGCGCACATCGCCGATGCCCTGGGCCTGCCGCACAACGTGCGCGTGTCCGCCGGCGGTGGCGACAACATGATGGCCGCCATCGGCACCGGCAACGTGACCCAGGGCGTGCTGAGCATGAGCCTAGGCACCTCCGGCACGCTGTTCGCGTACTCGGACCGCGCCATGGTCGATGACGCCGGCCGCTGGGCCGCGTTCTGCGACTCCACCGGCGGCTGGCTGCCGCTGATCTGCACCATGAACTGCACCGTCGCCACCGAGGCGGTGGGCAAGCTGTGCAGCTTCTCGACCAAGGAGGGCGACGCCCTGCTGGCCGGCACCCGCCCGGGCGCCGAGGGCCTGCTGATGCTGCCGTTCCTCAATGGCGAGCGCACCCCGAACCTGCCCAACGGCCGCGGCAGCCTGTTCGGCATGACCGCGACCAACTTCACCGTGGCCAACCTCTATCGCGCGGCGATGGAAGGCGCGGTGTACAGCCTCAAGAACGGCTACGACGCCTTCGTCGACGCCGGCATGCGCTTCGAGGCCATCCGCCTGACCGGCGGTGGCAGCCACAGCGCGGTATGGCGGCAGATGGTCGCCGATGTGTTCGGCCTGCCGGTGGACGTGCCGGAGCAGGCCGAGGGCGCCGCCTTCGGTGCCGCCCTGCAGGCGTTGTGGGCCACCAGCCGTGCGCAGGGCGGTCCGTCCGACCTGGCGGCGCTGGCGGCCGCGCACGTGCGCCTGGAACCGCGCCTGTCGGCGCATCCGCACGCGGAGGCCACCGCGGCCTACGCGGCCCAGTACGCCCGTTTCCTTTCCCATCTCGACGCGATCCGGCCGATGTACGCCTGACGCGCCCCCACAAAACGCACTCCCAAAACGGAAGCTAGAACATGAGCAAGGCATTCATCGGCGCCACCGAGTACTTCCCCGGCATCGGCACCATCTCCTACGAAGGTCCCGGTTCGGACAACCAGCTGGCGTGCACGGTCTATGACCCGGACAAGGTGATCGGCGGCAAGACCATGCGCGACCACCTGCGCTTCGCGGTCTGCTACTGGCACACCTTCTGCAACGCCGGCGCCGACCCGTTCGGCCCGGGCACCCGCAAGTTCCCGTGGGAGAAGGGCGACGCGATGGCCACCGCCGAGGCCAAGATCGACGCGGCGTTCGAGTTCTTCACCAAGATCGGCGTGCCGTACTGGTGCTTCCACGACGTGGACATGTCGCCGGACGCCGATGACATCGGCACCTACGAGAAGAACCTCAAGCACCTGGTGGGCCTGGCCAAGGAGCGCCAGAAGGCCACCGGCATGAAGCTGCTGTGGGGCACCGCGAACCTGTTCTCGCACCCGCGCTACATGAACGGCGCGGCCACCAACCCGGACTTCAACGTCGTCGCCCGCGCCGCCGTGCAGGTCAAGAACGTGCTGGACGCGGTGGTCGAGCTGGACGGCGAGCACTACGTGTTCTGGGGCGGCCGCGAAGGCTACGCCAGCCTGCACAACACCAACATGAAGCGTGAGCTGGAGAACTTCGCCCGCTTCCTGACCGCCTCGCGCGACTACGCCCGCAGCATCGGCTTCAAGGGCAAGTTCTTCATCGAGCCCAAGCCGATGGAGCCGATGAAGCACCAGTACGACTTCGACAGCGCCACCGTCGCCGGCTTCCTGAACCAGCACGGCCTGCAGAACGACTTCATGCTCAACATCGAGGCCAACCACGCCACGCTGTCGGGCCACACCTTCGAGCACGACCTGCAGGTGGCGGCCGACCACGGCCTGCTGGGCAGCATCGACGCCAACCGCGGCAACGCGCAGAACGGCTGGGACACCGACCAGTTCCCGACCGACCTGTACGACACCGTCGGCGCGATGATGGTCGTGCTGCGCCAGGGCGGCCTGGTCGGCGGCCTGAACTTCGACGCCAAGCCGCGTCGCGAGTCCACCGACATGGAAGACCTGTTCATCGCCCACATCGGTGGCATGGACGCGTTCGCCCGCGGCCTGGAAGTGGCGCACGCGCTGCTCAACGATTCGCCGTGGGAGACCTGGCGCAAGGAGCGTTACGCCAGCTTCGACAGCGGCGCCGGTGCCGACTTCGCCGCCGGCAAGCTGGGCCTGGCCGACCTGGCCTCGCTGGCTGCCAAGCTGGGCGAGCCGCAGCAGATCAGCGGCAAGCAGGAGCGTTACGAGAACCTGCTCAACCAGTACCTGCTGCGCTGATGCAACACCGCCGGGGCGCAACCGCGCCCCGGCGACCGCGCCGCCCCCCCCCCCCCCGCCACCCCCGGGGCGCGCCGCGTTTA
>JAEZHW010000024.1 GCA_023436775.1 Actinomycetes bacterium
GCTGGGGCCCCTCGAAGGAACTGTCTAGTGGGCGAAGTTGCCGCGGGTGTATTCGAACACCCAGCCCACCAGTGCGACCACAAGGATCGGCACCGAGTACAGCATGAGCCACGCGCCGACCGCGAGACCCAGGAACATCAGGCCGGCGGCGAAGGCGACCACGATCGGCCACCAACTCCACGGGCTGAAGTGGCCCAGTTCGGAGTCACCGTCATCGATGTCGGCGTCCAGGCGGTCCTCCGGAAGCTGCTGACCGGCCTGACGGCGGTAGTTGAGCCACAGGAAGAAGGCAATGAACGCGGCCAGGATCGAGCTCAGGAGGAAGGCAATGGTGCCCACCCAGAAGCCCTCACGGTGCGTGCCACCCCACAGGTCGTTGAACACGTTGGGGTCTTCGAAGTAGCTCCAGCCCACGTACAGGGCGCCGGCGAAGAGGAAGAACGCCGAGAGCAGCCAGAAGATCACGATATTGCTACGCATTAGTGAGCGTCCTTTCCTGCCTTGTCGGCTGCCTGAGTCGGCTCAGTGTACAGACCGTGCTTCAGGTCGAAGGCCGGGGACTCGGAACGAACCCGCGGAATCGAGGTGAAGTTGTGACGCGGCGGCGGCGACGAGGTGGCCCACTCGAGCGAGCGGCCGTGGCCCCACGGGTCGTCCGGCAGCTGCACCTTCGGCTTGCGAGCCGAGAGGTACACGTTCAAGAAGAACGGCAGCATCGAGATGGCCAGCAGCGCCGCACCCATGGTGGACAGCTGGTTCATCCAGGTCACGCCGTCCTGCTCCAGGTAGGTGGCGTAACGACGCGGCATGCCCACCACACCGATCCAGTGCTGGATCAGGAAGGTCATGTGGAAGCCGACGAACAGCAACCAGAACTGGATCTTGCCCAGACGCTCGTTGAGCATCCGGCCGGTCCACTTCGGCCACCAGAAGAAGAAGCCGGCGAACATTGCGAACACGACCGTACCGAAGATCACGTAGTGGAAGTGCGCGACCACGAAGTACGAGTCGCTGAGCGCGAAGTCCAGCGTGGTCGAGGAGAGGATCACACCGGTCAGACCACCGAAGGTGAAGGTGATCAAGAAGCCGATCGCCCACAGCATCGGATTCTCGAAGGTCAACGAACCGCGCCACATCGTGCCGATCCAGTTGAAGATCTTCACACCGGTCGGCACAGCGATCAGCATGGTCATGAAGGCGAAGAACGGCAGCAGCACCGAACCAGTCACGTACATGTGGTGCGCCCACACCGTCACAGACAGCGCCGCAATCGCGATGGTCGCGTAGATCAGCGTCTTGTATCCGAAGATCGGCTTGCGGCTAAAGACCGGGAAGATCTCGGAAACGATACCGAAGAACGGCAGCGCAATGATGTACACCTCGGGGTGACCGAAGAACCAGAACAGGTGCTGCCACAGCAGGGCACCACCGGGGCCGTCGTACACGTGCGAGCCGAAGACTCGGTCGCTGGCCAGGGCCAACATGGCGGCGGCCAGGACCGGGAAGGCCAGCAGCACCAGGATCGAGGTCACCAGCGTGTTCCAAGTGAAGACCGGCATACGCCACATGGTCATACCCGGGGCGCGCATGGTGATGATCGTGGTAATGAAGTTGACGGCACCGAGGATGGTACCGAAACCGGACATACCGAGGCCGAGCACCCACAGGTCACCACCGATACCCGGCGAATAGGTCTCAGTCGACAGCGGGGTGTAAGCGAACCAACCGAAGGAAGCCGCACCCTGCGGGGTCAGGAAGCCCGCCACCGCGATGAGGCTACCGAAGTTGTACAGCCAGTATGCGAAGGCGTTCAGACGCGGGAAGGCCACATCCGGTGCACCAATCTGCAGCGGCATCAGGACGTTAGCGAAGCCGGCGAACAGCGGCGTCGCGAACATCAGCAGCATGATCGTGCCGTGCATAGTGAAGAGCTGGTTGTACTGCTCGTTCGTCTGCACGACCTGCAGACCAGGCTCCCAGAGCTGCACGCGGATGATCAGGGCCATCACGCCACCGATCAGGAAGTAAATGAACGACGTGATCAGGTACATGTACCCGATGGTCTTGTGGTCAGTGGAGGTGATCCAGTTGACCAGGATGTCGCCCTTCCGCGTGGGCTTGGGGGCGTTCACGGGCTTCGATGCCGTGGCCGTAGTGTTGGTGCTCATCAGCTCTGTCCTCAGTGCTTCGCAGCGGCCTGGTTCAGGCCTTCACGGTCGGAAAAGCGGTCGTAGGTCTCGTCCAGCTGACCCACCCAGCCGCGCTCGCGCAGCGCCTCGATCTGCTTGGCGTATTCCGCCTCAGAGACGACGCGCACTTCGAAGAGCATGAGCGAGTGGTACTGGCCACAGAGCTCGGCGCACTTGCCGTAGTAAGTGCCTTCCTTCTGCGGAGTCACGTACATGTAGTTCGACTGGAAGGGAATGGTGTCCTTCTTGTACAGGAAGTCGATCACCCAGAACGAGTGAATGACGTCGCGGGTACGCAGTTCGATCTGTGCCGACTTGTTGACCGGCAGGTACAGGACCGGCACGTTCGAGGTGTCGACCTGCTGACCCTTCTCGTGACGCGCCTGCTCACCAGCGAAGTAGACGTTCTCGTCAACGTAGTTGAAGTCCCACGCCCACTGCTTCGCCATCACCTGGATCTTGACGTCCGGCTCGGCAACGGGGGCTTCGATGCTGACCTGTTCGCGCACCGTCGCGACGAAGAAGCCAATCACGAGCACCAGCGGAACGATGGTGTAGAAGATCTCGATCGGCATGTTGTAGCGCAGCTGCACCGGCAGGCCTTCCTGGCCACGGCGGCGACGATACACAATCATTGCCCAAAGGATCAGGCCCCAGGTGAGCAGACCCACCAAGAGCAGAACGATCCACGAGTTCACCCAAAGACCGATCACGCCATCGACGTGATTCGTCGTTCCAGGCTCGGTCGGCAGCCATCCCAGCTGCTGTTCTTGGGTGCAACCGGTGACCAGAAGGGCCACGGAAGCTACCAGTGGGATCGAAGTCCAACGAAGTCGACGCTGCGGACGCACCTCATGCCTTTCGACGATGGAAAAAGGGCTCTGGCCAGTCTATTCGATAAACCGACCGACTCTTCGCACCCCAGGGCCCTTCGGGGTGGCGTGCACCCAAGTTTCTGGGCCCCGTCCTTGGAATCATTGGCAAGTCTGCACAAGCGATTCGGAAAAACTCGTTGTCGAGTTCTAGCCTCGACGCATGAACATGATCGTTCGGATGCTCTGGCTGGCCCTCCGGTCGCGCCGCTGGCCGCGATTGCGTCCCACAGACGTGTCTCGGACCACGTTCCGCGTCCGCCTCAGCGACCTCGACGTGCTGCGGCATATGAACAACGGCATCTACCTGTCGATCATGGATCTCGGCCGCATCGATCTGATGCGCCGCAGCGGTACCTTCCAGCGCGTGAACGAGCGCCGTTGGTACCCGGTGGTCGTCGCGCAAACGATCACCTATCGTCGTTCGCTGGAACTCGGCCAGCAATTTGATCTCGAGACCGCACTGCTCGGCGTGGACGATAAGTCGGTGTTCATCGAGCAGCGCTTCGTCGTTGCTGGCCAGATCTACGCTCAGGCGATTGTCCGCGCCCGCTTCCTCAAGCGCAGTGGTGGCACCGTGCCTATGGAGGAACTCATCGAGGTGGTCGAGGGCGAAGAACTGCCCGAGCTGCCCGCGTGGGTGGCGCAGTGGACCGCGCAGACGGCACTGCCCCCCTCGCGCGCGGAGGCGCCGAGCACGTGGGGCGACCGCATCCCTGCGTAGTGAGCACCTGCTCGCCCGAATCGGTCCAACGCAATCGGCCCCATCAGCATGCTGCTGGTGGGGCCGACTTAAGCGTGGCGAGGCGATTTAGTGGAACGAGTCACCGCAGGCGCAGCTGCCGGCTGCGTTCGGGTTGTCGATGGTGAAGCCCTGCTTCTGAATGGTGTCCTCGAAGTCGATGGTGGCGCCGTCCAGGTACGGGCTGCTCATGCGGTCCACGACGACCTCAACGTTGTCGCCGAAGGATACGGTCGCGTCGCCTTCGTCCAGGCGCTCGTCGAAGTAGAGCTGGTAGATCAGACCCGAGCAACCACCAGGCTGCACGGCGAGGCGCAAACGCAGGTCGTCACGACCTTCCTGGTCCAGCAGGCTCTTCACCTTCGCGGCTGCGGCGTCGGTCAACACCACGCCGTGCGCGGGCGACTCCGCGGTCCGGGTCGGGCCGAGGGTGAGGTCAGTGCTGACGTCAGACATTGCTGCTCCTTGCTGAATACGTGTGCAGGCTCATTGTAGGCCTCAACACTGAATGCAACGGGGCTATTCCCGGGCTGCGTTCAACGCCAGCAAGAGCAGTGCTTCAGCAGCCACTGCCTTGCGGAATCCGGGCAGATGTAGGGACTCGTTGGGGCTGTGCGCTCGACTATCCGGATCCTCCACGCCGGTGACCAGAATGGCGGCCTCCGGATAGCGTTCGGCGAGGTCGGCGATGAAGGGGATACTGCCACCAACGCCCTGTAGCACTGGTTCGCGGCCCCAGGCTGCGGTCATGGTGGCAATGGCGTCGTGCACCACTGGGTGGTCCGCCTCGACCAGGTACCCCTCCCCCAGCTGCTCATCCCCGAACTCCAGGCGGGCGCCGAATGCAGCATTGGCGAGCAGATGCTGCTGCACCAGCCGCGCCGCCTCTGCCGCCGTCTGGCCGGGCGCCACGCGGACGCTGATCTTGACCCGGACGGCTGCCGCCAGCGCATTCGCGGCCACTGCGACCGCTGGCGCGTCGATGCCGGTCACCGTGATCGCCGGCTGCCACCACAGCTGTTGCAGCGGGTTGTCGCTGCCGACGCGTTCCACGCCGTCCAAGAGGCCGGACTCGGCGCGGAGCCGAGCCTCGTCGTATTCCGGCGCGGAAGCCACATGCCGGTGCAAACCAGCAACCGCCACACTGCCATCCGTCGCCCAGAGCGAGTCGAGCGTACGAATGGTAGCGAGCATTGCATCCGGCACCGCTCCGCCAAAGATGCCCGAGTGCACGTTGTGGTCCAGGGTGCGCACCGTCATGGTGAAGGTCGCATTGCCCCGCAAGCTGACCGTCAGGCCGGGAGTCTGTTCATCCCAGTTCCCCGAGTCGGCAACAACGATCGCGTCGGCGGCCAGCCAGTCGCCGTACTGCTGCAAGAGCCACGGAAAGGACTCGGAGCCCGCTTCCTCTTCGCCTTCAATGAAGACGGCGAGGCCAAGTGCGGGACTGCTGGCGCTGTACTCGGCCAGGAGACGCAGGGAGGCCAGGTGCATGGCGATCCCGGCCTTGTCATCAGCGGTGCCGCGGCCGTAGAGGCGCTGGTTTCGCAGTGCCGGTTGGAACGGGACACTATCCCACTCCTCGTCCGGCCCCGGAGGCTGTACGTCGTGATGGGCATACAGCAGGACCGTCGGCGCACCCGGTGCCGCCGCCCGCCGCGCCAAGACTGCCGGATGGGCTCCGTCGCGCTCAGCGGTGACCACGGCCACGTCGTTGAAGATGCCGAGCGCCCGCAGTTCGTCTGCGATGAGGCCTGCGGTCCGGCGCAAGGGCTCAGCAGCGAATCCGTCCCAGGAGACGGACGGAATCTGGCTCAGGCGGCTGAGTCGGCGTAGCGTCCACGGCAGCACCGTCCGCACCCGGGCGGCCACGGTCTCGGCATCGACTACGGTCTCAGCCCCGGAAGTCCGATAGTCTGGGGACGCTTCATGGCCTGACATGAAGTCCATGCTATGCCGACTCATTCGAGCAGGAGCCTTCATTGAGCACTCCCACCCCAGACGATTCCACCTCCGGCGCCCCGCAGTCCGGGAAGGGCAAGGCCACGCCGTCGCGCAAGGAGCGTGTTGAGGCGAACCGCCGCCCCCTCGTCCCGAACGACCGTAAGGCCGAGCGGGAGCGTCTCAAGGCCGAGCGCGCGAAGGTTCGCGAAGGCATGCTGCGAGGTGACGACCGCTACCTGCCGCCGCGCGACGCAGGCCCGCAGCGCGCCTTCGTGCGCGACTGGATCGACTCGCGCGTCTTCATCATCGGTGAGTACGCCCTGCCGATCATGCTGGGTCTGCTGCTCATCCCCTTCTTCACTGGCGACAACCTGGAAGCGCGCTTCCTCTCGGTGGCCATCACCTACGGCTACCTGCTAATCGTGATCCTGGTGAGCCTGTTCCTAATCTGGCGGCTCGGACACGCACTCGCAGCTAAGTTCGGCAAGGACAAGCTGCAGCGAGGCTGGCGCCTGTACGCCTTCATGCGCAGCCTCACCTTCCGCTCGGCCCGCGTGCCGAAGCCGCGTGTGGCGCGTGGCGAACACGTCGAATAGACCGCTGAACGCATGAGGGCCCTCGCAGTGCGGGGGCCCTCATGGCGTGTCCGGAACGATTACGCTGACAAGCGCCGCAGCCCCTTGGTGACCTGGTGTGCCCAGAACGGACCGCGATAGATGAAGCCGGTGTAGGCCTGCACCAGCGTGGCGCCGGCATCGAGGCGCTCCTGGGCCTGTGCTGCCGTCTCGACACCGCCCACGCTGATCACTGCCGTCTCGGCCGGCAACTCGGCCCGCAGTACCTTGAGAATCTCAAGGGAACGACGCGCCACCGGCGCGCCGGAAAGACCACCTGCTTGCCCGACCAGGCTCGGGTCGGACTGCAGACCTTCGCGGGAGAGCGTCGTGTTCGTCGCGATCACCCCAGCTAGGCCCACACGAGTCGCGAGTGCCGCGATGCCACGCACCTGCTCATCGTCGAGATCCGGGGCAATCTTGACCAGCAACGGCGTGGTCCCCGCCGCATCGCGGACCGCCGTGAGCAGCGGCTCCAGCATGTCTAGCTCTTGCAGCCCCCGCAGTCCTGGCGTATTCGGTGACGACACGTTTACCACCAGGTAGTCCGCGAGCGGCGCCAGCAACCGGGTGCTCGTGAGGTAGTCCTCGACCGCGTGCTCCACCTCAACGATGCGGCTCTTGCCGATGTTCACCCCGATGACGGGACGACGCTTGCGGCGACGCAGGCGCTCCAGGCGCCGTGCAGCCGCCTCGGCACCCTGGTTGTTGAATCCCATGCGGTTGATGAATGCGCGGTCCGCGGTGAGGCGGAACAGGCGCGGCTTGGGATTGCCCGGCTGTGCGTGAGCAGTCACCGTGCCGATCTCGACATGGCCAAAGCCGAGCTGACCGAGGCCGACGACGGCGCGAGCATCCTTGTCGAAACCGGCGGCAAGACCGATCGGTGAGGGGAAGTTCACACCGAAGGCACGCACCGCCTGTTCTGGCTTGGGCTGGAGCAGTCGTCCCCACAGCGCTCCGCCGACGAACGGCACCGCTCGGATCACCGCCATCCCGAGGTGATGGGCGCGTTCCGCCTCGAACCGGCAAATGACGGTGCGATAGAGCAGTTCGTACACGCTCACGATTCGTCCTCCGCCGACTCCGTTGAGGCCGCGTGTTCGGCCCGCAACTGCGCGATGGCGGCCTCGAAGTCGTCGAGCGAGGCGAAGCCTTGGTACACGCTGGCGAATCGCAGGTAGGCGACCTCGTCCAGTTCACGCAGCGGCGGCAGAATCGCTAGGCCGATGTCATCGGACTCAATCTCACTCACGCCCGAGGCGCGGATCGCTTCTTCCACCCGCTGCGCGAGCTGCGCCAGGTCCGCATCTGTCACCGGACGACCCTGCGCGGCCTTGCGCACGCCAGAGGCAACCTTGTCTCGACTGAAAGGCTCCACCACGCCGCTTCGCTTCAGCACGCTCAGGCTGGCGGATTCCACCGTCGTGAAGCGGCGGCCACAGTTCGGGCACTGCCGACGACGGCGGATCGAGAGGCCGTCATCGCTGGTACGCGAGTCAACGACGCGGGAATCGGAATGACGGCAGAAAGGACAGTGCATGGTGCATCCAGGATACCGGTCAGCCTCTGCCGCGGCTGCGACTAGGCATCGGCAGCGATCAGCGCCGCCATATCCGTCAGGAACGCCTGATAGCCGGCACGGGTTGCCTCCTGCTCTTCGGCGCTGAAGCCCGGAGTGAACTGCTGCACTTGCACGATGGTGCCGTCGCCGTCGGGAATCAGGGTGAAGGACGTCGGATCAGTCGAATCCATCAACGGATCATCATCCATGGTGATGACCAGGCGGCGCGGCGGATCCACTTCCATGAAGGTGCCATGCCAGTGAATGCAGGCGCCATCAGGCAGCACCATCATGGCGCGCCAGTTGCCACCCTCTTCCGGATGCCAGACGAGTTGGTCAAGCGGGACCTCCACGGCGGAGGTTCCGAACCAGTGCGCGAACTGCTCCGGTTCTGCGATCGCTGCGAACACGCGCTCGGGCGAGGCCGCAATGCGGAAGCTCAGTTCCAAGACGGATTGGTCCGATTGTTCGGGCATCGTCGTGTCCTTTTCCGTATGGCCAGTAGCGACTCCCCCAATGGTGCCACTGCGTACAGAAAGTTGCTACCCAAACACGCACCAGGCGCAGAAACGCCTAGTGCTGCTCGAACCGGGCCTGCACTGCCTCACCGTGGGCTGGCAACGCTTCCGCACGCGACAGGGCGACAACGCGGTCTGCGACGTCCCGAAGGCCAGCCTCGTCGTAGCGAATGATCTGCTGAGCTCGCAGGAACGAATACGCACCGAGGCCGCTGGAGAACCGGGCTTGACCACCCGTGGGCAGCACGTGGTTGGAACCCGCCAAGTAGTCGCCGAGGCTCACCGGGGCGTAAGCGCCGACGAAAATGGCCCCCGCGTTCGAAATCTGCGCCAGCAGCGTCTCGGTGTCGGCAACGTGCAGTTCGAGGTGCTCGGGTGCGTAGGCGTCACTCACACGGGCTGCGGCCGCGAGGTCGTCCACCAGCACCACGGCCGACTGCGGTCCAGACAGGGCGATCGTGGCGCGCTCGTGGTTGTCGGTCTTGGGCAGGCGGGCCGCGATCTCGGCGCGCACCGTCTCGGCCAAGGTCTCGGAGTCGGTAACCAGGACCGCACCGGCCTGCTCATCGTGCTCCGCCTGGCTGATCAGGTCGGCGGCCACCCAGCCTGCGTTGGCGCTGGCGTCAGCGATGACGAGCACCTCGGTTGCGCCTGCCACCGCATCGATACCGACCGTGCCCTGTACCAACTGTTTCGCTGCGGCCACATACGGGTTTCCAGGACCGGTGATCACGTCGACCGGCTCCAGGCCAAGTTCTGGCACACCATAGGCCAGCGCCGCAATGGCACCGGCTCCACCGATGGCATAGACCTCCGTGACGCCCAGCAAGCCGAGGGCGCCAAGGACCACCGGGTGCACCTGGCCGCCGAAGGCGCGCTGCGGGGGTGAGACCACGGCAATGGAGCCGACGCCAGCTTCCTGCGCAGCGACCACGTTCATCACGACGCTCGATGGGTAGACCGCCTTGCCACCCGGTACATACAGACCTGCGCGACCCACCGGCTGCCAGCGTTGCTCGACGACGGCCCCGTCACCAAAGGTGGTCACCGAGGCGGTGGGAATCTGGGCGCGACTGGCAGCGCGCACCCGCGCAATCGCCGCTTCCAGCGCTTCCCGAATCTCCGGCTGCAGCGCTGTAACCGCGGCGGCGATCTCGGCAGCATCCACGCGCAGTGACGCGGGGGCGCCGCCGTCGAAGCGGTCTGCCTGTGCGCGCAACGCGGCTTCACCGCCGGTGCGCACCGCCTCCACGAGCTGCGTTGCCGCGGCCGACGCCGCCGACAGGTCAATGGAGGCGCGGGGCATGCGGTCGCGCAATTCGGCGGCGCTGAGCACCGTACCGCGAAGATCAATAGTCTGCATCATGACCCCGTCAGTCTAGCGACGCCGACTGCGCGGCGAATGGAAGCGGCCGCACTAGGCTGGTCTGGGATTGACCCGCGTAGGAGCTGATTGGAGCCGAACCCCGATGCGTATCTGGTTCTCCGGTATCGGTGGCGTTGGCATCGGCTCGCTGGCCTCGGTTGCAGCGGACGCCGGGTATGACGTTGTCGGCTCCGACCTCTCGCCAAGCCTCACCACCGCAGAGCTCGAATCGCGCGGCATCGAGATCGTCTACGGCCAGGACGGTGCAGCGCTGCACCAGACACACCAAGCTGCCCCCATCGACCGCGTCGTACACACAGCCGCGTTGAAGCCAGATCACCCGGAGCTCCTGGCCGCCGACGAGCTCGGCATCCCAACTGCAAAGCGTGACGTCTTCCTGAACGAGCTGATCCGGGAACACGAACTCAAGTTGCTCGCTATCAGTGGCACCCATGGGAAGACCACGGTCACGGGGATGGCAATCTGGGCCTTCCAGCAGCTCGGAATCCCCGTCAGTTGGTCCATTGGCACCACGATCCGCTACGGCGCCGCCGGGCACTACGACCCGGATGCGGAATGGTTCGTGCTCGAATGCGACGAGTTCGACCGGAATATGTTGCGCTTCTCCCCCACGGTCGCTGTGTTGCCGGCGGTCGGCTACGACCACCCGGATACCTACCCGAGTCGGGAGGACTATCAGGCGGCCTTCGCCCAATTCGCTGCGCAGTCCGGAGCGACCTACATCTGGGACGATCAGGCCGGCGGTGCCCTCAACCAGGTGCCTGGCGTGCGTGCCTTGCCCGCGCGCGACGTCTCCCTCGATGAGATCCCGCTCCCCGGTGCGCACAATCGCCGGAACGCCGCATTGCTCGCGGCAGCGCTCGTGGAGCAGGTGGGGCCGGGCCGTGAGGGTGACGTGCGGGCCGCGATCGCCTCGTTCCCAGGGACGGACCGACGCTTCGAGCGCCTCGCCGAGAACCTGTACAGCGACTACGGCCACCACCCGACTGAGATTGCCGCGACGCTGCAATTGGCGCGCGAAGTCGCAGACCGGGTTGTGCTCGTGTATCAGCCACACCAGAACATTCGCCAGCACGAACTCTTGGGGCACTACGGTGATGAGTTCCGTCTCGCGGAGCGCACGTTCTGGCTCCCGACGTACCTGTCTCGCGAGGACCCCAACTTGCGAGTTCTGGAGCCGGCCGAACTCTTCGCCTCGGTCAGCAATCCCGAAGCAGTTGAAGCGGCAGAGTGGGGCGAGGAGCTGTGGCAGCGGCTGGAGGCCTATCGCGCCGACGGGGTGCTCGTGCTCGCCATGGGGGCAGGATCCATCGACGGCTGGTTCCGAGAGCGTCTCGCTCAAAACTGAGCGCGCGGCGGGTCATCTGCCGAGTCACGCATGCGCCAGCGACCTGCTGCCGCGTCGTGGCGATGCGACCTAGGCCTCAGCAGCGTCGTCGGCGTCGGTCGCCTGCTCGCCCGCATCCTGGCCGAGGGCCTGAGCGATGCCGCTCAAGACACCGGCGACGAACCGACCGGAATCGTCCGTGCTGAGTTCCGTTGCCAGCGCCCGCGCCTCGCTAATGGCAGCTGCGGCGGGCACGTCAGGGTTGTGCGCCAGCTCCCACGCGGCGACGCGGAGAATGGCGCGGTCAACGGCCGGCATGCGGTGCAGCGGCCAGCGGTGCGAGTGCGCCGAAATCAGCGCATCGATCTGGTCAGCGTGGTCCGCGTAGCCACCGGCAATCTGGGCGGCATAGTCCCACGAGGCGCGACGCGCGGGCTCATTCGCCGCACGAACGCGCTCCTCGCTCAGCACCGCCGACACCGGCAGTCCGCGCAGGTCTGCAATGTACAGCAGATCCAGCGCGCGCTTGCGTGCCTTGGTCCGGGCGCCCACTAGTCGTTGACGCGGCCGAGATATTCACCCGTGCGGGTGTCAACCTTGACCTTGGTCCCGGTCTCAAGGAAGAGCGGCACCTGAATCTGGTAGCCAGTCTCGAGGGTGGCGGGCTTGGTGCCACCGGTCGAGCGGTCGCCCTGCAGGCCCGGCTCGGTGTAGGTGATCTCGAGCACGACCGATGCCGGCATTTCGAGGTAGAGCGGGTTGCCGTTGTTCAGCGCGATCTGCACGATCTGGTTCTCGAGCATGTAGTTGGCGGCGTCGCCCACGACCGTCTCGGACACCGTGATCTGGTCGTAGTCGTCCACGTCCATGAAGACGAAGCCGCTACCGTCGTTGTACAGGTACTGGTAGTCGCGGCGGTCCACGGTCTCGAAGTCAACCTTGGCACCAGCGTTGAAGGTCTTGTCGAGGGTCTTGCCCGTCATGACGTTCTTCAGCTTGGTCCGGACGAATGCGCCACCCTTACCGGGCTTGACGTGCTGGAACTCGACAACGGTCCACAACTGACCGTCGAGGTTGAGCACAGAACCGTTCTTGATGTCGTTCGTCGTCGCCATGGTTGTTTTGTCAATCCTTCACGCTGGAATGGCTCAATTGCCGCCGTTTAGCCTATCAGCGCGCGCGGCAGCCCATGCACGCTCCAGGCACTTTCCTGCCAGAAACCTGAGTTTGCTTAGGCGATTCAGACTGCCGAGGCGTCCAAGACCGCCTGGAGTGCCAGCCGGTACGACCCGAATCCAAAGCCCGCAATCACGCCGGTGGCCACTCCCGAGATCACGCTGGTGTGACGGAATATCTCGCGCGTGTGGGGGTTCGAGATGTGCACCTCGATCAGCGGCAGACCAGCCTTGCTCACCAGCGCTGCGGCATCCCGCAGCGCGTAGGAGTAGTGCGTGAAGGCGGCCGGGTTCAGGATGACCGCATGTCCAGCGTCGACGGCCTCGTGCAGCCAGTGAATCAGTTCCGACTCGTCGTCGGTTTGGCGCACCTCCAACGCCACTCCGGCTGCCTCGGCGCGAGCACCGAGATCCGCCCGCAGGTCGTCCAGCGATGCACTGCCGTAGACGTCCGGCTCGCGGCTGCCCAGTCGGCCAAGGTTCGGTCCGTTCAGCACCAGAATCGAGGTCATTGCTCCATGCTAGCGCCGCTGCACGGCCGGCGAGGTCGCGCTACTCCAAGGCGATTTCCTGATAGGCGGCAAAGAGCAGGGCCGGTTCCGGACCTGCCAGCACCGTCGGCCGGCCAATCGCGTCTAACACGATAAAGCGCAGCATGGACCCGCGCGCCTTCTTGTCGCGCTGCATCGCCTCGAGCAGTGGGTGCCAGCGATCGCCGGGGTAGGTCATCGGCAAGCCGAGCAGCCCCAGCACGCGTCGGTGCCGGTTCACGGCCTCGTCGCTCAACTTGCCAGCAATTCGGCCCAGCTCCGCAGCGAAGACCATGCCGACCGAGATTGCGGCACCGTGCCGCCAGGTGTAGCGCTCGGCGTGCTCGATGGCGTGGCCGAGGGTGTGGCCGTAGTTCAGGATCTCGCGCAAGCCCGACTCTTTGAAGTCCTCGCTGACCACTCGTGCCTTGACTCCCACCGCGAGCTCGATCAGACGGCGGAACTCGGGCGTGGTCGGGTCGGTGGCCACGTCCGGGTTTGCCTCGACGATGTCGAGGATCTCGGGCTCGGCGATGAAGCCGCACTTCACCACCTCGGCAAAGCCGGCGAGCAGTTCATTCCGCGCCAGCGACTGCAGTCGGTCCAGGTCGATGATGACCGCTGCCGGCGCATAGAAGGCCCCGACCAGGTTCTTGCCTTCGGCGGTGTTGATGCCGGTCTTGCCACCAACGGAGGCGTCCACCATGCCGAGCACCGACGTCGGCACCTGAATCAGCTTCACCCCACGCAGCCAGGTCGCCGCAACGAAACCCGCGAGGTCGGTCGCAGCCCCGCCGCCGAGACCAATGACCGCGTCGCTGCGGGTGAAGTCGGACTGGCCCATGATCTGCCAACAGAAGGCAGCCACCTCAACACGCTTCGCGCCCTCAGCATCCGGCACCTCAGCCAGCAGGACCTGCACCGATTCGCCGAGCGCGGTCCGCAGCCGCTCTGCTTCCGCCGCCAGGGTGGGCTGGTGCACGATGAGCACCTTGCTCACGGTCGGACCGAGCGCATCGGCAATGTGCTGGTCCAGGCCTCGACCAATCACAATGTCATAGGGATCGGCGCCGCGCACCGAAATGATGGTGGGCTCTGCTGCCTGCTCGCTCACGCCTGCTCCTCGAGTCGTCCCTCGGCCCAGGCGGACGCCTCGGCAATGATCTTGACGGCGGGCTTCGCCGACGTATCGATGGTGTAATCCGCGAGGCGCTGGTAAATCGGCATGCGTTCGGTGACGAGCTGCACCCAGCGATCCAGGTCACTGGACAGGGGCCGATCGCCACCGAGGCGCGAGGCCACCGCCTCGGGCGTGGTGGTAAGCAGGAGCACTCGCTCCTGCTCGAGGTCGCGCTGGGTGTCTTCGTTCACGATCGCGCCGCCGCCGAGGGACACCACGGCGTCATGCTTGAGCGCGTCAGCGACTTCTTCACGCTCCCAAGCGCGGAACTGGGCCTCACCGAGCTGCGCAAAGATATCCGGGATCGGTCCGTGCTTGGCGGTGATCTTGCGGTCGGTGTCGATGAACTTCACGCCGAGCTGCCAGGCGAGCACACGACCAAGCTTGGTCTTGCCAGCCGCTGGCGGCCCAATCAGCACAATGCGAGCCACTGCTAGTCCAGCGGACGCAGGTCGACACCGGTGCGCAGCGACTCGGGAATCGCGGCCAGGTAGCCTTCGAGGTTGCGCTTGGTCTCACCGATAGAGTCGCCACCGAACTTCTCGAGCACCGCCTCCGCGAGGACCAAGGCGACCATCGCCTCGGCGACGACACCGGCGGCCGGCACGGCACACACGTCCGAACGCTGGTGGTGGGCCGTTGCCGGCTCCCCCGTGGCCAGATCCACGGTGCGCAGTGCGTGCGGCACGGTCGAGATCGGCTTCATCGCAGCGGTCACCCGCAGCACCACACCGGTGCTCATACCGCCTTCAATGCCACCGGCACGGTTCGAGGCGCGGTGAATGCCTTCCGGTCCGTGCGACAGTTCATCGTGGGCACGCGATCCGGGGCGGGCTGCCGTGGCAAACCCGTCACCGACACCCACACCCTTGATCGCCTGAATGCCCATCAGGGCTGCGGCCAATTTTGCGTCAAGTCGGCGGTCCCAGTGCACGTGCGAGCCGAGTCCCGGGGGCACCCCGTAGGCAAGCACCTCGACTTCGCCGCCGAGCGTGTCGCCCTCGTCGTGGGCGCGGTCAATGCGTTCCACCATCGCGGCCGAGGTCTCGGCGTGGAAGCACCGCAACGGGTCAGCGTCCAGCGCGTCCACATCGTCCGGGGTCGGCAGGGCGGCACCCTCAGGCACTCGCACGGTCTCGATCGAGGTGGTGTGACTGACCAGACGGATGCCCAGTTCCCCGAGGAACGCCTTCGCCACCGCACCGAGGGCCACGCGTGCCGCCGTCTCACGGGCGCTGGCTCGCTCCAGGATCGGTCGGGCCTCCGGGAAGTCGTACTTCTGCATACCGACCAAGTCGGCGTGCCCGGGACGCGGACGCGTCAGGGCGGCGCCACGGCCCTTGGGCAGGGTCTCCGGATCCACCGGTTCGGCGTTCATCACCTCGGTCCAGCGCGGCCACTCGCTGTTGCCAATGCGCAGCGCGATCGGCGAGCCCAGGCTGTAGCCGTGGCGGACACCGCCGGACACCGTGAGCACGTCCTCCTCGAACTTCATCCGAGCACCACGGCCATAGCCGAGGCGGCGACGCGCGAGGTCATCGCGAATCGCCTGGAGCGGGAGTGGGATCCCCGCAGGGAGCCCCTCGATCACAGCGACAAGTTCGGGTCCGTGAGATTCACCGGCAGTCAGCCAACGCAGCATGCTTCCATCCTGCCATGTTCAGCGCCTCGCCATCGGCCTTGATGACGGTGTGGAGCCTAGGAATGCTCGTCGCCAGCCCCCGCAGGCACGCCGAGCCAGGCTGCGTCGAGGTCACGTCCCACTGCGGCACGCATGACCGCAAGCACCTCCGCCTCGCGCGGCAGCGGCTGTTCCGGCGAGCCGAGCACGAAGATTCGCTGTTGCAGAACCGCCTGATGAATCAACATGTCGATCCCGGGAATGACTACCCCACCAGCCTGTTGCCAGCGCTCCGCAGCCGGTGATGGCCAGGGGCTGTACGAGGCCTCAAACAAGGCCTGACGGCACAGCGAATCCGGCGCGTCAGTCGGGAAGCCGTTGGCCGCCGGGATGGTATTGACGACAAGATCGATGTCCGCCTCACGAAGGGCAACGGCCTCGGCAACGTCGGCGAGAGCGACCACCGCTGTGTCGATACCGAAGGCGCTGCTCAGCTCCTGCATGGCGGTCGCTTTCGCCGGGTCACGCAGTACCACGGTGGCCCGGGTCGCTCCGATGCCATGCACGGTCGCCAGCAGCGAGCCCGCGGTCGCGCCGCCCCCAAAAAACACCACGTGCCGAACCCGGTCCACCCCCGCGTCACGCAGCGCGGCGGCGGCTCCAGGCACATCAGTGTTCCAGCCGCGCCGTCCGCGCTCATCGAGACGGACCGTGTTCACTGCCTGCAATTGCGCGGCCGCTGGATCAACCCAGTCTAGTGTGTCGAGAGCGACACGCTTCAGCGGCATGGTGAGTGAGAGACCCCGCCAGGCTGCGTCCAGGCTCGCCAAGAAGGAGGTGTAACCGGCTTCGTCCACCTGATGCCGCCCGTAGTGCCACGCCAGCCCCTGCAGGGCGAAGGCGGCGCGATGCAACCGCGGCGACAACGAATGCCCGATCGGGCTACCCAGCACCGCGAACTGGAGCGAAGACGTCACCGCACCACGTCCTTATGCGCAGTACTTGGCGTTTTCGGAACTCGCGGCACACCAGCGCCGGAGCTGGTCCACCCCGGCGAGGTGCTCCGACAGGGTCACCGAGAACTTGGTCTCGCCCGTCTTGAGATTCACCGGCACGAAGTACATCCACTTCCCCTTGACCGGATGCAAGGCTGCATCGATGGCTAGGTCACCAGCGGCGCCGATTGGGCCGATCGGCAGGCCCGCATTCGCGTAGGTGTTGTACTTGTTGGACTTGTCAGCCCGCTCCGCGTCCGAGGTCCAGACCGAGTCCGTCCGGCCGGTGCCGTACGAAACGGTCGCGTCAGACTCCAGCTTCCATCCCTGGTCAATGCGGTTCTTGAACACGCGGCTGACCTTGTAGAAGTCTTCCTTGCGCGAACCCGCCTCACGCTGAATGACCGACGCCATCGTCAGGACCTTGTGCCGGTCCTTTTCAGCCACGCCAGCGCGGTCCAGCGACTGATACGTCCTGTTGACCATCACCTGGAGGATCTCGCCCGCGCTGAGGTGCGGGGCAAACTCATACTTCGCCGGGAAGAGGTAGCCCTCCACGGTCGGCGCCTGGCTCGGCAGGCCGAGACCCTGCAGATCCTTCGCCGCCTCGGCGAACTCCTCGCGCGGAATACCGGTCGCCTCGGCGAGGCGGTCCAAGACCTTGTGGTACGAGATACCCTCGTGGATGAGGACGGAGTTCACCACCAGATTGGCCGGGTTGGTCACCGCAGCAAGCGCCGCCTCGGCGCTCATCCGCAGAGCCAGGCGATAGGTGCCCGGGATCAAGACCGGTTCCGGAACGGCCGCCACGGCAGCGTCGCGGAAGCTCTGCGGCGAGGCCACCACATCCAGTGATGCAAGTTCATCGGCGAGGCCCCAGGCCGTCTGACCCGCGCGAACGGTGACCAGCACCTCGCCAGTGCCCTCCCCCACGTAGTCCTTCACCTGCTCCCAGCCGAGTGCTCGTGCGATCCGGTCACCGAACACGCTCCAGCCGACCACACCGCCGACGAGGGCCACCACCAGCACGATGGCCGTCACCATGGGCCAGGTACGGCGCTTGCGCTCCGGACGCGCCATCGGCACCGGCTTGCGGCCATGTGCGTAGCGGTTGGTCTGCGGATCGGTCACGCGCACTCCTTGTGGATCGTTGCTAGGGCCGGTTGTGGTGGAGGCTATCGCACCACGGGCAATCGGGTCTAGGTCAGGGCCTGGCCAGGCTCGCGCCCGGTGCTGCGCTCGCTGTCGAGCGCGTGCTGGAGCAGGATAACAGCGGCAGCTTGGTCAATGACGGGCTTCTGCTTGCGGGTGGAACGCCCGGTCGTGCGCATTGCACTCTGCGCGCTGGTGGTGGTGAGTCGCTCATCCACGAGCCGGATCGGCACGCTGGTCACCTGGGCCAGTGCGTGCGCAAAATCCAGCGCATCCTGCGTCGACGGGGTGTGTCCGCCGGATAACGACAACGGCAAGCCCACGATGACTTCGACCGGTTCCAGCTCCGTGATCAGTGCGAGCAACCGTTGCAAATCCTGGCTCTGCACCGGCTCGACATCGGCCGCCCACGTCCGCGCCACCGTCTCGACCGGGGTCGCCAACAGACCGTCCCGGTCGCTGCGGGCCACGCCAATGCGTGCGCGACCCACGTCGATGCCGAGGCGAACGCCCTGACGCATTACCCCTGGAGCCCTGCGCGAACGGCCTGCAACGCCTCCCCGAGGGCTTCGGCGCGCGTACCACCGCCCTGAGCCATGTCGTCCTTGCCGCCGCCACCGCCGCCGAGGACGGTGGCTGCCGCCTTGGCCAGCACGCCAGCCTTAGCGCCTGCTGCCCGCGCTGCCTCGTTCGTCGCGATCACCACGGCGGGCTTGCCATCGACAACACCGCCAAGAGCAACGACGGCGGCCTCGGTGCCGAGGCGGGCACGCAGCTGGTTCACCAGCGAACGAATCTCATCGGCCGAGCCGAGCGAGCCGAGGTCCTCGGCCACCAGGCGAACGTCACCGACCCGCTCTGCGGCGGCCTCGAGCTGCGGCAGCCGTGCACCGAGTTCCTTCGCCTTGAGCTCCGCGACGGTGCGCTCAGCTTGCTTGAGCTGCGCGGACAGTTCCGTGATGCGCTCGGCGAGCTGCTCCCGCGGTGCCTTCAGGTCCGCACTGAGCTGGGCAACCAGAGCCCGTTCGGCGGCGAACTCGCGGAAGGCGTCCATGCCCACGAGCGCCTCGACACGGCGGGCGCTCGAGCCAACCGAAGACTCAGACACCAGGTTGATGATGCCAATTTCAGCGCTGCGCGAGACGTGCGTCCCGGCGCAGAGCTCACGTGACCACTCACCACCGATGTCGACCATCCGCACCAACTGACCGTACTTTTCGCCGAACAGCGCCATCGCACCCAGCGACTTCGCCTCGTCCAGCGGCAGCACCCGCGTGACCACTTCGTGGTTGGCACGCAGCGCCAGGTTCGCGACCTCTTCGACCTCAGTCCGCGCCTGCGCGGACAGCGCCTGGTTCCAGGAGAAGTCGAGGCGCATGTAGCCAGCCTTGTTGTAGGAACCGGCCTGCTGTGCGTCCTTGCCCATCACCTCGCGGAGTGCAGCGTGAATGACGTGGGTCGCCGAGTGGGCTTGGTTGGCACCGCGGCGGTATTCGGCATCCACGATGGTGGTGGCAGTGTCCCCAACGCCGATCGTGCCACTCAGCACCTCGACGCGGTGGCTCACCAGGCCCGGTACCGGCTTCTGCACATCCAGCACAGTGGCTTCGAAGCCTGGACCGACAATGCGGCCAGCATCAGAGTCCTGGCCACCACTTTCGGCGTACAGCGAGGTCTCAGTGAGGATGACCTCGACCACCTGGCCCTGGGTTGCGCTGGTGACGCTCTGGCCATCCACGATCAAGCCCAACACCGTGCCATCGGTCACCAGGTCGGTGTAGCCGACGAAGTTGGTTTCGCCCTTGCTGCGCAGGTCAGAGTAGATCGACAGGTCAGCTAGTGCCTGCTTCTTGCTCTTGGCATCGGCCTTGGCACGGGCCTTCTGCTCGCTCATCAGGCGGTCGAAGGCGGTGCGGTCAACGCTGAGGCCTGCCTCTTCGGCGATTTCTAGCGTCAGGTCAATCGGGAAGCCGTAGGTGTCGTGCAGCAGGAAGGCGGTGGCGCCATCGAGCTTCTCGGCACCGGATTCCTTGCCCTTGGTCACGGCCAGGTCCAGAATCTGGGTGCCACCGGCCAGGGTGCGCAGGAAAGCTTCCTCTTCGCCGTAGGCGAGGCGGGAGATGCGATCGTAGTCGCTGGCCACCTCGGGGTAGATCGGCGCCATCGCGTCGCGGCTCACCGGCAGCAGTTCCGGCAGCGAGGCCTCCTGCACTCCCAGCAGTCGCATCGCCCGGATCGAGCGACGCAGCAGACGCCGAAGCACATAGCCGCGGCCCTCGTTCGACGGCGTGACGCCGTCCGCGATCAGCATCAACGAGGACCGGACGTGGTCGGCAATCACGCGGAAGCGCACATCGTCCACCGGGTTCGCACCGTAGCGCTTGCCCGACAGTTCCGCGGCACGGTCCAGGACCGGACGGACCTGGTCGGTCTCGTACATGTTCTCGACGCCCTGCTTGATGAACGCGACGCGCTCCAAGCCCATGCCGGTGTCAATGTTCTTATTCGGCAGCTCACCGAGGATCTCGAACTCGGTCTTGCTGGTGCCCTCGCCACGCAGATACTGCATGAAGACGAGGTTCCAGATTTCGACGTACCGGTCGTCGTCCGTGGCCGGACCACCGTCGATGCCGTACTTGGGGCCCCGGTCGAAGAAAATCTCAGAGCAGGGGCCGGCCGGACCCGGTTGGCCGGTGGACCAGTAGTTGGTGTCCTTGTCGAGGCGCTGGATACGCTCGTCCGGCAGGCCAGCGATCTTCTTCCAGAAGTGGATTGCCTCGTCGTCGTCCTTGTAGACCGTGACCCAGAGGTCCCTCTCGTCGAAGGCGTAGCCACCTTCCGCCTCGGACTTCGTCAGCAGATCCCAGGCAAAGCCGATGGCTTCTTCCTTGAAGTAGTCACCGAAGGAGAAGTTGCCGTTCATCTGGAAGAAGGTGCCGTGCCGCGGGGTGCGGCCCACTTCTTCGATGTCGTTGGTGCGAATGCACTTCTGCACGCTGGTCGCGCGCGGAAACGGCGGCGGCACCAGGCCGGTCAGGTACGGAACAAAGGGCACCATACCCGCAACAGTGAACAGCAGCGTCGGGTCATCACTGACCAGTGACGCCGAGGGAACGACCGTGTGGCCGCGCTCGCCAAAATAGTTCAACCAACGGTTACGGATATCGGCACTCTGCATGGAAGTTGTTCAGTTCTTGATCGGGCCCGAGGGGGTCGGGCAACAGCGCGTTCCCGGGGGCCGCCGGGGGGGGGGCGGGGCGCCCGC
>JAEZHW010000037.1 GCA_023436775.1 Actinomycetes bacterium
CTTCGGGGACGGCCCGCACTGTTACGCCAGCCTCACAATTCCCTGCATGCGGGTACCCGCAGGGCATCGTATGGTGGGAGCGTGACTCTCATCGGATTGACGGGCGGCATTGCTTCCGGAAAGTCCACCGTGGCTGCACGGCTGGCTGAACTGGGTGCAGTGGTCGTCGATGCAGATCAACTTGCCCGCGAGGCGGTGGCGAAAGGCAGCCCTGGCCTCGCCAAGGTCGTTGCGGCCTTCGGTCCTCGGGTCCTCACCGACGAAGGTGACCTGAACCGCACTGTGCTCGGTCAGATTGTGTTCGCCGACGACGAGGCGCGGGAGCGGCTGAACGCGATCGTCCACCCGGAGGTGTTTCTTTTGTCGCGGGCGCGCTTCGCCAATGCCTTCGCTGCCGACCCGGAGGCGGTCGTGGTTTATGACGTGCCGCTCCTCGTTGAGGCGGGCCCCGGGCATGCATGGGACATGGTGGTGGTCGCACACGCTCCGGCCGCGGTCCGTCGCGAGCGTCTGATCTCGCTGCGGGGGATGAGCGTGGAAGAGGCCGACCGGCGGATTGCTGCGCAAGCGACCGACGAGGAGCGCCTCGCAATCGCAGACGTGGTGATCGATACCTCTGACACGCTCGAGTACACCCTTGCCCAGGTGGATGCACTCTGGGACCGGGTGGCGGCGCCGGCGGTCGAGCGTTCCTGAGTCGGCGCGTCAGCGGTCCGTCGTACACTGCTTCCTATGCAGCCGACACGTGCCGTACGACCCTTTGAGGTCGTCAGCGAATATCGCCCCAGCGGCGACCAGCCGAAGGCGATTGCGGAACTGGCGGCACGCATCAACGCGGGCGAATCCGATGTGGTGTTGCTGGGTGCCACTGGTACTGGAAAGTCGGCGACCACGGCGTGGCTGATTGAGGCAGTGCAGCGGCCGACGCTGGTGTTGGCACACAATAAGACGCTCGCGGCGCAGCTCGCGAATGAGTTCCGACAACTGCTGCCGAACAACGCGGTCGAATACTTCGTGTCGTACTACGACTACTACCAGCCGGAAGCGTATGTGCCGCAGACGGACACCTTCATCGAGAAGGACTCGTCCATTAACGCGGAAGTGGAGCGGCTGCGGTACTCCGCCACGACGGCGCTGCTGAGTCGGCGCGATGTCGTCGTCGTCTCGACGGTGTCCTGCATTTACGGCCTTGGGAAGCCCGAGGAGTACTACCAGGCAATGCTGCCGTTGCAGGTGGGTCAGATGATCCGCCGCGACGCCATCATTCGGCGCTTCGTCGACATGCAGTACCAGCGCAACGATGTCGAGTTTGCGCGCGGCACTTTCCGGGTCCGTGGCGACACGATTGAGATCATCCCGCAGTATGAGGAATACGCACTGCGAATCGAAATGTTTGGGGATGAAGTCGAGGCGTTGAGCTTGCTGCACCCGGTCACCGGAGACGTGCTGCAGCGGATGGACTCGATCGCGGTGTACCCGGCCTCGCACTATGTCGCGAGTCCGGAGGCAATGCAGCGGGCGATGGCGTCGATTCGGGACGAACTCGACTGGCGGCTTGCTCAGCTCACTGAGCAGGGAAAGTTGCTCGAGGCGCAGCGCCTGAAAATGCGCACCACCTTCGATCTGGAGATGATGGAACAGATCGGGTTCTGCTCGGGCATCGAAAACTATTCGCGACACCTGGACGGGCGTGCGCCGGGGGAGCCGCCGGACTGTCTGCTCGACTACTTCCCAGACGACTTTCTCACCGTCATCGATGAGTCGCATGTCACCGTGCCGCAGATCGGTGCCATGCACGAGGGGGATGCCTCGCGGAAGCGCACGTTGGTCGAGCACGGCTTCCGGCTGCCGAGCGCACTGGACAACCGACCGCTGACCTTCGCCGAGTTCAAGGCGCGGGTGGGGCAGACGGTCTACCTCTCGGCGACGCCGGGCCAGTACGAACTGGAACTCAGCGACGGCGTGGTCGAACAAATCATTCGCCCGACCGGCCTGGTAGACCCGAAGGTGGTGATCAAGCCGAGCGCTGGCCAGATCGACGATCTGCTGGAAGAGATTCGTCAGCGGACTGAGCGCGATGAGCGCGTGTTGGTGACCACCCTGACCAAGAAGATGGCCGAGTCACTCACGGCATTCCTCGAGGGCGCCGGGGTCCGGGTCCGATACTTGCACGCGGACGTGGACACGCTGCGGCGCGTGGAACTGCTGTCGGAGCTTCGATCCGGGGTGTACGACGTGCTGGTCGGTATCAACCTGCTGCGGGAAGGTCTCGACCTGCCCGAGGTGTCGCTGGTGGCGATCCTGGATGCGGACAAGGAGGGCTTCCTGCGCTCCACGACGTCACTCATTCAGACCATCGGTCGTGCTGCGCGAAACGTCTCCGGTGAAGTGCACATGTATGCAGATCGGGTGACGGACTCAATGGCTCGCGCCATCGCCGAGACCGATCGCCGTCGCGAACTGCAGATCGCCTACAACATCGAACATGGGATCGACCCGACCCCGTTGCGGAAGAAGATTGCGGACATTACTGAGGTCCTGCTTCGGGAAGAGGCGGACACCGCCGAGTTGCTCGAATCCAAGAAGCACGCCCAGCGGGGGCAGCCCGTGCCGGCCCTCAAGCGCGGTGATAAGCCGGCCGCGGGAGACCCGAATGAGCTCGAAACGCTGATCGTGGAATTGAACGAGCAGATGCTGCAGGCAGCGGCAGAACTCAAGTTCGAACTCGCCGCCCGCCTGCGTGACGAAGTGAGTGAACTCAAACGAGAACTCCGGCAACTGCGAGGCATCGCGGGTTAGGACCTGCTCAGCGCGGTGTCAGTACGGGCACCTAAGATGAATCACGTGTCTGAAGCCCGACTGCCGCTGCGCGTGAACGACCACCTCCGCATCCAGGGTGCGCGGGTGCACAATTTGCAGAACGTGGATGTCTCCATTCCGCGCGATTCGTTGGTCGTCTTCACCGGCCTGTCCGGATCGGGCAAGAGCTCGCTGGCCTTTGACACCATCTTTGCTGAGGGCCAGCGTCGTTACGTGGAATCGTTGTCCGCCTATGCGCGGCAGTTCTTGGGTCAGGTGGACCGCCCGGACGTGGACTTCATTGAGGGATTGAGTCCGGCCGTCTCCATCGACCAGAAGTCGACGAACCGGAACCCGCGATCAACTGTCGGTACGATCACTGAAATTTACGACTACCTCCGCCTGCTTTGGGCGCGCGTCGGCGTACCGCACTGTCCGGACTGCGGTGAGCCGCTGCAGCGCCAGACCGTGCAGCAGATCGCCGATCAACTGAACAGCCTGGAGGACGGTACTCGCTACCAGGTGCTGGCGCCCGTGGTCTCGCAGCGCAAGGGGGAGTTCGTCGACCTCTTTGCTGAACTCGCTGCGGCCGGGTATTCGCGAGCTCAAGTCGATGGCGAAACCATTCAACTCTCGGATCCGCCGGAATTGAAGAAGCAGGTGAAGCACGACATCGCCGTCGTGGTGGACCGGCTCGTGGCGGGTCCGGACCTGCTGCTGCGGCTGACGGATTCGTTGGAAACGGCATTGCGCCTCGCCGATGGCCGCGTGGTGATCGACTTCGTCGACCGCGAAGGTGACGAGCGGCAGCAGACCTTCACCGAGCAGCTCAGCTGTCCGAATCTGCATCCGGTACGCCTGGCTGAGGTGGAGCCGCGCACCTTCTCCTTCAACGCACCCTTTGGCGCCTGCCCGGCGTGTGACGGGCTTGGCACCAAGATGATGGTGGATGAGGACCTCATCCTCGGCGACCCGGCCATGTCGCTGAAGGAAGGCGTGATCCTGCCGTGGGCGACCCAGGGCAAGGGTTTGTACAACTACTACGCCAAGGTGCTGAATGGCCTGGCCAAGGACCTCGGCTTCTCGTTGAGCACCCCGTGGCAGGACCTACCCGAGGAAATTCGCGAGGCGATCCTGTACGGCTCCGGTTTCACCGTGCAGGCCAGCTGGAAGAATCGCTTCGGCCGTGAAGTGCGGTACACCACCGGCTATGAAGGTGTCATCCCGTCGATTGAGCGCGCCTGGACCAGCGGCGAAAGCGAGAACCAGCGCCGACGTGCCGCCGAGTACTTGCGTGAGACGCCGTGCCCGGTGTGTAACGGCGCCCGCTTGAAGCCCGAAGTGCTGGCGGTGAAGATCAATGGGCTGAGCATCGCCGATGTCACCGGGCTGAGTATCAGCGACGCCTACGCATTCGTGCAGACCGTGGAACTCACTGAGCGCCAGGCGGCCATCGCCGCACAGGTGTTGCGCGAGATCCGGGTGCGCTTGGAATTCTTGCTCGAAGTCGGGCTGAGTTACCTGAACCTCGCCCGATCGGCTGGCAGCCTGTCTGGTGGCGAGGCGCAACGCATTCGCTTGGCGACCCAGATCGGATCTGGCCTCACCGGCGTGCTCTACGTCCTGGATGAGCCGAGCATTGGCCTGCACCAACGCGACAATCGCCGACTCATCGACACGCTGGTCAAGCTCCGTGATCTCGGCAACACCTTGATCGTGGTCGAGCACGACGAGGACACGATCCGCACCGCCGACTGGATTGTGGACATTGGCCCGGGTGCCGGCGTGCACGGCGGCCGCGTCGTCCATTCCGGCGATTACGAGTCACTGCTGGCCAACACCGAGTCGATCACGGGGGACTACCTCGCTGGTCGTCGCGCCATTGAGGTGCCCAAGCAGCGTCGGCAGGTCGACCGACAGCGGGTGCTGAAAGTCGTCGGCGCCCGCGAGAACAACCTGCGGGACGTGACCGTGGACTTCCCACTCGGGGTGCTCACCGCCGTCACGGGCGTGAGCGGATCCGGCAAGTCCTCGCTGGTGAACGACATTCTGTATAAGGTGCTGGCGAATGCACTGAACGGCGCCCGCCAGGTGCCAGGCCGTCACCTCCGCGTGGAAGGCCTTGATCAGGTCGACAAGGTCGTGCACGTGGACCAGGCGCCCATTGGGCGAACCCCGCGATCGAACCCGGCCACGTACACCGGCGTCTTCGACAAGATCAGAAACCTCTTTGCCGAGACGGTCGAAGCGAAGACGCGCGGCTACCTTGCTGGACGCTTCAGCTTCAACGTCAAGGGCGGCCGCTGCGAGGCCTGCCAGGGCGATGGCACGCTGAAGATCGAGATGAACTTCCTGCCCGACGTCTACGTCGTCTGCGAGGAGTGCCATGGTCAGCGCTACAACCGCGAGACGCTGCAGGTCCGGTACAAGGGCAAGAACATCGCCGAAGTGCTGGACATGCCGATCAATGAGGCCGCCGAATTCTTCGAACCGATCAGCAGCATCCACCGCTACCTGAAGACGCTGGTGGATGTCGGCCTCGGCTACGTTCGACTCGGCCAGAGTGCGACGACGCTCTCGGGTGGCGAGGCGCAGCGCGTGAAGTTGGCGGCGGAACTACAGCGTCGCTCCACGGGGCGCACCGTGTACGTCCTCGACGAGCCCACCACCGGGTTGCACTTCGAGGACGTTCGCAAGCTGCTGATGGTGCTGCAGGAACTCGCCGATCGCGGCAACACGGTGATTGTGATCGAACACAACCTCGATGTGATCAAGTCTGCAGACTGGATCATCGACCTCGGTCCAGAAGGCGGCGCAGGCGGTGGCACCATCGTCACCGAAGGCACGCCCGAGGAGGTTGCCGACCACGCCGAGAGTCGAACCGGTGAATTCCTCAAGCCGTTGCTGCCGGCCAAGGTCGCGGAGTCACGGAGCGCCTAGTGGCCTCGCAGCTGCCGTATCGGCCGGCGACAGGCACGATTCCTACCGAACCGGGTGTCTACCGGTTCTATGAAGGCGATCGGGTGCTGTATGTCGGCAAGGCGAAGAACCTGCGGGCGCGGCTGTCGAACTACTTTGGTCCGCTCGAACGACTGCACGACCGTACTCGGCGCATGGTCACCCGTGCCAACCGAGTGGAGTGGACCATTGTCGGCAGCGAAATCGAGGCGCTGCAACTGGAAATCACGTGGATCAAGCAGTTCAAGCCGCCATACAACATCGACCTTCGGGACGATAAGACCTACCCGTACCTGGTAGTGACGCTCGCCGACGAGGCGCCCCGCGCCTTCATCACGCGGAACCGCAACATTCGCGGTGCCCGGTACTTCGGTCCGTATCCCAAGGTCTGGGCGGTACGCGAAGTGCTCGATCTGATGATTCGGGCTATCCCGATTCGCACCTGCAATGACGCGGACTACAAGCGCGCTATGGCGACGGGCAAGCCGTGCCTGGCCGGCCAAATTGGCGCGTGTGGCGGGCCGTGCTCGCACAAGGTCACGATCGAGGAACATCGCGAGCGGGTGAAGGAGTTCGTGAACTTCCTCGCCGGTGGCGACCAGCGCGTTATCGCCGATTTTGAGCGACAGATGCGGCAGGCCGCCGCCGAACAGCGCTACGAGGATGCCGCTCGCCATCGCGATACCGCCGAAAGCCTCCGAATCGTGATGAGTAAGTCGGCCGTCGTCCTGCCGACGCGCAGCGACCTGGATGTGCTTGGCATCGACCATGATGAGCTCCTGGCCGCGGTGCACCTGTTCGAGGTGCGTGACGGTCGGATCCGTGGCACACGCAGCTGGACTGTGGACAAAGAGATCGAACTCCCGCTGCCCGAACTGGTCTCACAGGCCCTGCAGCGGATTTATGCCGTACTCGAGCCACCAGCGGAAGTGATCGTGCCGGCACTGCCCGATGATGCCGAGGTGCTCTCGGAATGGCTGGGTGCTCGTCGCGGCCGGGCCCGGGTCAAGATCACGGCTGCGCCGCGAGCGGAGCGGGCCCAGCTGGCGGCCACGGCTGCCCGGAACGCTGCCGAGACGCTGGCCTCTTATCGGCTCAAGCGCACCGCTGATTTCACCGCCCGCAGCCTGGCGCTCCAGGAACTGCAAGACGCGTTGGGGCTGGCGGAGCCTCCGCTGCGCATCGAATGCTTCGACGTCTCACATCTCGGCGGCACTGGCATTGTGGCTTCGATGGCCGTCTTTGAGGATGGCCTGCCGGCAAAGGGGGAGTATCGGCGGTACAAGATCGCCAGTGCCACCGACGATACGGACGCGATCTATCAGGTTCTCACTCGCCGCCTCGCCCGGCTGCAGGGGGCGGACGACGACCTCGCGACGGCGTCCGGTGAGGATGCCGATCGGGGCGATTCCATCGACGGCGAGCTGGCAACAGTGGGGGAGGAGACTCCGGTCCGCCCCACGCGCTTCCGGTACCGCACCGGCCTCTTGCTCATCGACGGTGGTCAGCCGCAGGTGGTCGCTGCGGCCCGCGCCATGCGGGACAGTGGTGGGCCTGCGATCCCGATCGTCGGCATCGCAAAGCGGCTCGAGGAACTTTGGTTGCCGGACAGCGACTTCCCGGTCATTCTGCCGCGCACGAGCGAAGCCTTGTTCCTCGTTCAACGTCTCCGCGATGAGGCGCACCGCTTTGCAATCACGCACCAGCGGCAGCGGCGAAAGCGCGATATCGCCTCGCAACTCTCTGAGGTGCCTGGCGTGGGGCCAGCGCGACTCAAAGCCCTGCTCAAGACCTTTGGTTCCGTCGCGAAACTGCGGCAGGCCAGCGAGGCCGAGATCGCCGCGGTCCCCGGCGTGGGTCCCGCAGTCGCTGCCGCGGTCTTGGATCGCCTCCGCGAGTCGGAAGCCGGGGTAGGCTAGTTCCGGAGTGGGAAGGAGCCAGGCATGAGCACCAGGGCGCAGCAGCAACTGCTGATCGTCACGGGCATGTCAGGCGCAGGTCTTTCCACCGCAGCAAACGCGCTGGAAGACCTCGAATGGTACGTGGTCGAGAATCTGCCGGCGCAACTCATCACCACCCTGTTCGACCTCAGTCAGCGCGGTGATCTGCCCCGCATTGCCACGGTCGTGGACGTGCGCGGGAGCCGCAATGGCGATGACCTGCTGGCGGTAGTAAACGCGCTTCAGGACGACCCCACCGTCGGCGTGCTCTTCCTCGAGGCCAGTGATGAAGTGCTGGTGAAGCGCTTCGAGCAGGTGCGACGTCCCCACCCGTTGCAAGGCGACGGCACCCTGCTGGACGGTATCGTGGCGGAACGCGCTCGAACGCGAGAACTGCGAGCCGCAGCCGACTGGGTGATCGACACCAGCGACTTGAACATTCACCAGCTCGGCCAGAAGATCGCCGAGCAGTACCGTTCTGCCGGTCAGCCGGTCTTGCGGGTGACGCTGCAGAGCTTTGGTTTCAAGTACGGGACGCCGTCGGACGCCGACATGGTTTTCGACGCGCGATTCCTCGCGAACCCGTACTGGGACGAATCGCTGCGTGGTCTCACCGGTCGGGATGCCGCCGTCGCCGAATTCGTCTTTCAACAGCCGGGAGCAACGGAGTTCCTGGATCGCATCGTCGCCTTGCTGGAACCGGTCGTCGCTGGCTACCAGCGTGAACGCAAGCACCACGTGACGATTGCGATTGGTTGTACTGGCGGTAAGCACCGATCGGTCGCACTCATTGAGGCGCTTGCCGGGCGCATGGCAACATTGGACGGGTTGGGCGTTGCTGCCCAGCACCGCGACCTAGGTCGAGAATGATCGAGCGAAGGAGCACCGGGTGGCACTAACCGCTGACGTCAAGGACGAGTTGGCGCGGATCGATCCCGGGAAGCAGAACTTGCGTGCCGCCGAATTGGCGGCCGTATTGCGCTTCTCCGGCGGTCTGCACCTGATTTCTGGGCGCATCGCCGTGGAAAGCGAACTGGACAATGCCCAGCTGGCGCGGCGAATGCACCGCGACATCCTCGACCTCTACGGGATTCGTGCTGAACTGGCAGTGATCCAGGCATCGGGATTGCGACGCACCAACCACTACCTGGTTCGTGTGCTCGACGGCGCCACGCTGGCTCGCCAGACCGGGCTTCTGGACGCGCGCAACCGGCCAATGCGTGGCCTACCGAACAACCTGGTCAACGGATCGCTGGGAGAAGTCGCTGCGCTGTGGCGCGGCGCATTCCTGGCCCACGGCTCGCTGACTGACCCGGGCCGCTCGGCATCGCTCGAGATCACCTGTCCCGGCAACGAATCCGCCATGGCACTGGTGGGGGCGGCGCGTCGGCTGAACATTGTGGCCAAGGCGCGTGAGGTCCGGGGCGTGCATCGCGTCGTTATTCGCGACGGCGATGCCATCAGCGCCATGCTGGTCAAGATGGGTGCCCACCAAAGCGTGTTGAAGTGGGAAGAATTGCGGCAGCGCCGGGAAGTGCGCGCCACTGCCAACCGCTTGGTCAACTTTGACGATGCAAATTTGCGCCGCAGCGCGCAAGCGGCCGTTGCTGCTTGCGCCCGAGTCGAGCGCGCCCTGGAGATCCTGGGGCCAGAGGTGCCAGAACATCTCGCCTATGCCGGACAGTTGCGCTTGCAGCACCGCGATGCGAGCCTCGATGAACTGGGCCAACACGCTGACCCGCCGATGACGAAGGATGCGATCGCGGGCCGGATTCGCCGCCTCCTGGCCCTGGCTGACAAGCGTGCCGCCGAACTCGGCGTTCCGGGCACCGAGGCAAACCTGCCAGCGGAGCTCGAAGACTACTAAGCCGACAACGGTGCAGCAGGCGAGGCAATAGTGCGCCTCGCATGAGGTCATCGGCACCTGCGTGCCAGCTGGCAATCTCGGTCGTAGTGCGTTCAGGCCGGTGATGCTGAGCGTCAGCCGGACGTAGACTGACAGGTGGAACAAGAGTCCCGACGACAAAGGAGCGACCGTGGCCCAATACTCACTGCCCGAGCTGCCGTACGACTACTCCGCGCTGGAGCCCGCCATCAGTGGCACCATCATGGAACTGCACCACTCGAAGCACCACCAGGCCTATGTGACCGGTGCGAACGCAGCGCTCGAAGCGCTGGCCAACGCCCGTGAGAACGGCGACTTCGCCAACATCAACAAGTTCAGCAAGGACCTGGCCTTCAACCTGGGCGGGCACATCAACCACTCGATCTTCTGGACGAACATGTCGCCGGATGGCGGCGACAAGCCGATGGGCGAATTGGCTGCTGCCATTGACGACCAGTTCGGGTCCTTCGACAAGTTCGTGGCCCACTTCAGCGCCGCGGCAACTGGCGTTCAGGGTTCCGGCTGGGCCTTCCTCAGCTACGACCACGTGGGTGGCAACCTGATCATCCAGCAGCTGAACAACCAGCAGGACAACGCTGCGCCGAACACCACGCCGATCCTGACCTTGGATGTCTGGGAGCACGCGTACTACCTCGACTACAAGAACGTCCGCGCCGACTACGTCAAGGCGTTCTGGAACATCGTCAACTGGGCCAACGTCGCCGAGCGTTTTGACGCTGCACGCGGCTAAATTGCGCTGAAATCAGGCGCTAGCTAGAGGAGCGCAATTGCGCCCCTGGATGCTAGTGTCAAAGTACGGACGAGGGCGTCGACGTTCACACGTCGGCGCCCAAAACCGTTCATGACCATGCGGCATGGAATACGCCGCACTGAACATCTTGGAGCTACGTAGTGACCGTCAAGATCGGTATCAATGGCTTTGGCCGCATTGGCCGCAACTTCTTCCGCGCCGCACTGGCGAAGGGCAGTGACCTGCAGATTGTCGCAGTGAACGACCTCACCGACAACGACGCGCTCGCACACCTCCTCAAGTACGACTCGCTGCTGGGCCGCTTCGACGGCACGGTCGAGGTCGACGGTGACAAGATCATCGTCAACGGCAAGGAGATCCTCGTGCTCGAGCAGCGCGACCCGGCTCAGCTCGGCTGGGGCGACCTGGGCGTCGACATCGTGATTGAGTCGACCGGCCGTTTCACCAAGGCTGAGGACGCGCGCAAGCACATCGAAGCCGGCGCCAAGAAGGTCATTATCTCGGCCCCCGCGACCGGTGAAGACGGCACCTTCGTGATCGGCGTGAACCACACCGACTACGACCCGGCCAACCACCACATCATCTCGAACGCCTCGTGCACCACCAACTGCCTCGCGCCGCTGGCCAAGGTGTTCAACGACAAGTTCGGTATCGAGCGTGGCCTGATGACCACCGTGCACGCGTACACCGCAGATCAGAACCTGCAGGATGGCCCGCACGGCGACCTGCGTCGCGCCCGCGCCGCCGCCCTGAACATCGTTCCGACCTCGACCGGCGCTGCAAAGGCCATCGGCCTGGTGCTGCCGGAACTGAAGGGCAAGTTGGACGGCTTTGCTCTGCGCGTTCCGGTCCCGACCGGCTCGCTCACCGACCTGACCCTCGAGGCCTCGCGCGCGGTGACCGTTGACGAGATCAAGGCTGCCTACAAGGAAGCCGCCGAGGGTGAATTCAAGGGCATCCTGAAGTACACCGAGGATGAGATCGTCTCGAGTGACATCACCACTGACCCGCACTCGACCATCTTCGACGCTGGTCTAACCAAGGTCATCGGCACCACCGTGAAGCTGTCGGCGTGGTACGACAACGAGTGGGGCTACTCGAACCGCCTGGTCGACCTGGCCGAGTACGTCGCCGAGCGCCTGTAACCACATGTCGCTTCGCACCATCGACAGCCTCGGCAACCTGGCTGGCAAGCGTGTCATCGTTCGCTGCGATCTCAACGTCCCGCTCAAGGACGGCGTGATCGGCGACGATGGCCGCATCCGCGCCTCGCTGCCGACGCTGAACTTGTTGGTCAACGCTGGTGCCCGGGTGGTCGTGGTCTCGCACCTCGGCCGCCCGGAGGGTGCACCGGATGCCAAGTACTCCTTGGCTCCGGTCGCCCAGCGCCTCAGTGAACTGCTGGGTCAGCCCGTGACCTTCGCCTCCGACACCGTCGGCCAGGCCGCGCAAGACGCCGTCGCCGGCCTCGGTGACGGGGAAGTGGCGCTGCTGGAGAACCTCCGCTTCAACCCGGGCGAGGCCAGCAAGGACGCCGAGGAGCGGGCTGCATTCGCTGCGCGCCTGGCCGCCCTCGGTGACGCTTTGGTCTCGGACGGCTTCGGCGTCGTGCACCGCAAGCAGGCCAGTGTCTACGAGCTGGCGAACCTGCTGCCGAGCGCAGCCGGTCTGCTGATTGCTCGTGAACTCGAAGTGCTCGACCGCCTGACGGAACAGCCGGAGCGTCCGTACACGGTCGTCCTCGGCGGTTCGAAGGTTTCGGACAAGCTTGGCGTCATTGAGCACCTGCTGCCCCGAGTGAACACGCTCGTCATCGGCGGCGGCATGCTCTTTACCTTCCTCAAGGCTCAGGGGCACGAGGTGGGCAAGAGCCTGCTCGAAGTCGACCAGCTCGACACCGTGCAGCGGTACATTGCCGAAGCGGCCCGCCTCGGCGTGAACCTGGTGCTGCCGACCGATATCACGGTCGCTGACCGCTTTGCAGCGGACGCCGCACACGCGGTCGTACCGGCAGACGGCATTGAGTCCTCCGACTTCGGTGCCGACGCGATCGGCCTCGACATCGGCCCGGACAGTGCCGCTGCGTTTGCGGAGGCCATCCGTGACGCCCGCACCGTCTTCTGGAACGGGCCGATGGGCGTGTTCGAGTTCGCGGCGTTTGTCGGCGGCACTCGGGCTGTGGCACAGGCACTCACCGAGGTGGATGGCCTGGCCGTCGTTGGCGGTGGCGACTCCGCTGCTGCGGTGCGCCAGCTCGGGTTCGAGGACGCGGCCTTCGGCCACATCTCGACCGGCGGCGGTGCCAGCCTCGAATTCTTGGAAGGCAAGAAGTTGCCGGGTCTGGAGGTCCTGGGATGGCTGTAAGCCGCACCCCGCTGCTCGCGGGGAACTGGAAGATGCACTTTGACCACCTGCAGGCGGTCGCCTTCGTGCAGAAGTTGGCTTGGACGTTGAACGACGCCAAGCACAACTTCGACGAGGCTGAGGTGGCGGTCTTCCCGCCGTTCACCGACCTGCGCAGCGTGCAGACGCTGGTGGCCGCTGACCAGCTGCCGATCGCCTACGGTGCTCAGGATCTGTCGCAGCACGACTCCGGCGCGTACACCGGTGAGGTGTCGGGGGCGTTCCTGGCAAAGCTGGACGCCAAGTATGTGCTGATCGGGCACTCGGAGCGTCGCCAGTATCACCACGAGGACGACACCATCGTGGCAGCGAAGGTGCAGGCCGCGCTCAAGCACGGCCTGGTGCCGGTCCTGTGCGTCGGTGAAACCGCTGAGGACCTCGAGCAGCACGGTGCCAGCGCGGTGCCGGTGGCGCAACTCAAGGCTGCCTTGGCCGGTGTTCCTGCTGACGCGGACATTGTGGTCGCCTATGAACCGGTCTGGGCCATCGGCTCGGGCCAGGCCGCGACACCGGAGCAGGCACAGCAGGTCGCTGCGGCACTGCGTGCGGAACTCGCAGCGCTGTTCGGTGAGGATGCCGCGGCTCGCACTCGCATCCTGTACGGCGGCTCGGTCAAGTCAGGCAACATCGCGAGCTTCCTGCGTCAGGCGGATGTCGACGGCGCCCTGGTTGGCGGTGCCAGCCTCGACGTCGACGAGTTTGCCAAGATCGTTCAGTTCAAGAAGCACGTCGGCGTCTAGCCATTCTGGGCCCGTTCGCAGCGCGCGAGCGGGCCCAGAACGCTGCCTGGGGCGCGAATCCCCGGTATACTCAACCATTGTCCTGATTCGCTCTGAAGGGAGCACCGTGGAGATCCTCGAGCTGATCCTCCAGATCATCCTCGCAATTACGAGCGTGATTCTGGTGATCTTTGTCCTCATGCACAAGGGTCGTGGCGGTGGTCTCTCCGACATGTTCGGTGGCGGCGTCTCGTCGGCGCTCGGTTCCTCCGGTGTGGCTGAGCGGAACCTGAATCGATACACCTTGGTGACGGCACTCGTGTGGGCATTCTGCATCGTTGTGCTGGCACTCATTACGAAGTTTTCTGCCTGAGCCCAGGCTCGGGGGAAAGACAATCCAGGGGCGGAGGATCGTCAAATGGTGAGCAGCAGTGCTATTCGCGGCTCTCGAGTCGGCAGCGGGCCGGCGGGGGAGATGGACCGCGGCTATGTCGCCGACCGCATCGCGGTGTCGTACTGGGATGCGTATGGCAATGAAACGGTTCGCTACTTTGCAGCGAACCTCCCGGACGAAGAGATTCCGGACATTATTGACTGCCCGAAGACTGGTCTGCCGGCGGGTCGCGACAAGGACAACCCGCCAGCAATTGTCCGCACCGAGCCGTACAAGACCCACCTGGCATACGTCAAGGAGCGTCGCACGGACGAAGAGGGCGAGGCGCTCATCGAGGACGCTCTGCGCCGTCTGCGTGCCCGTCGCGGCCAGTAGGCAGACACACGAACTGAGTGAGGGCCGCCCCAACCCGGGCGGCCCTCACTGATGTTTGGGGTGCTGGGAGTTACTCCTCGTCCAGCACTGGACGGTGCAGCGCGTGGAACTCGTCACCGGGGCGGCCCAAACTCTCGGGCACCTCGGACGCAGCAGCCGCGTCAGCGAAGAAGATGGTCTCCTGGCGGCCCTTGGCACCCGCTGCCGGCACTTCACCGTACTGGGCACCCGCAAGGGCGAGACCGAGCACCGAGGCCTTCTCTGCGCCAGCCAACACTAGCCATACCCGCTTCGCAGAGTTGATCACGGGACGCGTGAGCGTGAGCCGCTCCGCCGGAGGCTTGGGCGAGTTCCGAATCGCCAGAACAGGCGCCTGCCGCTCAGCAACTTCTGCACGGCCGGGGAACAGTGAGGCGATGTGACCATCAGGACCCACGCCGAGGAAGACCAGGTCAAAGATGGGCCAGGCTTGACCCTCGGCAGCGTGCTGAGCGAGCTCGGCGGTCGCTGCTGCGGCCGCTTCATCGAGGCTCAGACCGGCATCAGAGGCGGGGAACGGATGGACGTGCTCTGGTCGCAGGGGGAGGGCGTTCAGGAGCGCATCGCGCGCCTGCGCGTCATTCCGGTCCGCATGGCCTTCAGCGACCCAACGCTCATCGCCCCACCACACCTGGACGCGTGCCCAGTCCACCGAGTCGCGCTCGGGATGGCGCCGCGTGGCCGCCAAAACGCCGATCCCCATGCTGCCGCCGGTGAGGGCGACGGTGACCGTCTCCTGAGAAGCAAGGTGCTCGCGGAGTACTGCTAGGAACCTACCTGCGACCTGTTCACACAGCGCTTCCGGGTCCGGGAATACAACGAGCGAGCGCTCCCATGCTTCTGCCATGATGCCTAGCCCTTCGTTGGGAGGGTGATGGACCCAGTCGCGGTGTTCGCGATCAGTGCTGGGATGCCCTGCGTGATCACGCGGCCGAACGCCTCGTCCGGAGCCAGCGAACGCAATTCCTCCGCCAAGCAATCGCGCAGGTTTCGGCGCGGCAGTGAGAGGTCGTGCGAGGGCTGACCGGGCTGCGTGAGCGTGGCCATATTCGTCATGGACCGTTCGAGTTCGGTCACCCCGGAGGTGCGGATCAACTGCACGCCATGGATGCCGCTCGGGACGGTGCCTGGAGTGGTGGTGGCGTAGCGCACCGGCACGCCGAGTTCGAGCTGCAGCCAGGCTGCCAGCAGCGCAGTCGAGGGCGAGTCCGTGGAACCCTGGACAACCGCCTCCAGCACCGGCTCATACGGCGGCTGGTCGAGCACCGCGGCAAGCTGGGCTCGCCACAGGGTGACGCGGGTCCATGCCAAGTCAGTGTCGCCGGGCTGATAGGTCTCGCTCAGGCGGGCCAGGAAGGAGAGCGGGTCGTCCGCCGAGGCCGAATCCGTGATGCGGCGCTGGGCAATCTGACCGAGCGGGGAGTCGGCGACCACGCGCGGAGCCGAACCCGGCCACCACACCACCACGGGTGCGTCCGGGAGCAGCAGACCGGTCACCAAGCCAGCCGCATCCTGGGCAACCTCACCATAGGCACGCAAGATCACGACCTCGCTGGCGCCCGCATCGCCGCCGACGCGGATCTGCGCGTCAAGACGGTTCACGTCGCCCGAGGCATCTGCGGTGACCACGATCACGCGCATGGGGTGTTCCCGCGAGGCGTCGTTGGCAGCCTCGATCGCTTCCTCGGCCTCGCCGGGGGCAGCCGCGATGATGAGGGTCAGCACGCGACCGAGTGCGACCACGCCGCCCTCTTCGCGCACCGTGACCAGGCGCTTCGAAACTTTGCTGGTCGTAGTGTCAGGCAGGTCGACGATCACGGACGCCTCCAGGTACGGCCATCGCGGGCGAGCAGGGCGTCGGCTTCTGCCGGGCCCCACGAACCGGGACGGTACTGCTCCGGAGCACCGAGCGTAGCCCAGTACTCCTCAATCGGGTCGAGAATCTTCCACGAGAGTTCGACTTCTTCGTGCCGCGGGAAGAGCGGCGGGTCGCCGAGCAGCACATCCAGGATCAGACGCTCGTAGGCCTCGGGGCTCGCCTCGGTGAAGGCGTGGCCGTATCCGAAGTCCATGGTCACGTCGCGAACCTGCATGCCTGCACCCGGGACTTTGGAACCGAATCGGATGGTGACACCCTCGTCCGGCTGGACACGAATCACCAGGGCGTTTTCACCCAGGGCGGAGGTGTCACTTTCACCGAAGAGCTGCTGCGGGGCGCGCTTGAACACGACCGCGATCTCGGTGACGCGACGGCCGAGGCGCTTGCCAGCGCGCAGATAGAACGGCACCCCAGCCCAACGCCGGGTACCGATCTCGAGCTTGATCGCCGCGTAGGTCTCGGTGGTCGACTGCGGGTTCATGCCCTCTTCCTCGAGGAAGCCGGGCACCTTCTCACCACCCTGCCAACCGCCGGCATACTGGCCACGAGCGGTCGCCTTGGACAGATCCTTCGGCAAGCGCACCGCTGCCAGGACCTTCTCCTTCTCAGCGCGCAGGTCAGCGGCGTCGAAGGAGATGGGCTCCTCCATGGCGGTGAGCGCCAGGAGCTGCAGCAGGTGGTTCTGGATTACGTCGCGTGCCGCACCGATGCCGTCGTAGTACCCAGCACGACCACCCACACCAATGTCCTCGGCCATGGTGATCTGGACGTGGTCAACGTAGTTCGCGTTCCAGATCGGTTCGTACAGCATGTTGGCGAACCGCAGTGCCAGGATGTTCTGGACCGTCTCCTTGCCCAGGTAGTGGTCGATGCGGAACACCGAGTCCGGCGGGAACACCGACTCGACGACCTCATTGAGTTCGCGCGCCGTCTTGAGGTCACTGCCAAACGGCTTTTCAATGACGACCCGTCGCCACTGATTCTCCTGCTGATCGGCGAGACCAGAGTTCTTCAGCTGCTGCGTAACGACCGGGAACGACGCCGGCGGGATCGACAGGTAGAAGGCGTGATTGCCCATGGTGCCACGTTCGCGGTCCAGTGCATCGATCGTCGCCTTCAGCCGGTCATAGGCAGCCGGGTCGTCAAAGGTGCCCTGCACGAATCGGATGCCCTGCGCCAACTGGCGCCAGACGTCCTCATCGAAGCGAGTGCGGGCGTACTGCTTCACCGAGTCATGTACGACTTTCTCGAAGTCCTGATCCGCCCAGTCGCGGCGGGCAAAACCTACCAGCGCGAAGCCGGGCGGCAGCAGACCGCGGTTGGCAAGGTCGTACACCGCAGGCATCAGCTTCTTGCGGGACAGATCGCCGGTGACACCGAAGATGATCAGGCTTGACGGACCGGCAATCCGGTTGAGTCGGCGATCATCCGCGGCGCGCAGCGGATTCTTGTTGCGCGAAATCTCTGCAGGCACGGGCTTGATCCTAGTGCTGTCCGAGGGCTGCGCGCACGGCTGCGAGCCCGGCGGCCGGGTCCGACAGGGTGAGCTGCAGCACCGGACGGCCGTGCTCTGCGAGCACCGCCGCGTCGCCGCCAGCCTGTGCCACGATGAGCTGACCGAAGGTGAACGGGCGCTCCGGGATCTCCAGATCGGCGTCGGCAGCTGCGGGCGCCGTCAACTGCAGGAACACGCCGTTCGGGACTCCACCCTTGTGGTACTGACCGGTCGAGTGCAGGAAGCGGGGTCCCCAACCGAAAGTCACCGGGCGGCCAGTCGCGGCAGCGAACTCGTCACGCAGCGCAGCGAACTCACCGAGCGCCTCGCGGTCCAGGTAGGCCTGCACTGCCAGGTAACCGTCTGCTCCAAGCTGGGCCAGCAGGGCGGCGACAGCGGTCTGCAGGGAGTCGGCAGCGCCGAGGAACTCGCCAAAGGCGCGCACCTCGACGCCGGACTCCACGAAGGCCGGGGCAGTCGGTTCCGGACGCGCGTCCAGCAGGCTGCGGGCGGCAACCTTGGCGGACTCGACGTCGGGCTGGTCGAAGGGGTTAATCCCAAGCAGGCGGCCAGCCACGGAGGTGGCGTACTCCCACAGCACGAACTGAGCACCCAACGGACCGGAGACGCTGGCGTCGCCGATGATGGCGCGGCGGTTCATCGCGTTGCCAACCAGGCGGATCACCAGCAGGTCGCTTGGCACGTCGCGCAGTTCCGGAGCCTCTGGGGTCAGCACGACCGGCAGCACGCCGGTGCCTTCCTTGCCGGTGGACTCGGCGAGCAGCTGCTCCGCCCAGTCACCGAAGCCAACGATGGGGGAGTCGTCGGTCACAATGCCGACCTTGTCCTTCCGCGGGCTGGTGGCGGCAAGGATGGCACCGAGCACCAGGCCCGGGTTCTCTTCCGAGTCACTGGCGAGCAGTTCTGCCACGGCTTCGGCCTCGTCCAGCAGTGCCGCGATGTCGACGCCGGCCAGGCCCGAGGGCACCAGACCGAAGGCGGTGAGGGCCGAGAAGCGACCACCCACGTTAGGGTCGGCGTTGAAGACACGGTAGCCAGCTTCGCGGGCGGACTGGTCCAGCGGCGAGCCCGGGTCGGTGACGATCACGATGCGCTGCTGAGGGTCAATACCAGCAGCGGTGAACGCCGCTTCGTAGACGCGACGCTGACTGTCGGTTTCAACGGTGGAGCCGGACTTCGACGAAATCACGACCGCCGTCGAAGCCAGGCGATCCTCGAGCGCAGAACGAACCTGCTGCGGATCCGTGGAGTCCAGGACCGTCAATGGCACGCCGGCCGTCGCAGTGATGACCTCAGGAGCCAGCGAAGAACCACCCATGCCGCCGAGCACGATGTGGTCCACCCCAGCGGCACGGAACTCATCGCGCAGCGCGAGGATGTCGGCCACCAGCGGACGCGAGACAGCAACTGCATTCACCCAGCCCAGGCGGATGGATGCCTCGGACTCGGCGGCCGGCCCCCACAGCGTGGCATCCCCGGCGGTGATGCGCGAGGCGACCTTGTCGGCAACCAGGGCCGGAACTGCCGAGGCGACGGCTGCTGCCGCCGCCTCGGATGCCGGAACGACCAGCACACTCATCACTTGGCCGCCTCGACCGCTGCGTCCACGGTGGCAACGAGTTCGTTCCACGAGATGATGAACTTGTCCACGCCCTCGCGCTCGAGCAGGTCGGTGACCTCGTTGATGTCGATGCCGACCTCGGCCAGACCATCGATCACAGCCTGCGCTGCTGCGTAGTTGCCAGTGACGGTGTCGCCACGCACCACGCCATGGTCCGCGACCGCCTGGATGGTCTTTTCAGGCGCGGTGTTGACCACGCCCGGGGCGACCAGTTCCACCACGTAGGCGGTGTCCGGGACGGTCGGGTCCTTGACGCCGGTCGACGCCCACAGCGGACGCTGCTTGTTGGCGCCAGCGGCCAGCAGGGCCTGGGCGCGGTCCGAGGCGAACTGCTGCTCGAACAGTTGGAACGCCAGCTGCGCGTTGGCGATGGCCGCCTTGCTCCGCAGTGCCTTGGCAGCTTCGGTGCCAATGGCGTCCAGACGCTTGTCGATCTCCACGTCGACCCGCGACACGAAGAAGGAGGCGACCGAGTGAATCGTGGACAGGTCCACGCCGTTTGCCTTGGCCTTCTCCAGACCCGAAAGGTATGCGTCGATGACCTGGGCGTAGCGCTCGAGGCTGAAGATCAGCGTGACGTTAACGCTGATGCCGGCTGCGATGACCTCGGTGATGGCCGGCAGGCCTTCCACCGTGGCGGGGATCTTGATCATGGCGTTCTCGCGCCCGACCTTGGCCCACAGTTCCTTTGCCTGGGCGATGGTGCCGTCGGTGTCGCGGGCGAGGCCCGGCTCAACCTCGATCGAGACGCGGCCGTCGTAGCCCTTGCTGGATTCGTAGATGCCTCGGAACAGGTCGCAGGCGTTGGCGACGTCCTGGGTGGTGGCCTCGAAAATCACCTTGGTAGCGTCGGCGCCTGCGGCAGCCAGCTCAGCCACCTGGGCGGCGTAGGCCTCACCATTGCTCAGCGCGTTAGCGAAGATGGTCGGGTTGGTGGTCACGCCCACGATGTGCTGGGTGTCAATGAGCTCCTGCAGGTTGCCGCTAGTGATGCGGTCGCGCGAGAGGTCGTCGAGCCACAGGCTCACGCCAGCATTGCTGAGGTCTGCGAGGGGAGAGGTCATGATGATGCTCCTAGTTGTGGGGTGTGATGCTAGCGACCTGCGGCAGCCAGCGATTCCTTTGCGGCGCTGACAACGGCGTCAGTGGTCATGCCGAACTCACGGAATAGGGTCTTGTAGTCCGCCGAGGCGCCAAAGTGCTCAATCGAGACGCTGCGGCCTGCGCCACCAACGTACTTCGACCAGCCGAGCGCGAGGCCGGCCTCAACCGAGACGCGGGCGGCGACGCTGGACGGCAGCACCGACTCGCGGTAGGCCTCGTCCTGCTCGTCGAACCACTCGAGGCTCGGAGCGCTGACGACGCGAGCCTGAATCCCTTCAGCGGCCAGGGCGGCGCGGGCCTCGACGGCCAGCTGCACCTCGCTACCGGTAGCGATCAGGATGACATCCGGCGTACCGTTCGGTGCCTCAGCGAGCACGTAAGCGCCGCGAGCGGTGAGCTTGGCGCTGGCGAAGGTCTCGCCGGAGGCTTCGCCCTCGCCGCGCTCGAACACTGGCAGTGCCTGACGGCTCAGGGCGATACCGGTCGGGCCGCCGTGACGACGCAGGATCTCCAGCCACGCCCAGGCGGTCTCGTTGGCGTCGGCCGGGCGAACCATGGTCAGGTTCGGGATGGCGCGCAGCGAGGCCAGCTGTTCGATCGGCTGGTGGGTCGGGCCGTCTTCACCGAGAGCCACCGAGTCGTGGGTCCACACGAAGATCGACGGCACGTTCATCAGTGCGGCGAGGCGAACGGCCGGACGCATGTAGTCACTGAAGATCAGGAAGGTACCACCGTAGGCGCGGGTCGGACCGTGCAGCACGATACCGTTCAGGATCGAGCCCATGGCGTGCTCGCGGATACCGAAGTGCAGCGTGCGGCCGTACTTGTCGCCGGTCCACTCGTGCGTCGAGTGCTCGGCCGGAACGAAGGACGTAGCGCCGGCGATGGTGGTCAGGTTCGATTCGGCCAGGTCCGCCGAGCCACCCCAGAGTTCGGGCAGGACTGCGCCAAGGGCGCCCAGCACCTTGCCGCTGGCGGCACGAGTGGCGAGGTCCTTTCCGGCCTCGAAGACCGGGAGTGCTGCTTCGATGTTCTCGGGCAGTGCACCAGCCTCGAGGCGGTCGAGCAGCGCCTTGCGCTCCGGGTTGGCAGCAGCCCAAGCGTCGAACGCGGCCTGCCATTCGGCGCGCGTCGCGGCAGCGCGGTCCGCCAGCTTGCGGGTGTGGGCGATCACTTCGTCCGCAACTTGGAAGGTCTGGGTTGCATCGAACCCGAGTGCTTCCTTCAGGCCCGCAAGTTCTTCACCACCCAGAGCGGCACCGTGGATCTTGCCGGTGTTCTGCTTCTTCGGGCTCGGCCAACCGATGATGGTCTTGAGGATGATCAGGGTGGGGCGGCCAGTCTCGGCCTTGGCGGCCTCGATCGCGTCGTAGAGGGCCTGCACGTCCTCAACGTAGCCGTCTTCACGACGCCAGTTCACCTGCAGCACCTGCCAGCCGTACGACTGGTAACGCTTGGCGACGTCCTCGGTGAAGGCGATGTTGGTGTCGTCCTCGATCGAGATCTGGTTGCTGTCGTAGATCGCGATCAGGTTGCCGAGCTGTTGGTGGCCGGCCAGGGACGAGGCCTCAGCGGTCACGCCTTCCTGAAGGTCGCCGTCGCCGGCCAGCACGTATACATAGTGGTCGAAGGGGCTGGTGCCCGGCTTGGCCTCCGGGTCGAACAGGCCACGCTCATAACGGGCGGCGTAGGCGAAGCCCACCGCCGAGGCCAGGCCCTGGCCCAGCGGACCGGTGGTGATCTCTACGCCCTTGGTGTGGCCATACTCCGGGTGACCCGGAGTCTTCGAACCCCAGGTCCGCAGCGCCTTGAGGTCATCCAGTTCCAGACCGAAACCGCCAAGGTACAGCTGCACGTACTGCGTCAGAGACGAGTGACCAATGGAAAGAATGAAGCGGTCGCGACCGAGCCAGTCAGTGTCGGTCGGATCGTGACGGAGCACCTTTTGGTAGAGCAGGTACGCAGCCGGAGCCAGACTAATCGCAGTGCCCGGGTGGCCGTTACCGACCTTCTCTACTGCGTCTGCTGCAAGTACCTTTGCGGTCTTCACAGCCAGGTCGTCAATCGATTCCCATTCAAGCGCCACGCGGCACACCCTTCATCTGCACTGCAGGACTTCTGCAGTGAGGTTCGTCTTCATTGTGTCTAGATCCGTCAGCAGTCCAGAGGACCGGACGACGCGCTGTGGTCCAGCGCGCAATCAGGCGCCCTGGACGAGGTCAAAGCGGCGGGTTAGACCTCCCCAGTATAGGTAGCGACCCGTGCATCCTCCACAGTCTGAGGCATAGGTTACGGGCCCAAGTTTGTACCAGGTCTACGGGGTAGACTTTGCGCCGTGACTATTGATTCGCCTGCCGCTCTGGACTCATCTGTCGGTCCCTTGCACGAACCGAACAGCACACCGACCGGGCGAATCACCCTGGACCGCAAACTTCGCGCCTATGTCGCTCTAACCAAGCCGCGCGTGATCGAGCTGCTCCTGGTATGCACGCTGCCGACCATGCTGCTGGCCGCCGGCGGTTTCCCGGATATTTGGCTCATGGTGGTCACCCTGGTTGGTGGAGCCTTGTCCGCTGGCTCTGCGGGCGCATACAACTGCTACTTTGACCGCGACATTGACGCGCGAATGAAGCGCACCAAGGACCGACCGCTGGTCACCGGTGAAGTCTCGCCTCGCGAAGCGCTGATCTTCGCCACCACGATCGGCATCGTGTCGATTCTGCTGCTCGGATTCTTCGCGAACTGGCTGGCCGCGTCCTTGTCGCTGGCGGCCATCCTGTTCTATGTGGTGATTTATACGCTGATCTTGAAGCGACGGACGCCTCAGAACATCGTTTGGGGCGGTATCGCCGGCTGCTTCCCGGTGCTGATCGGCTGGGCCGCCGTGACCAATTCCTTGGCCTGGGAGCCGTTCATCCTGTTCGTAGTGGTGTTCCTCTGGACGCCGCCGCACTACTGGCCGCTCTCGATGCGCTACCGCGCCGACTACGCCGAGGTCGACGTGCCGATGCTGGCGGTCGTCCGTGGGCGGACTGAGGTCGGTCTGCAAATCATCCTGTACACCTGGGCGACGGTTGCCGCCTCGTTGCTGTTGATTCCGGTTGGCAACATGGGCTGGTTCTACAGCGTGGTCGCCGTCGCCACCGGCGGTTGGTTCCTCTGGGAGACGCATCGGCTGTATGACATGGCGGTACGCCGGGTTCCGATCTCGCCCATGCGCGTATTCCACGGCTCCGTCAGCTACCTGACGCTGCTGTTCCTCGCGGTGGGTATCGATCCGCTGCTGCCGTACTAGTTCGTGCACCTGCCGTATTCAGTACGGCGCTGCTTCGACGGGACCGCAGGATCTCTGCTGACCGTGCCGACTGCGCTGGGCTCCTGACGGGCCGTTCCTAGGAACGACTAGTCCGTGAGCGGCGCCGGGGCCACATAGCGGCTCTCGTGCAAGTACACGATCGCAGCGACCGACAGGCCGGCCAGCACCATGTGCACGCCCACCAGCAGCGGCGGCAGGCCGGTGTTGGACTGAATGATGCCAACAGCAATCTGGACCACCAGCAGCACGATGATCGCAATCACGGCTCGGAAAGAACGCCACAGTCGCAGGCTGAGCGTTGCAATGAACAGGATCCCCATCACGGCAGTCAGTGCATAGGCGACCCATGCGTGAATGTGGGCAAGGCTATTCCAGAGTTCCTGATTCCGCACGATGCCCGCATCCCCAGAGTGCGGACCGTTGCCGGTGGTGAAGACACCAATGGTCAGCAGTGTTGCCAGCAGCAGCGCGGCCAACACGCCCAGCCCAGAGAGCCAGGCCGGGCCGGATAGCGGGCGCGGGACGCCGTCGTGGCCTGATGCCAGCACGAGAGCAGTGCCCACACCGACCAAGGCAGCGGAGATCAGGTAGTGACCACCGACGATCCAGGCGTTCAACTTGGTGAGCACGGTGATGCCGCCGACGATCGCCTGCGCCACCACACCAAGCAGAATCGTGAGCGACAGTGCCCACAGGTCGCGGCGGCGCGTGCGCCAAGTCCAGGCCAGCAGCACCATCGCCACAGCCAGCATGGCCAACACCGGACTCATGAGTCGGTTTCCAAACTCGATCAGTGCGTGACCAGTGAGTTCGTCGGTGGGGATCCAACTGGTCTCCGAGCACAGCGGCCATGTCGGGCAGCCAAGACCCGAGCCGGTCAGGCGCACAGCACCGCCGGTACCAATGATCACCAGGTTGCCGATTGCATTCAGCCACGCGAAGACGCGGAAGAGCTTGCTGGGGCGATTGGAGGCGGTGTCGGCGGCACCAGACCAGCGCGCGAAGCGGCCCGCAGCCTCGCCGGAGCTCTGGTTCGGAACGGGGGAGGAGGTTGTGACGCGGTCGCCGTGTTCCGAAGCCATCAGTTCTCTTTCGGGGTAGTATGAGAGGCTGTTGCAGTGAGTAGCGCACGGACGCAGCCCGAGATGGGCTCTGCCGGAGTGCAGCTCGAATCAAGTCTAGGACGACCTCTCCGGGAGTCCGCCCCGACGCTCAGCGCGGGAATGTCCGGCGTGCTCCGCCGGTTGAGCAGATGAAGGATGCGAGGTGCGTTATGTCCGAGGTGCTCATTGATCGTCCCGAGCTGGAAGGGCTCGGCGTCTATGAATTCGGCTGGTCCGACAAGGACGACGCTGGTGCTAGCGCCCAGCGCGGTCTGAACGAGGACGTCGTTCGCCGAATCTCCGCGCTGAAGAACGAGCCGGAATGGATGCTGCAGCAGCGCCTGAAGGCACTGCAGATCTTCGACCGCAAGCCGATGCCGACCTGGGGCGCGGACCTCTCGGAGATCGACTTCGAGAACATCAAGTACTTTGTGCGCTCGACCGAGAAGCAGGCCACCAGCTGGGAGGAACTGCCGGAAGAGATCAAGAACACCTACGAGCGTCTGGGCATCCCGGAAGCCGAGCGGAAGCGTCTCGTTGCCGGCGTTGCCGCCCAGTACGAGTCGGAGGTCGTCTACCACCAGATCCGCGAGGACCTGGAAGCCCAGGGTGTGGTCTTCCTCGACACCGACACCGCGCTGAAGGAGTACCCGGAGATCTTCCAGGAGTATTTCGGCACGGTAATCCCTGCCGGCGACAACAAGTTTGCTGCGCTGAACACCGCCGTGTGGTCGGGCGGTTCCTTCGTCTACGTGCCCAAGGGCGTCCACGTTGAGATTCCGCTGCAGGCCTACTTCCGGATCAACACCGAGAATATGGGCCAGTTTGAGCGCACCTTGATCATTGCCGACGAAGACTCCTACGTGCACTACATCGAGGGCTGCACCGCCCCGATCTACAAGAGTGACTCGTTGCACTCGGCCGTGGTCGAGATCATCGTGAAGAAGGGCGCCCGCGTCCGCTACACGACCATCCAGAACTGGTCGAGCAACGTCTACAACCTGGTGACCAAGCGTGCCATCGCGCACGAGGGTGCCACCATGGAATGGATCGACGGCAACATCGGCTCGAAGGTCACCATGAAGTACCCGTCGATCTACCTGGTCGGCGAGCACGCCAAGGGTGAGACCCTGTCCGTCGCCTTCGCTGGCCCCGGTCAGCACCAGGACGCCGGCGCCAAGATGATCCACATGGCGCCGTACACGCAGTCCTCGATCGTTTCAAAGTCGATCGCCCGAGGCGGTGGCCGGGCCGGCTACCGCGGTGAGGTTCGCGTGGACGCGAACGCCCACCACTCGGCGAACACGGTGCGCTGTGACGCGCTGCTGGTCGACACCATCTCTCGTTCTGACACCTACCCGGCGATCGACATCCGCGTGGATGACGTGCAGCTCGGGCACGAGGCCACGGTCTCGAAGGTGAGCGAAGAGCAGTTGTTCTACCTCATGGCTCGCGGTATCCCCGAGGACGAGGCAATGGCAATGATCGTGCGCGGCTTCATTGAGCCGATCGCACGGGAACTGCCGATGGAGTACGCGATGGAGCTGAACAAGCTCATCGAAATGGGCATGGAAGGCAGCGTGGGCTAAGGAATGTCAGCTTCCGTGACGGAAACGAACGAACAGCACGGCCTGAAGGAGCACTCGCACGGTGCTGGCGCGCCGGTCCCGGTGCAGACGCGGTCAGAGCGGCCAACCGGCACTTCGCGCGATGCATTCCCGGCACTGACCGGTCGCGAGGCGGAGTGGCGCTACACGCCCGTTGCCAAGTTGGCTGCGCTGGCCGACGGCGACCTCGATGGTGGCCAGTACCCGTACTCGGCAACCCTCGCTGAGGGCGTTACCGCATCGTGGGTTGCTGCCACTGCGGTGGAGCGCGGCCTGGCCGGGCTGCCCGAGGATCGCGTCGCCGCGAACGCCTGGGAGCAGACCGAGCAGGTGCTCGTGATTGACATCCCGGCGGAGGCCACGGGGGAGAGCGTCATCGTGCGCGACAACCTGGGTGCAACGGCCCGCGCCGGTCACATTCTCGTGCGCGTGGGCAAGCACGCCGAAGCCGCGATCGTCTTCGAGAGCCGTGGTAAGGCGCTGCTGGCAGAGAATGTCGAGTTCGTGCTTGGCGACGGTGCAAAGCTGACCGCGATCAGCGTGCAGGAGTGGGACGAGGACGCGCGCCACGTCGCCGCACACTTTGCCACGGTCGGACGCGATGCTGACCTCAAGCACTTTGTCATCTCGCTCGGTGGCGAAGTGGTTCGAGTGAACCCGAGCATCGCCCTCGCAGGTGAAGGCTCCGGCACCGACGCGCTCGGCCTGTACTTCTCGGACGCGGGCCAGCACCTCGAGCAGCAGGTGTTCGTGCACCACATCGCCCCGCACACGCGCAGCCGCGTCAACTACAAGGGTGCACTGCAGGGCGAGGGTGCCCGCTCGGTCTGGATTGGCGACGTGCTGATCGGTCAGGGCGCCACTGGCACGGACTCCTACGAGCAGAACCGCAACCTGGTGCTGTCGGACGGCACCCGCGCCGACTCGGTGCCGAACCTCGAGATCGAGACCGGCAACATCGAAGGTGCCGGTCACGCCAGTGCAACGGGCCGCTTTGACGACGAACAGTTGTTCTACTTGCGTGCCCGCGGTATCCCCGAAGAGGAGGCCCGCCGCCTGGTGGTGCACGGCTTCCTCGCCGAGATTCTGCAGCAGCTGGACCATGGTCCGCTGCGCGAGCGCCTCGAGGCCGCCGTTGAAGCCGAGCTGGCCGCGGGGGTGGCCCGATGAGCCACTTCATCTGCAGCGTTGACGACCTCGAGGTCGACCAGCCGATCCGCGTCCTGGTCGAGGGAGTGCCGATCGCGTTGGTGAAGACCGCAGCAGGCACCATTCACGCCATTGGCGACACCTGCACCCACGGCGACATCTCGCTGTCGGAAGGGTTCGTTGAGGGCGACACCCTCGAATGCTGGGCCCACGGCTCAAAGTTCTCGCTGGTCACTGGCCAGCCTTCCACGCTTCCCGCCTACGAGCCGGTTCCGGTCTACCGAGTCGAACTCGACGGCGACGACATCTATCTGGACCCGGCCGACATCGTCGAGCCCGCAGCCGAGCAAGGAGCATAATCCGCATGTCTACTCTGGAGATCAAGGGCCTCGAGGTCAGCGTCGAGACCGAGCAGGGCTCGAAGCAGATTCTGCGCGGTGTTGACCTGACCATCAACAGCGGTGAGATCCACGCCATCATGGGCCCCAACGGCTCGGGCAAGTCGACGCTCGCCTACGCCATTGCCGGTCACCCGAAGTACTCGGTCGATGGTGGCGACATTCTGCTGGACGGTGAGTCGGTGCTCGAGATGAGCGTCGACGAGCGTGCTCGCGCCGGCCTGTTCCTGGCCATGCAGTACCCGGTCGAAATTCCGGGCGTGACGGTCACCAACTTCCTGCGGACCGCCAAGACGGCGGTCGATGGCGAGGCGCCGGCAATCCGCACGTGGCTCAAGGATGTCAAGGACGCCATGGGTGCACTGCGTATGGACCCGAGCTTCGGCGAGCGCAACGTGAACGAGGGCTTCTCCGGCGGTGAGAAGAAGCGTCACGAGATCGTGCAGCTTGAGCTGCTCAAGCCGAAGTTCGCGGTCCTGGACGAGACCGACTCGGGTCTCGACGTCGACGCGCTCCGGATCGTGTCCGAAGGCGTCAACCGCGTCCACCAGAACACTGGCCTCGGCCTGTTGCTCATCACGCATTACACGCGTATTCTGCGCTACATCAAGCCTGACTTCGTGCACGTGTTCGTGGCAGGAAAGGTCGCTGAAGAAGGCGGCGCTGAACTGGCCGAGCGTCTGGAAGAAGAAGGCTACGACCGGTTCCTCCAGGCGGGATAGTCATGACGGGCAGTCAGTTGAGCGGTACCCTCTACGACCAGGTCGAAGAGGCGCTGAAGAATGTCGTTGACCCGGAGCTCGGCGTCAACATCGTCGACCTGGGTCTGATCTACGACCTGACGTGGGACGACGAGCACAACGCGCTGGTGGTGCACATGACCCTGACCTCGGCCGGCTGCCCGCTCACCGACGTGATCGAAGATGACATCGCCCAGGCACTGGACGGCATCGTTGATGCCTTCCGCGTGAACTGGGTCTGGATGCCGCCGTGGGGTCCGGAACGCATTACCGATGACGGTCGGGACATGATGCGCGCCCTCGGGTTCGCGATCTAACTCTTGCACCTGCGGTGAACGAGACGCACCCCGAGGTCGTGGTCGCCAGCAGCGGCCCTACCGAGGCGGGCCTCGCGATCCGTGCCGAGATCGAGCGACTGATCAAGGACACCCGTGGTCTCGCCAACGGCTTGCTTGGCGTTCTGAGTTGGACGGTGGCGTCGGTCTGCATCCTGCTGCTGCCCGCCATGTTCGTCGGGCTCGTCACCGACGTATTTCGCTTTCGCGACGGCAGTTCGCAGTTCATGCCATCGATCGTGGCGGTGAGCTTTCTGATGGTGATGGGCGGGAGCGCCCTCGGCATGTTGCTCTACCTGGACCGGATTGCGTCGGTGCGGGCGCGGCGCCTCGTGCAGCGCTACGGCGATCTCTTCACCGAGGGCAGCGCGGTACCCGTCTGGTACAACCCTCGATGGACGGGGCAGCCAGCATTCACGCTTGGCCCGGACCTAGCCCCGAACCGCTCGGGCACTGCGTCGTTGATTGTTGTTGCGCAGTTCCTTGGTGTGCTGCTGACCATCGCCGGTGGCTTCACACTGTTCGCTGGCGACTTGGAATCGTATACCTACGGCATAAGTACCCTGGCGGTGGCGGCCTTGACCTTTGGTTACGCGGTCCGCACTGGCCTGCGGCTGCGACGAATCCGGCGAGCCCAGGTCCTGCCTTCGCAATTCATCCCGAGTGGACGGCCGACCGTGCCTGCGGGTTCGACGGATGCAGTCTTTGTGGGGTTCGGTTCCGCAGCACACACGCAGTCGTAGGGGTAGCCAAACCACACGGGCCTTCCTAGGCTTGTGCTGCGTGACATCGGCATCATCGATGCGCTCGCGCCATCTCTGAGGGGGGGGATACTGCATGACCGGCACCCGACCGTTCCTGCCTGCGGCGGCGATCGCTGCTGTGACACTGGCGGCGATGACGGCCTGCGCTCCGCCTGCCGTGTACGAATCGGGTGACCGAGTCCCCGCCAATGCGACCGTTGAAGTCCGCGGTGAGCACGGTGCCAGCGTCGTCATTCCCGCGGGGTGGTTGGCCTCAGAATCGGTCGTGGTGCTTCGCGAAGGAATCGATCCGGTCAGTACGTTGCTGCGCATGATTTCGGTGGACGTTCCAGACAACGACGGCGGCTCGGAGCCACTGGAATTTCGGATCCCGCACGCTCAGGATGTGCCGGCGCCATTGGTTCGATACACCGATGCCGAACTCCAGAGCACCTACCTACCAGTGTCGAAGCAGGAAGATGGTGCGTTCTCGTTCCGCCTCCCGGACGGATCATCCTACGCAATGCTCGTGTGGTGGGAGGAACGTCTGGTGCCGCTCATCGACCCCGCAGCCCTGACTCCTTCGACGTATCTCGGAGCTGCTCCCCACAACTGTCGTGATGAGGCTGGTAGCACCCAGATGCGATTGCTGACAGACCATCTCCATATGTGCGGACCAGATGTCAAGGACGAGGGCGGTCGGGACGTCTTCAATGTGTGGGGCCTGCCCCTGCGGGTGACGATCACCGGACCCGGCACGTGGTCCGACGCTCGTTCCGGCGCCAAGATTGAGCCGGGTTCCGACGGCCGTACCGTCATCCTGCCGCCGCGATCGGCCGTCACCATGGTGGGGGCTCGCTCGACGGACCTCACCTACCAGCTCGCTGTCGCCGACGAGGCGCTCCTGGCCAAGTGGGCGGTCACGAGTGCGGTGAACGGCGTCTCGATGGTGTTCTCCACGGATGACCCTTGGTACGAACTCGTCGAACGGTGCACGAGCGATCCGGGGAGTAGCCGCACATTCCGAGACGTTCGCGACACCATGTTGCTCTGCATTGCGTCCGGGCTCCCGGACGACCTGCAGGATCGCCAAGCCGGTTTCCAGTACCTGATCAACGAGACCACATCCGCCAAGCTCGGCGACTGGACGCGGTTCACGGGGCAGGGAACGATCCCGCCCCTGGAGTGAGTCGCTCACAGCCATATCCCCTAGAATCAGTGCAGGCGGCCCGTTCGGGCCGTTTTGCACGTTTGCGCGGTGCCCGCGCCACCATCGCTGAGGACCCTCACCATGCTTGCCGTCAAAGATCTCGAAATCCGTGTCGGCGCACGGCTCCTGATGAGTGGGGTGACCTTCCAGGTGCACCCAGGCGACAAGATCGGCTTGGTCGGCCGCAACGGCGCAGGCAAGACCACGATGAGTAAGGTGCTGGCAGGGGAGACGCTCCCCACCGACGGCACCGTGACGCGCTCCGGTGAGATCGGTTACTTGCCGCAGGATCCGCGGGCCGGTGACCCCGAACAATTGGCCCGGACCCGCATCCTGGACGCTCGTGGCTTGGGCAAGCTCCGTCTCGACCTGGATGCCGCCACGCAGGCAATGTCGGACCCGAATCCCGAGGTGGCCGAGAGGGCGATGCAGCGCTATGCCCGCCTGGAGGACCGCTTCCTCGCGCTCGGCGGATATGCCGCCGAGGCGGAGGCCGCCGCGATCGCCAGCAACTTGGCCCTGCCGGATCGTATCCTCAATCAGCCGCTGATGACGCTCTCCGGCGGTCAACGCCGTCGTATTGAACTCGCCCGCATTCTGTACTCGAACGCGGACACCATGATCCTCGACGAGCCGACGAACCACTTGGACGCCGACTCCATCGTCTGGCTGCGCGACTACCTCAAGAACTACGCCGGCGGCGTGATCATGATCAGCCACGATGTGGACCTGGTTGGCGAGACCGTGAATCGAGTCTTCTACTTGGACGCGAACCGGCAAGTCATCGACTTGTACAACATGGGCTGGAAGCATTACCTGCGTCAACGCGAGGCGGATGAGGAACGTCGCCGTCGCGAGCGAGCGAACGCCGAGAAGCAAGCCACCGCGCTGCAGCAGCAGGCCGCCCGATTCGGGGCGAAGGCATCGAAGGCCGCCGCCGCCCACCAGATGGTCGCCCGTGCCGAGAAGTTGCTGGCCGGCCTCGACGAGGTGCGGGTCGCCGATAAGGTGGCGAAGCTGCGGTTCCCAGAACCGGCACCCTGCGGACGCACGCCGCTGCAAGCGCATGGCTTGAGTAAGAGCTACGGCTCGCTCGAGATCTTCACCGCAGTGGATCTGGCGATCGACCGCGGCAGCAAGGTGGTGGTGCTCGGTCTGAACGGTGCGGGCAAGACCACGCTGCTGCGAATCCTCGCCGGCGTGGACAAGCCGGATACCGGGACCATTGAGCCAGGGCATGGCCTGCGGATCGGGTATTACGCACAGGAGCACGAGACCCTGGACGTGCGCCGCTCGGTCCTGGAAAACATGCTGTCGGCCTCACCGAACCTGAACGAGACCGAGGTCCGAAAGGTGCTCGGTTCCTTCCTGTTCACCGGCGACGACGTGCACAAGCCCGCGGGGGTGCTCTCCGGCGGTGAGAAGACCCGCCTCGCCCTGGCGATGATCGTGGTCAGCGGCGCCAATGTGCTGCTGCTGGACGAGCCGACGAACAACCTGGATCCAGCCAGCCGCGAGGAGATCCTCTCGGCCCTCGCTGGCTACGCCGGCGCGGTCGTGCTGGTCAGCCACGACGCTGGCGCGGTCGAGGCGCTGAACCCCGAGCGGGTGCTCGTCATGCCGGAAGCGGTAGAAGACCACTGGAGCGCCGAGTACCTGGAACTCATCGAGTTGTCCTAAGAGGACCCTCGCACGCTCCCGGCGGCTGGTCGTTGTTGCTAACCCAGCAGTTCATCTTCGATCTCGGCATCGCTGCGACGCTTGGACTTCGACTTGGCGGCGGCAGGTGCCGGGACGACGTCGCGTCGGGGGAGGAGCGCCGGCGCGTCCTCGTCGCCGTCGGCTGCAGCCTGCAACCCTTCGCGGCGCTCCCGAATCTCGGTCCGCGCCAGGACGATCAGGCCGGCCAAGCCGAGGATGCCAAAAATGATCCACTGGATGGCGTAGCTCAGATGCGGTCCCTCATCGGTAACCGGTTTGGTGGCCAGCATGCCGGTTTCGGCGCTCGGTGACTCGTCCGCGAGCAATCCGTAGGCGCCCGTGTACACGGGCACCTGCAGGATTTCGGCGGCCGACGGCGGATGGATGGTGGCGAGGGTGCGATCCGTGTTGCCACGGCCATTCACGAGAGGTTCGGCCTGCCGCAGCCGCACGGTGACCCGAACTCGTCCGGTGGGCGCCTCCGGTTCGGCGGCCGGTCGAGTGACGTCGCTGCCAGCGGGCGTCCACCCTCGGTCAACCAAGAGGACCAGGCCGGAATCCAGTCGCAGCGGCGTGAGCACCTGGAAGCCTACGTTGCCGTCGCGGGGACGGCCGCGGGCCAGCAATTGCCGATCGGTCAGATACTCACCCTCGGCGATCACCGGTCGGTAGTCGTCGGCGGGGTCAAAGCCATCGGCATCCGCCATCAGGGACGCGATCGAAACCGGGGCCGCATCCCAGTTCGCGTTGACCAGCTCGATGCGCGCCACGGCCTCGGCGCGACGATGAAACTGCCAGTTCGACAGGGCACTGGCAACAGCGATGCCGATGATGGCCACCAATACGAATCCCATCCAACGACGCAGGGAACGCCACTGCTGCGGGTTCATGCCTCAACCTCTCCGTCACCCGCGAGCACTTCGGTCACCGACACCACTGAGACCGGAAAGGATCGCGCGCTGAGAAACTCGTACAAGAAGCCCTCGTGCTCGGCACAGGCAAGCCAGGTCTTCCGTCGGTCCGGCGCATGCAACTTCGGATTGCGCCAAAGCAGCGCGACCGTGGCCGCCTCCCGGCAGCCTGCGCGAGAGCAGTGCGGGACTCCTCGCTCCGATGCGTCGCCACCGAACAGACTCAGTGCATCAGCAAGGTTCACGGCGCTTCACTCCTGTCGGCCCGCGCGGGCATGACACCCGCGGAAATCAGCCGAGTGCCGGAATCCAGCCTACGGCTAGGATGGTCGGGTTCGCTGACGCATCGCTGAACTCACCACCTTGCAAGGAGCGCATTACCGATGACTGCACGCACCGTTCTCGTCACTGGCGGAAACCGGGGGATTGGCCGAGCCATTGCCGAGGAACTGCTCGCGCAGGGACACCGCGTTGCGGTGACTGCCCGGTCCGGATCTGGCCCCGAGGGCGCCCTCACCGTCCAGGCTGACGTCACTGACGCGGCATCGCTCGACGCCGCCTTCACTCAGGTCGAGAACGAGCTTGGCCCGGTCGAGGTGGTCGTCGCGAACGCGGGCATCACCCGCGACACGCTGCTGCTGCGCATGACCGAAGAGGACTTCACCCAGGTGGTCGACACCAATCTCACCGGCACCTTCCGGGTGGTCAAGCGAGCAGCGAAGGGCTTCCTGAAGCAGCGCTTTGGTCGCGTCATTCTGATCTCGAGTGTCGTTGGCCTCTACGGCTCGCCGGGGCAGATCAACTACTCGTCGTCGAAGGCTGCGCTGGTGGGCTTCGCCCGTTCGCTGACCCGTGAACTTGGTGGCCGCAACATCACCGCGAACGTGGTGGCCCCGGGCTTCATCGAGACGGACATGACCGCCGAGCTGCCGGAAGAGCAGCAGGCGGCGTACAAAGACTCGATCCCGCTCGGTCGCTTTGCCGCCCCGACCGAGGTGGCCAAGGTCGTGGCCTGGCTTGCCTCGGACGACGCGGGCTACATTGCCGGTGCCGTGATCCCGGTCGACGGTGGCCTCGGGATGGGCCACTAAGCTTCCCCAAAGGAAGGAGCGGGGGGGGGGGGGGGGGGGGGGGGGGGGGGGGGGGGGGGGGGGGGGGGGGGGGGGGGG
>JAEZHW010000065.1 GCA_023436775.1 Actinomycetes bacterium
CCTTCGCCCTGTGCGCGGCCGGGTTCACCCTCTTCTTCGGCCGCATCGGCGACCTGCTCGGCCGCAAACGCATCTTCCTCGGCAGCCTCGCGCTCCTCGGCGTGGCCTCCCTCGTGGGCGGGGGGCCCCCCCCCCCCCCCCACCACCGTCAAGTTCCTGACACTTTCCGACACCTGTCGTCGACTTTCCGGCCGGGCAGGTAGGCTGGTTCCATGTCCGAAACGATCGAGACCGATCCTGAGGCGCAGCTCCTCGCCATCGGTACGCGCATCGCCGCCGATCCTCGGGCTAGCCGCACCCTGATGCTGCTCACCGACGCATTGCTGCGCCTCGTCCGCGACGGCGGCTTCGAGATCAGCGTCTCTGAGCTCTGCCGCGAGGCCGGCGTGCACCGCACCACCTTCTACGGCCACTACCCCAGCGTCGAGGCCTTCGCCGGTGACGTGTTCACGCGTGTGATCGATGAAATCGCCACTGTCTCGCCGGACCTGGCCGATGCGCAGAATCCGGACCAGCTCGCCCGGCTCTACCGCGACACCTTCGCTGAGCTGCTGCGCCACATTGCCTCACTGCGCTACACCTACCAGCGGGTCGTGTCTTCCCCGATCGGCCCGAGCTTCCGCTCGGCGCTGGCGCAGGCGCTGCACCGTCGCGTGCAGGCGATGCTGGCCTACTGGCAGGACCACGGCATCGCGGACAAGCTCGATCTCGATCAGACCGCAGCATTCATTTCCGGCGCCTTCACCGGCTCGCTGATGGAATGGGTCGTCAGCGACAGCGACGACGTTGACGGCACCACCGAGGCAGTCATGGATCTGCTGCCCCCGTGGTGGCCGCGCACGCACTAAGCCGCGTCGAGAATATCGATCACAAAGATCAGCGTGTCGTCCGCCTCGATACCGATCGACGGCACGCCCCCCTGCGGACCGTAGGCCATGTCCGGCGGCACAATCACGATCACCTGCGAGCCGATGGTCTGTCCAGCGATCGCCTCGGTGAAGCCTGGGACGACCTCCAGCAGTGAGAAGCTCGTCGGAGTACCGCGGCCCCAGCTGGAGTCGAAGACCTGGCCGGTACGCCAGTTCACGCCCGAGTACTGCACCAGCACGTCGGCGTCGTCAGCGACGACCGCGCCGCTGCCCTTCTTGAGCACGGCGAGGCGGAACTCGGCCGGTGCGGCACCCTCCGGCACGGTGACCGTCGGGGCACCATCGGCGTCCAGGGTCACGGTCGGAAAGCCGGCCACCGGCTCCTGGTCAACGCCGTCGGCACGCGTCACCTGCTTGCCAAGCACCTTCAGCAGCACCACGATGGACTCGTTCGGGCCCACGCCGATCGCCTCGTACCCTTCCTCACCGAAGGTGTCCTCCGGGGAGAGCACGGCCAGCGCCTCGCCGCCCACATTGAGGCAGCCGAGGGCGTCGACGAAGCCGGGCAGTACGCTGCCGTGCTTGACCGGGAAGGTCTGCACCTGGGTCGAGTCGGCGAACCCGAAGCGGTCCAGCTCAGTACCGTCGCTACCGTTCGCGATCACCATGGCAACACGGACCGTGTCACCCTCGTTGATCGCCTCACCGTCACCCGGGTTCAGTACGGTGCGCTCACTCTCGGTCACCGACACCGCGCCTGGCAAGGTGAGCTTCGGGTCAGCGTCGTCCGACACCTGAATCGACGAGGCGGTGGACCCCTCAGGCAGGCAGGTCACCCCGCGCGCGAGCGGCGTTTCTGGATCAGTCTCGGAGTCCGTCGCCGACGCGCACGCCGTCAGGCCCAACATGCCGACAACGCTCGCCGCTACCACAACCGCACGCACTCGCTTCACTTGGCCACCTCTCGTTCACGTCGGCCACGATCGGCGGCCCCCAGCAGTCTCCCACGCCCGGCTATGGCCGGGCTGTGCACCGTCCCGCGGCTACTTCTTCGGTCCGCGACGTTCGCGCACGCGCATGTTGAGCACGATGGGCGTGCCCTCGAAGCCGTAGACCTCGCGCAGGCGGCGCTGAATGAAGCGACGGTAGCCCGGGTCCAGGAAGCCGGTGGTGAACAGCACGAACGTCGGCGGGCGGCTCGAGGCCTGCGTTCCAAACAGGATGCGCGGCTGCTTGCCACCGCGCAGCGGGTGCGGGTGTGCGGCGGTGAGCTCGGCCAGCAGGGCGTTGAACTTGCCGGTCGGGATGCGGCGGTCCCAGTTCTCCAGGGCCAGTTCCAGCGCGGGCACGAGCTTCTCGAGGTGGCGGCCGGTCTTCGCCGAAATGTTCACCCGCGGGGCCCAGGCCACATGCGCCAGGTCCTGCTCGATCTCGCGCTCCAAGTACCGGCGTCGGTCATCGTCCAGCAGATCCCACTTGTTGAAGGCGAGCACCAGTGCGCGACCGGACTCCAGCACCAGATCGATAATGCGAACGTCCTGCTCGCTGATCGGCTCGGTCACGTCCAGCAGCACCACGGCCACTTCCGCCTTTTCCAGGGCGGCGCTGGTGCGCAGCGAGGCGTAGAAGTCGGCGCCGTGCTGCATGTGCACGCGACGGCGGATACCAGCGGTGTCCACGAAGCGCCACGGCTTGCCCATGATCTCGACCAGCTCGTCCACGGGGTCGCGGGTGGTGCCGGCGAGGTCGTTGACGACCACGCGCTCCTCCCCCGCTGCCTTGTTGAGCAGGCTCGACTTGCCCACGTTCGGTCGGCCCAAAATCGCGACTCGGCGCGGACCGCCAAACTCGCGCTTGGCCACCGCAGAGGTCTCCGGCAGGATCTCCATCACCTTGTCGAGCAGGTCCGCGACACCGCGGCCGTGCATGCTCGACACCGGCCACGGCTCGCCGAGGCCCAGGCCCCACAGTTCCGCGGCCAGGTGCTCCTGGGCGATGTCGTCAATCTTGTTGGCCACCAGCAGTACCGGACGCTTGCTACGGCGCAGCATACGCACGACGTGCTCGTCGGTGGAGGTGGCGCCCACGGTCGCATCCACGACGAACAGCACCGCGTCGGCGAGTTCGACCGCGACCTCGGCCTGCGCCGCGACCGAGGCGTCGATGCCCTTTGCGTCCGGCTCCCAACCACCCGTGTCCACAATCGTGAAGGGACGGCCGAGCCACTCGGCACGGTAGCTCACGCGGTCACGCGTGACACCCGGGGTGTCCTCCACCACGGCCTCACGGCGACCGAGCACACGGTTCACCAGCGAGCTCTTCCCCACGTTCGGGCGGCCAACGATAGCGAGCACCGGCAGGGCCGGAAGCGAGATGATGCCGTCCTCACCCTGCTCGGCGGCGTGCAGGAGCGCCAGGTCCTCATCCTCGAGTTCGTACTCGGAAAGTCCCTGCAGTAGGCCCGCGGCGCGCGCCTCCGCCTGCTTGTCGTCCACTGCGGCCAGCCGCTCGGCCAGTCCGGGATCGACCTCAGGGAAGTCGTCGTCCACGTCGCTCATGCAATCCACCTCATCTGTGTTTGGGCACGGCAAAGCGCGCCCCACCTTACGAGGGTAGCCGATCCCGGCCGGATATCCTCCGTGCAGCCTCGCCGAGACGACCCAGCGCGCTGCGCTATCCCGCGCTGCGTGCCTCGGCGACGATGCCCAGCACTGTCTGCACGACATCCTCGAACTGCAGCGTCGTGGTGTCGACCGTGATCACACCGTCCGCGGCGGACGTGAAGTTGACCATCTTCGAGTCCGCGGCATCGCGAGCCGCGATCGCGGCAGCGACCGTCTCGACCGCACCAGCGGCGCCGGTGAGTTCACCGGCGCGGCGGGCGGCTCGCACCTCCTCGCTGGCGGTCAGCAGTAGACGGACCGGAGCATCCGGGGTGACCACGGTGGTGATGTCGCGCCCTTCCACCACGATCCCGGCCGCACCGGACTCGCGGATCAGGCGACGGAACAAATCCACCATGAAGGCACGCACCGGCGGCAGTTGTGCGGTCGCAGAAGCCGCGGCAGCGCTGCGCGGCTCACGAATGGCCTCGGTCACATCTTCACGGCCGACGCGCACGAAATACTCATCTGGATCGGTGCCAATCGCATAGTCGAAGGCATCCAGCGCAGCGATCACCGACTCGCCGTCGTTTGGATCGACGCCCGCGTCCAGCAGCATCCAGCCGAAGGCACGGTACGAGGCGCCGGTGTCGAGGTAGCGGAAGCCGAGGCGACGCGCCACCTCCTTCGACACGCTCGACTTGCCGCTCCCGGCCGGTCCATCAATCGCGATGACGAAGGGGTCGCTCATCCGGCGATCCTCCAACCACGCTCGGTCAGCGCATCCCTCAGACCAGTGGCGACCGCGGGCAGCACCGCCACTTCGACGATGCCGAGTTCCGCGCCCGGGGAGTGCTCGAGCCGTAGGTCTTCCAAGTTCACACCGAGCTCGCCGATCTCGGTCAGCAGCGCTGCCAACTGTCCTGGCCGGTCGTCGATCAGCACGGTCACTGTCGTAAAGCGCGAGGTCGAACCGTGCTTGCCCGGGATTCGCGCCACACCGGCGTTGCCCGCGGTGAGCACCTCAGCGACAGTGCGTCGCGCCCCTGGCGCGTCGAGGTCGGTGAGTGCGGCAATGAGACCGTCCAAGTCATCGCGCAGCGAGCGCAGGATGCGAACCACCGGCTCGGCGTTCGCCCCCAGAATCTGCTGCCACAGACCCGGGTCGCTGGCCGCCACGCGGGTCACATCACGCAGCCCACCACCGGCCAGGCCGACGGCTGCATCCTGCGCGTCCACAAGACGGGCCGCGGTGAGGCTGGAGACCAACTGCGGGACGTGCGAAATCAGCGCCACCGCTTCGTCGTGTTCGGCGGCGTCCATCTCGATTGGCAGCGCGCCGAGGTCCATGATCAGGTCCTCAACCGCGGCCCCCTCGCGGTAACCGATCGCGTCATGTCCGGCCACCACCCAGGGACGTCCGACAAACAGGTCGGCGCGACCGGCCGAGGGGCCGCCACGCTCACGGCCCGCCAAGGGATGGCTGCCGAGGTAGCGCGAGATGTCCGCCCCGCGATCCCGCAGTGACTGCAGCGGGGCAAGCTTGACACTGGCCACATCGGTGACTAGCGCCTTCGGGTAGGCCTCGAGTTCGGCTGCGACCACGTCGGCAACCGCATCCGGCGGCACGGAGACCACAATCAGGGTGGGCTCATCGCCCGGCTGGGCGAGGCGGCCAGCGCCATAATCCGCAGCAAGCCGCACGTTCGCAGCCGAGGCATCATCCAGGATCACCTCGATACCGCGGGCGCGCAGGCCCAGGCCGATGCTGGTCCCAATCAGGCCGGTACCGACGATGCGGACCGGGCCGACCAAACGCGTTGCACTCACCGGTTGTGTCACTCCAGCAGCCTAGCGCCCGCGCGCGCCGCCCGGCCTACGCCCAGGCCTGCTCGTCCCGGACTTGCCGGTGCTGGACTTGCCAGTGATGGACTTGCCGCCACCGGACTTGCCGGTGCTGGACTTGCCGGTGCTCGGCTTCCCGGTGCTCGGCTTCCCGGTGCTCGACTCCCCGCCACCCGACTTCGTTGCGGACTTCTGCCCCTTGGCCGCAGGTCGCTTCGGCGCAGCATCGCTCGCCGGCGCAGCCCCCCACTGGGAACTGCCCCGTGCTGTCGGCCCGGCCACGGCGTTGCGCTCCGGCGTACCACCACGTGCCACCGAGAGCAGTGCGCCAAGTTCCTTCTTGGTCAGCTCCCGCGTCGCGCCCACCGCCAGGGGGCCGAGGGTCAGCGGACCGAAGCGACGACGCACCAGCGCGGCCACCGGGTGCCCAACCGCGTCGAACATACGCCGCACGATGCGGTTTCTGCCCGAGTGCAGTGTCACCTCGACGATGGTCGAGGGGCGGTTGCCTGCCTTCTGGTCCACGATTCGCGCCTTGTCTGCGGCAATGGGCCCATCCTCAAGCTCAATGCCCTCAAGCAACAGACGGATCGTCGCCGGGGTCACCAGCCCCGCAACGGTCGCCAGGTACGTCTTCTCAACACCAAAGGACGGATGCGCCAGCGTATGCGCCAGCGCGCCGTCATTCGTCAGCAGCAGCAAGCCGCTAGTTTCCGAATCGAGGCGGCCGACGTTGAACAGCCTCGCCCCATAACGTTCGGTGAACTGCCGCAGATCCGGCCGCCCCTCCTCATCGTTCAGGGTCGAGACCACCCCCAGCGGCTTGTTCAACATCACGTAGATGCGGCTGTTGTCGAGTTGGATCGGGCGACCGTCCACCTCAACCTGGTCGGTCTCCGGGTGAATCCGAGTGCCCAGCTCACGGCGCACCTCGCCGTTGACTTTCACGCGGCCAGCGACGATGTATTCCTCACAGACGCGACGCGAGGCGACTCCAGCGGCAGCGAGCACCTTCTGCAGCCGCTCCCCCTCCGGATGCGCGTCCGATGCCTCGGCCACGGCCCCGTCTGCCGTGCCGACGCCGAAGTGCGCGAGGAGATCCTCAACGTCGCCCTTGGAGCGGCGAGAGTCCCTAGCGGACACCGTCCACCCCCTCGAAACCGTCGGAGCCATCCGGCAGCAGCGGCGAGATCTTCGGCAACTCATCCAGGGAATTCAGTCCGAGGTGACTGAGCAGTGCGTCCGTGGTGCCGTAGTGGATGGCGCCAGTTTCGGGATCGGTGTAGGCCTCCTCGATGAGCCCACGGCTGAGCAGAGTGCGTACCACGCTGTCCACGTTCACCGCGCGAATCGCGGCCACCTGGCCACGGCTAATCGGCTGCTTGTATGCGATGACCGCCAGGGTCTCGAGTGCCGCCTGGCTGAGGCGCGAGGGGCTCGCCTGCACCAGCATGCCCGCGATCAAGTCGTCGTGTTCGGCGCGGGCATAGAGACGCCAGCCTCCAGCGACCTCGCGCAGTTCGAAGGCTCGGCGCACGCTGCCATCCTCGCCGTCATAGTCCGCTCGCAGGCGTGCGATGGCGGCGCGTACGGCCCGCACCGGCTGCGCGGTCGCGGTCGCGATCGCCACCACTGACAGCGGCTCGTCCGCAATGATCAGCAGCGCCTCAACGGCCCGGTCGAGCTCCTCCGGGCTGAGCACGATCCGCTCCACCTCGGGTGCTTCCATGCCCGCCAGGGTGGGCTCCGCCTCGACGGTTTCCACCTCGTCGGCCTCAGGTTCAACGGTCATAGTCGGCTCCCAGGGTTGCCAAGTTTTCATCGCTCCAGGTTTCGGCGCTCCAGCGCAGCGTCAATTCTCCGAGCGGTTCCAGTTGTTCGAACGAGATGGCCGCGTGCCGGTACAGTTCCAGCACCGCCAAGAAGCGGGCGACCACGACGCCCTTCTGATCGACGCCAGCGATGAGCTGACGGAAGTTGACCGTATCGCCCTGACGCAGGATCGCCACCACGATCGCGGCTTGCTCGCGAATGCTCACCAGCGGGGCATGCAGGTGATCGAGCCCCACAGTCGGGATCGTCTTCGGCGCCAGCGCCAGTGCGGCGAGGGCAGCGAAGTCGTCGGGCGTGAGCGTCCAGACCAGCTCCGGCATGCGCTGCCGGTAGCGATCATCGAGGCGCACGGTGCGGGGGTGGCGGGCCGCCTCGGCGGCCATCTGCTCGGCGAACCAGGCCGACACCTGCTTGAAGGCGCGGTACTGCAGCAGGCGGGCGAAGAGCAGGTCCCGCGCTTCGAGCAGTGCCACGTCCTCGGCGTCCACCACCTCGCCCTGCGGCAGCAGGCTCGCCGCCTTCATGTCCAGCAGGGTCGCGGCGACAACCAAGAACTCACTGGCCTCATCGAGTTGTTCGGCGGTGTCGAGTCCGCGTAGGTACGAAATGAACTCGCCGGTGATGATGCTCAGCGCGATGTCGGTGATGTCGAGTTCATGCTTGGCCAGTAGCTGCAGCAGCAGGTCAAACGGTCCTTCAAACTCGCTCAGGCTGACGCGGAAACCGTCTGGTTCCGACGGCTGCTCCTCCGGCGAGGCTTCGGTCGGCTCCGCCGGTTCCAGATCAGCGGTGGCGTCAGGCAACGGCGCCACGGGCAATCAGTTCCCGCGCCAACTGTCGGTACAACTGGGCCGAGACATGGTCCGGCGCGAAGGTCGTCACTGGCTCGGCCGCGACGGAGGCGTCCGGGAACTTCACGGTTCGGCTGATCACGGTGTGCAGCACCACGTCGCCGAAGGCATCCGTGACGCGCTCCAGGACTTCACGGGTGTGCAGGGTACGCGAGTCGTACATGGTGCCCAGGATGCCGTCGAGGCTGATGGCCGGGTTCAACCGATCCCGCACCTTGTCAATGGTCTCCACCAGCAGCGCCACACCGCGCAGCGCGAAGTATTCGAGTTCGAGCGGGATCAGTACGCCGTGGCTTGCGGTGAGCGCGTTCACGGTCAGCAGGCCGAGCGACGGCTGGCAGTCAATCATGATCACGTCGTACTCATCAGCGACCTTCCGCAGGGCGCGGGCCAGGATGGTCTCGCGAGCGACCTCGTTCACCAGGTGTACTTCCGCAGCCGACAGGTCAATGTTGGCCGGCAGAACATGCAGGCCCTCGTGCGCCGTCTCCTGGATGACCTCGCGTGGGTCGTCGATGGTGCCCATCAGCAGGTCGTAGACGGTCGGCATTTCATGGGTGCTGATCCCAAGGCCGGCCGAGAGCGCACCCTGCGGGTCGAAATCGACCAGCAGCACCTTCCGGCCATATTCGGCCAGCGAGGCGCCCAGGTTAATCGTGGTGGTGGTCTTGCCGACACCACCCTTCTGGTTGCACAGACTGATGATGCGAGCCGGGCCGTGCTGGGAGAGCGGTGCGGGATCCGGGAAGGCCGGCAAGGGGCGACCGGTAGGACCAATCTGCTGGCTCAACTGGTCGAGGTCAAACAGTTCGCTGCCGCCTGTTCCTGCTGCTGCCACGATGCTCCCTGCCTTCGAGTCTGGCCCGACGATGATCGAGTCGGCAGCCGAACCGGATGCCTTCTGCGATTCTAGCCGCCCAGCAGGGCCACCCCCAGGGCCCGCCGATCATCAAGGGAATCCTCAGCGTCGCCAGGGCTCCCGCGGGGGCTAGTGTCGCCAGCAGTGTCGCTGCCATGCTGATGCTATGGCGAGCCAGTACGACCCGAACCAAGAGTTTGACTCGGAGGTCGCCGCCTGGTTAGCACCGTTGCCAGAACCACCAGGCCCACCTCCTGCGTCGTCCGCCAGCATGGAGTTGTTCGCAGAACAATCCCGTCAGCCGCGGATTGCCGACGGCACCACCAACACCTGGCAGGCCTGGGCCATCGCCTCCTGGCCGCTCGTATTTGGCGCGGCCCTGGTCATGCTGTACCTGACACGCCTCACCGGCGGCCCGAGCTGGTGGATGCTGGCACTGAGTCTCCTTGCCTGCGTGGTGCTCGCAGATTCAGATTGGCGCCGGGATTGGGATCCGCGGCTGCAGGAGCTGCTGTCCGTCCCGTGGTGGGCCATAGTCCCGCCGCTGTACTTGTGGGTTCGTTGCGCCCGATTCCACCGCCTGGACCAGCGCGCGATGCGGCCATTCTGGCTCAGCATGCTGCTGCTCGTCGTGACCCTGTGGATGATCGAACGCGGTCTGCCGATCGTCCTGCGGTTGCAAGCGCCGCGCTAAGGCGCCCGAGTACAGGCCAGGCCGTTATCGACCGCGTGCGCGGGGGTGCGCCTCGAGGTAGACCTCGCGCAGGGTGTCGATGGTCACTTTGGTGTAGATCTGGGTGGTTGCGACCGAGGCGTGACCGAGCAGTTCCTGCACGATCCGCACATCTGCCCCGCCGGTGAGCAGGTGCGTGGCGAAGGAATGTCGAAGCACGTGTGGCGAGACCTGCTCGGGGTTGATCCCGGCACGCTCCGCCGCGGCACGCAGAATGAGCCAGGCATGCTGCCTGCTGAGCCGTCCGCCCCGCACCCCGAGGAACAGTGCCGGCGTACCGCGCCCATGCGCGGCAAACCCCGGACGGACCCGTACCAGGTACTGCTGCACCGCCTGCTGGGCTTCCTCACCCAGGACGACTTGCCTTTGTTTGCCGCCCTTGCCGATCACACGCAACAGGCCCGGCGGCTCCAGGACGCCCGGTGCCAGGACGTCATCCACGTCAAGCGTGACCGCCTCCGAAATGCGCATGCCGGTGGCGTAGAGCAACTCCAGCAAGGCCCGGTCCCGCAACGCATCCGGCTCGTCACCGCCGCAGGCGGCAAGGAGTGCGGCAACGTCGCCCACCCCGAGCGCCTTCGGGAGTCGCCGCGGCAACTTCGGCGGCGTGACGGCGCGAGCCGGGTCCTGCTCAGTGAGTCCCTCGTCCAGCAGGAAGCGATGGAAGGACCGCACGCTCGAGAGCACCCGCGCGACCGAGCTGGCCGCGAGCGCTTCCGGGCCCGGCGCGGTCAGGGACTTGGCGAAGTCGCGAACCACCGCCTCGTCGATCTCCGCCGTCGAGGCGATCCCGCGGTCGGCCAAGAACGCCCCGTACCGTTCCAAGTCGCGCCCATACGCGGCCAGCGTGTGCGGCGAGCGCCGACGCTCGACCCGCAGGTGCTGCAGGTAGAGCGTGCGCTGCTGGTCGATCTCGGCCATGCCGTCAGCCTAATCAGTGCCAGCGTCGCAACCGGGCAGCCGCGCGCCAACGCGCCTAGGAGTACTGCTTGGCCTGCAGCCCATACAGTTCCGCGTACAGCCCCTTGCCCGCCATCAGTTGCTCGTGGCTTCCCGATTCGACGATTCTGCCGCCGTCAAGGACCACGATCAGGTCCGCCATCCGCACGGTCGAAAATCGGTGCGAGACCAGCACCGTGATGGCGCCCGTGTCCTTGCCGATGGTTCGCGCACGCTGGGCATACTGTTCGAACAGCAGGTGTTCGGCCTGCGCATCCAGCGCCGAAGTGGGCTCGTCCAGCACCATCAGCAGCGGGGCATCGCGCATCATGGCCCGACCCAGCGCCAGCTTCTGCCACTGTCCGCCGGACAGTTCGGTGCCGTCCGCATAGGCCTTGCCGATCATAGTGTCCAGGCCGTCCTCGAGGCGCGCCAACACATCGTCACCCCGCGCCCGGTCCAGCGCCTCCAAGACTGCGTCACGGTCATCGGCCCTGGGCAGATCGCCCACACCGACCGTCTGCTGTGCGCGCAGTTCGAAGCGAGCAAAGTCCTGGAAGCCCGCGGCGATCGCGTCCCGCCATTGGCGAACGTCGAGGCGCGACAGCGGCGTTCCATCCACCACAATCTCACCAGCGTCTGGATCGTAGAAGCGACTCAGGAGCTTCACCAGGCTGGTCTTGCCAGCACCGTTCTCGCCCACCACCGCGACGGTCGAGCCTGCGGGAAGGTGCAGGTCAATGCCGTCCAGCACGGGGCGCTCGGTGGCCGGATAACGGAATTCGACGCCGCGGAAGGTGATGCCGTCGGTGATCCGGGTCGGCATGGGTGCCGGATCACTCGCGGCCGGCCTGGCTACGACCTCCTCGATCCAGGCAAGGTCCTGCATGGTCTTCCCGGAACGCTGCAGATCACGCAGCACCGTCACCGCGCTGGTGACCTGCTGGTTGACCTGGGCGGCCAGCGTGATCGCGAGGATGACGCTGCCAATGGTGGCCCGCCCCTCGATGGCGTTCCAGACCACCAGCAGAGTGGCGCCGATGTAGGCCACCGCGAAGGTGAGCTGGCCGATGACCCACGGCACAGTAGCGCGCAACTGTGCCCGCCACATCACGGCGACGGCGGCGTCCCAGGACTGCGCCTGACGCGCCCGCATCTGCTCGCTCAGGTTCGTGGCTCGCACTTCCTTCGCGGGCCCTGCCGAGGTGGAGAGCTGCAGGAAGTGCGCAGCACGGCGCTTATCCGCGGCCGCCACCTCGCGCGCTTTCGCCACAATCAGTTCCGCCTTGCGACCGAGCAGCAGTGGCGGGACGGCAAACAGCGGCAGCAATAGGAGCCATGGGCTGAGCGTTGCCAGCAGGATGCTGGTCACCACCAGGCCCGCCGCCACCATCACCATGGTGAACATCGAGCTGACGTTGTCCCGAACCCGCAGGACCTCCTGAGAGAGCACCTGCAGCTTGTCCGCATAGTCCGGCCGTTCGTGGTGTTCCAGCCCGACCGAATCGTTCGAGAGCATGGCCAGCCGCTTTGACATCACCAGATCGATGCGCTCGCCCAGTTCAAAGTGGAAGATGTGGGCGAAATGCCCCGCGACCAGTGCCGAGATCACCAACAGCGCCGCGGTGATACCACCGGACACTGCCTTGTTCGCATCTCCCTCCGCAACGCCGTCCACGACTGCCGCGAGCGCCGGGGCTGCCAGCGGCATCGACACGGCCTGCAGCAGCATCAGCACCAGCGCGATGGCGGCCTTGCCGGGGTGCTCACGCCAGGACAGCTTGGCCAGGGCCCAGATTCCCTTGAGCATTAGGCCCCCTCCCCCGTCGGCTCGTCCAGTTCCCCATCAGCATTGAGGCCCTTCGCGAAGCGTTCGGCCTGCAGGCGGAACAGACGGGCATAGTGCCCGTCCAGGCGCATCAACTTGGTGTGACTGCCTGACTCGACGACCTGCCCGCCGTCCACCACGACGATGCGGTCTGCGCGACGCACCGACGAGAAGCGGTGAGAAATGAGCAGTGAGGTGGCCCCTCGGGTGAGTTCCACGAAGCGGTCGAAGAAGGCCGCCTCGGCGCGGACGTCCATGGCCGAGGTGGGCTCATCCAGTACCAGCACCTGGGCGCCCTGCTGCAGCGCGAACAGCGAGCGCGCGATCGCTACTCGCTGCCACTGTCCGCCCGAGAGGTCCACACCACCCTCGTACCCCCGAGACAGCACCGTGTCATAGCTGTCCGGCAGCGTCTCGAGCACCTCGGCGATGCCCGCCCGCTCGGCGGCGTCGGCGATCTGTTCACGGCTGGGCGTGGCATGAATCGCGCCGAAGGCGATGTTGTCCGCGGCCGAGACCTCGTAGCGGACGAAGTCCTGGAAGATGACCGATACCCGCTTGCGCCACTCGGCGACATCGAGGTTGGCGATGTCGACGCCGTCGGCGAGGATCCGTCCGGCGTCCGGTTGGTAGAGCCGGGTCAGCAGTTTGACCGTGGTGGTCTTTCCCGCGCCGTTGACTCCGACCACCGCGGTGGACTTGCCGGGCTCCAGTTCCAAGTCGAGTCCCGCAAGCACGGGTCGATCCGACCCCGGGTAGGCGAAGTGCACCTGTTCGAAGGTGACCGTCAGCGGACGATCCGTCCGCGGCAGGGCCGCGGGCCCACTCGAGGCGTTGGCCGCTGGCACATGCTGCCGCTGATCCAGCTCCTCTGCTCGCGCGGTAAAGCGTTGCAAGGCATCGACCGCCTGCATACCGAACTGCGTGTCCACGTCCGCTTCCGGGTAGTGCTCACCGAGCAGCACAGCGGCGACCACACATTGCAGAGCCAAAGCCAGCGCGGTCAGGTCGGTCTGGGCCGCCAGGCCATCCTGCACCACAAGCCACATCACCAGGCTGATCACCACAGAACCCACGAGCGTGTAGCCGAGGTAGGGGAAGAAATAGATCTGCCGACGACGCTTCGCGACCAGCCCGAACATGTTGGAATGGGACTCGCCGAATCGATCCGCCAACCACGCGGTGAGACCGAAGATGCGCAGCTCCTTGGCGGCCGAACCCTTCACCCCCAGCTCGTAGAAGTACTCCGAACGGCGGATGTCCGGCATCACGGCCCGCCACACCCTCGAGTAGATGCGGGTGCCGCCGCGCTGTCCGTACCGGAACAACACGGTCACCGCGAACACGCCGATCGCAGCCCACCAATTCACTACGAGGCCGATCACGACGACGAGGGCAACCAGACGAACGTAGCGGGCGATCAGCGCCAGCATGCCCGCGCCCGCGCCACCCGGGGTCGCCCACTCACGGTCCAGGTTGCGCCGTGCCTCGGCGAGTTCGTTCAGCGCTTGTGGGTCCTCAAGCACGGCGATACCCGGGTATCGCAGGCTGACCGCGACGAGCCGATCACGAACCACCGCATCGATCCGCCGGTGCACCAGGTCACCGAGCGCCATCTGCACCGGCGTCAGCAAGTGCTGGATCAGGAACACGGCCGCCGCCCAGAGGAAGGCGGTCACCAGGGTGGTCCAGGCCGGCGAGCCTGCCCCGTCCGCCACGGCTTGCGGGACCAACCCGATCACTACGCTGGTGGCAAAAATGAACACCACCGGCAGCAGACCGAGGACCACATAGAGCGCAGCCAAGACGGTCACGATGGCGACGCCGCCACTGGGAATGAGTCGAATGATGCGCAGCCGTGATCGGACCGCGTCATCGACCCAGGCTCGCCAGGTCCGCCGCAGCCACGACGAATGCTGCACGAACGAATCAGTCTGGCTCACAGCAAGTCCCCACACCCTTACCTCGCACGATCGGCGAGAGATTCAGTGTATGGGCAGCAGGGTACGGACGCTAGAGGCGGCCGCGACCCGATTCCGGGGCACGTCCGCGCAGCGCTGCCCAGGCCTCGTCCGCGGCTGTGAGGTCCTGCCAGTTGCGGGCCTTCGCCGCCAGCGCTGCAAGCACGCCGATCTGCAACGTCGGGCTGTGCAGTCGGCGCTGCAAGATGCCCTCGGCCACCTCATCGAGGCTGGCCCAACACTGCTCCATGTCTGCTTCTTCGTCCTCGCGGTCGAAGGCCTGCTCGGTGGCGCGCAGACCACGAGCCAGGAAGATACGAATGCCCTCGTTCGTGCCACCCGGCGAATTGAAGAAGTCAGTGAGAGTCCACCACTGCTCAGCAACCAGGTCTGCTTCTTCGGCCAGTTCCCGCTGCGCTGCGGCGAGCAGCGACTCGCCCCGAACATCTAGCATGCCCGCGGGGATCTCCCACAGGTACTGCCGCACTGGGTGGCGGTACTGCTTGATCAGCAACACGCGATCCTGCTCATCGAGGGCGATGACCGCCACGGCGCCGGGGTGCTCCATGCCCTCTCGGGTGAGTTCCGCCTCGCCGTACCGGAAGGTTTCGGTGACCAGATCCCAGATACGCCCCTCATGCAGCAGCGTGCGCTGCAGCACCTCGGGCTGGAACGGCTCGTCGCGCAGTGCCTCGGTCATCGCTGCCGTGCCCGCCTAGGCGGCGGGAACTTCGGTCTCTTCGAACAGCCGGTTCGCGGCGGCACGCTCCAGCGCGGCACCGACCAGCCCCTTGAACAGCGGGTGCGGGCGGTCCGGACGCGAGATGAGTTCCGGGTGCGCCTGGGTGGCGACGTAGTACGGGTGCACCTCGCTGGGCAGTTCCACAAACTCCACCAGGCTGTTGTCCGGCGAGGTGCCGCTGAAGACCAATCCGGCGGCGGCGATCTGCTCGCGGTAGGCGTTGTTCACCTCGTAGCGGTGACGGTGCCGCTCCCACGCGGTGTCCGAGCCGTAGACCTCGCGGACGAGGCTGCCCTCGGCGAGCTTTGCCTCGTACAGGCCCAGACGCATCGTGCCACCCAGGTCGCCGCCTTCCAGGATCTTCACCTGCTCAGCCATGGTGGCAATCACCGGGTACTCCGTGTCGGGGTCGAACTCGGTCGACGAGGCGCCGGCCAGCCCGGCCTCGTTGCGCGCATACTCGATCACCATGGCCTGCATGCCCAGGCAGATGCCGAGCACCGGGATGCCATTGGTGCGGCAGAAGCGCAGTGCGCCCAGCTTGCCTTCGATACCGCGAATACCGAAACCGCCAGGCACCACGATGCCGTCCACGTCGGCGAGTTCCTTGGCGGCACCCTCCTGGGTCTCGCACACATCCGCGGGCACCCACTTCACGTTGACCTTGGCCTGGTGAGCGAAGCCGCCAGCCTTCAGCGCCTCGGTGACCGACAGATAGGCGTCTGGCAGGTCAATGTACTTGCCGACGATCGCGATGGTGACCTCGGTCTTCGGGTTCCGAACCGCGTTGATGAGTTCTTCCCAGCCGGACCAGTCCACCTCGCCAGCCTTATCGGCCAGTCCCAAGGCATTGATGATGTAGCGGTCCAGGCCCTGTTCATTCAGCATGGCCGGGATCTCGTAAATGCTGGGGACGTCCTTGGCATTGACCACCGCATTCTCGTCGACGTCACACATCAGCGCGATCTTGCGGCGGTTCGACTCCGACACGGGGCGGTCGCTGCGCAGCACCAGCGCATCCGGCTGGATACCGATCGAACGCAGCGCTGCGACCGAGTGCTGGGTCGGCTTGGTCTTCTGCTCGCCCGAGGCGCCGAGGAAGGGCACCAGCGAGACGTGCACGAAGAAGACGTTGTTCCGGCCGAGTTCGTGACGCACTTGACGGGCCGACTCGATGAAGGGCTGGCTCTCAATGTCACCGACGGTGCCACCGATTTCGGTGATGATCACGTCCGGCTGCGGGTCGGCCTGGGCCTGCAGGCGCATGCGGCGCTTGATCTCATCGGTGATGTGCGGGATGACCTGCACCGTGTCGCCGAGATATTCGCCGCGGCGCTCCTTCGCGATCACGGTCGAGTAGATCTGACCGGTGGTGACGTTCGCGGCCTGCGAGAGGTTCACATCCAGGAAACGCTCGTAGTGGCCAATGTCCAGGTCGGTCTCGGCGCCATCGTCCGTGACGAACACCTCACCATGCTGGAAGGGGTTCATGGTGCCCGGATCCACATTCAGATAGGGATCGAGCTTCTGCATCACGACCTTGAGGCCGCGGGCGGTCAGCAGGTTGCCGAGACTGGCGGCGGTGAGGCCCTTGCCGAGCGAGGAGACCACACCTCCGGTCACAAAAATGTGCTTCGTTACCGGTCGTGTTCCATCTGCCTGCTGAGTCGCTGCCATGGAACTCAAGTCTAACCCTGCCCGAGCCTCGCTCGTGTCGGCGCGCCGCCCCAGGTTCGGCAGACGTCCAGGTTCGAGTCCAGATCGTTATGCGCTGTGCTGTTCCCAGGACGGTGCTGGACCCCCCGGAACGCCGCTCGCGCCGGCGCGATACAGCAGTTCGCGGGCGTGTTCCTGGGCACTGTCGGATTCGGCGAGGCCAGAGAGTAGACGCGCCATCTCGGCGACGCGCTCTTCGCCCTGCAGCGTGCGCAGGCTGCTGGTGCTCACCGCGCCAGAGCCGTCCTTGACCACGGTGACGTGGTTGTCAGCGAAGGCGGCCACCTGCGCCAGGTGGGTGACCACAATGACCTGGGCAGTGCGCGCCAGTCGCGCCAGGCGGCGCCCCACCTCAATCGCGGCAGCGCCACCCACACCCGCGTCCACCTCGTCGAAAATGAACGTCGGCACCGGGTCCGTTTCCGCGATCACCACCTCGAGCGCGAGCATGAGGCGACTCAATTCACCGCCACTGGCACCCTTGCCCAGCGGACGCGGCTCGCTGCCAGGGTGCGGCTGCAGCAGCAGCGCGATCTGGTCGGCCCCGTCCGGACCGATCTCGGTTTCCTCGGTGACGACCACGTGCAGCCGCGCGTTCGGCATGGCCAGTGCGGCCAGTTCGGCGGTCACTGCCTCGGCGAGGCGGTCGGCCGCCTCCCGGCGCGTGGTCAGCAGCGCGCTGGCTCGCGATCGCAGGTCGTCGTAGCGGGCCGTCACCGATGCCGTCAGCGCATCGATACGGCTCGTGTCACCGTCGAGTTCGAACAGCCGCGCCGAGCCGGCGCTCAGGTGTTCGAGTGCCGACTCGAGGCTGCCATAGCGCCGTTCCAGCTGCGCCAGTTCCGCCCGGCGCTGCTGCAGTTCTTCGAGTTCCACGGCGGCATCCGAGTCGAGCCCTGCCACATAGCCCCCGAGCGAGGCAGCCAGTTCTGCGGCCTGGTAACTCAGCGCCGCAAGTTGTTCCAGGATCGGTTCGAGGGCCGGGTCGACGCCGGCCACACGCTCAAGTTGGCGACGGGCCGCATCGAGCAACCCGGTCGCGTCCCGACCATCCATCGATTCGTCACTCAGCGCCGAATGCGCGGCCGAGGCGGCCAGTCGCAGGTCCTCGCGACGACTGAGCGTCTCGATCTGGGCAGCAATCTCGATGTCCTCACCGACACGTGGATTGATGCGTTCGAGCTCATCAATGTCCAAGCGCAGCGCCTCGGCTTCGCGCGCGCGCTCAGCCAATTCGGCCTGCAGCCGCTGCAACTCCTCGGCTTCGTCGCGCCACTGCTGGTAGGCATCGCGGTAGGCAGCCAGGGCGGCCTGATGGTCGGGCCCAGCATAGGCGTCGAGCAGGTGCCGCTGCGCGGCCGGCGACTTGAGCCGGAGTTGCTCGGACTGGCCGTGCAACACCACGAGGTGCTCCCCCAGTTCCGCAAGCAGCCCTGCGGGCACGCTGCGACCGCCGGCGCTTGCCCGGCTGCGACCATCGGCGGACACGCTGCGGCTCAGCACCAACGACGCCGCGCCATCGCCTGCGGCGTCGAGCGCGCCGCCGACCTCATCGATACGGGCGGCGACAGGACCATCCTGCGGGATCAGCCACCTCGCCTCCACCGAGGCTTGGTCCGCACCGGCACGCAGCACACCACTGTCGGCCCGCGCGCCGAGCAGCAGGCCGAGCGCGGTGACGACCATGGTCTTGCCGGCGCCAGTCTCACCGGTGAGCACGGTCAGTCCCGGTCCAAGCGGGAGCACAGCCTCATCGATGACGCCGAGGCCACTGAGACGAAGTTCCTCAATCATGCGGTTCCATCCGGTCCACGCCAGCCGTCAACGGGCAGGTTGAACTTGTTGACCAAACGGTCGGTGAACGAGCCGCGGCGCAGGCGCGCCAGCTTGATCGGCACCGGAGAGCGGCGAGCCTCGACCCGAGCGCCAGGTTCGAGCATGTGCATGCGGCGGCCATCAGCCCAGAGCACACCCTGGCCAGCGTTGCGACGCTGCACTTCGACCGCGATGGTGCTGGCGGGCGAAACCACCAGCGGGCGGGCGAAGAGTGCGTGCGCGCTGAGCGGCACGCACAGTAGCGCCTCAATGTTCGGCCAGACCACCGGACCACCAGCCGAGAACGAATAGGCAGTGGACCCGGTCGGGGTGGACATCACCACACCGTCACAGCCGAAGCTCGACAGCGGGTGGCCATTGACCTCGAGCACCACTTCCAGCATGCGTTCCCGGCTGCCCTTTTCGACGGTGGCCTCATTCAGCGCCCAGGTGCGATACACCTCAACGCCCTCATGAATGACGCTCACGTCGAGGGTCATGCGTTCCTCGACCTCATAGTCGGCGGCCAGTGCCCGGCGAACCGCCTCGTCCAGGTTCTCTCGCTCACTTTCGGCAAGGAAGCCCACGTGGCCGAGGTTGACCCCCATCAGCGGCACCTGGCCATCGCGGGCCAATTCGGCGGCGCGCAAGATGGTGCCGTCACCCCCGAGCACGATCACCAGTTCCACGGCAGAAATGGCTACCCCATCCGGGGCCTCGTCGGACTGTAGCGGCCGAGCGCCATGCAGCGGCACCCCCGCGCGGTCCAGGTCGAGTACATCGGCGGCCGGTAGCACCGACTGCACGCCGGCTGCGGCCAGCGCAGCCAGGACTTCAGCGGCGGCCTCTCGCGATTCATCGCGGCCAGTGTGGGTGACCACGAGAATGCTGCGCTCAGTCACTGCGTCCTCCTGCGGTGGGTGGGGTGCGCTTGCGGCACGCCTCTATTCTGCCGGAGAAGCACCGACAGTCGGGCGAAGATGTGCCAGCACCTCGTGATTCCCAGCCTCACCGGTGATTGGGGAGGCCTCACGGGCGATGACGGCGAGGCCGAGGTCGCCGGCCGCCGCCAGCACCGCCTCAATCGCCGCCTCACGTTTCGCATCGTCGACCACCACCCCATCCCGGATGCCGCCGCGTCCAACTTCGAACTGCGGCTTGATCAGCACGACGAACTCGGCCTGCGGCGCGGACTGCACCAGGGCTGGCAGTACCTGCGTGAGCGATATGAAGGAGACATCGACCACGACCAGGCTGATCCCGCGCGCGACCGGACCGAAGAGGTCGATGAGTTCTTGTTGCGTCAGTTCCCGAGCATTGATGCCCTCAGCGAGGCGAATCCGCGGTTCACTGCGCAGCACCGTCGCCAGCTGGTTATGACCGACGTCGATCGCGAGCACCGTCGCCGCATCCCGGCTCACCAGCACTTGGCTAAATCCACCGGTCGACGCTCCCACATCCAGCGCCATCCGACCAGCCGGGTCAATGCCAAACGCATCAAGCGCAGCCACCAGCTTGAGCGCAGCCCGACTCACCCACGGCTCGTCGCTGGTCACCGCCAACTCGTCGCGGTCGCCGACCAGCCGCGAGGCCTTTCGCTCGACCTCGTTGTTCACCAGCACCGCACCTGCCTTCAACAGCTGGGCCGCGTGGGAGCGCGAGCGACTCAAACCGCGCTGGAAAAGGGCTGCATCGAGTCGAATCGGGGTCGACGCTGCGGGGTTCGACTCGTCGTCGATCACGCCTGACCTGGCAGGTCCGCGTCCGAGAGCCGACGCTGCAACTCTTCCTCGACCTGACGATAGGCCTCAGCGCGTTCGGCAAGCGGGCGCTGCTCGATCAGGGCCAATCGTGAGATCAGGCCATCAGCATCGCGGATCTCGTCGTGCTCGGTCATGCCGTCATCCTAGAACGATTCGCCTATGGTGCGCCTTAGGCACCAAGGCCCGGCACCGACTGCACGCGCGGATCCCAGTCGTAGATCTCGGTTGGCACTTCGAAGCCATAGATCAGTCGCCCCGAGGCCCAAATGATCGCGCAACCAGCGCGCAGCAGGTCGGTCGGGTTGTCACCACGCTCCACCACGGTAATGGTGGATTCGTCCTCGGCGAGGTGCAACACCGCGTTGCGGACGCGCACATTGCGCCCCTCAATCACGGTCTCCGGATAGGGCTCAAAGAGCTCGCGCAGGTCGTCCAAGATGAAGTTCGGGCGCTGCCCCTCCGGCGCGGCAAGCAGCTGCTTCGCGCCGTCGATACCCGTCAACACGTGCGCGGACGGGAGCTGGGCGTTGTTCGCGCCCAGGATGTCGGTGTCGAGGCGGTCACCTACCACCAGTGGTGCCTGGGCTGCAAAGCGCTCCACCGCGGCATCGAAGATGGCGCGCTCCGGCTTCCCTGCCACCTCGGCGAGCTTGCCCACCGCCGTATGCACCGCCGAGACCAGGGTTCCGTTGCCCGGCGCGATGCCGCGCTCCAGTGGGATGGTCCAGTCGGTGTTGGTGGCGATCCACAGCAGGTCATTGGCCTGAATCGCGAACGCCGCCTCGGCGAGTTCGGCCCAGCCGACGCTCGGATGGTAGCCCTGCAGCACGGCTGCCGGGTTGTCATCAGCGCTGCGGGTCACCGTGTAGCCAGCCTCTTCGAGCACCGACGTGAGGCCCTCGCCGCCGACCACCAGGATGGTCGCCGGCGCCGGCACCTTCGACGCGAGCAGCCGCACCGCTGCCTGCGGCGAGGTCACTACATCGTCGGCGACGGTGTGCAGGCCGTATCCGGACAGTTGGCCAGCGACCGTTGCCGCGGTGCGCGATGCGTTGTTCGTGATGTAGCCCACGCGCACGCCCTGAGCCGCGGCACGGTTCAGGGACTCCACGGCGTGCGGCACGGCGACACCGCCGCGGTACACCACGCCATCCAGATCCATCAGCAGGGTGTCAGTCACCTCGATGGGGATCATTCGGCTGCGTCCTCCAAGTTGCTCTCCGCCTCGTCGCCGAGGTCTTCGTCCGCGTCATCGACGAGTTCCTCGTCCTCAAACGCATCGTCTTCGTCCACGTCATCGTCGATGCCGTCGCCGTCTTCGTCGTCCATGTCGACAGAGACCTCGTCATCCATCATCACGGAGTGGTCGATGACATCCTCAACGATCAGATCCTCGTCCTCGAGGCCGAGCGCTTCTTCCGCGATCTCGACGCGACGCTGCCACTGGGCCGCCTCATCCGCACGCCCGAGTTCCTCGAGCACGGTCGCGTAGGCACGGAACAGGTCCGGGCTGTAGGGGTAGGCGACGTCCGGCTGCAGTTCCGGGATTTCGAGCTCGGCGAGCGCCAGTTCGGGCTGCTCGAGGTCGAGTCGAGCGCCGCTCATTGCGATCGCCAGCTGGACGCGAGCGTCGGCACTCAGCGCAGCGCGATCGACTTCACGACCGACCTCGAGCGCACGGTCCGGACGGCCCAGGCCACGTTCCGAGTCGACCATGAGGGCGATCTGCTCGTTCGAGCCGGTGAGGCGACGGTGCGTGCGCAGTTCGCGCAGCGCGAGGGCAAAGTCGCCCACTGCGTAGGCGGTAATCGCCACGGTCTCGCGGACGACACCGACCCGGCCGGCTCGACGCTGCGCCGCGAGGGCGTGCTCGTGGGCCAGTTGCGGGTCGTCGTCGATCAGTTCCGCCGCCATCACCAGGTGCCGCGCAACCTCGTCAGCGTTCTCCTTCGACAGCGTCTTCAAGTCCGCACGAGCGCCCTTGTCGAGCATCTGCGGGACAATCGACTCCGGAATCTCGGGCCCCTGGATGCGCTGTTCCTGCGGCGGACGCGAGGCGCGGGACTCGTCCCGCCGCGGCCGGTCACCGAAGCTCCGGCGGTCACCATTGGAGCGCTCACCACCCGGCCGGTCACCGAATCGCCCGCGGCCGCCATCACGCCTCGGACGATCACCATACGGACGACGCTCACCCTGCGAGCGATCACCAAAGTTGCGACGCTCGCCATCACGCTGCGGACGATCACCATAGGGACGACGCTCACCGTCGCGCTGCGGACGATCACCATAGGGACGACGCTCACCCTGCGAGCGATCACCGTAAGGACGACGCTCACCGTCGCGCTGCGGACGATCACCGTATGACCGGCGCTCACCCTGCGGACGATCACCATCGCGACGCGGCCGATCGCCGGAGCCGCGTCGGTCGCCCCCACGGGACTGACCGTCTCGCCGTGGGCCGTCCGATCCACGACCGTTGAACGGGCGGTGACGACCGTTGTTCTCATCCTCGACGGCCATGGCCACGCTCCTCTATGCAATCCCGCCCACGATATCGCGCGACGGTGAAAATCCCTACAAATGCAGAAAGGGGCCATCCATTATGGATGGCCCCTTTCGTAAAAGAAGTCCGGCGGTGTCCTACTCTCCCACAAGGTCACCCTTGCAGTACCATCGGCGCTGGGAGCCTTAGCTTCCGGGTTCGGAATGTAACCGGGCGTTTCCCTCCCGCTATGGCCGCCGAAACACTATT
>JAEZHW010000085.1 GCA_023436775.1 Actinomycetes bacterium
CGTGGGACCTGCCCGAACCGGCACCGGCCCACGCGACCGAATCGACGCAGCCGCAGGCCCGCAAGCGCACCCGCTTCACGTCCGTCGTCCTCGGCATCGCGGTCCTGGCCGCGGCCGCCGCGACCGCGGCGTGGGGCGTGACCGGCGTGACCTGGCTGACCCCGGCCCGAATCGGCGGGATCTCCCTCGCCGTCATCGGAGCCGGACTGGTGCTCGGCGCGTTCCTGCGCCGCGGCTACGGTCTGCTCCCGGTCGCCTTTCCCCTCGCCGGATTCGTCGTCCTCGCGTCGATCATCGGACCGCTCGAATGGGACGAGTCCAAGATCGGTGACCGCACCTGGGCCCCGAGGACGACCGCCGAGCTCGCCGAACGCTACGAGGGCGGGATCGGGGACTTCACCCTCGATCTCCGGCAACTGGAGCTGACCGCGGACCGCACCGTCACACTCGACGGCCGGATCGGCAACTACAGCGTGCTCGTGCCGGAGAACATGAACGTCCGCAGCGACTGTTCCGTGACGATCGGTGCCACCCACTGCATCGGCGAGTATCGGGTCGACGGCGGTACCGACGGCACCGACGGCCCCGTCCTCACCATGGAAGTCGACAGCAGAATCGGAGAAGTGAGGGTGCAACGTGGCTGAATACGCTGACAATCCGGAAACCCGGGCCGACGACGAGAGCGCCACCGGCGCGGCGTCGAAGCGCCCCTCCATGGGTCTGCTGCTCGCGGGCCTGGCCGCGCTGCTCGTCAGCGGATGGGCCCTGGCCGGGCCGTTCTCCCTCGACTGGCTCACGAACGTCGAGTTCCGCTGGCTGTTCGTGGTCGTCGCCGTCGTGGTCGGCGCGATCCTGGTGTTCTCCCCGGGCAGGCGCCGCTGACCGCGTCACGAACGGCGAACGCCCCGATCTCGGACGAGATCGGGGCGTTCGGCTGCCGTCAGGTGGGAATCACTCCCACTCGATCGTTCCCGGCGGCTTGCTGGTGACGTCGAGCACGACGCGGTTGACGTCGGCGACCTCGTTGGTGATGCGGGTGGAGATGCGCTCGAGCACGTCGTACGGCAGCCGGGTCCAGTCCGCGGTCATCGCGTCCTCGCTGGAGACCGGGCGCAGCACGATCGGGTGACCGTAGGTGCGGCCGTCACCCTGGACGCCGACGGAGCGGACGTCCGCGAGCAGCACGACGGGGCACTGCCAGATCTGGCCGTCCAGGCCCGCGGCGGTGAGCTCCTCACGGGCGATGGAGTCCGCGTGCCGCAGGATCTCGAGCCGCTCCTGGGTGACCTCGCCGATGATGCGGATGCCCAGACCGGGGCCGGGGAACGGCTGGCGGCCAACGATCTCGGCGGGCAGGCCGAGTTCGCGGCCCACGGCACGGACTTCGTCCTTGAACAGCAGCCGCAGGGGCTCAACCAGTTCGAACTGCATGTCCTCGGGCAGGCCGCCGACGTTGTGGTGGCTCTTGATGTTCGCGGTGCCGGTGCCGCCGCCGGACTCGACGACGTCCGGGTACAGGGTGCCCTGGACGAGGAAGTCGACGGTCTCGCCGTGCGCGGCGCTCTCGCCGAGCACCTCGGAGACCGCGCCCTCGAAGGAGCGGATGAACTCGCGGCCGATGATCTTGCGCTTGGTCTCCGGCTCGGACACACCGGCCAGCTCGCGCAGGAACGTCTCGGACGCGTCGACGGTGACCAGGCGGGCGCCGGTCGCGGCGACGAAGTCCTTCTCGACCTGCTCGCGCTCACCGGCCCGCATCAGACCGTGGTCGACGAACACACAGGGGAGGCGGTCGCCGATCGCGCGCTGCACGAGCGCCGCGGCGACCGCGGAGTCGACACCGCCGGACAGGCCGCAGATGGCCTTGCCGTCGCCGACCTGCTCGCGGACCTGCTCGATGAGCGAATCGGCGATGTTGGCGGCCGACCACGCGCCCGGGATCTCGGCGATCTCGTGCAGGAAGCGGCTGAGCACCTGCTGGCCGTGCGGCGAGTGCAGGACCTCGGGGTGGTACTGGACGCCGGCGAGCTTGCGGGCCCGGTCCTCGAACGCAGCGACGGGTGCACCGGCGCTCGACGCGGTGACCTCGAAGCCCTCCGGTGCGACGGTGACGCCGTCGCCGTGGCTCATCCACACCGGCTGCGTCGCCGGCAGACCCTCGTGCAGGACGCCACCCGTGACGGTCATCTCGGTGCGGCCGTACTCGCGACCACCGGTGTGCGCGACGGTGCCGCCGAGGGCCTTGGCCATCGCCTGGAAGCCGTAGCAGATACCGAACACGGGAATGCCCAGGTCGAACAGGGCGGCGTCGAGCTGCGGCGCCCCCTCCTCGTACACACTGGACGGACCGCCCGACAGGACGACCGCGAGCGGCTTCTTCGCCGCGATCTCCTCGACGGTCGTGGTGTGCGGCACCACTTCCGAATAGACCTTCGCCTCACGGACGCGGCGAGCGATCAGCTGCGCGTACTGGGCTCCGAAGTCGACGACGAGAACCGGCCTGTCCTGCTGGGTTTCTGACACCTGGACAGTCTAATATGCGCAGCTCCGGGACCACTCCCGGGACTAGGCGGTCTCCTCGGCGATCTGCCCGCCGCCCGTGCGGACCTCGACGATCGGCAACGTCAGCGCCGCCGGAGCCCCGGCCGGCACCACCGGATTGTTCGGAGCCACCGGATCGAGCCGGCGGTACGGCTGCCCCTGCTCGGGCCGGATGTCGTCCTCACCCTTGTTCGGCCACAGCGACGCCGCCCGCTCGGCCTGCGCACTGATCGTCAGCGACGGGTTCACACCCAGG
>JAEZHW010000023.1 GCA_023436775.1 Actinomycetes bacterium
CCCCCCCCCCCCCCCCCCCCCCCCCCCCCCCCCCCCCACCCCCCGGGGGGGGCGCGGCCCCCCCCCCCCCCCCCCCCACAGCGATGTCAGAGCGACTTAGCGAGCGGCCGAGCCCTCGGTGTAGTCCTCGTCCTGCTGCTTCCACGCGAACAGGGCGCGCAGCTCGCGACCGACCTGCTCGATCGGGTGCTGCTCGGCCTTGGCGCGCAGCGCCTTGAACTCCGGAGCACCGGCGTCCTGGTCGTCGATGAAGCGCTTGGCGAAGGCACCCGACTGGATGTCCGCGAGCACGGCCTTCATGTTCTCCTTGACGTCCGGCGAGACCACGCGCGGGCCGGAAACGTAGTCACCGTACTCCGCGGTGTCGGAGACCGACCAGCGCTGCTTGGCGATGCCACCCTCCCACATGAGGTCCACGATGAGCTTCAGCTCGTGCAGCACCTCGAAGTAGGCGATCTGCGGCTGGTAGCCAGCCTCGGTCAGGGTCTCGAAGCCGTACTGGACCAGCTGCGACACACCACCGCAGAGGACAGCCTGCTCACCGAACAGGTCGGTCTCGGTCTCCTCGGTGAAGGTCGTCTTGATGACACCGGCACGGGTGCCACCGATGGCCTTGGCGTAGGACAGGGCAACGTCCCAGGCCTGGCCCGAGGCGTCGCGCTCGACGGCGATGATGTCCGGGATACCACGGCCAGCGACGAACTCGCGGCGCACCGTGTGGCCCGGAGCCTTCGGGGCCACCAGGATGACGTCAACGCCCTCCGGAGCCTCGATGTAGCCGAAGCGGATGTTGAAGCCGTGGGCGAAGGCCAGGGTCTTGCCCTCGGTCAGCTTATCCTTGATGGACTCGTTGTAGATCGAGCGCTGGTGCTGGTCCGGCGCCAGGATCATGATCAGGTCGGCCCACTCAGCGGCCTCGGCAACGGTCTTCACCGCAAAGCCGGCTTCCTGCGCCTTGGCGATCGACTTCGAGCCCTCCTTGAGCGCGATGGCAACCTCAACGCCCGAGTCGCGCAGGTTCTGCGCGTGCGCGTGACCCTGCGAGCCGTAGCCGACGATCGCGACCTTCTTGGCCTGGATCAGGCTCAGGTCGGCGTCCTTGTCATAGAAGATCTCGGTCACGAGCGTCCTCTCATCTTTCTTCTTCGTCTGCGACCGGTCTCGGTCGCGTCATGGTGGGTACTACGTTCGGATGCCGAAATCGGCGGTTAGTTCTTGGGCACGCGCTCGGTCATGCTCTTGCCACCGCGCGCGATGGCAACCAGACCGGACTGCACCAGCTCCTTGATGCCGTAGGGCTCCAGGACTCGCAGCAGTGCCTGTGTCTTGGCCGAGTCACCGGTGACCTCAATCACCAGTGCATCGGTGGTCACATCAACCACCTTGGCACGGAACAGGTTCACTGCTTCAAGAATTTGCGAGCGGGTGGACGCATCCACCTTCACCTTGATCAGCATGTGCTCGCGCTGCACCGACTGGTCGCGGTCAAGCTCAACGATCTTGATCACGTTCACCAGCTTGTTCAGCTGCTTGGTGACCTGCTCCATCGGGAGGTCGTCAGCCTCGAGAACCACGGTGATGCGGCTCAGCCCTTCGACCTCACAGGGGCCAACGGCGAGGCTCGTGATGTTGAAACCGCGACGGGCAAACAGGCCAGCAACGCGGGTCAGCAGACCCGGCTTGTCTTCGACCAGCAGGCTCAGGACGTGGCTCACGCCTCGGCCCCCCTTTCCTCGGGCGACTCATCAAAGATCGGCGAGTGGTCACGCGCGTACTGGACGTAGTCGTTGCTGACGCCCTGCGGCACCATTGGCCACACCATGGCGTCCGCGCTCACCACGAAGTCAATCACGACCGGCCGGTCGTTCGTCTCCAGGGCGAGCTTGATCGCGGCGTCAATCTCCTCTTCCTTCTCGACGCGAATGCCAAGGGCGCCGTAGGCCTCCGCCAACTTCACGAAGTCGGGGATGCGCACGGTCTCATAGCCGGTCTGCAGGTCCGTGTTCGAGTAGCGACCGTTGTAGAACAGGGTCTGCCACTGACGCACCATGCCCAGCGACGAGTTGTTGATGATCGCGACCTTGATCGGAATGTTGTTCAGCGCGCAGGTGGCCAACTCCTGGTTGGTCATCTGGAAGCAGCCGTCACCGTCAATCGCCCAGACCACACGGTCGGGTTCGGCGACCTTGGCGCCCATGGCAGCCGGAACGGCGTAACCCATGGTGCCTGCGCCACCGGAGTTCAACCACGAGTTGGGACGGTCGTACTTGATGAACTGGGCAGCCCACATCTGGTGCTGGCCGACGCCCGCGGCGTACACGGCCTCGGGACCGGTGAGTTCGCCGATGCGGCTGATCACGTACTGGGGCGAGAGCAGCCCGTCCGAGGTGGCCTGGTAACCCAGCGGGTAGGCCTTGCGCAGCCCGTTCAGGCGCGTCCACCATGCCGAGTAGTCCGGTGCCTCAGCGGCCGCGGCCGCCTTGAAGGCCGGGGTCAGATCGGTGAGCACGTCCTTGACGTCACCCACGATCGGCACGTCCGCGAAGCGAATCTTCGAGATCTCGGCCGGGTCGATGTCGACGTGCACCACCTTGGCGTGCGGCGCGAACTGCGCCGCCTTGCCGGTCACGCGGTCGTCAAAGCGGGCGCCGAGGGCCACGATCAGGTCGCTCTCCTGCAGCGCGAGCACGGCCGGCACGGTGCCGTGCATGCCCGGCATACCGAGGTGCTGCTCGTGCGAGTCCGGGAAGGCCCCGCGGGCCATCAACGTCGTTACCACCGGAGCGCCGGTCGCATTGGCAAAGGCGATCAGTTCCGGCTGGGCGCCAGCGCGGATTACGCCGCCACCGACATAGAGCACCGGCTTCTTGGCCTCGACCAGCAGTTCGGCCGCGGCCTGCACCTGCTTGCCGTGCGCCTTGGTCACCGGGCGGTAGCCAGGCAGATCAACCTTGGGCGGCCAAATGAAGGCGGTCTTGTCCTGCTGCGCGTCCTTGGTGATGTCCACCAGCACCGGACCGGGGCGACCGGTCGTCGCGATGTGCGCGGCGGCGGCCAGGGTCGGCGCGATGTCCTCGACCTTGCTGACCAGGAAGGAGTGCTTCGTGATCGGCATGGTGATGCCGACGATGTCGGCTTCCTGGAAGGCGTCCGTACCCATCAGGTTCGAGAACACCTGGCCGGTGATCGCCAGCATCGGCACCGAGTCCATGTGGGCATCTGCAATCGCGGTGACCAGGTTGGTCGCACCCGGGCCCGAAGTGGCAATGCAGACACCGAGCTTGCCGCTGGCGGCCGCGTAACCGGTGGCGGCGTGGCCGGCACCCTGCTCGTGGCGGACCAGAATGTGGCGCAACTCAGAGGCGTCCATCATCGGGTCATAGACCGGGAGGATGGCACCACCGGGCAAGCCGAAGACGTCCTTCACCCCCAGCGCTTCTAGGGAACGAACCACAATCTCGGCACCGGTGAGCACTTCAGCGCTCGCGGCGTCGCGGCTTGCGGTGGGCTTGGGCTTCGGCGCGGCGGGCGCGGCGGAAGGCTCCGTGCTCATCGGCAGATCACATCCTCAAAGGATCGGTACAACGATGGGGTCAGGGTGGAACTACCCGGTGGTGGCGCCTTCCGAGGCGGAGCGCACCAACTTCGAGTACTTCGCAAGGACGCCACGGGTGTAGCGCGGGGGAAGCGGGGCCCAGCCGGCCTTACGCGCCTCCAGCTCAGCCTCATCGACGAGTAGGTCGAGGGACCGGGCAGCGATATCGACCCGAATAAGATCACCATCGCGCACGAAAGCAATTGGACCAGCGTCCACTGCTTCGGGAGCTATATGGCCGATGCACAGGCCGGTTGTGCCGCCTGAGAATCGTCCATCGGTCAACAATAGTACATCCTTGCCAAGGCCCGCTCCCTTGATGGCAGCCGTGATGGCCAGCATCTCGCGCATACCGGGGCCACCCTTGGGGCCCTCGTAGCGGATGACGATGACGTCGCCCTTGTTGATTTCACCGTTGGTGAGGGCGTCCATGGCGGCACGCTCGCGCTCGAAGACACGAGCCGGGCCCTCGAACTGGGCCAGGTCGAAGCCTGCGGTCTTCACCACAGCGCCCTCGGGAGCCAGTGAACCATGCAGGATGGTGATGCCACCGGTGGCGTGAATCGGGTTGTCGAGCGTGTGGATGACCTCGCCATCGATCGGCAGCAGGTCCAGCTCGGCCAGGTTCTCGGCCATGGTCTTGCCGGTCACGGTGAGCGCGTCACCGTGGATGAGGCCCTCCTCGAGCAGAGCCTTGAGCACCACCGGGATGCCGCCGTGACGGTCGACATCGTTCATGACGTACTTACCGAAGGGCTTCATGTCCGCGATGTGCGGCACCTTGTCGCCGATGCGGTTGAAGTCGTGCAGGGTCAGGTCCACCTCGGCCTCGCGCGCGATGGCGAGCAAGTGCAGCACGACGTTGGTCGAACCACCGAGCGCCATAGCCAGCGCGATTGCGTTCTCGAAGGCTTCCTTGGTCAGGATCTGGCGGGCGGTAATGCCCTGGCGCAGCATGTTGACCACGGCCTCGCCCGAGCGGTGCGCGAAGTAGTCGCGACGACGGTCCGCAGCCGGCGGAGCAGCCGAGCCCGGCAGGCTGAGGCCGAGGGCCTCGGCGACGGCGGCCATGGTGTTGGCGGTGTACATACCGCCACAGGCACCCTCGCCCGGCGCGAAAGCACATTCGATGCGCTTCAGGTCGGCCTCGCTCATGATGCCGGCCTTGCAGGCACCGACGGCCTCGAAGGAGTCGATGATGGTGATGTCCTTCTCGGTACCGTCCGAGAGCTTCACCCAACCCGGCGCGATCGAACCGGCGTAGAGGAACACGCTGGACAGGTCGAGGCGCGCAGCGGCCATCAGCATGCCCGGAATGGACTTGTCACAGCCAGCCAGCAGCACCGAACCGTCGAGGCGCTCGGCCATCATGACGGTTTCGACCGAGTCGGCAATGACCTCGCGGCTCACCAGCGAGAAGTGCATGCCTTCGTGACCCATCGAGATACCGTCCGAGACCGAGACGGTGCCGAACTGCAGCGGGTAGCCGCCGCCCGAGTGCACGCCTTCCTTGGCGGCCTGCGCGAGGCGGGCCAGCGACAGGTTGCACGGCGTGATTTCATTCCACGACGAGGCGATACCGATCTGGGGCTTATCCCAGTCAGCGTCTCCCATACCGACGGCACGGAGCATGCCTCGGGAGGTCGTGGCTTCAATACCGTCGGTGACGGTGCGGGAACGGGGCTTGATGTCGGGCGTTGACATGCCCACCAGTCTACGCGGGCTCGGCTGCTCGCGTGTGCCGTTCTGCTGCGGTGCCGCCGCTGATCAGGCGCTCGAGGTCGTATGTTTGGCAGTCACGTCGTGGTGCAGGGACTTGCGCATACGGCGCAAGTGCTGCGAGGCGGCAAACAGCAGGGCCGACGCGACGGCCAGCAGCACCAGCGCGCTCATCAGCAGCAGGCGCGCCACCGCCGGGTCGTCCGGCGGCACCGCGACCTGCGTGTCCACTGCCCCATGCGCAGCCGGAGCAACGAGGAGCAGCATGCTGATCAGCACCAGTGTGAGCAGGAGCGCATTGGCCGTCCTGCACGCTTGAACACGGTGCACGTGCAGACTCATGATGCTGCCATCCCTCCCGACCGCTGCACCGACCCTGAACGGGGCAGTCGTCGTGATTGAGACTCCACATCGGTGTGTGTGGCCTGAGTGGAGTCGATCTAAATAGGTACCGGTGCGAGCCCGAAACCGATGCTGCTTCGCGGTGTTCCCTCTCCAAATCGGTAGGCAATCCTCAGGATCACGCTGCCGTGGGTGCCGCTCCCCGGCCCCAGCGTTGATCGGGACACCCGGGGCCGGGAAGCGGCCGTCTGTGGGCTGGTTACTGCTCCATACCCTTGTCCTTCCGCGTGCGCCGCCAGGCGGCGAACAGGACCAGCGAGGTGCCAGCCAGGACACCGGCTCCGCCGAGCGCCAGCCACGTGCGCAACTCGAAGCCCGTGCTCGAGAGATGGTCCCGCTCGATCACCTGCGGGCTCACCCACAGCGGCTCGACGATGCCATGCCACGGATCAGCGTCGCTGACTGCGTCACCAGTGATGGCACCGGTGGCCGCGACCGTAGCCTCGTTCTGGTGCGCCTGGCCCGGAGCGTCGGTCACCGACAGGGTGCCCGTGCAGGCGAAGTGCCCGTTCGGCTCGAAGGGGCCAGCCCACGTGGTGCCGCCCGCGGGGCCACCGAGGTCGCTGAAGTCGCAGCTGAGGCCCACAAGCCGCGATTGACCGGCGACGATGCGGTCGGTCACCACGATGTCGACCAGCGCCTCGTTCCCGGTATTGACGATGTCAAACTGCAGCGGAATGCCGGCACCGAGCGGGATTTCCTTCCCCGGGGCACCATCGAAGTCACCGTCTTCGGGGCCCTCTTCGACGCTCCACTTCTCGATATCAATCTGCGGCTTCGGACGCTCCGGAGTCGTCGCGTTCCAGGGGTCCTCGTCCGCGACCGGGGTCGTACTCGTCTGACCGACGGCGGTCACGCGCGCCAGGTTGGTGTGCGCGGCGGCCCAACCCAGCGCCGGGACGGTGCCGGTGCATTCGAAGGATTCCCCGGGCAGCATCGGGCCAGCGAAGGTGGTGCCGGTGGCCGGTCCCCCAACCCGCTGGAAGTCACAGCTCAGGTTCTCCAGTACCGCGTTGCCGACAGTGGTCACATCGGTCACCACGATGTCGATCAATGGGTCGGTGCCGGTGTTCCGGATCTCGAAGCGAAGTGCTTCGGGTTGGTTGGCCGCCAACTGCTTGCCCGGGGCAGCGTCATAGTCGCCCGCGATCGCACCATCCGCGACCGAGTACTTCTCGATGCTAATCCCCGGGGTGCGCACGCCGCCGGCGCCCGACTCCGCGGTCAGGTTGGCGAAGGTGTACTGACTGTTGCGCTCAGTGCCATCGAAGGTGACGACCGACCGGTTCGTGAGTTGCCCGCGGACGCCTGGGTTGATCCAACCACGCAGCTTCAGGCGATACTTCTCGAACTCGGCCAGACCCGGCAAGGTGATGTCAAAGCCACCCTCGCGGCAAGACTGCTGGATCTGTTCCTCGGTGAGCGTGATGGTGTCAAAGTTGCCGTTCAGCAGCACATTCCGGTACTTGATCAACTCGATGATCGGAGTCGGCGCGCTGGGATAGTCGGCGAGGCTGCACACCAATGAAATGCCGCGGCCAGGGTTGTCCTGAATGCGCACCGACTCGGCCGGCCCTGCCGGCGTGTAAATGCGGAACTCCACGAACTCAGGAACGGTTGCCGACACGGTGCCGGTCTTTCCGACGAACTGGTGCGCAGGGATGCCGCCACCTGGTCCAGGGTTGTGAATGTCCAGGATGTACATCGTGCCGTTGTAGATGAACTCGCGTGGCTCGGTGGCTCCGTCGACTTCGCCGCCGGTGTAGCGCAACGTGAACTCGGCCCAGCCGGTCACCTCGGTGAGTTCGTTCACCGGGGCCTGGAGCGTGACGCGAAACTCGCGCCCTTCCAGGGTGCCGATGGCCACCACGTCCCCGTTGGCATCGCGCATCGACAGCGGGGGCATCGACATGGGGAATCCCTCGGGAAAGGTGATCGTGAACCAATCCCCCTCGATCGCATCGTCCGGCGCGACCCACTCGAGCCGGAACTGCACGTAGACCTCACTGCCCAGCCGATCGCTTCGCAGATTGCGGAACATGGTCACTGCCTCGGGGATCTCCCTCGGCTCGCGCGGGGCACCGACTACGGCAGCCCTGGTGGTCGGCGGTAGGCTGCCGCGGCCATCATCGGCCGTGCCATCATCAGCTGCCGCCGCGGCTGCCGAAGCGTCGTCGGCCTGGGGCGCGGAGTCGTCCGAGGCGGGACCGTCCGACGCAGCGTCATCCGATGCGGCAGCATCGGCGGCAGCATCGATCGCCGAGTCGTGCGGCCCATCGCCGTCCGGGACGACGTTGGTGTCCGCGGCAGCAGCGGCAGCAGCTGCGGCAGGTGCGTCGACCTGCACCTCGAGTGCGGCCGAACCATCACCGCCGGTGCCGGGACGCGAATCCACCACGACGACGACCGGGTCACCCGAGGTGGCGTTCGCGGCGGCCACCGCGCCCGTCACCGACAACACAACGGTGCTCGCGATCGCGAGGATGCGCCGGAAGCGCGCCGGGCCAGCAGCGCCGGAGGTGATGTTGTTCATAGGAGTGTGCTTTCTGCTGCTGGAGCCGCCTTTGGCTCCGAAGGAGGGAAGGAGGTGGGTGCCGCCCGTCGACGGTGGGCTCGTAGTCGACGGACGGCGGGACAGCCCGGTGTCAGGCCCGGCTGCCCGTCTGGCCGGTGCTACAGCCCGCCGTCTGCGCAACCGGGAACAACGAGCGTCGGAGGGTGAGTGAGCCGTGCATGCGGCGCAAGTGCTGCGTGGGATTCATGGTGACTCCTGAGCTTGGGCAGGTCTCTCCCGATTGAGAGCCGCGGTACACAAGGAGACAGAACTACTCGAGAAACATGACGGAGATTTTTGAAAATTCATCATTTCCACAAGGTGGTCGCGCGATCACGCCAGCATGGTCACGGTTCCACGCCCGCATTGCCTGACAGCGCATCCGCACAGAAACAGCAGTGGGGGGGGGGGGGGGGGGG
>JAEZHW010000033.1 GCA_023436775.1 Actinomycetes bacterium
GTGGGGGGGGGGGCGGGCCCGCCCCCCGGGGACCCGGATCGCTGCTGGGACTAGAGTCGCCAGGACCCGGCCGGCGGCACCGGGCGTTCGGGCTTGGCGACGGGTGCGGGTTTGACGCCAGTGATGCTGCAGAGTTCGGCGAGGCTGGCGACGTGGTGCCGCCTCGCCGCACCAATGACGATGGCGGCGCAGGCTTCCGCATCCGCCAGCGCATCATGGTGCTGGAAGCCTTCGAAGCCGGCGGCGAAGGCCGCATCGGGCAAGCGGTAGGAGTCCAGCCGCCAGGTCTTGCGGGCCAGTCGCACCGAGCAGAGGTACTGCAGCGGGGGCAGGTCGAGCTGATGCACGCGGGCCGCGGCGCGCAGTACCGACATATCGAAGGGGGCGTTGTGGGCGACCATTGGCTCGGCACCGATGAGTTCGAGCATCTGTGGCAGCAGTTCGGGCAGTTCCGGGGCGTCGGCCACCATGGCCGGGCGGATACCGTGCACCCGCACATTCCAGGGAAGGAACTCGTCATAGCCCAACGGCGGCTTGATCAGTGATTCCAATCGGGCCACGACCTGGCCGCCTTCGACGCGGACCATGCCGACCTGGCAGGCGGAGGCGCCGTGCGAGTTGGCGGTCTCGAAGTCGATGGCGGTGAAAGTCAGGCTCACACCCCCATCCAAGCACGCACGGCCGACTGCAAGATGTGCGGGGGCGCGCTGCGGCTGCCTCATCGGCAGCAACGCGTCGGCGGTTGCACCAAGGGACCTCGGCGGTCGCGCCAACGGAGAAGGTCCCGTCGGCTGGCACTGGAGGGGAGAGAATCGTGCGCGCCGACGGGACCGCTGCTAGGTGACCTCAGCATCCGTCGCCGGCGCTTCTGATCGTCGCAGGGGGACCGAAGTGTCAGGGTCATCGGTGATTCCCCGGCGCAAGCCTAACCCAGGTACCCCACTTAAGCGCTAGAGTTTCCCACATATAGGGAGGGGCTATGTCCGAGGAACTTTCAAAGCCCGGCCGGGGGAGGCCGCGGACTGCAGATCCGCGCGCGCTGCAACTCGTGGCGATGCGTCTGATCGATGAGCAGGGCTACGCTGCCACGACGCTCGCCGATGTCGCGCGCCAGGCCGGTGTCAGCATCCGGACGGTGCACCGCTACTTCGGCACCAAGCGCGACATGGTTTGGCGCGAGGTGGACGCCGACTTCGAATCAGTCGGCGAGGCCCTCATGCAGGCCGACCAGTCGCTGCCGGTGATGGAGGTCGTCGCCCAGGCCCTGGTCGCGTTGCTGACTGACGCGATGCAGGACGACGTCACCCAGCTGCGGTTGCGTCTGCTGGCCACAGAGTCGGAGCTGCGTGGTGAATACTCCGAGACCTTCGCGCGCTGGTCGCGTGAATTCGCGTTGTACGTGGCAGACCGCACCGGGCTGGCGGATGACCACCTCATCCCGATTCTGGTTGGTGAGTCGGCGCGTATCGCGATCTACACCGCAATGCTCCGACTGGTGGACGACCCAACCACGAACGTGCCACGCACGGCAGAGGCGGCCATTGCAACCCTGGCACGTGGCATACAAGCGGCCATTGACGAGGCGGTTGCCCGGTAGGATCGAGAGCCGTGGCTCTTACTATCGGCATCGTCGGCCTGCCCAACGTCGGCAAGTCAACCCTCTTCAACGCGCTGACGCGCAACCAGGTTCTGGCAGCGAACTACCCGTTCGCCACCATTGAGCCAAACGTCGGCGTCGTGGATCTGCCCGACCCGCGCCTGCAGGTGCTGGCCGGCATCTTTGGCAGTGAGCGCATCCTGCCGGCCCCGGTCTCGTTCGTGGACATCGCCGGCATCGTGAAGGGTGCCAGCGAGGGTGAGGGTCTGGGGAACCAGTTCCTGGCAAACATTCGCGAGGCGGATGCCATCGCGCAGGTCGTGCGCGGCTTCGCTGACCCCGACGTGATTCACGTCGACGGCAAGGTGGACCCGGCCAGCGACATCGAGACCATCAACACCGAGCTGGCGCTCGCCGACCTGCAGACCCTCGAGAAGGCGATCGCGCGCTACGAGAAGGAAGTCCGCGGCAAGAAGATCGAGCCGATCGTGCTCGACACCGCGCGCGAAGCGGTGGCCGTGCTGGAGTCCGGTAAGCCGCTGTCGACCTCGGGCATTGACCTGACCCCGATCCGCGAGCTCGGCCTGCTGACGGCCAAACCATTCATCTACGTCTTCAACGTCGACCAGGCAGTGCTCACCGACGAGGCCCGCAAGGCGGAGCTGGCGGCGCTGGTTGCGCCGGCGAAGGTGGTCTTCCTCGATGCGCAGCTCGAGAGCGAACTGATCGATCTGAGCCCGGAGGACGCCGCTGAGTTGCTGGCCGAGACCGGCCAGACCGAGTCGGGCCTGGACCAGTTGGCCCGCGTCGGCTTCGACACCCTCGGCCTGCAGACCTACCTCACCGCTGGACCCAAGGAGGCCCGCGCCTGGACCATCCGCAAGGGCTGGAAGGCCCCGGCGGCGGCTGGTGTGATCCACACCGACTTCGAGCGCGGCTTCATTAAGGCCGAAGTGATCTCCTTCGAGGATCTGGTCGCGTGCGGCTCGGTCGCTGAGGCCCGCGCCAAGGGCAAGGCCCGCGTCGAAGGCAAGGACTACGTCATGCAGGACGGCGACGTGGTGGAGTTCCGCTTCAACGTGTAGCCGTCGCGGCTGCCGCTCATACGGTGCGCGCACAGAACGTACGACTTTGCACGCTTGCTTGTTTGCGGAGTTCTTTGCGAGGCTGAGTTGTCATCTCGGTGACAGACAGCTCATGCGGAGGCATTGCATGATCGACAATCATGGTGAGCGCATGTACGCGTGAGTCGCTCTGACGTTCGGCTTGAGTAAGGTGGCCCACTTCGTGAAGAAGAGAACACAAGTTTCTGCGCAGGAACAACTGAAGTCTGCTCTGCGGGAACTCGTCGCGCCGCAAATGCGTGCGCACGGGCTGAGGGGAACCGAACGCGTGTTCACGTTGCCCAGCCCCACGCATTTCGCACTGGTTGGCATTCAATCGTCGACGTCCAGCACTAGTGAACTCGTAATGTTCACTGTCAACCTCATGGTCGTGGGGAAGGCAGATTGGATGGCGACCCGCACCGAGTTGGACTGGCTCCCGGTCAAGCCGAGCGCGAACGCTGGTTATCCGGTTGCCAGCCAGTGGGTCGAGCGGATTGGGATCTTGGTCGACGGTCGTGACCACTGGTGGAGCTTGGACGCAAGAGGAACGATGCGGGACCATGTCTCACGAGAAGTCGTGGCCGCAATCACGAATCACGGGCTTCCCGCGATGCGTACTCGGATGACAACATGAGTGCTCCCTACGTCGTGGAGAGCGGCTGCAACGGGGAGCCAGGTGCCGGTGTCGGCACAGTAGTGCGGTGCGGTGTGCTCCAGTACCGGTGGCGCTGGAGCACACCGCGACGTTAGCCGAGGCGACTGAAGTCGACGGTTGCGGAGACGCCGTCTTGGGTGACGGTGGTGTGCATGATGTTGCCATCGCAGCGCACCGCGACGTTGTCGGACCAGAGCGCGGGCGTGCCGCCATCCATCCGGTTGCTCACGCCGCCGGCATTCAGCGTGGACGACGACTTCCAACGAGAGTTATCGACAACGGCGAGGCTGTAGGTGCCATCGGACAGTCCGTCACCGCCCGACCACCGGCCGGTCTCCTCGCTGTCGTGGGTGACCACAATGGTGAATTGCTGACCGTTCGCGGAACCTGCCATGGTGTACTCAACGTCCTCTGCCTGCATGAGGTAGGTGCCGTCCGCCTTCCAGTCCAAGGTGTGGACACCGGTGACAGTGGCATTCGCCTTCAGATCACCTTCGGCCATCAGCGCGGTCAGTGCCTTCGCCCACGAGGCGTTGTCGAGCTGCCACTGACCGGTCGGGCAGGTGGCCCGCGTCGGCTTCGACACCCTCGGCCTGCAGACCTACCTCACCGCTGGACCAAGGAGGCCCGCGCCTGGACCATCCGCAAGGGATGGAAGGCCCCCGCCGCCGCCGGAGTGATCCACACTGACTTCGAGCGCGGCTTCATTAAGGCCGAAGTGATCTCCTTCGAGGATCTGGTCGCGTGCGGCTCGGTCGCTGAGGCCCGCGCCAAGGGCAAGGTCCGCGTCGAGGGCAAGGACTACGTCATGCAGGACGGCGACGTGGTGGAGTTCCGCTTTAACGTCTAGCGTTATTGACGGATCTCGTTATGGACTGACTCCATGATCAGATCGTTCGGCGAGAAGGCGACCGAACGGCTGTGGCGTCGTGAGCGCGTGCGATCCATCGATCCGAGGATCCATCGCGTCGCACTGCGCAAGCTGCGTCAGTGGGGACCGCGGAGTCTCTCGAGGACCTCCGCGTTCCACCCGGCAACCGGCTCGAGGCCCTCAAGGGTGATCGGGTGGGACAGCACAGCATCGGGATCAACGACCAGTGGCGTATCTGCTTCGTGTGGACCGACGCCGGACCAGAGGAGGTGCAGATCGTTGACGACCACTGACAAGATCGAGCCGATCCACCCAGGTGAGGTCCTCATGGAGGACTTCATCGAGGGCTTCGGCATCACACAGAACAAGCTCGCCGTCTCGATCGGGGTGCCGCCCCGACGGATCAACGAGATCGTGCACGGCAAGCGAGGCATCACGGCGGACACCGCGCTGCGGCTCGCGAAGTACTTCGGCACGTCGGCGGAGTTCTGGATCAACCTGCAGAGCCACTACGAGCTGGACCGTGCGGAGGACCTCGCGGGCGAGCAAATCGCGTCCATCACGCCCCTGCAGGTCGCGTGAAGTTCGGGGGAATGGACGCCGACGAGGTCGTCCGCGTCATTGACTGGCTCGACAAGCACTCTGTCGTCTACCAGGTGAACGGCGGCTGGGCTGTTGATGCCCTCCTCGGATCCCAGTCCAGAACGCACGGCGACCTGGATCTCTTCGTTGACGCGACAGAGGTCGACCCCCTCATCGAGTGGCTGTCCGGCCGCGGGTATGAGGTCGTCGAGGACTGGCGGCCGATCCGTGTGGAGCTGCGATCGGATGATCGGGCCGTGGACATCCATCCGATGGAGCTGGATACAGCCGGTGACGGTGTCCAGAGAGGCTTCGGGGACGATACCTTTGTTCATCGCGCGCGCGATCGTGCCGTGGGGATGATTCGAGGCTGTCCCGTGGTCGTCGCGTCTGCGGCGAGGCTCATGGAGCTGAGGTCGGGATACGAGCTCCGACCAGAGGACCATCACGATCTCGACCTGCTCCGGAACCTGGGCAGTGGCAGAGGATGAGTGACTGTCGACGCGACTCGACCGAAGATGGTTCTCCGTTCCGGAACTCGGTGGAGTTCCGCTTCGACGTGTAGCATCGGCGGCAATGAACGAGACCCTCACCGCACCGACTGAGCCCGCGACAGTGACGGGCCTGCTGGCCCGACTGCGTGACTGGTCGGGCTACCTGGTGCTGGCGGCCGCGATCGTGGTCCTGGCGCTGGTCCTGGTGCTCGCCGCGGCCGGTCAGGAAGACGCGGCCCGAACGATCGGTGTGGTCTTCGTCTCGGTGATGATCGCCTGGACGCTGGTGGACATGATCCGCTCGGTGCTCAAGGGCGAGTTCGGTCTCGACGTCCTCGCTGTGGTCGCGATGATCGCGACCCTCGCGGTGGGCGAGTACGTGGCGGGCCTCATCATCGTGGTAATGCTCACCGGCGGCGAGGTGCTAGAAGACTTCGCAACCAGGCGGGCCGCGCGAGAACTGAGCGCGCTGCTGGATCGCACCCCGCAGTTGGCGCATGTCGTCACCGCGGCCGGGCAGCCGGACGAGCAGATGCGCGATGTGCCGATCGACCAGGTGCAGGTCGGGGACACCATCCTGGTCCGCCCCGGCGAGGTGGTCCCGGTCGATGGCACGCTGCAGAGCCAGTCCGGCACCTTCGACGAGTCCTCGATCACGGGCGAGAGCCTGCCGGTGACGCACCAGGCCGGCCAGGAGGTGCTCTCGGGCGCGACGAACGGTCCGAACGCGGTGCTGATTACCGCCAACCGCGCCGCCGCCGATAGCCAGTACCAGCAGATCGTGGCCCTGGTGCGCGAGGCGCAGGAATCCAAGGCGCCGGTGGTGCGCCTCGCCGACCAGTTTGCGGTCCCGTTCACGGCGGTGTCGCTGGTGATCGCGGGGGCTGCATGGGCGATCTCTGGCGACCCGACGCGCTTCGCTGAGGTGCTGGTGTTGGCCACGCCCTGCCCGTTGCTGATCGCGGCACCGGTCGCCTTCCTTGGCGGGCTATCCCGGTCAGCTCGGGCCGGCGTCATCATCAAGGGCGGCGCGGTCATCGAACAGTTGGCGCGCGCCAGGGCGGCGGCCTTCGACAAGACCGGTACCCTCACCGAGGGACACCCAGAACTGGTCGGGGTGCGGCCTGCGGCAGGCTTCGACGCCGACGAGGTGCTGCGGCTCTCGGCCGCGGTGGAGCGCTACTCGGGGCACGTGCTCGCTGCGGGGATCGTGCGCGCGGCCGAGTCGCGATCGATGGCACTGCCGGCGGTCACCGACGCCGAGGAGCACGCCACGAACGGCATCAGCGGTACGGTGGAGCGCCGCCGCGTCGCGGTCGGCAAGTTCAAGTACATCGCCTCGTTGGCTGAGGACGCGCAGCGCGCGACGCTGGACGCGGGCGAGGCGGTTGCCTACGTCGCGGTCGATGGTCGCTTCGCTGGCACGCTGGTGCTCGCCGACCAGCCGCGCGCCGAGTCGCGCCAGGTGGTGGCCGCGCTGCGGGGCGGCGGTATCGAATCGATCGTGATGCTCACCGGTGACGGCCAGGCCACCGCGGACCATGTCGCGGCCGCGCTCGGCATCGACGAGGTCCATGCCGAGCTGCTGCCCGCTGACAAGGTCCGGCTGGCGGCCCAGTTGCAGCCTCGTCCGGTAATCATGGTCGGCGACGGGGTGAACGATGCCCCGGTGCTGGCCGCCGCGGACGTCGGCGTGGCGATGGGTGCGCGCGGTGCGACTGCGGCCGGGCAGGCCGCGGACGTGGTGCTGCTGAAGGACTCGCTGCAAGGGGTGCTCGACGCGGTCTCGATCGCTCGGCACACGCTGCGCACCGCCTACACGGCGATCTGGGTGGGCATCGCGCTGAGCGTAGTGCTGATGCTGGTCGCGACCACCGGTGTCATCCCTGCGGTTGCGGGCGCGCTCACCCAGGAACTGGTGGACGTCACCGCGATCCTGTTTGCGCTTGGGGCGCTGCGCGATCCCGCGGCAGCGCGACGACTGGGGTCACCGGCACCATAACGAGACCGGATCGGGCGCCGACGCACCATCGACGTTGCGGCGCCAGCGACGGGGTGGGACCGCCGCCTCGCCGTGATCTGGTCGCCGAGCAAGTAGGGTCGTAGGGTTGCCCGCTGCGATTGGAGCTTCCGCCATGTCCGACGTTCTGCCCCCGTGCCCGGCCTGCGGTGAGGCCTACACCTATGAGGACCGGGGCCTGCTGGTATGCCCGATGTGCGCGCACGAGTGGTCGGCAGATTCGGCCGCGGAGGTATCGGACGAGCCGACGGCGCGCGTGGTGAAGGACGCGAATGGCAATGTTCTCGCCGACGGTGACATCGTCACCGTGATCAAGGACCTGAAGGTGAGCGGCGCGGGCGGCGGCACGGTGAAGGTCGGCACGAAGGTGCGCGGCATCCGACTGATCGAGGACGGCGTCGGCGATCACGACATCGACGCGACCGTGCCGGGCTTCGGCCGCATGCAGCTCAAGTCCAGCGTGGTGAAGAAGGCGAACTAGGGCGCAAGAACAGCTCGCCCTACGTCAGCCTGCTTGTCCGTGGGGTGCCCACTGCTCACGAGGCGGCACCGGCTCGAAGGGGTAGTGGTCCATCGCCTCGCGGTCCTGGTGCCTCAGGACTGGCAGGCCGCGGATGCAGAGGCCCCAGAACAGGATGCGCTCGCAGTCGAGACATTCCAGGAAGTTCACGATGGTGTACTTCAGGTCGCTTTCGGTGAGTGGGATCATGTCCGTGAGCGGCACGTCGTAGCGCGCCTCGCGCATCCGACCGGAACGGACGCGTTCGATGAGTGCGTCGGTGGTGGCGCGGGCGGCCCAGCCGCGACTGCCGGCGATGCCGACGGTGTCGCAGGTTGCACAACGTTCCATGGCCTGAGCCTACGCGAGCGGCCTGGTGAGACCGGCTGCGCTCGGCTATCGTGACAAGTGTGGCTACGGCCACTGGCAATGCTTCCACGTGGCAACCACGTGAATCATCGCGGAGAGACCTGAATGGCTCGGGCCCGTCCGGATGGGGTATTGCGCAACGATGCGCAAGAACCGAACCGATGGAAGATTCATCGGTGGACGAAAGGACATCCCATGTCTGCCAAGGACGACAAAAACCTCGCCGAAGTGCTCACCAAGATCGCGAGCATCCCCGAGCCGCGCCGCTCGACCATGCAGCGAATCCACGAGGTCATCATGGCGACCGCGCCGCAGCTGAAGCCTCGCATCTGGTACGGCATGCCCGCGTACGCACTGGGCGCGAGCGTGCCGGCGTTGATCACGCTGCGTAGTGATGAGCGACTCAACCTCGCCCTGACCGAGAAGGTTGCGTTGCGGCCGGCAGGTGGCGCCGATGGCTCGCTGATGCCCGCTGCGTGGTACCTCCCCGACACCGACAATCTGGACGCCGCTACCGAGGCGCGCATCGCCGAGATCGTGCGCAAGGCCCTCGCCGACTAGCCCGCCGCCGTCTCGGCATGACGTTGACCGACAGGTTGGCCGTCATGCCGAGACGAAGCGTGCTTGAGCGACATAGTTGGAGGAGTGCGCGGTATTGACGGCGCACGATGGATGTTGGGGCGGGTAGTGAATGTCGCCTCGACGCAGACCGGCAAACAGGCCGGAGAAGTGGGGTGGCGTGTGCGGACGCAAGCGAGTGTGACGGTGCCATATTCGGCGGACCAGGTCTTTGGCTACCTGGAGCGCGTCGCGAACGAGACGCAGTGGCGCCAATCGATCGTTGGATCGCGGTACGTCGGCACGGAACTGCCCGCGGTCGGGGTTGACGGTGAGACCGATGTCGCGATGGGTCCAAAGTCGCTGACCATGCGCTGGACCATCCACGAGTTCACACCGGGCCAGCACGTGGCATGGACCCTCGACGGTGAGCCATGGAACGGCGGAGGCAGCTACACCGTGCGGCCGACCGAGGGCGGCACAGAGGTCGTGGCCCGCCTGCAGGTCAAGTTGAAGGGAGTTGCACGACTCCTCGAGCCGATCGTGGGCTTGCAGTTTGCCAAGGGTCTACGAACCGACTTGCGGCAATTCGAGCTGGCGCTCGCGGCGTCGCTCGGCGACTAGCCGCTACGGCCGCACGCTGATGTTCGAGGCCTCGTACCACTGGTCGAATTCGTCGGTCTCGAGCCAGAGTTCGTAGAGTTCGGACTCGTCGGGGCTGGAGAGCGCCCGCTTCACCTGCTCCTGAATGAACTCCAGCTGTTCCGGCCCGATCTGACTCATGAAAGCCTCGAGTCCGGTGGGGCTCAGTTCGTGGGGCAGGGGGCGTTCGCCCCGGCCGACCTGCACCAGCGCCGCCATCGCGATCGCCATCTGCCCGCCGTCAACCTCGAGGTAGTCCTCGTCCTCGAAGGCCCACTCGACGCCCTCAAACGAGAAGTCGCCGTCCTCGATCTCCGCGATCAGATCGCTCGCACCGTCATTCTCCAGCGGACCAAAACCCCATGCACCCATACCCGAACCCTACGGACTGCACCCGACATCAGCAACGTGACCCGGGGACAGGTTCCGATGTGGGCGAGGCGTGCGGCCGCTCCCAGCGCACCCAGCGTCAGGACGCCGTCAACCCCTCGATCACGCCCAACACCTCGGCCACGGCCTCGCTCTCGAGCGGGGCAGGCGCCGTTGCCCGCGCCGACCACAGGCCCGTGGCGGCGAGCCAGGCGGCGGCGAGGCGGGCGCGCAGGCTGGGGGGAGTGGTCGCCTCGGGTTCGAAATGGCTGGCCACCCAGCCCGAGTAGGCGCCAGCGGCGACCGGGTGCGTGGTGAGTTGCGCGACCAGCGCTGCCTCGGCCGGCGACGTCGTCGAGGTCGCGATGGCGCGGGCGTAGTTGCGGATGCGTTCGGCGACCGACTGCTCCCCGAAGGGGCGACTGCCGACCTGGGTGATGCGTTGCTCGAAACGCTCGAGCACGGCGGCGAGCATCGCCTGGCGCAACTGCGCCTTGTCCGCGAAGTGGTAGAGCACGCCCTGCTTGGTGACCCCGGCGGTGCGGGCGACGGCGTCGATGGTCGCTTCCGGTCCCGCCTCGGCGAAGGTGCGCAGCGCGGCTGCGACGATCTGGTGCCGAGTGCTGGGCCGGGCCATGGTCTATCCCGCCTGCCCCAGCCGAGTGGGTCCGGACGGCACCGGGCCGTTGCAGGCCCGACGGGGCGCCCGGGCGAGGCGGTCCAGTTCCCTTGCCGCAGTGGCGGCCAGCCGCTGCCGGTCACGCCCCCGCGGGGACTGGATCGCTCGCCCGGGCATCATCGTGCGTCCTAGCGGACGTCCGCGTCGAGGACGTAGCCTTCTTCGCCGTGCAGCACCAGGTCGACGCCGGCGATCTCGTCCTCGTTGCGGACACGGAAGCCGATGGTCTTCTCGACCAGCATGCCGATCAGCCAGGCCACCACGAAGGAGTACACGAGCACCACGACCGAGGCGAGGGCCTGGACACCGAGCTGGTACCAGCTGCCGCTGTCCAGCAGGCCGATGCCCTGACCGACCACACCGATGTACAGGGTGCCGAGCATGCCGCCGATGAGGTGGATGCCCACCACGTCGAGCGAGTCGTCGTAGCCCCATCGGTACTTCAGTTCCACCGCCCAGGCGCAGAGCGCACCGGCCAGCAGGCCGAGCACCAGCGACCACAGCGGGGTAAGGATGTTGCAGCCCGGGGTCACGGCCACCAGGCCCGCGATGGCACCCGAAGCGGCACCGACCGAGGTGGGCTTGCCGTCCTTGATCTTCTCGACGACCAGCCAGCCGATGATGCCGGCGGCCGGAGCGACGATGGTGTTGATGAAGGCGAGCATCGCGGTGCCGTCCACGGCGGCCGCCGAACCAGCGTTGAAGCCGAACCACCCGAACCACAGCAGCGAGGCGCCGAGCAGCACCAGCGGCACGTTGTGCGGCTTGTGCACGCCCTTGGCGAAGCCGATGCGGCGTCCGAGCACGAGGGCCAGTGCCAGTGCAGCAGCACCCGCGTTGATGTGGATCGCGGTGCCACCGGCGAAGTCGTTCACGCCGAGCGCCGGGCCCCAGCCGTCCTCGAGGTTGAACACCCAGTAGGCGACCGGGAAGTACACCAGGACGGCGAAGAGGGCGACGAAGAGCATCCAGCCGCCGAAGCGGGCTCGGTCAGCGATGCCGCCCGAGATCAGGGCGATCGCGAGGATCGCGAAGGCTGCCTGGAAGCCGGCGAAGGCGAGGCTTTCCATGTCCGGGTTCAGCGTGCCGTCGGCTGCGATGCCGAGGAAGCTTTGCAGGCCGAAGTCCGCGAAGGGGTTGCCGAGCCAGCCGGGGATGAGGGCCTCACCGAAGGCCATCGAGTACCCGAAGAGCACCCAGAGGACGCCGACGAGTCCCATCGCGCCCATGCTGAGCATCATCATGCTGACCACCGACTTGGCCTTCACCAAGCCGCCGTAGAAGAACGCCACGCCCGGGGTCATCAGCAGCACCAATGCGCCGGACACCATCAAAAGCAGCGTGCTCGTTTCAACCGTCGATTCCACGGTGACCTCCAATCCTGTTGCTGAACAGATTGGCAGGAAAGTATTCGGGGCGGTATCACCAAGGTTTCAAACTTGTTTCTTGGTAAAGAAACCCGCCGGCGAGGTCGAACTCCGGGCTGCTCCTGACAGAATCGGGCCAGGATTGTCGGGCGCGTGCCGGTCGCGACTCGGCACAGTGGTTCGTGAAGGGAGCCACATGATCGGCATGCTGAACCAGTTGAGCGACTGGGTCGAGGAGCACCTCGACACCGAGCTCGATGTCGCCGCGATCGCGCGGCGGTTGGGCACGAGTGAGTACCACCTGCGGCGCATGTTCGCCTCGCTGGCGGGCATGCCGCTGTCCGAATATGTTCGGCGTCGCCGCATGACGCTGGCCGCGACCGACCTGATCGCCGGCGAGGACCTGCTCACCATCGCAGTCCGCTACGGCTACGGATCGGTCGAGGCCTTCGGTCGCGCCTTCCGTGCCGTGCACGGGGTCAGTCACGGCACCGTGCGCACCGACGGCGGCCCCCTTCGCAGTCAACCGCAAGTCAGGTTCCGCCTGACCGTCGAAGGGAGCACGTCCATGGACGTACGAATTGTGGAGCGCGAGGCGTTCCAGTTGATTGGCCACGCCCGCCGCGTCTCGCTGCAGCATCACGGCATCAACCCCGAGATCCAGCAGTTCATTGCCGGCCTACCCATGAGCGAGCACGCCCGGCTCAAGTCGCTCAACGACACTGAGCCGGCGGGTCTGCTGCAGGTCAGTGCCGACGTGGATCCGGACGCAACGCCGGGCAGTCCGCTGACCTACCTGCACGGGGTGGCAGTGCGCGCCGGGGCGCTCGTGCCCGAGGACCTCACCACGATCCCGGTGCCCGCTGGCAACTGGGCGGTGTTCCGCACTGCGGGCGCGTATCCGGCCGCAATCCAGCAGGCCTACGCCGACACGGCGACCGAATGGTTCCCATCGAACCCGTGGCAGCTGCGTCCGGGGCCGTCGATCATTGCCGTGCTGGACCGCGCAGAGGACTTCAGCACCGCGGTGTGTGCGCTGTGGCTGCCGGTCGAGCGTCAGGGGTGAGCGTCACGGGTGAGCGTCCCGGGTGAGCGCTAGCGTGGAGGCATGACCGAGGAGGAGTTGCTGGCGCTCGCCGCCGACACTGCGAACGCGCTGCTGCACGCCGACCATGGCTATCCGTTTGGGCCTGAGGTGGATGTGTGGAAGTTCGCCGGCAAGGTCTTCCTGCTGACCTCGACGATGGCGGGTCCAGCTCGGGTCACTGTGAAGGGTGATCCTGAGGACGTGACCCACCTCGTCGAGGCCTATGCCGAGTTGGAGCGTGGCTACCACATGAACAAGCGGCACTGGCTGTCGGTGCGCGCCGGGGCAGGCCTCGACCCGGACCTGGTGGCGGACTTGGTGAAGAACTCCTACGACCTAGTCGCTCACTCCATCCCGGCGGCCCGCCGCCCCCAAGCCTCCCCGATCGTGTTTTCGTCGGGGGAGCCGGCGAGGCGCTAGTCGCGTCCCAGCGACTCAGCGGCCCGTCCGCATGCCGGCCTTGGGTCGCGTGGGTGCCGATACGCGGCGACACCCACGCGGTCCGCTAGCGCTGGTATCCGCGGCGACGTCGCCAGAGCAGGAACAGCAGCGCGCTGCTGCCAGCCATGAACAGCACGGCGCCGAGGACGAGGACGCGGTCGACGACGGCAATGCCGGTGACCGACAGTCCTTGCGGCAGCACGAACCGCTCGACGATGCAGCCGTCAGCTCGGTCGGATTCGACGCAGTTGCCGCCGAGCGTCACCGGAGTCGTGAGGCTGTTGCGCAGCAGGCCCGGTTCGGTGGGCGTCACCGAGAAGGTGATTCGGTCGCTCTCGCCTGCCTTGAGTGCTCCTTGCCACACGATCACGCCCTCGTTCAGGGTCGCGTTCGGAGTCAGGTCGTCGTTGTACACGGCCCGGGTCAAAATGTCCGTGAGATCGTCGGTGAGCCGTGCGGGACGCAGCTCGGTGTAGTCCACCGCACTGATGTTCGTCACGGTGATCGTGTAGGTGACCGGACGTCCGACCACAGCCTCGGCGCTGGCCTCCTTGAGGACGGTGAAGGCCGGGATTGGGGTGGTGGTGACGCACTCCTCGGCCGCCACGCAGGCGCCGGAGGGTGCCGTCGGTACGACGAGATTTCGCAGTCGGTGGTTGCCGTCGCTGTGTTCATCGACCGTCACGGAGTAGGACGACGTGTGCGTCGCGGCAACAGTCAGGGGGCCGGACCAGCTCAGGGTGGTCCCGTTGAGGACGGCGCCACCCGACGCGTCTGCGTTGTACTGCGCATCGTCGAGCACATCCGACAGGTCATCGGTCCAACTCGCCGGGTTGTCGTCCGTGTAGGCGATCTGGCCGACGTTGGTCGTAGTGATCGTGTAGGTCACGACATCGCCGGGTCGCACGTCGGTGATGTCGACTGACTTCGAGACCTCGTAGCCCATGATCGGGGTCGAGGTGCACTGCGTGCTGGTGTCCTGACAAGTTGCTGGGGCATTCTCACCCGGGGGCACCAGGAAGTTGTCGGCGCGCATGTTCCCCCGGTCGTGCAGGGGCTTAATGCGAACAGCGTAGGTGATGGTGACGGTCGAGTTTGGATCGACGGTGCCGCGCAAGGTCACCACATCGTCGACCGGTCCGCTTGCCAAGACGGTGGGACTGGACGCGGTCGGTCCCGAGACCCACTCGGCGTCGTCCAGCACGTCCGAGAGAATGTCGTCACGGCGCAGGGTGGCCGGGGTTGTGCCAGCGTTCGTCACGGTGACGGTATAGGTGAGGACCGTGCCGGCCTGTGCCGGGGTCTCAGATGCGCTCACGGACTTGGTGACCACGACCCCCGACATCGGAGTGGTGGTGCAGGTGGGGCGGATCGAGCTGTCCGTGCAGAGTCCGTTGGCCGGCGGCTCGTCGCCCGGCAGCAGCAGGAAGTTCGTGGCCACGCTGTCGCCACGGTCCTCCGGCTCGCGGACAGTGACCACGTAGGTCACTTCGGCCAGCTCGGAGGCGGCAAGCGTGCCGCTGATCAGGTATCGGGACCCGGCAGTCGCAATGGTCAGCGCACTGCTGGTGGCAGGAGCGGTTGTCACCGTTGCGTCGTCAATGACGCGGCTGAAGTCGTCCTCGGCTGCAATCGCGACGGGAGCCGCCGTATTGTTCTTGAAGAAGAGCCGGTAGGTGATCGTTGCGCCGGCCTCAACGGGGCTGGACGAGGCCACGGCGGTTTTCCACATCGTCCACTCGGGACCCGGCACCTGCACTGCATCACAGGCGGTCGCGCCGGGCGCGACGAGCGAGGCCGGAATACACGCCTGGTTCCGGAGCACGCCATCGCCCTCGAGGTGTGGCGATACGTCGTAGCTGATCGTGGCCGATGCATTCGGCGCCAAGGTGCCGGACCAGGTGAGCGTCGTCCCGCTCAGCGAGGCGGAACCGGTGCTGGCACTGACTGCGCCGAAGTCCGCGTCATCCAACACGTCGGACAGATCATCGGTGAGTGCCACCTCGGCGCCATCCAGCGTACCCGGACCGAGGTTGGTCACGACGATCTCGTACGAGAGCGGCGCGCCCTCGTTCGGGATGGTGTTGCTGTTGGCAGTCTTTGACACCGTCAGGCGCGGTAGCAAGTGCGAGGTGGTGGCGCAGGGCTCGCCAGACGTCGCGTCGACGCCACCCGGTGCCGTGGTACAGGCAGGGGTCGACGGGTTCTGCGGGTTGCGAGGAATCCAGGCAATATTACGAACCCGGCCGTCGCCCGCGCTGCGCAAGGTCACGCTGGTGGTGACGGTGACCTCGTCGCCGGCAGCCAACGCGCCCTGCCACATCATGCGGGTGCCATCCATCGTGATCGTGCCCGGACGATCCGCGGCCGGCGCGACGGTAACGGTCGCGTCATCGAGCACATCGCTCATGTCATCCATGACGGTGAGGGGGTGCTCAGCCGTGTAGGCCTGCGCGCCAGTGTTGCGGGCTCGGACCGTATAGGTGATGGTGTCGCCCACCCGAGTAGTGGTGCTCGCGTTCGATTCCTTGGTCAATTCGACCGAAGGCGGACACACTTGCCAAGCACTGCTGTCGTTCGCGCTGTTCGTGTCGCGCTCGTTGCCGGCGACCGTTGCAGTATTGGTGATGCAGGCATCGACACCCGCGTTCAATGTGGCGCGAATCGTGAAGGACACCGATTCGCCCGCATCCAGCTGGCCACCGCTGGCGGTGATCGTGTTGCCGACGATGCTCGACGTCACAGGGCCAGAGATAACGGGTGCATTCAGCCCGCTGGGCAGCGTATCCGAGACCGTCCAACCGCTCGAGTCACCTGGGCCCTCATTGCTGACCGTGATCGTGTACGTGACCGTCCCCCCGGGGCTGGCGTAGGCCGGGCCACTCTTGAGAACGGCGAGGTCGGTCGGCAGCCCTGGGATGGAGGTGCCGTCATTCAGGTTCGACGACGGTCCCGGGACGACCGAGACGACCGTGAAGGTAGGCGAGTTGGTCGTGCCATTGCGGATCTGCAGCTGTACGACATCGCCGGTGGCGTTTGCCGAGAAGCCGAGGTTCCCATTACCGAAGTTCCAGACCGCCCCATACCCGCCCGTCGTGGGCGGGACGACGTTCGGGAAGTTCGTGATGGTTCCGTTGGTCACGTTGAACCGGCGGACGGTGCCGTCGTTGTTGGCACCCCAGGCGTACCCGTCGAGGAAGGCGAAGTCCTGGACGCCGGGTGCGGCCGGGAAGGTGATCGTCCGCGCAACGTTGCCATTGCTCAGGTTGATCACCTGCATGGTGGTGTTGGGGCCGGAGTCGGAAATGTAGAAGCGGCCGTCGGCGGGGTTGACCGCACCAGCAAACCAGCGCTTGCCGTTGCTCGCCGTGGAGTGCTGATAGATGCGGGTGCCTACACGGGTGACACGGCCGCTCTGACCGACTCGAACCAAACTGCCAGCCGGGAGCGCGGTGGTCGTTTGACCGCCAGCGACGATGCCATAGATGTAGTTGTCGTTCGGGTTGAAGCCGATGGCGTTGTAGGCCACGGACGCGGGTCCACCCTCGTCCACGAACACGAAGCTGCCGCTGCCGTCAGTCTCAGCTCGTTGGAGTTGCGTTGGATTTTCCTGCGCAATGAAGATCGTTGGGCGCTGCGGATCGAAGGGGTCACCGGGAGCAGCGAGGGCCGGTGCGGGTACCTGAGTGCCGACCAGCGTGGCGCTCACCAGGGTGACCACCAGTCCGGCGCCAAGCCAGCGGCGGCGCGATTGCGAAGCGACGTGCGTACGAGCCCGAGGGAGAAAACCTGACACGCGGAGTCCTTAGCATCGAGTGTCGTTTCGCAGTTGTCGGGTGCAACGGCGAAACGGTTCAAGAAGTACATCGAATCTTATCCAGTTTCCGAAATTTGGCCGCGCAGGCCAGTGGATGTCAGGCAATGTGTCTCGCTGGATAGTGATTCCCTGTCAAAGGCCTAAAGTTCCTGGAGTTTCTGACAGGCAATCCGAATAGCAACGTACGCTCGGCGGACCAGACGGAAGGCATTGTCATGACGATCACGACTGCTCCCATGAGTCCTGAGGTACCTGCCCGCCCGAGCGCCGGTCGCCAAGCGATCACCTTGCTGCTGTTCTTGGCCATTGTTGCGCTGGTGGCCACGGCCGGTTCACTGGTGACCTTCCCCAACGTTGACGGCTGGTACGCCGAAGTGAACAAGGTGGACTGGACGCCGCCCAACGCGGTGTTCGGGCCCGCCTGGACAGTGCTGTACGTCCTGATCGCGGTTGCGGGATGGTTGGTGTGGCGTCGTGGCTTCATCGGGCATGGCGAACCCAACCTCGCCGCAGGGGCGCTGACCCTCTACGTCGTGCAGTTGCTCTTGAACGCTGCGTGGTCGCCGCTGTTCTTCGGTGGCTATCCTGCCATCGGGGAACTCGGTTGGTGGCTCGCGATGATCGTGATCCTGCTGCTAATCGTGACCGTGATCGCGCTGATCGGCTCCGTGCAGCGCTGGTCGAAACTGGCGGGGGTCCTGTTGCTGCCGTATCTGCTGTGGCTGATCTTCGCCTCGACGTTGAATGCAGGGATCATTGCACTGAATTAGTCCCGGTACCCTCCGGGTGCTGGCGCGGCTGGGGCTGGCTCGCTAGCGTGCTGGCATGGATCTTCGGACCGTCTTGACCTCAGTGCTGTTCGTGCTGGCGCTGGTCGTCATCCTTACTTTGCGGGTCAATGTGTCCCATTGGCGTGCCCGGGTGCAGGGCTACTCGGCGCCGCGTGGGGCGAAGGTGGCCAGTGGGGCGTTCGACCCCGACGCAGTCGACGAGCGCGCCCGGGCGTTGACGGCGCAGTGGCAGCGGGACTGGCGGCGTATCCGGCCGCTGACGTGGGAGTTGCCCGAGGATCGCACCATCTACGTGGAACCGGACCCGCACACCGGCTCCGCAGAGGAGTTGGCCGGGCTGCGGCAGCGTGTCCGTGACACCCTCGCTGTCCTTGGGGACGGCCCGGCGACACTGGTCATCCCCGACTGGGCTGAGGCCTTGTATGGAGCGGGTACCCGCGGTGCCGTGCGGGCGCCCCTGTGGCCCTGGCGAGTGCTCGGCCCGAAGCCCAGCGACGACCCGGATGAGGTTATCTACCTCTGGGCCGCGGGACCAGAGCTTGCCAGTCGCCTCGTCGACGTCGCCATTGACGCGCGAGTGCGGAACGAGCACGTGTTCGCGCTGATCATTCCGCAGCGAGGCGACTGGCTGCTCGGGATCTGCGATGGCGTCGTGGTGACGCCACCGCGCAGTGATCCAGAATCCGCTAGCCGCGCGCTGCGCGGCGACGCAGGATGATGCCGAGGCCCAGGGCCGCGATGCCTGCCGCAATGACGGTGCGGGGGTTCGTGCCGCTTTCGCTGTACTCGACACCCTCGACCTCGGGCAACGGGAAGCCGTCCGTACACGTCCACGTCGGGACCTTCGGGGTGACCAGCTGCAGCGAGGTGTACAGGTTGTCGATGACGGTGGCGTCCGGCCCGCCGGGCCACACGAACCCTCCCGGAACTCCTGGTACTGCCGGCCGGTCGCCGAGCGTTCCGTCATGGACAGTGCGAGCGAGTTGCCGTGCATGCTCTCGCCTGGAATCACTAGGGCGTCGTTGTTTCCAGCGGTCAACGTGACATGGTCCGCGAAGTCAATGCGCGCCGTAGCATTCACGGTGCTGCCGTCGTCCGGGGCCGGCGTTACGGATCCGTGGGTGAAAGTCGTGCCCATGTCCATCGAACCGCCGGTGGGGTCCTCCAGTGCAGCGTGGGGGCGACTGCGTTGTTCAGACCACGCGCGGTGGTGCTCTTTATGGGCCAAATCTATGCTCAGCATCGTCGCGGGATGCGGGCCTCGTGGACGCGTAGTTGGGGTCATAGACCGCTTTGCTGCACTTCGACCGGAACATGCGAGCTCCAAGCCGCAAAGACGATGGTCGCTCACAAAATCCCTGGTCACACGGGAGAAGTGCGGCCGATTGATCGCGGCGAGTATTTTCCACACCCAGTGAGGTTTTCCGTTATTGCCTGACAACCGTTCGCTCTAGTGTGCAGATTGGACCGATTCGGGTTTGGTCCATCGCAGAGCCGCATTGGCGTGATTAGGCCTGTCCTGAATCGGTGACCCATCCGCATACGCAGGGGACAGGAACACCATGCAGCTAATTCGTCAGTCCCGTCGCGGGAGCACATCGCTCGCCGCGATCGCAGCGCTCTCACTCGCTGCTGCCACATTTCTGCCCGGAGCGATTCCCGCGTTCGGTGAAGACGGTCCGCAGGTGCTCCTGGTTGACCCGTCCGGCACAGACGGTGCGTACCTCACCGTCAACGACGCTATCGCCGAGGCTGGCCCGGGCGACATCATCGAGATGTCGGCTGGCATTCACTACGGCACCATCAACATCCCTGCAGGCACCCACCAGCTCACCATTCGCGGCGCTGGCGAGGACGAGACGATCATTGCCCCGTCTGCGGTCCTGGCAGGAACCAACAATGAGACCCGCACCGCGATCGTCGTCCGCGACTCGGTAACCGAACTCACGCTCGAACACTTCACCATCGACGGGAAGGCGAACACGGCACTCGGTACCGCCGCGAACTTCCGCGACGGTATCCAGTTCTTCGGCGTCCCCGGCAGCAGTGGTGTGGACGCAGTCGACAAGCTGTCGAAGGATGCCCTGATCCAGAACGTGACGGTGCGCAATGTTGACCGCCGCGGCATCTCGGTCTATCCCGAGAACAACACCGGCACCATAATCAACAACGTCACCGTGGAGAACGTCGTCGGGGTCGTCAACACCGGCACCAACGGTGGGTTCGGTATCATCATGCACGGCTCGGGCAAGGTCGTGAACAGCACGGTTCGCAACGTGCGCGCTGGCATCAGCGGCACCGTCCGCGCGGGTGCCGAAAACGGTGTTGACATCGAGTACAACACGGTGGAAGGCATCGCGGCCACCTCGGCGAACGTCAGCAACGTTGGCATCAACTTCTGGATGCGCGATCGTGGTCCGGCCAAGATCGAGAGCAACTCCATCCAGGGCGCCGCGCCGTGGAACCAGGGCATTTACCTGGTCGCCGCTGCCGAAGGCAGCACCATCAAGGACAACAGCATCGACTTGAACGGTTTGAACGGCCTCGGCATCGAGGCCGGCTGGGGCTCGCCGGGTCTGCGCATCGAGGACAACGAGGTCCTGATCGGTCGGGATGCCACGGGCATCGTCATCACCGGTGCCGGTACCGAAGAAAAGCCGGTGTGCATCTGCGGCAACCGGCTGTACAACCTGCGCGATGACGAAGCCGCCGATGAGGTGCACTTCCGTCAGAGCAGCTACACCTCGCCACGCGAGGTCGGCATCATCGTGTCCGGCGCCCAGCGGACTTCCCGGACTGAGGATGCCAACGCTGCGGCGCACGCTATCGTGCGCAACAACACGGTGCGCAACTTTGCCCACGGCCTCGGCGTCGTTGAGGACGCCCCTGGCAAGGCCAACGTTCTGGTGCAGTACAACAGCTTCAGCACCACCGTGCCGGGGAAGACTGTCATCGTCGGCTCGCTGGAGACCGAGGCGCCATATGGCTTCGTTCCGGCGGTTGGCACCGTTGAGGAGCCGGCCCTGGTCGCAGCTTTCAACTACTTCGGCGATGACGTGCAGGATGCCTCCGACGTGTCGGAGCAGGTGATTGACATCACCCCGCACTACCTGGACGAGGACCGCAGCATCCTGGCGATGCACCAGGTGCAGGATCTTCGTGTCACCGGTGGCGCCACCGCGATCGCCGCCACCTGGGCGGCTCCGGAAAGCCTGCCCGGCAACGTGGAGTTCGAGGGGTACATTGCCCGCTTGGTCGATGCGAAGGGCAAGACGGTGCAAACCGTTGCGACCGAGGAGACCACCGCCTCGTTCACGCCGCCGTCGAAGACGGCCTGGTACCGCGTCAGCGTCGCAGTGCAGACCGAGCAGGGTGCCGGTGCTGCCCTGGAGAGTGGCTTGACGAAGGTCGCCGGTGGTATCCCGTTGCAGATCGTCACCGACAACGCTGCACCCACCGTGGGTGAGGCGCTGGAGGTGCTCATCGACGCGCAGTGGGCTCCGTTCCCGAGCACCTTCAAGTACACCTGGTACGCGAACGGCACGGCGATCAAGAATGCAACCAAGTCCTGGTTCGTCCCGACCTCCGCCGAAAAGGGCAAGGAGATCACGGTTCGTGTGGAAGGTACGGCATCGGGCGCGACCAAGCAGACTCGCTTCGGTTCCGCTGGAGCTGTGGTGGTCGCCGCGGAGCTCTACCCGGTGGGTGAAGCCACGATGACCGGTACCCCGGTGGTGGGCTCCAAGCTGACCGCGAAGGCTCCCGCGTGGACGACCTCCGGGGTCAAGGTGAGCTACCAGTGGTACGCCGACGGTGCGGCGATCAAGGGCGCGACCAAGAACGCCTTCACCCTCACCTCGAAGCAGCAGGGCCGGTACGTCACCGTCCAGATCGTTGCGAAGAAGGCGGGCTACACCAATGGTGAGGCCGTGCCGGACCCGGTCGTGGTGCTCGGCAAGCAGTCGCCGGTCAAGCCCAAGATCAGCGGTACCGCCAAGGTGGGCAACACCCTGACGGCCACCACGGCCAAGGTTCCTGCCGGTGTCACGGTCACCTATACGTGGTACCGCACGGTGGGCAAGGCAACGACGCAGATCGCTGACGCTACGGGCGCGACCTACGTGGTGCAGGCTGCCGACGTGGGAGCCACCCTGAAGGCGCGTGCCACGTGGACGCGGGCCAACTACGCTGCCGCCTCGGTGGACTCGGCCGCATCGAAGAAGGTTGTTGCAGGCAGCGTCGTCGGTGTCACGCCGATCATCGATGGTACTACCGAGGGTGCGGCGACGGTCGGCAATGAGCTGACGGTCGAGCTCACTGGCTGGGCACCGGCCGCGGTGACCCTGCGCGTGCAGTGGTACCGCGACGGGCTGGCAATTTCGGGCGCTACCGACCCGGAGTACACCGCCACCGCCCGTGACCTGGGCAAGCGCCTCACGGTGACCGTAACCGGTGTTGTGGACGGTTATGGCAAGGTGTCGCGGACGAGTGCCGCGGTCACCATCATCCCTGCGACCTAATCCCCCCTACAAGGCGCAGTGCTGAGAGCGCCCGCGCCGGATGACTGACCTCACCGGTTCGGGCGCTCTCACGGTTCCGTAACGCATGTCGTCGTAATCCCCCGGAATCCTCACGAACCGGCTAGACTGCCGGAAGAACTTCATAGGCCGCAGACGCACTGCGGGAGAGCCGACACCAGCCAGGTGGCGGCACCGAAGGAGCAAGCCTCCCCGCCAATCTCTCAGGTCCAGTACCGCAGCGCCAGGCCACTCTGAAAAGTGGATCCGCCGATCGGATCCCGCCGTAGGTGAAAGTCTCGGGTCTCCCGAGGTGAAACTCTCAGGCCGATGACAGAGGGGGAGTCCATCGCCGCACACCTGGTGTGGCGAGTAAGGGACTCCGGGTATGACACTCACCGCCTCGATTCCGGTCATTACTGCCGACGATCTTGCCCTTGCGCAGCAGGATCAGCGTGCCGCTGCTCGCCAGTTGCGCATTGGCATCATTGCTTCCGTCTCGGCATCCGTCCTGTTCGCGGTGCTGTTTGTTGCTGCCGCCCCGCTCGCCGGTGTCGGCTCCGAGACCTTTGTGGGCTGGCGTATCCTGCTGACGGTGCCACTGATGGCACCGCTGATGGTGCTGGTCGGACAGTGGGGCACGGTTCGCGAGACGCTGGCCCGGCTGCGCCGATCCCCGCGCCTGATCCCGCTGGTGGCCGTGAATGCCGCGCTCCTGGCCCCGCAGTTCTACCTCTTCGCGTGGGCGCCGCAGCACGGCTTTGGCCTCGAGCTCACCCTCGGCTACTTGCTGCTGCCGCTGGTCGTGGTGCTCATGGGCGTGCTGTTCTTTGGCGAGCGACTTGGACGGCTGCGCCTGGCCGCAGTCTCCGCCGCGGCGCTGGGTGTCGGTGTCGGTTTGGCCGCCGCCGGTGGCCTGCACTGGACCACGCTCGCGTCGGCCGGTGGCTACGCCGCGTACTTCACGGTGCGTCGCGCCAGTGGGCTGAACAGTACGGGCGCTACGTTCCTCGAACTGCTGCTGCTGTGGCCGCTGACGCTGTGGCTGGTGCTGCAGCCGGGCGCGATCGCGGCGGTGTCGGAATCCGGGTGGGTCATCGCAGGACTGCTGGTGGTCGGCCTCGTCAGTGCCGGGGCGGTGCTGTCGTACATGATTGCGGCGCGCTTCCTGCCGCTGAACCTGTTCGGACTGCTCGGTTACCTGGAGCCGCTGCTGATGCTGCCGGTCGCGCTGCTCCTTGGGGGTGCAATCCACGGCGCGAGCTGGTGGACCTACGGTCTGATCGGCGTGGCGGTCGTGTTGCTTGCCGTCGAGGGCGCCCGCACCCTGCGTCGCCGCGATGCCCTGCCCGCTGAGGGCGCTGGCCACTAGTGCCGCTGCCGCGGCCGGCTTACTGCCCGGTCGCGCCGAACAACCCCGGCCACCACGCGTAGGCGAGCGGATAGCCGAGGAACACGATCAGATCGATGGCAAGATGCGCCACCAGCAGTGGCCAGATCCGACCGGTCCGCACCGCGATCCAGCCGAACAGTGCACCCATCACGACGTTGCCGATGAAGGGTCCGATGCCCTGATACAGGTGGTAGCTGCCACGCAGTAGGGCCGAGGTGGCAACGAACTGCCAGACGCTCCATCCCAGTTCGGTGAGGCGGGTGCGCAGGTACGCCACTACGATAATTTCTTCGGTGAGGCTGGCTCGCACCGCCACCAGCACCAGCACCGGCACCGTCCACCAGTGCGCATCCAGCGCGGTGGGCACCACGTTCAGGGTGATCCCAGCCGAGCGGCCGATCAGGTACAGCCCGAGCCCGGGGATCCCGATGAGCGCGACGAGCCCGAGGCCCTGCCAGACGTCACGGACTCGAAGACCGAGCCGGCCTGGTGCGGTCGCGGCCACCGCCCCGCGCGAGACCGCAATGTCGTGCACCGTCGAGACCCGATCCGAATCCACTGCCAGCCCAAGTCGGCGCCAGGGAGCGCGTCCCGGTAGCCAGAGCAGGAACACCACCAGCGCCACCGGCACGACGGCGTTCACGAAACTGAGCAGCTGGTACAGCAGGTCCAGCCACGGCCGCTCATGGGCGGGCGTCACGATCTGCGCGGTCTGTTCGCCGAGCGCGCCGGGACGCGTCGCGGCATCCACGAAGGAAAGGATGCTGGACAGCGCACTAATGCCGAACGAGACGCCGAGGACCAGCAGGATCTCGGCGATGATGTGGCGCCGCGATGGCGGGGCGATGGTGAGCGAAGGGGTGACTGCGCTGGGAGTGGGGTGCGCCTCGCCGGCTTCGTTTCTGCGGGGGCTCATGCCTGCTGGGGCGGCCGCATCGCACAGGCCGGAGTGCCGCCGGGAAGGCGCTGCCGATTCTTGGCCATCCATGAGTACCCGGCAGCCGAGACGAAGCTGAAGGGGAAGGTGTCTGAGAGGTGTCCTAGGAAGCGATACCAGCGCTTCGGCTGACGCTTGAACACCTCCGAAAGCGCCACATAGCCGCCGAGCTGCTGATCAGGGGTGACCAACCAGATGCGCTCATTGCATTCTTCGGCGGTGAGGCCGTACTGCGCCAGGTCGGCGAACTGGTACGGAATGGTGTCCGGTGGGGAGGGCAGCATCTCGACGAGCTTGTGTATGCCGGTGGTGCAGAAGCCACAGTCACCGTCAAAAATCAGTAGCCCGCGGGGGCGCGTTCCCACTGTCTCAGCCATATCTGCAGCCTACTCGCGTAGACTGTACTGTCGGCCAAATTCTGGCCAGCCCGGCAGTCGCCGCTGAGACAACCACAAGGACCCAGGTATCACCATGGCCATTCGCACCCGAGACGAACTGCGAAACGTCGCAATCGTCGCCCACGTTGACCACGGCAAGACCACGCTCGTCGACGCCATGCTCCGTCAGACGAACTCCTTTGCCGCACACGCACACGTGGACGAACGTGCCATGGACTCCAACGAGTTGGAGCGCGAAAAGGGCATCACGATCCTCGCCAAGAACACTGCGATCACCTACCAGGGCGCGCACTCCGGCGGCACGCCGATCACCATCAACGTGATCGACACGCCCGGCCACGCCGACTTCGGTGGCGAGGTGGAGCGCGGCCTGAGCATGGTGGACGGCGTCGTGTTGCTGGTGGACGCCAGTGAGGGCCCGCTGCCGCAGACCCGCTTCGTGCTGCGCAAGGCGCTGCAGGCCAAGCTGCCGGTGATTCTGCTGGTGAACAAGACCGACCGTCCGGACGCCCGGATCGACGACGTGGTCTCGGAAAGTCAGGACCTGCTGCTGGGCTTGGCCGCGGACATCGCCGAGGACGAGCCGGAACTGGACCTGGACGCCGTCCTCGATGTGCCGGTGGTGTACGCATCGGGCAAGGCTGGCCGTGCCTCCAAGAACAAGCCGGCCAACGGCGAACTGCCGGACAACGAAGACCTCGAGCCGCTGTTTGCGGCGATCATGCAGCACATTCCCGCGCCGAGCTATGACGACGAGGCCCCGCTGCAGGCTTGGGTGACCAACCTCGACGCCTCGCCGTTCCTTGGCCGCCTCGCGCTGCTGCGCGTGTTCAACGGTGAGATCCGCAAGGGTCAGACCGTCGCCTGGGTCCGCCACGATGGCTCGCACTCGAACGTGCGCATCACCGAACTGCTGAAGACCCGCGCCCTGGACCGCTACCCGGCCGAATCGGCTGGCCCCGGCGACATCATCGCCGTTGCCGGTATTGAAGACATCACCATTGGTGAAACCCTGGCTGACCCCGAGGACGTCCGCCCGCTGCCGGCCATCAAGGTCGACGACCCGGCGATCTCGATGACGATCGGCACGAACACCAGCCCGCTGGTGGGTAAGGTCAAGGGGCACAAGCTGACCGCCCGCATGGTCAAGGACCGCCTCGACCGCGAACTGATCGGTAACGTCTCGCTCAAGGTGGTCGACATCGGCCAGCCGGACGCCTGGGAAGTGCAGGGCCGAGGCGAACTCGCCCTGGCGATCCTGGTCGAGCAGATGCGCCGCGAAGGCTTCGAACTCACCGTCGGCAAGCCGCAGGTGGTCACCCGCACCGTCGACGGCAAGGTGCAGGAGCCGTACGAGCACCTCACCATCGACACCCCGGAAGAGTACCTGGGCGCCATCACCCAGTTGCTCGCCGCCCGCAAGGGTCGGATGGAATCGATGTCGAACCACGGCACCGGTTGGGTTCGGATGGAGTTCATCGTCCCGAGCCGCGGCCTGATCGGCTTCCGCACCGAATTCATGACGCAGACCCGCGGTACCGGTATCGCCAACGCGATCTCGCACGGCTACGGTGACTGGGCTGGTCCCATCTCGACCCGGAACACCGGCTCGATTGTGGCCGACCGCGCGGGCGTGGCAACCACCAACGCCATGATGCAGTTGCAGGAGCGCATGAGCTTCTTCATCAAGCCGACTGACGAAGTCTATGAGGGCATGGTCGTTGGCGAGAACCCGCGCAACGAAGACATGGATGTGAACATCACCAAGGAGAAGCAGCTCAACAACATTCGCTCCTCCACTGCTGACGAGCTGGAGCGCCTCACCCCGCCGCGTCAGCTCTCGCTCGAGGAGTGCCTCGAGTTCGCTGCCGAGGACGAGTGCGTGGAAGTGACTCCCGAGGTCGTTCGCGTGCGCAAGGTGATCCTGGACAAGACCGAGCGCGCCCGCGCTGCCTCGCGTCTGAAGCGTCAGCAGTAGGCAATTCGGTAGGCATTCCGGGTTCGTCAGGGAACCCTCCAGGGCCAGTTGGCTATTCTGGGGGAATCTGACCATCGGAGGTAAGCATGCGGCCCGATAGCGAGCGCATCCTGCTCGTGCACGCGTACCCGACCGATGAGGTCGCACAAACCGGCGGCACCATCGCGGCGCTGATCGCATCCGGCGTGGGCGTGACGGTGTTGACCTGCACCCGCGGCGAACTGGCAGCCGTCGCAGCCGATGCGGCGCAGGTGCTTCCGGGTGATCCGCGCGGTATCGGTGAACTCCGGGAACGCGAGGCACGCATCGCCCTGTCTGCGCTCGGCGTCACCGACCACCGCTTCCTTGGCGACCCCGCGGCTCGCCGCCACGGCCTGCCGCCGCGGCAGTACCTGGACTCTGGTTCGAGCCTGCAGGAGTTGGCCGATACGAAGTCGCTGGCAACCATCGACCCGGCCAGTCTGATTGCGGCGCCGATGGAGGAGCTGCTCGCTGACATTCACGCGGTGGTTCGCCACGTTGAGCCGACCACCATCATCGTGTGTGACGGTGAGGGTGGTGAACTGCGCCCAGACCACATCAAGGTGTACCAAGCGGTGCTGCAGGTTGCCGACTTCCAGAACATTCCGGTCTACGCGGCCTCCCCGCTCGGGGGCGCGGGCCGAATCGTGGAGTTGGACGTCTTTGCGCACTTGGAGGTGAAGCGCCTCGCCCTGTCGGCACACCGCAGTCAGCTGAGCCTCACCGAGAATGGCTACCGCACGACCGACGGGCGCGAACACGTGCTCTCGGACGTCGAACGCTTCCGTCTGGTGCCGACCAGCCTGCCCGAGGCCAAGCCGAAGTGGCCGGAACCGGGGGCATCGCTGTGGACGTTCCTGGCCGCCTCGGCTGCGGCGTTCTTCGCTGGGGTCGTGGTGTCGTTGATCACGACGCTCAACCACCAGGCCAAGTGGGACCTGTTCGGCGCGATGGTGCCGGTTGGCGTCGGCCTGGGCGTGGCCACCCTGGTACTGGTGCTGGCTGGCATTCGTCTGGTGACCGACCGCCGTGCCTACGCCATTGTGGCTGCGCTCGGCGTGGTGGCGGTGCTGGTGTGGCTGTGGCTGATCGGCATCGGCGGCTACACCTTCGTGCCGATGAATCTGCGCGGCATCGTCTGGGTCATTACGGTGCCGCTGGCAGCCGTGTTGGCTGCAGTATGGCCGAGCCCAGATCAGAAGCGCGCGCTCTTTCGACGCCTCCGCGGCGGCCTTGCGGTGCGCGTCGGTGGAATAATGAAGGCGTCGGGCAACAAGCCCGGACGAGACTAGAGGATTCTTGCCGTGACCTACGTAATCGCGTTGCCGTGCGTTGATGTGAAGGACCGTGCCTGCATCGACGAATGCCCTGTCGACTGCATTTACGAGGGTGACCGGATGCTCTACATCCACCCCGACGAGTGCGTGGACTGTGGCGCGTGCGAGCCGGTGTGCCCGGTCGAGGCGATCTTTTACGAAGACGACCTGCCGGCCGAGTGGAACGACTACTACACGGCCAACGTGGAATTCTTCAGCCAGCTTGGCTCGCCGGGCGGTGCGGCCAAGGTGGGTGCTGTCGACTACGACCACCCGCTGGTTGCGGCGCTGCCGCCTCAGGGCGACGCAGAGTGAGCACCCCGGCCGGGCTGGCACTGCCCGATTTTCCTTGGGACCAGCTCGCGCCGTACGCCGCGAAGGCCAAGGCACATGCCGGAGGTCTGATTGACCTTTCGGTTGGGTCGCCCGTGGACCCGACGCCAGCCGTCATCGCTGAGGCGCTGCGTCAGGCCGTGGACTCGCACGCCTATCCGGCAGCGGCCGGTACCCCCGCGCTGCGCCAGGCCATTATCGCCTGGTACCAGCGTCGTCGCAGCGTTCCCGGCCTCAGTGAGGCCGAGGTGATGCCGACCATTGGGTCCAAGGAACTGATCGCGCTCTTGCCGCTGCTGCTTGGGCTTGGTCCCGATGACGCGGTGGTCTTCCCGACCGCAGCGTACCCGACCTACGCAGTGGGGGCGCAGATCGCGCGCGCCCAGGCGGTGGCGGCCGATGACCCGGCCGACTGGCCGGACAACACCCGCCTGGTCTGGCTGAATAGCCCGGGCAACCCGGACGGCTCCGTGCTGGACCTTGCGCAGCTGCGCGCAGCGGTCGCTCGTGCTCGCGAACTTGGTGCCGTGATCGCCGGCGACGAGTGCTACGCGGAACTCAACTGGGCTGGTGACGACCCGACCGCGTGCATCTTGGATCCGCGCGTGGTGGGGGAGGACCGCAGCAATGTGCTCTCGGTCTACTCGCTGAGCAAGCAGTCGAATCTTGCTGGTTACCGGGCCGCCTTCGTGGCCGGGGATGCAGCACTGATCGACATCATCAAGCTGGCGCGCCGCCACGCTGGTCTCATCCCGCCCGGTCCCGTGCAGGCGGCGATGGTGGCAGCGTTGCAGGACGACACCCACGTCGCCGAGCAGCGCGAACGGTACCGTGCGCGCCGCAACGCCCTGTTGCCAGTGCTGCAGGCCAATGGCTTCCGCATCGATCGATCCACCGCGGGCCTCTACCTCTGGGTGACCCGCGACGAGGACTGCTGGGTCACGCTCGACGCCTTGGCGGAGCAGGGCATTCTGGCCGCTCCTGGCGCCTTCTACGGGCCTGCAGCGGCCCAGCATGTGCGGATCGCGTTGACGGCCAGCGACGAGGCGATTGCTGAGGCCGCAGCGCGCCTCGCCGCACGTTGATCCTGACTGCCTGATCGCTGAGCAGAGGTTGCATCGGCGTCGTTGCGATCGCCAGACGTCGGCTAGTCTTGAGAAGACCACTCGACACCACGAGGGAGCCCAGATGGCTGACGACGCCCAGAAGGCGATTCTGCAGTATCCCGGCGGTACGGCGGAATTCCCGCTGCTGCCCGCCGTTGACGGTAAGGCTGCGATCGACTTTTCCACCCTGACCAAGCAGACCGGTTACACCGCGCTCGACTACGGGTTCGTGAACACCGCGTCGACCCGGAGTGCGATTACCTACATCGATGGCGATGAGGGTGTGCTGCGCTACCGCGGGTACCCGATTGAACAGGTCGCCGAGAACTCGACGTTCCTCGAAGTCGCCTGGTTGCTGATCTACGGCGAATTGCCGACCCCGCAGCAGCTCGCCGAGTTCGATGACCGCATTCGTCGGCACACCCTGCTGCACGAGGACCTGAAGCGCTTCTTCGACGCACTGCCGTCCAGCGCGCACCCGATGTCGGTGCTCTCCTCGGCGGTGTCGGCCCTGTCGACCTATTACGAAGACTCGCTGTCGGTGTCTGACCCCGAGGCGGTCGAACTGACCACCGTGCGCCTGCTGGCGAAGTTGCCAGTGATCGCGGCCTACGCGCACAAGAAGAGCATCGGTCAGGCGTTCCTGTACCCGGACAACTCGCTGAGCTTCGTGGACAACTTCCTGCGCCTGAACTTCGGCACCATGGCCGAGCCCTATGAGGTCAACCCCGTAGTCAGCCGGGCGCTGGACCGTCTGCTGATCCTGCACGAAGACCACGAGCAGAACGCCTCGACCTCGACGGTGCGCCTGGTCGGTTCGACCCAGGCCAACCTGTTCGCTTCGGTCTCGGCTGGCATCAACGCCCTCTACGGCCCGCTGCACGGTGGCGCCAACGAGGCCGTGCTGCAGATGCTCGGCCAGATCCGCGACTCCGGCGAGTCGGTGCAGTCCTTCGTGGACCGCGTGAAGCGCAAGGAAGACGGCGTGAAGCTGATGGGCTTCGGACACCGCGTCTACAAGTCGTATGACCCGCGCGCCAAGCTGGTCAAGGCCAGCGCTGACGAGGTGCTCGACGCGCTGGGCGTCAGCGACCCGCTGCTCGACATCGCCCGCGAACTCGAGCAGATTGCCCTCGCCGATGAGTACTTCGTGGAGCGCAAGCTCTACCCGAACGTCGACTTCTACACCGGCGTCATCTACAAGGCCATGGGTTTCCCGACCCGAATGTTCACGGTGCTGTTCGCCATCGGTCGTCTGCCCGGCTGGATCGCGCACTGGCGCGAACTGCACGCCGACCCGGCGACCAAGATTGGTCGCCCGCAGCAGCTCTACACCGGGCCTGCTGTCCGCGACTGGCCGACCAGCCGCTAAGGCAAGCTAAAGGGCGCCGCTCCAATCGGAGCGGCGCCCTTTGCGTTGGGTTTGACCTAGACGAAGAAGTAGCGCCACATCACGGCAACGACGACGTTGACGATTGCAGCGATACCGGCCACGTGCAGCCAGATGTGCTTCTTGCCCTGCTTCGCCTTGCTGATCATCGACACACCCACCAGGGCAGTGATCGCGAACAGCAGCTTGAAGGTGATCTTGACGTTGTCGATAGCATCGCCGTTGCCCAGGGCGTAGGCCATGCCGACCAGGAGGATACCGGTGACCACCTGCATGCCGGTACCGATGTGCAGCCAGCGCAGTTCGAAGTGCTCCTTCGCGCGCAGCTGCTGCAGGTACGGCCCGATGATCGCGGCCGCACCCAGGATGTGAATAACGACGAGAATACCCTTGAGGATTTCCATGACGACATTGTGTCCGGAAAAACTCGGACCGTCTAGGAAGGCAAGGCTCAGGACCGTGGCACGGGACGGTTTGCCCCGCGGGACCGGCGCCCGCTGGACACCCTCAGCGGATCGCGACTAGGCGTGCAACTGGGCGTTCAGCACGATGCCGGTGCCCTTCCGCGGCAGCACTTCGACGGCGCCAGTAACCGAGTTGCGGCGGAAGAGCAGATTGGCAACACCCGAGAGCTCGACCGCCTTGACGCGGCGCGGCTCGCCCTGCTCGTCCACGCTGCCGTCCAGCAGCGTCACCTTGGTGCCGGCGGTGACGTAGAGGCCAGCCTCGACCACCGAATCGTCACCGATCGAGATACCGATGCCCGAGTTCGCGCCCAGCAGCGCACGCTCACCGATGGTGATGCGCTCGGTGCCACCGCCAGAAAGCGTACCCATGATCGAGGCGCCGCCACCGATGTCCGAGCCGTCACCGACGACCACGCCCTGCGAGATGCGGCCTTCGACCATGGAGGTACCGAGGGTACCGGCATTGAAGTTCACAAAGCCCTCGTGCATCACGGTGGTGCCCGGCGCGAGGTGGGCACCGAGGCGAACGCGCGAGGCGTCGGCGATGCGCACCCGCTCCGGGGTCACGTAGTCGAGCATGCGCGGGAACTTGTCGATACCCAGCACCGAGATTCCGGCGCGCTGCAGCACCGGACGCAGCTGGGTGAAGTCGTCCGGGTGCACCGGGCCGCCGGTGGTCCACACCACAATCGGCAAGTGACCGAAGATGCCATCCAGGTTGATCGTGTTCGGCTGCACGAGCAGGTGCGACAGCAGGTGCAGGCGCAGGTACGCGTCCGGCGTGGAGGTCGGGTGGTGATCGAGGTTGATCTGGACCGTCACCGGTTCGATCCGCACGCGACGACGCGGGTCCTCGCCGGTCAGGGCCTCGTATTCGGCCGGAACAATCCACGGTTCGCGACCGGCCGGCAGTTCGCCAAGTTCCGGCTTCGGGAACCAGGTGTCCAGCACCGTGCCGTCGTTGGCGATCGTGGCGAGGCCGTAGCCCCAGGCGGAACGGACGGCGGTGTCGGAAGATGCATTGGACATACTCCAAGCCTACCGGGGCAGGTGGCGGCTCTACACTGGGGGCCATGAGCCATGACGCTGCCCAGTCGCCGATTCCGCTCGATCTGAGTACCGGATCGGTGGACCTGACGCGGCAGTTGGTCGATATCGCATCGGTGTCCGGGGATGAACGTGCCATCGCTGACGCGATCGAGGCGACGCTCAAGGGCCTCGCACACCTGACGCTGCACCGAGATGGTGACGCGATCGTGGCCCGCACGAATCTGGGACGGGACCGGCGGGTGATCATCGCCGGCCACCTCGACACGGTCCCGATCGTCAGTAATGTCCCGGGCTGGTTCAGCACCCAGGACGGGGTTGAGACCCTGTGGGGTCGCGGCACGGTGGATATGAAGGCTGGGGTCGCGGTGCAGCTGCTGCTGGCGGCTGAACTCACCGCGCCGGTCGTGGACGTGACCTGGGTCTGGTACGACCACGAGGAGGTCGCCTCGGACCTGAATGGCCTCGGCCGACTGGCCGCGAACGCGCCGGAATTGCTCGAGGGCGACTTCGCGATCCTGGGCGAGCCCACCGCGGGTGAGATTGAGGGTGGCTGCAACGGTACGGTCCGCGTGGAGGTGCGCACCAGTGGCGTGCGCGCCCACTCGGCCAGGTCGTGGATGGGCCAGAACGCTATCCATGCGGTCGCGCCGATTCTGCAGAAGCTTGCCGACTTCCAGGCCCAGGAGGTCGAGGTCGAGGGGCTGGTCTACCGGGAAGGACTGAACGCCGTCGGCATTAGTGGCGGCGTTGCCGGCAATGTGATCCCGGACGAGTGTGTGGTGACGGTGAATTACCGGTTCGCCCCGGACAAGACCGCTGGCGAGGCGATTGCCTGGCTGGAGGAGTTCTTCCGCGGCTATCAGGTGACGGTGACCGATCGCTCGGACGGTGCTCGCCCCGGACTGGATGCCCCGCTGGCACAGGCCTTCCTGGCGGCGGTCGGGGCAGAGGCCAAGCCCAAGTACGGCTGGACTGATGTGGCGCGCTTCTCGGCGCTCGGGATTCCTGCGGTGAACTATGGCCCGGGCGACCCCTCGCTGGCGCACCGAGACGATGAGCATGTGCCGACCGAGCAGATCACCCGCGTAGAGCACGGGCTACGCGCCTGGCTGAGCGGTCGAGCGGGCTGAGCCGCTCCCGAGTACCAGAGGCGCGATCTGTTTCGCTAGCGGCCGAAATTTGGCCATTTCGGCCTGATTTCTGGCAACCCCTTTGCTCGAATCCGGTCTCATCCCGGATAATGGATGGTGCATTGCCAGAAAGGACTCCAGAATGGCTGCGCAGAAGCCCCGGGCCGGCGACGGCCCCACCGAGGTCGTCCGTGAAGGTCGACTGATTGTTGTCCGCGTCCCCGTCGAAGGCGGTGGTCGCATGGTTGTTTCGATGAACGACCAGGAAGCAACCGAGCTGTACGAAGCGCTCGCTGCGGTCGTCGGCTAGGACTGACGACCCCATACCGCCGGCGGGCGGGATGTGCGACCCTCAGTCCACATCTGATGGTTCTTTCGAACGCGTGACCGTTCCACCGGTCACGCGTTCGTTCGTTCCGGCTGCCTTAGGCGGTTCGCACGAGCTGGAGCGTGCCGGTGCCGGCGCCGAGCAGCGCGTGCAGCACATCGTCGCGGCCGCTGAGACTGGCCAACAGGCTGCGCAGCTCCACGGTGCCGGGGTCGCGCTTGGCTGGGTCGGCGAGGCGTCCGCCAGCCAAGACGTGCTGCACCAGCACCACGCCGCCAGGGCGAACCAGACGCAAGCCGAGGTCGACATGGGCCAGGACCGTGCGCGCCTCAACCTCCAGCATGACCAGGTCGTAGCTGCTCTCATTCATGCGCGGCAGCACATCGAGGGAGCGGCCACTGATGAGACGCAGTTGCTGCGAACTCACGCCCGAGGCAGCCAACGTTTCCCGAGCGAGTTGCTGGTGTTCGCCATCTAGGTCGATGGAGGTGAGATTTGCCTGCGGAGCACCACGGAACAGCCAGAGCGCGCTCAGACCAGTGCCGGTGCCGACCTCGATCGCCTGACGGACGCCGCTGGCGGCGGCAAGCGCTGCAAGTTGGCTGCCCTGGGCGGGGGAGATCGCCGGAATACCGAGTTCGGCGGCGCGCTCGCGGGCCAGTTCCATCGCGTCGGTTTCGGTGACGTGATCCTCGGTGAACTTCCAATTCGTCTCGACGAACGACACGATGCTCCTTTCAGCCTGAGTCCAGGGTAGCGGCCAGTTGGCATACCGAGCGGCGCTAGGCTGGAGATTGTGGGTCTGACCTTCGAAAAGTTGCTGGTGATCTTGGTGATCGCCGTCATCATCGTGGGTCCAGACCGGCTGCCGCAGGTCGCGCGCACCCTGGGACAGTGGTCCAGGCGCCTGCGCGAATTCGTGGGTGATGCCAAGTCCAAGTTGCAGGACGAACTCGGTGACGAATTCAAGGATGCCGACTGGCGCAGCCTCGACCCGCGCCAATACGACCCGCGACGGATCATCCGGGAGGCACTTCTCGACGAGGCGCCGAGCGGATCGGGGGCTGGCCAGATCGCGGCCGGTCCGAACGTTGGCGCGCTGCTGGAGCCGGGCGAACTGCCGCCCTTCGATGTCGAAGCGACCTAGGGCACGCGGTCTCGAGGACGGTGTGCGCAGCCCCGTTGCGGCTACGGCTGAAGACGGGTCGCGATCCAGCGCCCCAGGTCGTCCTGCACATAGTGCAGGCGACGGTGCAGTCGGCTCGGCCGGCCATGCCAGAACTCGACCTCGTCCGGGATCAATCGGAACGCCGCCCACTGCGCCGGGCGCGGGATTGGGCCATCGGCGGTCGCGATCGCGTTGGCCTGCTCGGCGAGCTCTGCTTCGCTCCCCAGGGGCTGGCCGGTGGTGGCGGCGGTGGTGGCGGCTTGAGCAACGCGGGCACGGCCTGCCCACACGCTGTCCGACTCGGCATCGCTGAGATGCTCGATCCGTCCATGCAGCAGCAACTGTTGGATGGTCGGGCGCCAGTAGAAACTCAGCGAACCATAGGGGTTCTCGGCGATGTCTCGGGCCTTGCGGCTGGTGAGCGAGGAGCCGAAGATGGCGCCCTTATTGTCGATGGCTTTCACCGCGATGGCGCGACTGGTGACTCGACCCATTCCATCAGCGGTGGCCAAGGTGGCGGCGGCAGCCTCGAGGATCGGATGCTGAATCGCCGCATCGAGCCAGGCGGCAGCGAGCGGCAGCGGGTGCGCTGGCGGCTGGTCGAACTCCGGCATCGTTGGGCCGGAGTCGGCAGGCGGCGTCAGCGGGCGCATGGGCCGGGGCTCCTTTAACAGCGGTATGGATGGAGCAGACAGCGTCGTCTCGCCCCTGCCTCTATCGTACCCCGCAGGGCTCGGGCAATGGACCGATGCTGGGCAGGGTTACCGAGGCTGCACGGGCAAGGCACGGCCGGCCAATCCGCGGCCGCTGCGCAGGATCCGGTCTAGAATGCTGCCAAATTCCAGCGAGGCGGGCGCGTCCGGATCGCTGATCACCAGCGGCGTGCCCACATCGCCACCCTCGCGCAGTGCCACGCTCAGCGGGATCGAGCCGAGCAGCGGCACGGGCGTGCCCAGCGCCTCGCTGAGGCGGTCCGCGGTGGCCAGGCCGCCGCCGCTGCCAAACAGGGGCGACTCGGCCGGGCCACTCATCGTCTCAACCACGCCGATGACCCGTTGTCCGGTCTGTGCGGCGAGCTGGCCGGAGCGAATGGCCACATCGGCTGCGGCTGGCTGCGGGGTGGTGACCACGATCACTTCGGCAGCGGGCAGCAACTGCCCGGCAGAAATCGCCACGTCGCCAGTGCCCGGCGGCAGGTCGAGCAGCAGCAGATCCAAATCGCCGAAATAGACCTCGGTGAGGAACTGGTTCAGGGTCCGGTGCAGCATCGGTCCGCGCCAGGCCACCGGGGCGGCAGTCTCGAGGAACATGCCAATCGAGATTGCCTTTACGCCGAAGCCGACCGGCGGGACGATCAGATCATCGATTCGGGTCGGGCGCACGGGCCCTGCCGCGGAGGTGAGGCCCAGCAGGCCAGGAATCGAATAGCCGTGCACATCGGCATCGATGACGCCGACCCGCAGGCCGCGAGCGGCCGCCATCGCGGCCAAGTTTGCCGTCACCGTGGACTTGCCGACGCCACCCTTGCCGCTGGTCACGGCGATGACGCGGGTCAGGGAGTCGGGGCCGAACGGGTTTTCGCGAACGGCGCGTCCGTCGCGCAGGCGTTCGGTCAGGGCGGCGCGCTGTGCTGGCGTCATCACGCCCAGGGTGACCTCGACCGAGGCCACACCAGGCACCGCGAGTGCGGCCTCCCGCGCCTCGCGCTCGATACGATCGGCGGCCGGGCAGCCGACGACGGTCAGGGTAATGGCGACCTGCGCGGCGCCGGCCTCGTCCACGCGGGCGTCGGCAACCATGTCGAGCTCGCCGATGGGGCGGCGCAGCTCTGGGTCGACGACCGCGCCGACGGCGGCGCGCAGGCGGTCAGCGATCGAGGCGGTGGAGGCTGGGTCGGACACGTTACGCCCGGCCGCCCGTCGCCTCGTCCTCACCGTCATTGGCCTCAGCCTCCAACTCTTCGAGCAGGGCCCGCAGTTCGGCCTTGAGGAAGTCCTTGGTGGCCAGTTCCTTCATGGCCAGGCGCAGTGCAGCGACCTCGCGCGCCAGGTACTCAGTGTCGGCGAGTTGGCGCTCGGCGCGCTGGCGGTCCTGCTCCATCGAGACGCGGTCCCGGTCATCCTGCCGGTTCTGGGCCAACAGGATGAGCGGGGCCGCGTATGAGGCCTGCAGCGACAGTGCCAGCGTGAGCGCGGTGAAGCCGAGGGCGGCCGAGTCGAAGCGCCACGCCTCTGGGGCGAGGGTGTTCCACAGCAGCCAGCCGGCACAGACCAGGGTCAGGCCGACCAGGAACCAGGGCGTGCCCATGGCTCGGGCGATGAGCTCGGTGGCGCGCCCGAAGCGGTCGCTGTCCACCGTGTTGCGCATGGCGTTGCGCTGGCCCTTGGGGACATTCAGCCCCTGATCGCGGGCGACACCGAAGAACTTCGTGCGCTTCATTCGTCATCACCCGCCTCGTGGCTGCGCCAGTCGTCCGGCAGCAGGCGGTCGAGGGCGTCATCAACGGTGACCACACCGAGCAGGCGCTGGTTCTGGTCCACCACCGGCACCGACACCAGGTCATAACTCGCCAGCGTGCGGATCACCTCGGCCGCAGGCGTCGTCACCTGCATCGGCTCCACGCTGGAGTCCACCAGCGTGCCCAGCCGTTCGTGCGGGGGATGGCGCAGCAGGCGCTGGAAGTGCACCAGGCCGAGGAAGCGGCCGGTCGGTGCCTCATACGGCGGCAGGGTGACGCAGACGACGGCGGCGAGGGCCGGGTGCACCTCGCGGCGGCGAATCATGGCCAGCGCTTCGGCGACGGTGGTCTCGCTGGAGACGATCACCGGCTCGGTGGTCATCATGCCACCGGCGGTGTCGGGTCCGTAGCTCAGCAGCAGGCGGACGTCTTCGGCCTCTTCCGGTTCCATGAGTTCGAGCAGCGTCTCACCGCGCTCCTCATCCATCGAGGCGATCAGGTCGGCCGCGTCGTCCGGGTCCATCTTGTCCAGCACATCGGCCGCGCGATTGTCGTCGAGCTTGGCCAGCAGGTCGACCTGCTCGTTCTCGGGCAATTCCTCGAGCACATCGGCGAGGCGCTCGTCGGGCAGTTCCTCGGCGACTTCGATACGGCGCTGCTCCGGCAGGTCCAGGATCGCGTTGGCGAGGTCGGCGGGCAGCAGCTCGCTCATCGAGGCGATGAGTTGGGTCGCGGACTGGCTCTCGTCACCGGCATCGAGTTCCACGATCTTGTCCCAGGGAGCGTAGAGCGTGGCGCCGCGGCTGAACGGGCTCGGGCCCGTGCGCGGGCGGCGCAGGTAGAGCTGGCTGATTTCCCAGTCACCGGCCGCGGTCGGTGACAGGGCTGCATCCTCGATGGTGGCGGTGCCGGAGTTGTCGGCGAGTTGCACGTTGCGACCGATGAGTTCGGCGATGACCCGCACCTCACCGCCTCGCTGCTGGAATCGGCGCATGTTGATCAAACCGGTGGTGATTACCTGGCCACCAGCGATGGAGGTCACCCGGCTGATCGGCAGGAAGACGCGGCGCCGGCCCGGGATCTCGGTAATCAGACCGACCACGCGAGGCGGGTCCGATTTCCGGCGCACCACCAGGACGTCTCGAACCCGACCTACGCGGTCGCCGTAGGGGTCGAAGACGCTGCACCCGGCCAGGCGGGCGGCGAAAATCTTTGGCGCGCTCACAGGACTACCTTAGGCGTGACCCTGCGAAGGATGGGAGAATGGGCAGCAATGTCGAACGCAACGCCTTCTCGCCCCGACCGCCGACCCGCCGTGGAACTGCCTTCGGGCGTGGTTCTGCGCTCCTACGAGCAATACCGCAAGGCCGAGGCGGCGGTGGAAGACTTGCTGCGCGCCGACCTGCCGCCGCGCTCAATCAGCATTATCGGCAACGACCTCAAAAGCGTGGAGCGCGTTGCCGGCCGCCGCAGCTACGGCAAGGCCGCACTCAACGGTGCGATGCTCGGTGCCTGGCTCGGCCTCTTCGTGGGTGGCATGCAGTTCCTCACCGCCAGCGAGGCGCAGCAGATGCAGGCCAACGCCACCAGCATGGCTGCGATCCTGCTGTTCGCTGCCGGCGTCGGCATGATCATCGGTGTGGTCATGTTCGCGCTGAACCGGAGTGCTCGCAGCTTCGGCTCGACCAGCTACTTCGTGGCTGGCAGCTATGACCTCGTCGTCGACCCGCAGCACGCGGCAAAGGCGCGCTCCGTGCTCGGCATCGCCATCACCGGCGGCGCGGTCCCGCCGCCGCCGGCCCAGCCGTCGACGACCGCTTCGGACGAGTCGCCGCAGGCGTAGGCCCGTCTTTCGGCCGTGCCGGAACGTGCCCGTGTTCCGGCTAGGTGATACTCCGCTGTTGAGACTGGCTCAACCGTGGCACGATGCAGATCATGGGGTGGGATACAACAGCAGAACGTCATGATCTGACGGTGAACCGGGCTGGGGACGCGCTGATTGCTCAGTGCATGGCAGAGCAGCAAGGACATTCACCGCGTGGCGTATTCCAGCGGGTACTTGGGATCAGCCCTTGGAGCTCCCGCGCATATCCGTGGTATCTCGGGGTTGAAGGCGAGCGCCGTGTCGCTGAGCAGCTGACAAAATTGAGGGGTGACTGGTTGGTACTGCATTCGGTACCAATCGGGAATCGCGGTTCCGATATTGACCACGTAGTGTTTGGTCCGCCTGGCCTCTTCGTGGTCAACACTAAGCGTCATGTTGGCAAGCGCATCAATGCCACGGAGCGCTCCTTGTTCATTGGAGGCACGCGCACCGACCACCTGCGCAATTCGCGCTATGAGGCAGAGCGCGTTCGGAAGTTGCTGGCGGCCGCGGGGCTAGGGTTCGTCCCTGTGTATCCGGTATTGGCGATTACTGGGGCTGATGAGGTTCGGGTTTCGCGTCGCCTACGCGATGTGACTGTCATCAGAGGTCACGAAGTGCGACTGGCACTGCGACGAAGGCGTGCGCTGACAGCCGAGCAGATCGCCTACGTTGCGGACGACTTACGTCGACCGGAATTCTGGTCGCCTCGGCCGTTTCAGCATGTTGATGAAGCACTTCGGAATCAGTTTGAGGCGATCAAGCGCGAGCATCTGAGTGCTATGTGGGTCAGGATCGGCTGGGTGGCACTTGCATGTGTGGTGGCCTGTTCCGTCACCCTGCGTCTACTCGGAAAGTAACAGCGGCGCTCCGTACCTGCTACGGCGCGGACGCTGAGGAACGCACAGCATCCTGCACCCACGCCTCCACCGCGTCGGCGGTGCGGGGGATGTCTGCCGACAGATTGACCCAGCCGGACTCGGTCATCACGACATCATCCTCGATACGAATCCCGATGCCGCGGAGTTCCTCGGGAACCGTGAGGTCGTCGGGCTGGAAATACAGGCCCGGCTCGATGGTGAACACCATGCCTGGTTGCAGCGGGGCGTCCCGGTAGACCTCGTCGCGGGCCAGCGCGCCGTCGTGGACGTCGAGGCCCAGGTGGTGTCCGGTGCCGTGCACCATGTAGCGGCGGTGGTGCTGGTTCTCGGGCTTGAGCGACTCTTCGGCGCTGACCGGCAGTAGCCCCCAGCCAGCGGTGCGTTCCGCAATCACGCGCATGGCCGCCTCGTGCATGGCCTTGTACAGCGTGCCGGGGCGTGCGACGGCGAAGGCGGCCTCGTTGGCCTCGAGCACCGCTTCGTAGACCTCGCGCTGCACCGGGCTGAAGGCGCCCGTGACCGGCACCGTGCGAGTGATGTCGGCGGTGTACAGGCTCTCGGCCTCGACACCGGCGTCCACCAACAGCAGATCACCCGGACGCACCGCACCATCGTTGCGGGTCCAGTGCAGGATGCAGCCGTGGGCGCCACCGCCAGCGATGCTGTCGTAACCAACGCCGTTGCCCTCAAGGCGCGCCTCGGCGTCGAACTCGCCCTCGATGACGCGCTGGCCGCGGGGGTGGCTGGCGGCCCGGGGGAGGGAGCCGAGCATGCGATTGAAGGCACGGTGCGTCGCGTGCACCGCCTCGCGCAGCTCCGCAATCTCCCACTCGTCCTTGATCAGGCGCAGTTCCGAAGCGTCCCGGAACACGAGCGCCGCCAGTTGGTCCGGCATGCCCGCCGGGCCGTCGTACTCCTCGAGTCGGCGGGTGCGAATCCCCAGCAGGTCGGCGATGTCGGACAGGCCCGGACGAGGCCCGGTCCAGAACTCGCCGATGCTCGCGTCCGCATAGAACTCCTCGGTGTCGCGGCCGGCCGCCGGACGAAAGTAGAGCACCGCCTCGTGGGAAGCGCCGCGCGGCTCGAGCACGAGCAGCGAGTCCGGCTCCGCGTGCGCACCCCAGGCGGTCAGCCAGGTGAAGGTCGAGTCAGGGCGGAAGCGGTAGTCGGTGTCGTTGGCGCGCACCTTCCGCCCACCCGCGGGGAAGATGAGGCGCTCGCCGCGGTGCAGCGCGGACAGTTTGGCGCGGCGCTCGGCCGCGTAGGGGGCGCCAGCGGCCAAGGTCACCTCGACCGGGGCGCGATCCGCCCAGTGCTGGCCGATGTAACTGCGGAACGCACTCTGTGTGGGCGTCTGGGAACGGGCCTGCGTGACCTGCGCGGAGGCGGGGGTGGACTGCTCACTCGGCGAGGTGGGGCTGACCTGCTCGTTCATATCACCACGCTACCCCTCGGCTGCCTGAGCGTTCGCAGCGGCACCGCGTTACTGCAGGTGCAGCGAGGCGACGATGGGGCGGTGGTCCGAGCCAGCGTTGTCGTGGTCCTGAATCACCTCGTAGCCGTCGATGCGCCAGTCCTTGGTAGCCATGATGTGGTCGATCGGCGAGCCCAGCAGGCTGGGCAGCAGCGTGGGCCAGGTGCCGTGCGCGGCGCTTCGTGCAGTACTGGCTGCATCGACACAGCTGCCGAGGACGGCGTCCTTGTTGGAGCCGGTCTGCAGACCACTGAAGTGGTCGATGGTGGCGTTGAAGTCACCGAGCAGTACGGCCGGATAGTCGTTGCACATGCTGGCGAGCCAGCGCAGGTCGCCGTCCCAGTCCGGCATCAGCCAGGGCATCGGAGCGGCGGCGTGGACGGCGATGAACATGGGGCGATTGATGAGGGTCACGGTTGGCTCGGCCACGATGGAGGCGTTGACCCGCGTACCACCGAATGCGTCGGTCAAGCGATACTCGCCAAGACCGCTGCTGATCAGTAGTGCGGTGCCCGCGGCGTCGTCACTCGCCGGGTTCGGGAGGGTGAACAGTTGCCAGGAGGCATCGCCGCCAGACTGGATGGCGTCGGTAATGGCCTCCGAGTGCTCGTGGCTGATCTCTTGCAGGGCAACGACTTGTGCGCCTTCACGGCGAACTAGGCCCGCCACTGTGTCCACCGGCACGCTGTCACGCAGCACATTCCAGGAGAGCATCACGATCCCGTTGCCGCTGGCAGCTGCAGCGCTCTGCGTTCCGCGCTGGAACAGCACGAGGCCGTTGCTGAGCACGACCGCGAGCAGGCCGATCAGCATCAGGCCAGCGAGCCGCGGCGAACGAGTCGAACTCAGCGCCAGAATCAGCACCACGAGGAACAGCACCGCCGCCAGTACCAGCACCGTGCCGCGGAAGGCCACGAGTTGGGCCGCGACTGGCAAGCGATGCAGTTGGAAGGCCTGCGGCCACGTGGTCATGACGAGGAGCGTCAAGACGACGGCCCCCAACACCCAAGACAGCACCCTCCGTACCATGTGTTCATGGTAGGACCAACTAGGGGGAAACACCTACCCCCGGATTCTCTACGATGAGTACATGACACTCCTGGCGCAGGTCTCGGCGGATCTGCACGCACACTCGCGGCGCTCGGACGGTACCGAGGCGCCGGCTGGTCTGGTGGCCGCCGCGCGCGAAGCGGGAGTGGACGTGGTTGCCATCACGGACCACGACACGATCGAGGGCTGGGCGGAGGCGCGCGAGGCGGCGCAGGCGATCGGCATGGGCCTCGTTCCCGGCATTGAGGTCAGCACGCGACAGTTCGGATTCAGCGTGCATATCCTCTGCTACTTGCCGAATCCGGACTTCGCGCCGCTGTTTGCCGAGCTCGATCGGGTCCGTGAATCCCGCCTGACCCGCGCCAAGCGCACGGTGGAACGCATCAACGAGGATTTCCCGCTGCCCTGGGATGAGGTGATGGCGAAGGCCCCTGAGGGCGCCACCATCGGTCGCCCGCACATCGCCGATGCCCTCATCGACCGCGGCTACGCCAACGATCGCGGCGAGGCCTTCGAGCGGATCCTGCGGCTGGATCGCGGCTACGTCGCTTCGTACTACGCCCCGGACCCGCATGACGCGATCCGGCTGATCCGCGAGGCTGGCGGCGTGCCTGTGCTCGCACACCCGGCAGCGAACCCGCAGGGCCGCACTCCGTCACGGCAGGTGTTGGCCGATCTGCGGGATGCGGGGCTGTTTGGTGTGGAGTTGAACCACCCCGAGAACTTCCAGAACGGCATCGACCGACTCACCCCGATCGTGCAGGACCTGGGCCTAGCCATCACCGGTGGCGGCGACTGGCATGGCACCGGGAAGGTGAACCGCATTGGCGATGGTCGCACGTCGGGCGAGGTGCTGGAACGACTGCTCGCCGAGGCGACGGGTACCGACTGGGTCCCGCCGCAGCGCTAATGCCACGATGTGGCGCGGGGGAGGGAAATCGCCTCGGACCTAGCGGCGGCGCTTGGCCAACTTCCCCTGGCGCGAGGCGGCTTCGGCCGCCTGGGCGTCCTTGCTCGCGCGCACTGCATCGGCGACCGCCACGGCCACGGTGATCCCCGCGCTCGCCCAGAGCAGGTAGGTCCGCCAATCGCGCGGGCGGCCCTTGGTGTCCCGAAGGGACTGGCGGGCACCCATCAGCGCGGTGACGATACCGACGATCGGGCCGATTGGCATGGGGTCTCCTTGTCGGTCGGATCGGATGCGGGCTGCTGTTTACGCTACCCGGTCTGCGGGGATGCGGGCCAGCGGATCCCTGGGGATCGCTGAGAGTTTGCCCCGGAACTGACCGTACGGTCAGAAACTGTCCAATCGGTCAGGTAACTTGGTGGACATGGCCCCGACCACGTCCTCCGACCTGCCGCAGCGCGGCTCCGTCGTCGACGACATCAAGAAGGTGGCGCTGCAACTGTTCGCGCGGGAAGGCTACGGTTCCACCTCGATTCAGCAGATCGCTGATGCGGCAGGGACGGGCAAGTCCAATGTCCTCTACCACTTCAGCAGCAAGGAAGTGCTGCTCGAGGCGATCCTGACCCCAGTCGTTTCCGAGATCGAACAGGTCATGCTGGGCGAACCGGCGCAGGCAATCCTGCGCGGCGACTTTGCTCAGTTCGCCGAGCAGTTCGTCGACTTGCTGGTGCGGCACCCCCTGGAAGTGAACATCTTTATTAGCCAGGGTCAGTCGCTGGCGCAAATCCCATCCGTGGCGCGCGCCAACGACATCATCCGGCGGCTCATCGCCTCGCCGATCATCGGCGAGCACACCAGCCGCCAGCGCATCCGGCACGCCGTCGCCCTCGGCGGCGCCGCATACTCCCTCGTCGCAGGCTACCTGTGGCTCGAGACCACCCCTGAGGCAACGGAATTGCGCGACGAGCTGGTCGCCATCGTCACGGAAATCCTCAGCAACGAATAACCCCACCCCGTTCCACTCGCTGGAAGATCCCTTCCCCCACAAGGAAGTACAAGGAGAATCATGGCTCTCGTCCTCTACCGACTCGGTCGGTGGGCTTACCGCCGCGCATGGCTTGTCATCGCCGGCTGGGTCGTCATTCTGGGTCTGGTCGGTGCCAGCGCGCTCGCGCTGACCGGCCCGTTCAAGGATGACTACACCATCCCGGGCACCGAGTCGCAGCGTGCGCTGGATCGGCTCGAGGCGGTCTTCCCGCAGGTGGCCGGTGCCAGTGCCCAGGCGGTGATCACCACTACCGACGGCAGCCGCGTCGACACCGACGCCGCTCGTGAGGCGATCGAGCAGCTCGCCACCACCATCGAGGACCTCGACGGTATCGAAGCAGTGATCAGCCCCTTCAACGAGTACGCCTTCGAAAGCATCAGCGCCGATGGCAGCACCGCAATTACCCAGGTGCAGTTCAGCAAGGCCATGGACGCCGTGACGCACGAGGAGCTGGACGCGCTGATCGCGACCGCGGACGACCCAGCGCTGGCCGCCGCCAACCTCAGCGTCCACTTCGGCGGCTCGGTGTTCCAGGACCGCACCTTTGGCCTGAGCATCGTTGAAGCCTTCGGTGTCCTCTTCGCCGCAATGGTGCTCATCGTCACCTTTGGCTCGTTCCTGGCCGCCGGCCTGCCGCTGATCAACGCCATGGTGGGCGTCGGTATCTCGATGGCGATCGTGCTGATTGCCGCGGGTCTCACCCCGATCTCGAGCACGGTGCCGCTGCTGGGTCTGATGATCGGTTTGGCGGTCGGTATCGACTACGCACTGTTCATCGTCTCGAAGCACCGACAGCTGCTCGGCACCGGCGTCGAGCCGGAAGAGTCGACGGGCCGTTCGGTCGCGACCGCGGGTTCCGCGGTGATCTTCGCCGGTGTCACGGTGATCGTGGCCCTGCTCGGCCTGCTCATTGTCGGCATCCCGTTCCTGTCGGTGATGGGCGTGGCCGCGGCCGCGGCCGTGCTGCTGGCGATCCTCGGGTCGCTGACGCTGCTGCCCGCGATGCTGGGCCTCGCCGGCGCCCGACTGATCCCCAAGCCGGGGTCCCGGGCCGCCCAGCGCGCCCTGGCCGAAGCCGCTGCCCACGAGGCGAGCCACTCGGCCCCCGCGGCGCCGGCAGCGAAGGCCAGCCGCTTCCGTCGCAAGCGCGAGGAAGAGCCCGTGGCTGAGGAACTGCACACGCCTGCCAAGCGCACGATGGGGCAGCACTTCGTCGACGCTGCGATTAAGGTGCCGGTGCTCTCCATCCTCGCGGTCGTTGCCATCCTTGGCACCCTGGCCATCCCCGCCTTCGACCTTGAGTTGAGCCTGCCGGATAACGGTCGCGAGCCCGTCGGCAGCACGCAGCGCACCGCCTACGACACGGCGGCCGCCGCCTTCGGTGAGGGCCGAAACGCGCCGCTGATCGTCGCGGTCGACATCACACAGACCACCGAAGTCGAGGACGTGATGGAGGGCGTGCATGACCTGCTCGCTGGCGTCCCGGGCGTCCACGCGGTCAGTGACGGCACGCCGAACCCGACCCTGGACACCGTGATCTTCCAGGTCATCCCCGAGGCAGGTCCTGCTGCGGCCGAAACCGCCCAGGTGGTGCACGACCTGCGCGAACTCGCGCCGACGATCTTGGACCGCTTTGGCACTCCTGCGGCCGTCACCGGCGTCACGGCAGTGATGATCGACATCTCGACCCGACTCGGTGAGGCGCTGCTGCCCTTCGGCCTGGTTGTGGTGGGCCTGTCCTTCCTGCTGCTGATGATCGTGTTCCGCTCGCTGTGGGTGCCGGTTAAGGCAGCGCTGGGCTTCCTGCTGACCGTGTTCGCCTCGCTCGGCGTTGTGGTTGCCGCCTTCCAGTGGGGTTGGCTCGGCGAGTCGCTGCACGTGGAGCCTGGCCCGATCCTGAGCTTCCTGCCGGTGCTGCTGATGGCGGTGCTGTTCGGCCTGTCCATGGACTACGAGGTGTTCCTCACCTCGGGCATGCGTGAGGCCTACGTCCACGGCGCGAACCCGCGCCAGGCCGTGCGGCAGGGCTTCGCGAGCGCAGCCCGCGTGGTCACCGCGGCCGCGCTGATCATGTTCTTTGTCTTCGCGGCCTTCGTGCCTGAGGGCATGCCGATCATCAAGCCGATCGCGCTCGGCCTCGCCGTGGGCATCCTGTTCGATGCCTTCTTGGTCCGCATGATCCTTGGCCCGGCCGTGATGGCGCTGCTCGGCAAGCACGCCTGGTGGCTGCCGCGCTGGCTGAACCGCCTGCTGCCGAACGCTGACGTGGAAGGTGAGAGCCTCGCCGTTCACCGCAGCGCCCTGGACTGGGCCGGTGACCGTGACGAGCAGGTGCTGCTCAGCGAGGTGCAGGTCGCCACTGCCTCCGGCCTCAGCGAGCCGCTATCGGCTGCCGTCGCGGCCGGCGAGGTGCTCGTCGTGGCTGGCGAGCGCACCGAGCGCCTGCCGCTACTGGCGGCCATCACCGGCCGACTGCCGATCGCGGCTGGGCGTGGCCGGGTCGCCGGCCGCATGCTCGAGACCGAGGCTGGGCTGGTCGCCCGCCAGGCCGCGCTGCTGAGCCTTGACGCACTCGACGCGGACGAGGCTGGCACCACGGTGCATGAACTGCTCACTGAGCAGTACCGCCTCGGCCACCCGAAGCCGCGGGCTGCGCGCACCGTGGTGCGTCACAGCATCGCCGCACTGAACCGTCACCTAGCGGAAGAGGGCGTGCTCTCGATCTCCGCCGATGCCGTGATGGGTAGCCTGAGCAGCGCCCAGCGCGAGGCGGTGCGTGTCGCCGGTGTCGTGGTGACTCAGGCCCCGGTTATTGCCGTGGACCTCGGGGAACGCAGCGGCGGGGACGAGGCGAATGTGGCGGCGCTGCTCGGCGCCCTGCGTGCCCTGGACACGCAGCAGGCCACGATCATCCTCGGTGTGCCGTCCGGGTACCGCGCACCACGCAGTCTCAAGGGATTCGCTCAAGTGCACCGGGTGCAGGCCCGCGTGCTGGAAGGGGTCGCACGATGAGCGGCACGCTGATGTCGAGCGCCTCGCGCTCGAGCCGTGGCCAGTGGCAGAAGTGGCTTCGCATCGCGGTGGTGGCGCTGCTGCCACTGGCGATGATTGTCCTGCTGATCACCGCCTTCGTCTCGCAGGAGGACGCCGGCAGCCGTGTCCCGGCGCTGATCGTGAACGAGGACGAGCTGATCGAGCAGGTCAACGACGCGGGCGAGACCGAGTACGTCCTGGCTGGTCGTCTGCTGGTGACCGAACTCACTGGCGATAACGGCGGTCTGGACTGGGGTCTGGCCAATCGTGAGCAGGCCGAGAAGGCGTTGCGCGATGGCAGCGCCCAGGTCGTGCTCTACATCCCGTCCGACTTCAGTGACGCGGTGCTGTCGCTGGGATCGGACGAGCCGCGACAAGCGCGCATCCAGATCGTCACCGACGATAGTCACGGTTACCTGTCTGGCGCAGTGGTGACCTCGGTCAGTGACAGCCTGACGCAGCTGTTCGGACGCCAGTTGACGCAGCAGTACATCGTGGGCGTCCTTGGCGGCATTACGGATTTCGGCGAGGCGCTGGATGAGGCCGCAGACGGGGCGACCAAGCTGGCCGATGGTGCCAAGGACGCAGCCCAGGGTGCAAAGACCTTCGCCGACGGCGTTCGCCAGTACACCAACGGTGTGGGCAGCCTGAACTCGGGCCTGCAGGAATTGCGCAAGCAAACGAAGGGCCTGGGGGATGCTGGCACCTTGGTAAAGAACTATGGCAGCACCGTCACGGGGCTCGCCAGTGGGCTCCAAGACCTGATCAATGCCTACGACGCGCACTACCTCGACGGTGATGCCGTCGTGGGGCAGTTGCGCACGATGCAGGGTCAACTGGCCCAACTGGACGCCGCGGGCAAGCAGGCGATGGCCGGACTCGGCGCCGGTTTGCCTGGGCTCGAGAAGGGCGTGCAGCAGATCGCATCGGGCTCGCAGCAACTCGCCTCGAACGGCAGTGCGCTCGCCCGCGGCGCGTCTGACCTCGCGGACGGTGTGAAGAAGCTGGCATCCGGCAGCGGCGAACTTGCCGACGGTCTGCGCGAGGGTGCTGGTCAGGCGCCAGCCCCGCTCACCAATGACGAACTCGAGGATCGAGCCGAGACCATCACCTCGCCGATCGCGGCCACCGTCGAGCGGCAGTACGAGATCTCGCAGGCAGGTGTGGCGTTGCTCGCCTTCCTGCTGCCGTTCGCGCTCTGGCTGGGCATGCTGGCCTGGTTCGCGATTCGTCGCCCCATCGGCCGCCGCCAACTGGCTGGCTCGTCGAGTTCGGGTCGTCTGCTCTGGCATGGTCTGAGCCGCGCCCTGCTGGTCGGTGCCGCCCAGGCAATCCTGGCCGTGGTGGTGATGCGCTTTGTGGTGAATGTGCCGTGGGAACACGTTCCTGCGTTGACGCTGGTTGCCCTGATTGCTGCTGCTGCGATTGCGGCCGTGCACATGCTGCTGTCGGTCGCCTTCGGCCGGGCAGGCACCGTGGTGTCGCTGCTGTTGGCAGTGATTCAGCTCACCGCCGCGGGTGGTCTCTTCCCGATTCAACTGGTGGCGGCTCCGTTCGAGGCGATCTCGGGCCTGGTCCCGATCAGCCACGCGGTGGCTGCTGCCCAGTCCGTCCTCGCCGGTGCGCCGCTGGGTCAATGGCTGGCGCCGCTGGTGGTGCTGGCGGGGATGGCCGTGCTCGCAGCGGTGTTGAGCCTGGCGGTTCTGGCTGCTCGCCGAGGCGCAGTTGCGACCGGAATCACGCCACGCGAGTGGCTGACTGGCCGCGGTGCGCAGCCGGCGGTAGCACGGCGCTAAGGGCGTATTCCGACAGTGGCGGGGGGGGGGTTGATCCGCCCGCCCAGCGGGGTGTGTGGGGGGGGGGGG
>JAEZHW010000040.1 GCA_023436775.1 Actinomycetes bacterium
GTTCTAGCCGGGCTGGTTGCCGGTGGCAATCGGGCGGGTGGGGTCGGCGCTCCACGCAGACCACGATCCGACGTAGACCTGCGCGGTGACGTCGATCGAGGCGAGGGCAAGGGCGAGCTGAGTGGCAGCGACGCCGCCACCGCAGTAGACACCCACCGGCACCCCGGGGCTGACGCCGAGGCCAGCGAAGTACTCACGCAGCTCGTCCGCTGGCTTCAGTCGTCCCGAGGCGTCCAGCACCGATCCGGCCGGCGCGCTGATGGCACCCGGGATGTGGCCCTGGGCTGGCTTGCCCTCCTCGGCGGGGCCGCCCTCGTACTGCTTCGCGCCGCGGGCATCCAGCAGCACGCCGGTGCGCGCCAGCTCGGCCGCTTCCTCCGTCGTCAGCGTGGGGAGGTTGCCGCCGTCCACCTCGATCGAGCCGTTGCCCGGCGCCGGCTCCTCTGTGCTGAGTTCGCCGCCGGCGGCAACCCAGGCCTCCAGGCCACCGTCGAGCCAACGCACCTCGGGCACGCCTGCCCAGCGCAGCGTGAACCAGGTGCGGGCAGGGGCAGCGCCCGGGCCGGAGCCGTAGACCACGACAAGGGAGTCGTGGTGGATGCCAAAGTCGCGCAGGGTCTGCTGCAGCGCCTCGGGCTGCGGCAGCGGGTTGTTGCCGGTGCCGGGCGCCTTTGCGCCCGAGAGGTCCTGACTGAGTTCCACCCAGTACGCGCCCGGCAGGTGACCGGCCTCGTACTCGGGCCGCTTGCTCGGCTCGCCGGGGGCGTGGCGGGCATCAAGCAGCACGACGTGGCGGTCGCTATTGAGGGCCTCGCGCAGGGTGGGCACATCGATGACAAGCGTAGTGCGAGTGTCCAGCGTGGTGTTGGTCATGATCAGTCCTTTGCGTGTGGAATCTGGTGGAAGTGGTGTGCGGTCTAGTGGCTGGTGTCGGTGCGACGCCAGCGGGTGGTGCGCCGCTCCAGGGCGAGGAAGATGGCGTTGAAGACGTAGCCGACGATCGCGACGGTGAACACGGCCGCAAAGAGGGCCGGAATGTTCAGCGCCTGCTGCGCCATCAGGATGTAGAAGCCGATGCCGCTGTTGCCGGCGAGCATGCCGATCACGACACTCATCACCAGCGACATACCGAGCGCCTGCCGGGCGCCGACCAGGATGAAGGGCACGGCCGCCGGCAGCGCCACCTCCCACTGGGTCTGCCACCAGCCGAGGCGGTAGGTCTGTGCGGTCTGCCGCAGCGTGGTCGACACGCTGCGAGCGCCCGCGTAGGAGGTCAGCAGCAGCGGGAAGATGGCCGCCAGCAGGAACACCCCGATCTTCATCGCATCGCCGATGCCAAAGAACAGGATGAACACGGGGATGACGGCGGTTGCCGGCGTCAGGCGCAGGATCTCGACCAGCGGCTCGAGCAGTGCCCAGATCACGCGTACCCGTCCCATTAGGAAGCCGATGGCGATGCCGAGCGGCGCTGCGATCCCAAGGCCGATCGCCATGGTGCGCAGTGTCTCGAGCAGCTGCACCAGCAACGTGCCGCCGGTGACCTCTGCCCACCAGACGCTGGCGATTTTGCTCGGCGAGGAGATGGTCGGCACGTACTGAATCCAGGAGGAGACCTCCCACGCCAGCACGAGCGCAACCACCACGCCCCAGCCGATCAGACGGGATCGGCCGAGGCGCCGCAGGCGCGGGGTGCGGGCGGCTGCGGCGAGGACCGGGTTCGGCGCGGTCGCCGGCGCCACGCTCGCGGCCGGCCGGGTGATAACGGTGACGGTCATGCTCGTTCCTTCCCATCGGGACTGGCCGCGATCGCATCGCTGCCGAGCACAAGTTCGAGGATGTCGCGGCGCTGCCGCAGGTAGTCGGGGTGTTCCCGAGTGGCGACCTGGTCGCGGGGCCTGGGCAGCGGCACCTCGACATCGCGTTCAATGCCTGCGCCGCCCGCGCGCAAGACCACGACCCGGTCGGCGAGGTAGAGCGCCTCGTCGATGTCGTGCGTGACGAACAGCACGGTCAGGCGGTGCTCCTGCCAAATCCGCAAGACCAGGTCCTGCAGCGTCGCCCGACTCAGCGCATCCACCGCACTGAAGGGCTCATCCAGCAGCAGCACTTCCGGCTGCGCGGCCAGTGCCCGAGCGATGGCGACGCGCTGCTGCATACCGCCGGACAGTTCGCTCGGGTACCGGTCCGCGACCCCGTACAGGCCGACCTCGGCGATGTACTGCTCGACCAGGGCATCCCGCCCAGCCCGCGAGCGCACCGGCTGCGGGCGATAGGCATGCTTGAGGCCGAATGCGACGTTCTCGCCGACCGTCTTCCACGGCAGCAGCGATTCCGCATAGTTCTGGAAGACGTAGCGGACCCGGTCCGGCGGGCCGAGCACCGGCTCGCCGCCCACCCGAATCTGCCCGCTGGTGACCGGTTCGAGGCCGGCCACCAGCTTCAGCAGCGTCGACTTGCCGCAACCAGAACGACCCACCAGCGCCACGAAACTTTCCGCGGGCACGTCCAGGTCCACCGGGCGCAGCGCTTCGACGGGGCTACCGTCGAGCGCGCGGTAGGTCTTCGCCGCCGCCTGGATGGACAGTGCGGCACTGTCCGGCGCGGGCTCGACGCTGCCGTGCGGGCGGTCGCTGGTGATGAGGGTCATGGTGTGGGACTCGCTTCCTTACTTGGCGCTCGGCAGGATGTGGGCTTCGAAGTCCACCCCGGTCGGGATCTGGTCGGGCGCGTAGCGCAGGCCGGTCTCGATCCAGCGCAGCGTGGCGGCAATGTCGATCGGGCCCTCGATGAGGTTGTCGTTCTTGGTCAGGCGCTCCAGTGCTGCCGGGTCGCCGGCCGAGATCGCCAGCAGGTCGATGTCGTAGTACTGCTTGTTCAGCGCGGCGAGTTCGTCGACGCTGCGGCTGTTCCACCAGGCGTTGTACTCGCGCAGGGCGTCCGCGAACTGCTGGGCCACGCCCGGGTTCGCGCTGGCCCAGTCGCCAGTCGACCAGAAACCGGCCGAGGTGGCTGCGGGCTCGAGATAGCTTGCGTTGTCCGGGTCGTCCACGAGCACCAGGTCGTAGCCGTTGCCGTTGCCGGTGTTGGTGTACACCTGCGGCCAGGTGGCCTGGATGGCGTCGACCGAACCGGATTCGAGGGCCTCCGGCAACGCGCCGGTCTGACGGATCACGACCAGTTCCACCTCATCGGCCTGGACGCCGCGGGCTTCCAGGAACGCGCGGGCCGCAACGGTGAACTGCGGCACGCCGCCGAGACCGAGGCTCTTGCCGCGCAGGTCGGCGGCGGTCTTCAGGCCGCTGTCCGCCTTCACCAGGTACGGGGTCGCCTTGCCGTGGCCATTGTTCGAGACCACGAGGCGCAGGTCGAAGCCGTTGTTGATGGCGTTGAGCCCGGCGTAGACGTCGGCGTAGCCGATCTCGGCACTGCCACCCTGGACCGCGGCGATGATCTCGGTGCCGGTCGCCAGCTGGCTGAGTTCGAGGTTGATGCCGTGGCGTTCGAAGAAGCCCTGGTCCTTCGCGATCTGCAGCTTCTGCGACTGCAGTACGTCGATGGCGCGAACGGTGACGAGCTCATCGCCGGACTCAGTCGAGGAGGCCGGGGCTGCAGCGCAACCGGCGAGACCGGCCACGAGGACAGTCGCGAGCGTTGCCAGCAGCGTGCGGGGTGAGATGGACACGAGGGGTTCCTTTCTGAGGATTTGGATCGGGATATGGTGCGCTCCCGTGGGCTTGTGGAGGTTCATCGTAGGAAGGTTCTGCAAGCCGTTTGGGGACTATTGCTGACTGTTGCTCTTGGTTGCCGCCTATTTCATGACGAGCCGGGTCACACAGCGTCACCGACCGAAATGCACGGTCACGCGGCGTCATGAAGCGCGTCTCGACACCCCCTTCGTGACCGGAAATGACGAAGGGGTGCCCGAGTTCGGGCACCCCTTCCCAGGAGCAGGTGACGCCGGCGACGCTAGGCAGCCGCCTCGTTCTGCTCTGGCTGGGCCGCGGTTGCGTACTGGTTCGGCGGCACCGGCAGCCCCCAGCGCTCGCGCACCGTCGCCTCGGCGTATTCCTTGCGGAAGATGCCCTTGTGCTGCAGCTCCGGGATGACGAGGTCCACGAAAGCTTCCAGCGAGTAGCGCGAGTAGGCCGGGAAGATTTTCACGCCATCGAAGGCGCGGTTGTGGAAGTTCTCCTCGATCCAGTTCGCTACCGTCTTGCCGCTGCCGACCACCGGCGGCTGGTTGTTGGGATTGTTGGCCAGGAAGTGGAAGAAGTCCCGCAGCGAGATGTGCTCGTCACCGTAGGCATCCAGCGCGCGCTGGATGACCCAGGCCTTCTCCGGAATCTTGCCGAGGTCGACCACGTCCAACAGGCGCTCGGTGTCGCGCACGCCGGAGAGGTCCACGCCAGTGAAATCGCTGACGGCCTTCGGGGTGTACTCCTCGGTGACGAGTTGCTGCACCTGACGGAACTTGTCCCGCGCCTCGCGCTCGGTCGCGCCAACAAAGAACGTGATGCCGTTGACGATCTTCTGCTCGTTCGGACGGCGGCCGTGCTTGGCCAGCCGCGCGTGCAAGTCCTTGTAGTACGCGTCGTTCCACTCCCGCGAGCGGTAGGGGCTGAAGCGAATGTCGGCGTACTTGGCGCCGAACTCGAAGGACTCCTCGCTGGTGCCGGCGTGGATGATCGGGATGTGTCCCTGCGGCGGTCGCGGCACGTTCAACGGTCCCTGGATCTGGAAGAACTCTCCCTCGTGGTTGATGCGGTGGCCCTTGCGGGGGTCGAGGAAGCGGCCACCTTCCTTGTCGTCGACCAGCCAGTCGGATTCCCACGAGTCCCAGAGCTTGCGCAGTGCCTCCACGTACTCGGTGGCCAGGGCGTACTTCTGGGTGGTGGCGTAGTGCTTGTCGAGGCTGAAGTTCTTGGCCGCCGGTGAGCCGTCGAAGCCGGTGACGATGTTCAGGATGGCGCGGCCCTGGCTGAGGTGATCCAGGGTCGCGATCGCACGAGCGGTGTTGAACGGATCGGTGAAGCTCGAGTTGACGGTGACGACGATGCCTATCTTGGAGGTGATCGCCGCCGCATAACCGCCGAGGCTGAAGCCCTCGACCTTGAATACCTCGTTGCCGTTGGCGTGGGCGGAGGCCGGGTTGCTCGAGACGTTGTTGCCGATGAAGTAGTAGTCCAGCAGGCCGCGCTCGGCGGTGCGGATGGTCTGCGAGAGGAAGGTCGGGTCGACGGTGCCGCCGTTGAAGGCTTCGGGCAGGCGCCAGGCGCTGCCCCAACGACCGGTCGGCCAGATGGAGAATCCGATGATGAGTTGGCGAGTGTTGGAAGTCATGCCAGCGAATGTAGGCGGGTGCAAGCGGCTTGGCGAGGGCTCACTTCACGGTCGGTAAGACGACGTAAGCCTTCGTCACATCTGGCTCGTCATGATCGGACACAGAGGCCTGGTTCGTGTCATTTCCGGCCGCGCCGGCCGCCCGACGCTCACGCCGACGGTCCTTCGCCACGAGCAGGAGGGCCAGCGCGATGAATGCTGCGGACACGGCGAACGCGGCTCCCAGCGCGACCCGAACCACCTCGATCGGGGCTGTGCTGAGGCCCCCGCCGAGCCCGTACACGATGCCGAAGAAGACCGCTGAGACGCCGGCCAGCCCGAGCGAGTTGCCGACGCGCTGCGCGAGTTGGCCGATGGATCCGGCCGCGCTGCCATAGTTCGGCGGCACGTCTCGGAGCGTCATCACATGGTTCGGCGAGATCACGAAGCCGCCGCCGAAGCCGGCCACGATCTGCGTGATCGCGATCGCCAGCACCGCCTGCTGCGGTGGCAGCAGCAGGGCACTGATCACGGTGCCGGCCATGCCAAGCAGCGCCACGCTCATCCCGAATGCGGTCAGCAGTCGACCAAAGCGCAATACATAGGACCCGCCCAGCCAGCTCGCCACGGCCGAGGCGAGTGCCGGCACCAGCATGATCAAACCAGCCTGGAAGGGACTCAGCCCCGCCGAATGCTGCAGATAGACCGTGACGGCCAGCAGCATGCCGGGATTGCCCGCAAACCACGCGAATGCCACGAGCGTGCCGTTACGGAAGGACTGGGTACCGACCAGCACCGGGTCGATGAGGGGGTCGAGGCCGCGCGCCTTCGCTCGACGCTGCCACCGCCAGAGCAGGGCTGCGGCCAGGACGGTGCCGCTCAGGGTCAGCCAGCGCCAGGGAGTGTCGCTGGGGCGGCCGGTGGTGGTGACGAAGGGCACGAGCAGGGTAATCAGCACAATGGCGATCAGGATCAGGCCGAGGACATCGATGGTGCGCCTCGTCGTTCCAGCGCTTTGCCGCGGGACCAATAGCAGCACGCCAGTGGCCAGCAGCAGCACCACTGGGATGTTCATCCCGAAGATCCAGCGCCAGCCATCGACCGGACCGCCGAGGGTGACCAGTAGGCCGCCGACGCTCGGCCCGACCGCCATGGACAGACTCATTGCCATGCCATGCACGGCGAAGGCGCGGGCGCGTTCCGGTCCGGGGAAGAGTTGTTGGACCGTGCCCATCACCTGCGGCATCACCAGGCCCGCTGACAGCCCCTGCAGCAGGCGGGCAGCGACGACGACCCAAATATTGCCGGCCAGCGCGCTGATCGCGCTGGCGACGAGGACACCGAGCAAGCCGATCAGCATGAGCGTGCGACGGTGTCCGCGATCCCCCAGGCGGCCGGCCGGGATCAGCGCGACCGCGAACGCGGCAACGTACCCGACCGAGATGAGGGCGAGGCTGCTGGGGTCGGCCCCGAGGGCCGCCTCGATCGAGACCAGGGCGAGGTTCGCCTTGGAGATCTCGAGCATCATGGCGGCGGCCGACAGCGAACACACCGCGAGCGTGAGCCACCGCCGCCGACCAGTCACCTCGCGCGTCACGAGCCACTCCCCTTCCGCCGGGCGGGACCATCCCGCGGGCGCGAACGCGCCACCGGCGGCTTGAGTGTAGGCAGGCTGCCATGCGGCGTGACCGGGAATGACGCAGTCTTGCGTTCCGTGACGGAACATGACGACGGCACCCGGCATGGGCATAGCGGGCGCCGTCGTGCTGGTCTCGACGCGGGCGGGCGGGCCCGCGCCGGGTCTTAGCGGAGCGCGGAGGGAGCGGTGCCGTCCGCCGCCGAGGTCTTGCCGCGGAAGGCGCCGCGCCAGGAGCGACCCGGGTGCCATTCCGGCAGGTCCGCCTGCCCCGAGCCGTTCATGCGACCTCGGAAGGTGTCACCCTCGATCTGCTCCGGGACGCGACCGCGGCGGCGCAGTTCGGGCATCAGGCCCTCGGCAATGCCGGTCATGGTGTCCGGGGAGTGGGCGATGACCAGGTTGAAGCCGTCCACGCCACCGACCTCGTTCCAGCGCTCGAGCTCGTCGGCGACGGTCTCGGGCGAGCCGGCGATGACCGGGCCGATACCACCGAGGGCGGTGCGCTCGGCGATGCGGCGGGCGGTCCAGGTCTCGTCCGGGTCACCCTTAGTCAGTGCGGCCAGGGCGGTGCGAACGCCGTCGTTGTCGACGTACTCCACGGGCTGGTCCGGGTCCAGCATGGCCAGGTCGATGCCGAGCATGGAGCTGAGCACGGCCAGCGCGCCGTCGTGGTCGGCGTAGGCCTCGTAGCGTTCGCGGGTGCGCTGCGCTTCCTCGTCGGTGCTGCCGACGATGACAGTGGCCTGCACGATCACCGGCAGGGCGCCCTCGGGACGGCCTTCCACCACGGACCGCATCTTGATGTCGTCGACGACACGGCGGGTGGTCTCTGGCTTCAGACCGTAGGTGAACACCGCCTCGGCGTGCTTGGCAGCCAGCGCCCGGCCACTGCTGGAGGCGCCTGCCTGATAGAGGAATGGCGTGCGCTGGGCGCTGGGGGTGACCAGGTGGATACCCGGCACGTCGATGAACTTGCCACGGTGCTGGATGGGGCGCACCTGGCCGGGATCCGCGTAGGCACCTTGCGGCGAGGCGACGACGGCGCCATCCTCCCAGGAGCCTTCCCACAGCTTGTAGCAGACCTCGAGGAACTCGTCGGCCATCTCATAGCGGTCGTCGTGCGGAATCTGGCGGCGCGAGCCGAGGTTGATGGCGGCACTCTTCTGGTACGAGGTGACCACGTTCCAGCCGATCCGCCCACCGGTGATGTGGTCGAGCGTGCTGAATCGGCGAGCCAGTGAGTACGGCTGCTCATAGGTGAGGGCGACCGAGGCGACGAAGCCGAGACGCTCGGTGACGGCGGCCATCGCCGGGATGATCGCGAGCGGGTCCATCGAGGTGGCCCCCGCGCCCGAGGCGAGGGCGGCCGCGGCCGAGCCGCGGTAGACGTCGGCCATACCCAGCACATCGCTGATGAAGAGTGCGTCCATGCCTGCGGCCTCGGCCTGCTTGGCCAGGTCGAGCCAGTACTGCAGCGTGGTGTGCTCCAGGGCCCGGTTGCCCGGGATACGCCACAGGCCCGTCGCATTCATGCTGAGACCCGAGCCGGTGAAAGCGTTGACGATAAGTCGCTGGGGGGACTGCTCGGCCATGGAACACCTCTCGATTTGTAGCAGAGACTGAAGAAATCTCTACCCCAAATCTACACCCGTCGACTACACCTGTTGACCACTTCTGGGGGTCTCCCCTACCGGAATCGCGGCGAGTCGCTCCGTTTCGAGCAGATTCAGGGTTTCCACGTCCTCGACGGCGTCCAGCAGCCGGGCTGTCGCGCGGTCATCCGGCCACTGCATCAGGTCTGCGGCGAGCAGCTGGTGCAGCATCCGCTCAACCGGTTCGGCGAGCATGCCACCACCGGTCGCGATCGCATCGTCAACGTGCGCGACCGCGAGCAGCAGCGCGGGCACACGCGCGCGTCCCGGACCGAACGAGGGCATGAAGTACGGCACCGGCAACAGCCGCACCCCGTGCCGCGCGTAGAACCGCAGCCGCGCCTCCGGGTCCCCGTACGAGTCGCTCCCCGCATGGTGCGCCGGGTGCTCGATCTCGAGTAGCACGGCGCACGGCGCATGCTCCTCCGCCCAATCGGCCACGACGGCATCGAACAGCCGGCCGCCGTAGCCGCCGCCACGGGTCGCTGGGTCGAGGGCGAGGTAGGTCAGCAGCACGACGCCCGCGTCCGGGACAGCCTCGGTCGGCGTCGCGAAGCGCTCCCCGATCGCGGTGCCCACGATGCGCCCGTCCTCGCCCACGACGCCGCGGACCATGAGGCGCCCGCTCGTCATCCCCTCGGCCAACTCGTCGAAGGGGTCGAGCTCGTCGGCCGGGAACGAGGCGCACAGAATCCGCTCATAGAGTTCCGCGAACACCGCCGTGTCCGTCACCGCCACTACTGCGCCCGGCTCGTCCATGCTTCCATCGTCGCCGAGGATGCTGGAAGGTCGCGGTCGACTCGCGGCGCCTAGTGCCAGGTAGCCGTGTCAGCGCGGTAATCGGCCATCGCCAGGTGCATGGACGGAGCTGGGGCCCCGGCCAGCAGCAGCGGCGAGGCAGCAATGGTCACGACCTCGCCCCCTGGCAGGGGGTGCGTCTCGATAGCTGTGCGCCAGGCGTCGGATGTTGCGGTGGGAACCGTGGTCGGCTGCGATCGTGCCGCGAGCAGCACCTCGGCAACCCCGGCGAGGCTGACCGCGACACTGCGGACAGTGCCGTGCAGTTGGCGCTCGGCGAGCGCGCGCATGATGCCGGCCGCGAGCAGGTACCCGGCCGAGTGGTCGAGCGCCTGCGCGGGCAGCGCCCCCGGGACTCCGTCGCGGGCCTGCAGCATGGCGATGCCGCTCGCGGCCTGGACCAGGCTGTCGAAGCCGCGCCGCGACGCCCACGGACCGGAGGGGCCCCAGGCGTCCACGCTGGCCACAACCAGGCCGGGATACCGCTCGGCGAGGCTTGCCGCGTCCAGCCCGAAACGCGTCAGCGCCCCCGGCCGGTAGCCGGTGACCACGACGTCCGCCTCGGTGAGCAGCGCCTCGAGCCTCGCCCGCCCCTCGGCCGAGTCCAGGTCCAGCGCTGCCGAACGCTTGCCGAGACCGGTGTCGAGGTACTGCCAGCGAATCTCGGGCAGGCGCGGCGAGTCGATGCGCAGCACCTCGGCGCCGAAGCGCGCCAGCGTGCGGGTCGCAACCGGCCCCGCAATCACGCGCGTGAAGTCGAGAACGCGCACGCCATCCAGCGGCAAGCCGCCCGACGCGGGCAGTGGCGACGCACCAGGGCGCGCCTCGCCGAACCGCAGCAATGACAGCATCGCAATCGCCGCGTGCTGCGGGTGCGCGGCCCACTGCTCGGACGTGCGGACCCGCACGATCAGGGCACCGGCGGCCGCGGCCGCATCCTCGAGGTCCTGCGACTGGCGCTGCCGGATCGCGGCGGCCACCTGTACGCGGTCGGCACCGGCGGCGAGGCCGAGCACCCGCTCCAGCGCCGCCGCATGATGCGGGTAGTTCCCGTGCGTCCGCACCCAGCCGTCCGCGGCCTGAAAGTACCCCGACCCCGCCGCCCACACATCGGGCGCCTTCCCGTCGAGGCGGAACACCTGCTCGCTGCGATAGGCCGTAGTGAGGCGGTCCGCATCGATCACCACCGGGGTCACGTCCGTGGCGCCGACCTCCCGGCCGCGAGCACGCGCCACCGCGAGCCGCTGCGCCGCAAGGCTCGCCGCAGCAACCGAGGCGGCCGCCAGGTCAGCAACCGGCACCGCCGCAGCCAGGTCGGCCGCGCCGCGCACCGACACCCGGTCCGCCCAGGCGCCGTCCCCGAGCGCTGCCGCCAGCACCTGCGCCATCACCATCGAGCGACTCCTTCCGCTGCCACCATCCTGCGCCCGCACCCTGGGTCCAGTCCATCACGGCGCCAAGCCCGGCGGCGCGATCCAACCACAGGAAGTGGACTGGTCGGCTCAGACCCGCGACGGCTGCCGTGCAGCCCGCGCCCGGCCGGGTCCGCCCGCAGTCACCTGCTGCCAGGCCTCGGCGAGCAGCCGTACGCCGTGCTCCAGGTCGCCGATCGGCGAGGTGAACGGCAAGCGCAGGTAGCGTTCGAAGGCGCCGTTGATCGAGAACTTGGGGCCCGCCACCAGAGCGAGACCCCGGGCCTCGCTGAGGGTGGTGAGCGCCGAACTGCCGGGAGCGTCCAACTGCACCCAGAGCGAGAGTCCGCCGTCCGGGAACGGCACCGTCCACTGCGGCAGATGCTCACGCAACAGGCCAGTGAGCGCGGCCCGATGCTCGGTGAGCAGCTCGCGTCGGCGCTGCAGCAGTTCCGGCATCGCGCGCACAATCCGCTCTCCCAGGATTTGCTCCATCTGCGGCGTGCCCAGGTCACCGGCCGGCCGGGCCAGCACGAGGCGGCGGATCAAAGCCGCCTCGGCCCGGATCCAGCCCAGCCGCAGGCCACCCCAAATCGACTTGCTCAGCGATCCGATCGTGATCATCCCGCCCTCGTCCGCGGCGGAACGCGGCGCGTAGCGGGCAACGGGCCCGTCGTCCCACGGCCGGTCGATGTTGAGTTCCGCCGTCGTCTCGTCGATGACCAGCAGCGTGCCGCTGCGCGCAGCCGCCTCCGCAATGCGCGCCCGATACGCCGGCAGCATCGAGGCACCGGTCGGGTTCTGAAAGTCCGGCATCAGGTACGCCAGCCGCGGCCTCGCCGTGGTCACGGTTTCGACGAGGTGGTCGATGTCCCAGCCCGTCGTCGTCACCGGAGTCGTCACCAGGCGGGCACCGGCGCGCTGCAGTGCCTCGTAGGCGTGCGGGTAGGTCGGGGCCTCGATCAGCGCGACATCGCCTCGCCGCAGGAAGGTGTGGGCAGTCAGCGCGATCGCATGCTGCCCGCCCATGGTCACCATGATCTGGTCCGGGCTCGTCGGCAGGCCTCGCGCGGTGTATCGGTCCGCAATCGCAGCGCGCAGCGCACGGTTGCCCTGCAGGTCGAAGCCCGGCCCATCCAGGGCCGCGACGAGGTGCTCCCCCACCTGCGCGAACAATTCCTGCAAGCCGGCGACCGGCGGCGGCACGGCGCGGGCGAAGTCGACGCTGCGCACCACTCGGCTCGAGGCGGCCTCGGGCAACACCACGCGGCTGCCCGACCCCTGGTGGCTGACCAGGTACCCGGCCTCGCGCAGTGCCTGGTAGCTGGCCACGATCGTGGTGCGACTGCGTCCGGCCTGGGCGGCCAGAGCCCGCTCGGATGGCAGCCGAGTGCCGACCGGGATGCGGCCATCCATCACCAGCAGCCGCACCCGCTCCGCCAGCGCCTCATAGGCCGGGCGCGCGGGATCGAGCTCCCCAACGAGCCCGAGCAGGCTGCGGGCAGAGAGACGAGGCCCAGCCGACGACACCATGAGTCCGGTTTACTCCAACTGGCCCTACTGCGCCAGGTGCCTCCGGCGAAAGGATCGCAACCGTGACCGGGTGGCGCACCCGCCTCGGTCCGCGCCGCACAGAGTCCCGCATCCAGCCAGGAGGCCGCACCCATGCCCGCCCCGAACCCCGTCCGCGATGTGCCCGCCCGGACCGATCCCACTGACGCCCACCCGATCGGTTTCATCGGCCTGGGCATGATGGGGGCCGCGATCGCCGCGAACCTGCTGCGGCAGCGCCACCTGATCGCGTGGAACCGGACGCGCGCGGCCTGCCTGCCGCTCGCCGAGGCCGGTGCCCTAGTCGCGGAGTCTCCGCGGGCGGTATTCGAACGGGCCCGGATCGTGTTCCTGATGCTCTCGGATGAGGCAGCCATCGACGAGGTGCTGGACTTCAACGGCACGATGCAGTTCCAGGGCCGCACCGTGGTGCTGATGAGCACCGTCACCCCCGCGTACTCGGCCGAGCTGTCGCACCGCATCCGGCATGCCGGTGGCAGCTACGTCGAGGCGCCGGTGTCGGGATCCCGACAACCCGCGATCGACGGCACCCTGATCACCATGCTCTCGGGCGAGCCGACTGCCCTCGACCTCGTCGAGCCGCTGCTGCAGGCGACCAGCTCCCTTATCGTCCGCTGCGGCCCGGTCCCGGGCGCGCTGAAGACGAAGCTGGCAGTGAACACCTTCCTGATCACCCTGGTGACCGGTCTCGCCGAAGCCTTCCACTTCGCCGAGGAGAACGGCGTCGCTGCAGACATCCTGCGGCAGGTCCTCGATGCCGGCCCGATGGCCTCGGCCGTGTCGCGCGCTAAGGGGGCGAAGCTCGCCGCCGAGGACTGGGCCCCGCACGCGGCCATTCCAGACGTGCTGAAGAACAGCCGCCTGATCCGCAGCCAGGCGCTGCGCACCGGCAACGCCAGCCCGCTGATCGACGTGTGCACCGACCTCTACGCCGAGGCGGTGGTGCTCGGCAACGCCAGCCACGACATGGCCGCCGTCATCCAGGCGCTGCGCAACCGTACCGACGCCAGCCGCTACCTCGACCGGCCGGACTGACGCGCACCGCGCCGCGCCAGAGCATGCCCTCCGCCGCGGAATGCCGAACGCCGCGCCCACCCGACGGTGGAACGCGGCGTTCGCAAGTGGTCCGGACTAGAAGTCCCAGTCCTCGTCTTCGGTGGCAACGGCCTTGCCGATGACGTAGGAGGAGCCTGAGCCGGAGAAGAAGTCGTGGTTCTCGTCGGCGTTCGGCGAGAGGGCGGACAGGATCGCCGGGTTCACGTCGGTGACGCTGCTGGGGAACATCGGCTCGTAGCCGAGGTTCATCAGCGCCTTGTTGGCGTTGTAGTGCAGGAACTTCTTGACGTCCTCGGTCAGACCGACTGCGTCGTACAGCGACTGGGTGTACTGCACCTCGTTGTCGTACAGTTCGTACAGCAGCGAGAAGGTGTAGTCCTTCAGCTCGTCGCGCTTGGCCTGGTCGACCAGTTCCAGCCCGCGCTGGTACTTGTAGCCGATGTAGTAGCCGTGCACCGCCTCGTCGCGGATGATCAGGCGGATCATGTCGGCGGTGTTGGTCAGCTTGGCGTGGCTGGACCAGTACATCGGCAGGTAGAAGCCCGAGTAGAACAGGAAGGATTCCAGCAGCGTCGAGGCGATCTTGCGCTTCAGCGGCTCGTCACCGTGGTAGTCCTTCAGGATGATTTCGGCCTTGCGCTGCAGGTTCGGGTTCTCGACCGACCAGCGGAAGGCGTCCTCGATCTCCTTGCTGGAGCAGAGCGTCGAGAAGATCGACGAGTAGCTCTTGGCGTGCACCGACTCCATGAAGGCGATGTTGGTGTACACCGCTTCCTCGTGCGGGGTGAGCGCGTCCGGGATCAGCGAGACCGCACCGACGGTGCCCTGGATCGTGTCCAGCAGGGTGAGGCCGGTGAACACGCGCATCGTCAGCTGCTGCTCGGCCGGTGTCAGCGTCGCCCACGACTGCACGTCGTTGGACAGCGGCACCTTCTCGGGCAGCCAGAAGTTGGCGGTGAGGCGGTTCCAGACCTCAACGTCCTTATCGTCCTGGATCTTGTTCCAGTTGATCGCGTGGACGCGCTGGACCAGTTGCACCTTTTCGGTCATCGTCGGAGTGTTCCCTCTGTCTCGAGTCTGTTCCCTGCTGTGGGTGGGGCGGGCGCGAGGCCCGCCGCACCGGTTACAGCATGCAGCTCACGCAACCCTCGACCTCGGTACCTTCGAGGGCGAGCTGGCGGAGGCGGATGTAGTAGATCGTCTTGATGCCCTTACGCCATGCGTAGATCTGGGCCTTGTTGATGTCGCGGGTGGTGGCGGTGTCCTTGAAGAACAGCGTCAGCGACAGGCCCTGGTCCACGTGCTGGGTCGCAGCGGCGTAGGTGTCGATGATCTTCTCGGGGCCGATCTCGTAGGCGTCCTGGAAGTACTCCAGGTTCTCGTTCGTCATGAACGGGGCCGGGTAGTACACGCGACCCAGCTTGCCTTCCTTGCGGATCTCAATCTTCGAGGCGATCGGGTGGATCGACGAGGTCGAGTTGTTGATGTACGAGATCGAGCCGGTCGGCGGGACGGCCTGCAGGTTCTGGTTGTAGATGCCGTACTGCTGCACGCTCGCCTTGAGCGCGGCCCAGTCCTCCTGGGTCGGGATCTGCACGTTGTAGTGCGCGAACAGTTCCTTCACCTTGGCCGTGGCCGGCTCCCAGACCTGCTCGGTGTACTTGTCGAAGAACTCGCCCGAGGCGTACTTGCTGTCCTCGAAGCCTTCGAAGGTTACGCCGCGTTCCTTCGCGATCAGGTTCGAGGCCCGAATCGCGTGGTAGGTCACGGTGTAGAAGTAGATGTTCGTGAAGTCGACGCCCTCTTCGGAGCCGTAGTAGATGTGTTCACGAGCGAGGAAGCCGTGCAGGTTCATCTGGCCCAGGCCGATGGCGTGCGACTTGTCGTTGCCGTCCTCGATGGAGCGCACCGAGGAGATGTGGCTCATGTCGCTCACTGCGGTGAGGGCACGAATCGCGGTCTCGACGGTCTTGCCGAAGTCCGGCGATTCCATCGACAGCGCAATGTTCATCGAGCCCAGGTTGCAGCTGATGTCCTTACCGATCTGCTTGTACGAGAGGTCCTCGTTGTAGGTGGTCGGCGTGTTGACCTGCAGAATCTCCGAGCAGAGGTTGGACATGTTGATCCGACCCTTGATTGGGTTGGCCCGGTTCACCGTGTCTTCGAACACGACGTAGGGGTAGCCCGACTCGAACTGCAGTTCGGCGATGGTCTGGAAGAACTCGCGCGCGTTGATCTTGGTCTTGCGAATGCGCGCATCATCGACGAGTTCCCGGTACTTCTCGGTCAGCGGGATGTCGCCGAAGGGGATGCCGTAGACGCGCTCGACGTCGTACGGGCTGAAGAGGTACATGTCCTCGTTGTTCTTGGCCAGCTCGAAGGTGATGTCCGGGATGACCACACCGAGCGAGAGGGTCTTGATGCGGATTTTCTCGTCCGCGTTCTCGCGCTTGGTGTCGAGGAAGCGCATGATGTCCGGGTGGTGTGCGCTCAGGTACACCGCGCCAGCACCCTGGCGAGCACCGAGCTGGTTGGCGTAGCTGAAGGAGTCTTCCAGCAGCTTCATCACGGGGATGATGCCCGAGGACTGGTTCTCGATCTGCTTGATCGGGGCGCCGGCCTCACGGATGTTCGACAGCGAGAGGGCAACACCGCCGCCGCGCTTCGAAAGCTGCAGCGAGGAGTTGATCGCGCGCGAGATCGACTCCATGTTGTCCTCAATACGCAGCAGGAAGCAGCTGACCAATTCGCCACGCTGCGCCTTACCGGTGTTGAGGAAGGTCGGCGTGGCTGGCTGGAAGCGGCCCGAGATGATCTCTTCGACGTACTCGATCGCGCGAGTCTCGTTGCCCTCGGCGAGGGCGAGGGCACACATCACCACGCGGTCTTCGAAGCGCTCGAGGTAACGCTTGCCGTCGAAGGTCTTCAGCGCGTACGAGGTGAAGAACTTGAAGGCGCCCAGGAAGGTCTGGAAGCGGAACTTCTTGGAGTAGGCCAGGTCAGTGAGCTGCTGGATGAACTCGAAGGAGTACTGCTCGAGGACGGCCGGGTCGTAGTACTCCTTCTCAACCAGGTAGTCGAGGCGTTCCTTGAGGTTGTGGAAGAACACCGTGTTCTGGTTGACGTGCTGCAGGAAGTACTGCTTCGCCGCCTCGCGGTCCTTGTCGAACTGGATCTTCCCCTCTGCGTCGTAGAGGTTCAGCATCGCGTTGAGGGCGTGATAGTCCAGGCCAGTCGCCGGCGTAATCTCCGTGGCCTCCGACCGTGCGGTTGCCGTTACTGCTGAAGCCAAAACTTCTCCAATCCCTCGTTCACGCGCTGCACGTCATCCGGCGTGCCGAATAGTTCAAAGCGATACAGCAGGGGCACCTTGCACTTGGCCGAGACAATGTCTCCGGCCAGTCCGTAGGCGGCCCCAAAGTTGGTGTTCCCGCTGACGATCACGCCCCGGATCAATGACCGGTTGTGTTCGTCGTTGAGGAACTTGATGACTTGTTTGGGCACAGCGCCGTGCCCATCACCGCCACCATAGGTAGGCAAGACGAGGACGTAGGGGTCCGTCGCCGTGAGGGGGGCGTCGCTGGCCCGCAGCGGGATCCGGTCCGCTGCTTGCCCCAGCGTCTCGATGAACCGGTGGGTGTTCCCCGAGACGCTGGAGAAGTAGACCAGCGCCGACATGGCGGACGTTTCTGACGAACTAGCCGAGACGGCCGGCGAGCTCGTCGATCTTGTCCGGACGGAAGCCCGACCAGTGCTCGCCGTCGGCGATCACGACCGGAGCCTGCAGGTAGCCGAGGGCCTTGACGGTCTCGAGGGCCTGCTCGTCGGTGGAGACGTCGAGCACTTCGTACTCGATGCCCTTGCTGTCGAGCGCACGGTAGGTCGCGGTGCACTGCACGCACGAGGGCTTGGTGTAGACGGTAACTGCCATCTGCTCGCTCCTGTACCTGTTCCGAGCCGTTGTGATCCGGGGTTGTTTCCGGCCACAATGGCGCTCTTGTGGGGTAAATATCTGCGGTTGCAGCCCGGGGCTCATCCGCGTCACTCGATACTACATATAGTGTCCGAGAAATCCATCACCACTAGATGCTGTGTTTTCGAGAAAACTACACGCGTGTGATTTTGCACAGGTCGTCCACATGTTTTCCACAAGGTTGTGCACATGTTTGGGGCCGGTTATCCGCAGCTCTTTCCCCAGATTCTGGGGCAAACCACTGACACTGCCCGGAATGTCAGGCAAGTCGCCCGTGCTCAAAGAAATTTTGTTCAATCCACAGCCTTCGGCGTGTCGTTCGGCGTGTCGCGCACGGACCGAGTGCGGCTCACGATCCGGTCGTCGGCGTGTGGCCGACCAGTGATCCCGGCGACGGCTCGGCACGCCTAGTACTCGGCCACCGCAACCCACAGCAGCGCCGCGAACGGCACGACCGCGTCACCACGCGCGGCCCGCGCCGGCTGCTCCCCTCCCGCGGAGCGCAGCGCCACCGCGCAGTGGTCTTGGCCGACCTGATCGATCAGCCCGGCAAGCAGGCCCCCTCGGGTCGCGAGCGCCACGGGGACGCGCCGCCTCGCCAGATCGCGCAGCACGAAGGCCAGGCCCATCCGCGATTGCAGGCCGGGTGGCCGGGATGGATCCGGGCTGGGTGCCGGGTGCGCCTCGTCGAACCATGCATCCGAAGTCAGCGAGGCGATGGCCGCGATTGGCAGCACCATCTGCCGCCCCAGCCCAGGACCGATGCGATCGCCCACCAGCCAGTCCGCGCCGACGGCTTCGAGGCGCAGCGTCACCGCGCTGCCATCGACGAGGGAGCACTCGAGCACCGCCCGCCGCTGAGCGTCAGCGAGCGCCGCCAGGCGGTCACGCAGGCTGGTCTGCGCCTCGAGGTAGCGCTGCTGTTCGAGCGCACGCCCGGCCTCATCCGCGGCCTGCTGGGCATGCCATTGCGATTCCAAGTCCTCAAACAGGCTCTCCCAGCGCATGCGCACACGCTAGGGGGCCACCTGGCATGGCCTCGGAAGTTATCCACAGATTCAAAATCTGGGCTTGACTCGCGTATTTCCTGTGCCAATCTGAGCGAGGCTCTACATTCACTTGGGGGGATACGAATGAATGCAGCGATCACGCCAGCCATCGGGGCGGGCCAGCGCTCAGCACCGGCGACCGCACGGGTCCTGGACCGCGACCATGCCACGCCGCAACAGGCTGCACCGCGGGCACCACTACTGACTCCAGTGGCACGCACCAGCGCGACGAAGCGCAGCCGCACCTCGAACGGACCACGCCGCATGAGCGACGCAGACTTCTTCGGCGCACAGCCGACCAGCAGCCACGACCTGCCCGACCCGACCATCCTGCTGCAGAACCTGAGCCGCTGCGTGATTGAGGTGCTCGCCGGCGTGCGGGAACTGGAACAGCTCTCGCGCTGGCTGCATCAGAACGTGTTCCAGCACCTGCTGCGCCGCGTCGTGCTCGCCGCACGTGCCCGCGAGGCGCGCAAAGAAGCTGCGGTGCAGCCGGTGTTCAGCATCGGCCGAATCCTGCGGTGTGAGCCGCGTGACGGCGTTGTGGAAGCCACCGTGATGGTGCATGGCCGAGCCCGTACTCGTGCCCTGGCAATCCGCCTGGAAGGTCTCGACGGCCGCTGGCGCGCCACGGCGCTGCACGTGCTCTAGCCACCCCACGCAAGTGTGCTCGACGGAGGGCGAGCACAGCAGTGGGGGGGGCGGCCCCAGGCCCCCCCCCCCCCGCCC
>JAEZHW010000057.1 GCA_023436775.1 Actinomycetes bacterium
CCCCCCCCACCTCTGCTGGGATGTCCTGCGCCAGTGAGAACTGCGGCATTGCCGCACTGGCGATGACCGTCCGCACCACGGCCTTCCTCATCCGACTCAACGGCACAGTAGTCATGCGTTATCCCAGTCGAGCAATCACGGAGCCGACCTCAGCGGTCTCACCTTCGGCAACGAGCAGCTCGAGCACGACACCGTTACCGGGGGCCTCAACCTCGGCCTCGACCTTCTCGGTCTCGACCTCGCAGATGGGCTGGCCCTCGGTCACGGTGTCACCGACCTTGACCAACCAGGACGAGATCACGCCCTCCTGCATCGTCATACCCCACTTGGGCAGCAGTACTTCCATGGTGTTCCTCGTTTCCTGACTTACTTGTCCTGCAGCGTGCGAATGATGGCCGCACGGATGTCCTCGTCGGAGACCAGCGAGCGCTGCTCGAGCACCGGCGAGAACGGAATCGGGACGTCTTCCCAACCCACGCGCTGCGGGGCAGACTTCAGCAGGTCAAAGCCGGTCTCGACGACGCGGGCCACGATCTCGCTCGCCGCCGAAGCGGTGAGGCGAGCCGAGTCCACCGCCACCAGACGTCCGGTCTTCGCCACCGAGGTCAGGATGGTGTCCATGTCCAGCGGAGCGAGGCTACGCGGGTCAACCACCTCAACCGAAATGCCCTCGGCCTCAAGCTTCTTGGCAACGCGGAGAGCCCGCGGAACCGTTGCACCAATGGCGACCACGGTCACGTCCGTACCCTGACGCTTTACGTCGGCGACGCCGATCGGCACCGTGTAGGCCTCGGCCGGAACGACACCCTTGGTGCCGCCAAGGACGAAGTCCTGCATGTAAACCACCGGGTTGGGGTCCTGGATTGCTGAGAGCATGAGGCCCTTGGCGTCATACGGAGTCGAGGGCATGACGATCTTGAGGCCTGCCACGTTCATCAGCATCGGGTGCGGGTTCTCCGAGTGCTGGGCTGCACCCGAACCGCTCGGCCCCGTTGCGGTGAAGTACACAATGGGCAGGCTGATCTGACCACCCGACATGTAGGGCAGTTTGGCGGCCTGGTTGGCCAACTGGTCCATAGCCACATAGAAGAAGGAGCCGACCATCAGGTCCACCACCGGACGCATACCGGCAGCGGCGGCACCAACACAGGCGCCGATGAAGGTTGCCTCCGAGATGGGGGTGTTCACCACGCGCTGCTCACCAAACTGCTCGACCAGGCCACGGGTTGCACCGATGACCGAGCGCTGGACGTCCTCGCCGAGGACAACGACCGACTCATCCTCGGTCATCGCGGCCGCGAGGCCCTCCTGCATCGCCTGGATGAAGTAGATAGACCGTTCTTCCGTTGCGGCGCTCATGCGCGGCTCTCCTCTGCTACTGCTGCGAACACGTGTTCCAGGGCCTCTTCCGGGTCCGGGAAGGGGCTCTGCTCGGCGAACTCGACGGATGCCTCGACGGCGGCGATTTCTTCCTCGTCGATCGCCTTCCACTGCTCTTCGGTCAGGACGCCGGCAGCGATGAGACGCTCGGCGTAGCGCTGAATCGGCTCGATGGAGCGCCAGTAGGCCTGCTCCTCACTCGGGCGGTAGTCACCGGCGAATGCCTCTTCACCCTCGTTGTGGCCGTGCCAGCGGTAGGTGCGCGCCTCGATCACCGTCGGGCCCTCGCCAGCGCGTGCGCGGGCAACGGCCTCGGAAACTGTGTTGTAGACCTCTTCGACGTCGTTACCGTCGATCTGGTAGCCCGGGATACCCATCGGCGTGCCACGCTCAGCGATCTTTCCGGCGGTGAGCTGCTCAGTGGGGGTCCACTCGGTGTAGCCGTTGTTCTCGCAGACGAAGATCACCGGGAGCTTCCAAATGGCGGCGAGGTTCATCGACTCGAAGAACACACCCTGGTTCGAGGCACCATCACCGAAGAAGACCACCGTGACGTTGTCGCGACCGAAGTGCTTGTCGGCCCAGGCGGAACCGGTGCCGATCGGGATACCACCACCGACGATGCCGTTGGTGCCCATGATGCCCAGCTCGAAGCTGACGGTGTGCATCGAGCCGCCCTTACCGCGGCAGTAGCCGTCGACGCGACCGAAGAGCTCGGCCATCATCTTGTCCACGCTGCCGCCTTTGGCGAGCACGTGACCGTGACCGCGGTGGGTCGAGGTGATGCGGTCGGAATCACGCAGCGCGGCACAGGCGCCGGTGGCGATCGCTTCTTCACCGACGTAGAGGTGCACAAAGCCCGGCAGCTTGCCGCGCTTGAAGAGCACACCCAGCTTCTCTTCAAAACGTCGAATACGGATCATCATGCGGAGCAGGTCGTGCTGCGCAGATGCATCCAGTGCGGTGTCAGTCATTGGGGGGTGACTCCTTGGTTGGTTTCTGTGGGGTCGTTCTGGAGGGAGCGGTGGCGGTTAGCCTTCGCCCCACAGCACGAGGTTCAGGAAGCGCTGGAGGCGCTCAGTTCGGGGCTTGGTCAGCAACTGCTTCGGATCTCCCTGCTCGACGATCACGCCACCGTCGATGAAGACGACCCGGTCAGCCACGAGGCGGGCGAAGCCCATCTCGTGCGTGACGACGACCATGGTGCGGTCGGCGGCTGCCAGTCGGCGCATGGTGTCCAGCACCTCAGCACGCAGCTCGGGGTCGAGCGCACTCGTGGGCTCATCGAAGAGCATCACGTCCGGGCCGAGGGCGAGACTGCGCGCGATTGCGACGCGCTGCTGCTGGCCGCCGGAGAGGTTGGACGGCTTGCTCTCGGCGTGGTCGGCAAGGCCGACCTCGGCAAGCTTCTCCAACGCAGTCCGCTTGGCTTCTTCCTTACTGCGCCCCAGCGCCGAGAGCTGCCCCTCCATCACGTTCTGCAGCACGGTCATGTGCGGGAAGAGGTTGAAGTGCTGGAAGACCATGCCGATGCCGCGACGGATCTCGGCCAGTTCTTTAGGAGTACAGTTCAAGTCGCGCCCGTGCACCGAGACCATGCCAGAGGTGGGCACCTCGAGGTGGTTCAGACAACGCAGCAGTGTGGACTTGCCGCTGCCAGAGGGACCGATGATGCAGACCACTTCACCGGCTTGAATGTCCAGGTCGATGCCCTTGAGCACTTCGCGCTGGCCATAGCTCTTGCGGAGGTTCTGGACGCGGATGACCGGTTCGGTCGATTCCACCATGGTGACGGCGTCAGCGTGCAATGTTCATCCTCCGGTTCAGACGCTCGGCGTAGGCGGCCAGCGGCAGGTTGATGATCAGGTACATCAGCGACACGAACAGCAGCACTTCGATTTGCCGGAACGTGGATGCACCAACGTTTTGGGCGGTGTTGAATAGCTCGGCCACACCAATCACCGACACGAGGCTGGTGTCCTTGGTCAGGCTGATCAGCATGCTGCCGATCGGCGGCAGCATCCGACGCAGCGCCTGGGGGTAGATGATGCGGCGCAGGGTGCGCATCCGTGAGATACCCATCGAGGCGGCCGCTTCCCACTGGCCCTTGTCCACCGACTGCACACCGGCCCGGAAGATCTCGGCGAAGAATGCGCCGTAGTTCAGACTCAGTGCGATCACGCCACTGGTGAAGGCCGGCAGGTGGATGCCGAACAGCATCGGCAACAAGAAGAAAATTGCGACGATCTGAAACAGGATCGGCGTGAGTCGGAAGAAGTCGACATAGATCCTGGCTGGCCAGCGCAGCCACGTATGACGCGAGGCGAGCAGCTGGCCAGCAACCAGACCGACAGCGATCGAAATGACGGCCGACCACAGCAGGATCTGGATGGTGAGCAAGGCCGCCCGTAGGAAGATCGGCATCGCCTCCCCAACCCAGTCAAAGTTGAAGTCGTACCGAGCCATCGGTCCGTTCAGGATCATCTGTCTGTTCTTCCGTTCCGCTTACTTCTGTGCGTCGTCGAGCCAGTACTGGATGCGGTCGGTCATACGACCGGACTCGCGAGCCTCACCGACCCAGGTGTTGACGCAGGACTTCCAGGCTTCGTCACCCTTCGGGAGGCCGTAGGCAACCTCGAACGGGTCGATCACGTCGGCGTCGGCCGGGTTCTCGGTGGTGACGCGGCCATTCAGACCGATCGCGGCAAGTTGCGGGTTGGTGTACTGCTTCTTCAGCACTGCCATCGGCGCAGCCTCCACCATCGAGACGTCAGCCTGGTTCGATGCGAGGAATTCGTACAGCAGCAGCTGGCCACGCAGCGGAGCGTCGCTCATGCTCGCCTTCGGGATGTACTTTTCGGCGATTTCCTTCTGCGCGTTACCGGTGCCATAGACGAAGCGGACGCCGTCCTGGTTCAGGTCGTCGATGGTCTGGTACGGGCTGTCTTCCAGCACGTAGAACAGCTGACCCGACAGGTAGTAGTAGTCGCTGAAGTCGACGACCTTGCGTCGCTCTTCCGTGTTGAACAGCTGGGCTCCGAGGATGTCGGCCTTGCCAGAGGTGATCGCGGCAGTCATCACGCCGTAGTCGTAGTCCTGGATGGCAACCTTGACGCCGAGCAGCGCTGCGAGCTCGCGGGCGCTGTCTGCCTCAACGCCGGCCCACTCGCCATCGGCCTGCTTGAAGCCGAAGGGCGGGGAAACGCCGATGCCCCACTGCAGCGTGCCACGCTGGCGGATCGCGTCGAGGGTGGGCGAGGACACGGTGCAGGCGTCAAGGACTTCCTGCGCAAACCCGGTGGTGAGGGGGGCACCCGGTCGGTTTTCCTGCGGCGGCGCGGGCTCGGCTGGACCAGCCTCAATCGCGCAGCCAGACACAAGGAGCAAGGCTGCGGCCGCGGCCACAAGCCCTGTGCTGCGGTGAATCTTCATGGATCCTCCTGCTTGGTGTGAGTCCCGGAACACTTCGTCGGTCCGAGTGTTATCTTTTATAATCTATACAGACCCCTATTACCAGCATGTTTCACCGGAGGCACACATTGGAAACGTCTTCGGCTCGTGAAGCCAAGTCCGGCGGTGCAGTCGCTGCTGCACACCCCCGCGCGACCGAAGTCGGCCTCGATATCCTGCGTGCTGGCGGCAACGCCGTCGATGCTGCAGTTGCGGCACAAGCCATGATCTGTGTCCTCATGCCGCAGGCGGCCGGCCTCGGTGGAGACGTCCTCGCCCTCGTGCACGAGGCCGGTACCACCACCGCCATCAACGGCGTCGGCCTCAGCCCCGCCGCGTTTGCACCCCCGTACACCACTGATGGTGGCAACTCCGTCACTGTGCCAGGTCTCGTCGACGGCTGGATGACGCTGCACGAGCGTTGGGGCACCCTGCCACTGGCCACGCTCCTGACACCGGCGATCGCTGCGGCCCAAGAGAGCCGCGTCGATGTACCGCTGATGAAGGCGCTGAACGAGCAGCGTGAACGGCTGCTGCGCTATGGTGGCGAGGCCTGGGCACTGCTGGGACTGCACACAGACGACATCTGGCATCAGCCGGAACTTGCCGCGCTATTGCAGGCGATCGCCAGCGACGGTGCCCATGCCTTCTATCACGACGGCGCCGAGGCCATCGTCCGCGCGGTGCGGAGCCACGGCGGAACGCTGGATGTGGCCGACCTGCATCAGCACCAGACACTGGTCAATACGCCGCGCTCGGTGGCTTGGGGAGCGCGCACGCTGCAGGTGCAACCGTCCCCCACCCAGGGTGTACTGCTGGCGATGGCAGCCCAGTGGCTGGATCGGCAATCAGCACTGAGCGACCTGGACCACCTCGCCGTTGAGGCCACAGCTGCAGCATTCGGCTACCGAGACAGCGTGAACGCCCGCACAGACCTGCTCAAGGTGGACTTGGACGTGTCGACCGAGCGCGCCTCGAACCGCGGCGGTCCGCGTGCATATCTGCACACCGCTGGCGTGGCGACCGTGGATGCGGACGGGCTGACCGTCTCCTCGCTGATCAGCGTCTTCGACGACTTCGGCTCCGCGGTCTATGTGCCCGAGCTCGGCATCGTGCTTGGTAATCGGGCTGCTGGCTTCACCAACGGCGACAATGCCCCTGCCCCGAGCAGCTATCCAGTACACACGCTTGCGCCCGCAATGCTGATCGATGCCGATGGCACCGCTCACGCCATCGCCACCCCTGGGGCTGACGGGCAGGTGCAGACGCTGCTGCAAGTGCTGATCAGCGAGCGCTTCCGCGACTTGACGCTGGCTGAGGCGATTGCCCGACCGCGCTGGCGCAGCCAATCGGGCTCCCTCCTGGTCGAGGACGACCACCCCGCAACCGGAACGCTGGCGGCACTCGGCCACCGCATCGAAGTCAAAGAACGCGGCGACAACCTCTTTGGCGCGGTCGTCGCCGCAGGCATCCGAGCAGGTTCGCCTTATGCCCACGCCGATTGGCGTCGGCGCCAAGCAGATGGAGTCGCATGAGCATCACCGAAACGATCCGCGCCGAAGTCGAGGCTGCCCGCGAGGACCTCGTCGCCCTCAGCAGCGAGCTCGTCGCTGCCCACAGCGTGAACCCCGAGGGTGATACCCGCGCCGTGGCCGAGATTGTTACGCGCACGCTGCGCGAGCACGGCCTCGAGCCAACCACCATCACGGTGAACGACATCATGCCGAACGTGATTGCGGTCATCGACTCCGGTCGTCCCGGCCCCCACCTACTGTTGAACGTGCATCAGGACACGATGCCGGCCGGGGACGAGTCAGCCTGGAGCGTTGATCCGTGGCAACTCACGCGCAAGGACGGCCGCCTGTACGGCCTGGGCATGGGCAACATGAAGGGCGCGGTCGCTGCAATGACCTTCGCGGCGGGTGCCCTGCACCGACACCGCGACCAATGGGTCGGCAAGGTCACGTTCACCGCGGTCAGCGACGAAGTCGTCTTCGGGCCCAATGGGGCAGCCCACCTCGTCGAGCAACCGGCATTCCGAGGAGACGCCATGCTCTGCGGTGAGGGCCCTGGTTTCCGTCGCATCGGCATCGGCGAGAAGGGCGTCCTCTGGCTCGCGATCGAGGCCACTGGCGAGGCCGGCCACTCCTCCGCGGTCACCCTCGGTCGCTCAGCGTCGGCCCGTATCGCGGCGGCCACCCTCGCCATCGACGCGCTCAACGGTCTGCGCCCAACCCCGCCTGCTGCACTGGCCGCACTCTTCGACACCGAACAGGACTCTGGCTTCTCCCTCTCGGCGAATGTTGGCACCGTGCAGGCTGGCAGCTTCGTCGGTCAGGTAGCCACCACGGCCCGTGCCGAGGTCGACCTGCGCATCCCGCCAGGACTGACCTGTGACGAGGTGGAGGCAATGGTGGCTGATGCCGTCGCTGACATCGAGACCGTCACCGTAAGCCGCATCAAGGGATGGGACCCGAACTGGACTGGCATCGACGCACCGATTGTGGCCTCATTCTTGGCCAGTAACGCGGAGCTCGGCTACAGTCACACCGCCCCGGCCGTGCGCTTGCCTGCGAGCGACGCCAGCCGCTGGCGCACTCGCGGCATCCCGGCGCTCTGCTATGGCCCGCAGCCAACGCTGTCGGCCGGGATCGATGACTACGCCGAGGAAGACGAGGTGCTGCGATGCGCCGCCCTGTACACGCTCACCGCACTGAAGTTCCTGGCACCGTAATGCGGGGAGTTGTCACGTTTTCGCCGATTCGAGGGTTTTTCGCATGCCTCGCCCCGGGTGCGAGCACGGGCACCCCTAGAATCGCTGATGACATAGGGCTAATACATCACGGTGTTGTGGCAGGGGGTGCCTGATGCAAGATTCCATCACCGCCTCCGCGGAGGCGATCGCGCAGTTGCCGGAACTCCAGGGCGTGGGGAACCGCACGCTTCCAGAACAGGTGCATGACGCCTTGGAAGAAGCGATCATCACCGGTGTGCTCCTGCCCGCCACTCGACTGCAGGCAGACGACATTGCCGAACGCTACGGGATGAGCCGGATTCCAGTACGCGAGGCGCTGCGCTCACTCCACGAGGCCGGCTGGGTGGAGATCCGTCCACGCTACGGCGTCTACGTTCGGGAGCGCTCGCTCAGCGAGCTGCGCCAGCTCTTCGAGGCACGCTCGGCCATCGAGGGCCAGATTGCCCGACTCGCTGCCGAGCGCCGTACCGAAACCGACATCGCCATCATGCGTGATCTGCTGGTGCAGCGGAAGCAAGCGATGCAGGCCGGCCAGATTGATGAGTTGACTAGGACAAGCCTTGCGCTGCGAGCGACGCTGCGCAGCGCGGCGCAGAATGATCTGCTGAGCACGATTGCGGCGAACCTGCAGAAGCGCGCGCGGTTCTACTTTGAGGCGATTGCTGGCCAATATGGGACGGCGTGGCTGCGGATGGACTCGCAGCTCGTCGACCTCGTCGTCGCTGGCGATCCAGATGGGGCCGAGCGACTGGCGCGCGAGCACATCCTTGAGACCGGCGCAGAGGCTGCCCAGCTGTTCATCGCCGCCGAAGACGCCGAAGCGGCCGCGGTCAACGCCTAGCCCCCTGCCTCACCACCCCGACGCGACCAGCCCCACGTAGATGGCGCAGGAGATCGCTGCCATGGCAACCAACTTGGCGACGGCAATGAGGATGCGGCGGGTGATCGGGTTCACAGCTGCTCCTTAAGGAACTCCAGCGTTCTGGTGAGCGTCTCTTGGGACTCGGGCAGGCGGTAGTCGAATTGGTACGAGTGGCCGAGGCCTCGGTCCTGCCAGAAGACGGTCTCGACCTGCACGCCCTGGCGCTTGGCCACCTCGGCCAGGCGCTTCGACTCGGGCGCGAAGGGATCGGCATCGCCGACGGCGAGCAGGATGGGCGGGTACGAGGCGCTCAGGTGCTCGGTCAGTGACAACTCGTGCAACCGGTCGAACCGTTCCCAGTCCCGCTGCCCGGTGTACGACCACAGGTAGGTTCGCAGCGCCGGGAAGCCGGTGCTGGCCACCGTGCTCATGTCGAAGAACCCGCAGTACAGCAGCACAGCCTGCACCGCAGTCGTCGACAGGGCCGGCGTGATCCCCATGGCATAGCCGAAACCAGGGATCGACTGGACCGCAGCGAGCTGGCTGGCGATCTGCGCACCCGCCGAGTCGCCGCCGATGATCACCTTGCGCGGATCGCCACCGAAGTCGCGGACGAAGTCTCGCAGCCAGCCGAGCGCAGCATTGCCCTGGACGACCGGGGTCGGGTACGTGTGCTCCGGGGCCAGGGAGTAGTCGAGGGCGGCGACCACGTAGCCTCGGGCAGCCATCACCGCACTGAAACCAGCCACCGAGTCGGCGTCGCCCGCGACGAATCCGCCACCATGCACCCAGAGGATGACGGGACGCAGGTGCTTGCTCTCCTTCACCGGTCGCCACAGGTTGACCGCGGTGTCCGGGGCACCGTCGACAGCGATGTCGACGCGATCGACCTGGACGTCGGGGCGTTCGTAGGGGGACCACTTGCCGGTGGACACCTCGCGTTCATTGTTGAAAATGAAGCGCACGACCGAGGCTCCGGGTTCCACCGAGAGGTGATACAACGCCACCGGGGCGCCGACAACCAGGAGCGCGGACAGCAGCCACCGCAGCACACGGCTGCGGGCGGGAACTGCTGAGAAGGCCATAGCCCAGGCTAATCACACCTGAGCAGATTTCGTTACCTTTTTGTGATAATTCGACCAAGTCGGCCGGATTTTGCCCGACCGAACGAGTGGTTAGCGCTGGTCGGCAGACTCCTGCGCGGCACGCTCCGCGCGGACCTGCTGCTCAATCTTCAGGTACTCCTCGCGCTCGCGACGGTCCGCCCGGAGGATGCTCCAGATGATGTACCAAAACGCTGCACCCAGGATGATGGTCGGGGTCAGCGACCAGACGGCGTTCCAGAAGTAATCCACGCCTCCAACTGTACTGCCGCGGGGCTGAACCGACGCCGTGAGCGAGCCCCGCATAGACTGATCGCGATACCGAGTTAGGGGGGTTCTCGCAGTCATCGCTGTTCACCCTCAAGGAGTCCCCGCCGTGCCCAACGCCACTGTGCCCGCTGCCGTGACGCTCACCGTCTCTGAGGTGCTGTTCGACCTGGACGGCACGCTGATCGACTCGATCGCGGACGTGGAACGCGCCTGGGGGCAGTGGGCCGAAGAGTTCCAAGTGGAACGCCTGGATCACCACAACTTCCACGGCCGCACCGCGCGCGCGATCATCGAGTCGCTGCTGCCAGCCGACCAGGTGCAGGCGGCCTTCGACCGCCTCGAAGACCTCGAGGCGAACCCGGCAGACGGCGTCGTGCTCCTGCCTGGCAGCGTCGCCCTCACCAGCGCGCTCCCGGCCGATCGCTGGGCGATTGTCACCAGCGGCACCGAGCGGGTCGCCTCCGCCCGCCTCGCTGCGGCAGGGCTCCAGCGCCCGGCCCATATGGTGACCGCGAACCAGGTCACCCGCAGTAAGCCGGACCCGGAACCGTACCGGCTCGGCTCGCGGCGTGCCGCCAACGCCCCGGCAGGGCTCGTGTTTGAGGACGCGGTTGCCGGCCTACGCTCGGGTCGAGCTGCCGGGAACATCACGGTCGCGATCGCGGGGACGAGCCCAGCGGACCAGTTGCGGCCCGAGGCGGACTACGTCATCGCCTCGCTGGCGGATGTTCGCTACCTGGGTGAGACGCCAGAGGGTCTGCTGCAGCTGGAGCTGCGGAACCTGCTCTAAGCCTGCGCGGAGCGGATTCGCAGTCACCCGGCGAACGAGCCTAGGCCGGACCGACGCCATACAGCCCGAAGACCACTGCAAGGACACCGAGCACCAGCATCACCAGCGCCGGCAGCACCACTCGGGTGAAGCGCGAGCCGCCGCTGCGCAGGCGCTCAGCAGCCTCCTCGCCCCGCACCTTCGCCACCTGGTCCAGGGACCAGCGGTCGTACTGCTTCCAAAACATCAGCAGCACCACGCCGAGGACGAAGCAGGCGATTCCGACGCTGACCGTGACCCAGTTGATCATTACTTGACCAGCGGGAACAGAATGGTCTCACGGATGCCGAGGCCGGTGAGGGCCATCAGCAGCCGGTCGATGCCCATACCCATGCCACCCGACGGCGGCATGCCGTACTCGAGCGCCTTCAGGAACTCCTCGTCCAGCACCATCGCCTCGTCGTCACCGCGGGCGGCCTGACGAGCCTGCTCCACGAAGCGCTCCCGCTGAATGACCGGATCCACCAACTCGGAGTACGCAGTAGCCAGTTCGAAGCCCCGCACGTACAGGTCCCACTTCTCGACCACGCCCGGCTTGGAGCGGTGGTCGCGAGTCAGCGGGCTGGTCTCCACCGGGAAGTCCATCACGAAGGTCGGGCGCACCAGGCTGCCCTTGACGAAGTGCTCCCAGAGTTCCTCAACCAACTTGCCGTGGGTCGGCAGCTTGACCTGCACCGCTTCGCGCTCGGCGATGGCCAGCAGGTCTTCGACTGAGGTCTCCGGCGTGATCTGGACACCCGCGGCCTCGCTCAGCGATTCGTACATGCTGATGCGATCCCAGTTGCCACCGAGGTCGTACTCGGTGCCGTCCGCCCAGGTCACCACGTGCGAGCCAGCGATCGCCATCGCGGCGTCCTGCACCAGCTCCTGCGTGAGGTCAGCCATGTCGTTGTAGTCGGCGTAGGCCTGGTAGGCCTCGAGCATCGCGAACTCGGGCGAGTGGGTCGAGTCGGCGCCCTCATTGCGGAAGTTGCGGTTGATCTCGAAGACGCGCTCAAGGCCACCGACAACGGCGCGCTTCAGGTAGAGCTCCGGCGCGATGCGCAGGAACAGCTCGGTGTCGAAGGCGTTCGAGTGCGTGACGAAGGGTCGAGCCGCGGCCCCGCCGTGCAGCGTCTGCAGCATCGGGGTTTCCACCTCAAGGAAGCCGTGCTTGCTGAAGGTGGAACGCAGCGAGGCGTTCACCTTGGCGCGGGCGACGGCGGTGGACCGAGCCTGCTCGCGCACGATCAGGTCCAGGTAGCGGTGCCGCACGCGGAACTCTTCTCCGAGTTCGGAGTGCAGATTCGGCAGCGGGCGCAGCGTCTTGGCCGCCAGCTGCCACTGGTTGGCCATGATGCTCAGCTCACCGCGACGCGAGGCGATGACCTCGCCGGACACAAACAGGTGGTCGCCGAGGTCGACCATGTCCTTGAACTTCTCGAGCGCTTCCTCACCCACCTCAGCCAGGCTCAGCATCGCCTGGATGCGGCTGCCGTCACCGGCCTGGAGGGCGGCGAAGCACAGCTTGCCGGTGTTGCGCAGGTGCACGATGCGGCCGGCCACGCCGACCTGCTGACCACTGACCTCGTCGGCCTGCAGGTGTCCCCAGTCGGCACGGACCTGGGCAATGGTGTGTGTGATCGGCAGCGTGACCGGGTAGGCCTGCTCACCGTCGGCGAGGAGCTTGGCGCGCTTGGCCAGGCGGACCTGCTGCTGCTCGGCGAGATCACTCGCGCTCAGTTCGTCGTCGGTGTGCTCGGCGGCCTGCGGCTCGGCGGTCATGGATGGCTCCCTCGTAGCTGCAGCACTCGGTGGTGTGCTCAGCGGTGGCTTTCGGCAACGCGCACCGACATGTTGTCGATCAGACGCGTCGTCCCCAACTTCGCGGCGACGATAGCGAGCGCGTCACCGCTGTAGTCATCGGGCACCGGCTCGAAGGTATCGGGGTGCACAATGCTCAGATAGTCCAGTGTAATGAGGGGCTCGCCGGCAAGCACCTTGAGGGCTGCGTCCCGGGCTGGCGCGACGCCATCGGGACCGGCCTCGACCGCGGCGATCAGCGCCCGCGACAGGGTCACTGCGGCGAGGCGCTCATCGTCGCCGAGGTAGCGGTTGCGACTGGAGCGGGCCAGGCCATCCGCCTCACGCACCGTCTCGTGGCCGACGATCTCGACCGGAATCGACAGGTCGCGCACCATCTGACGGATCAGCGTCAACTGCTGTGCGTCCTTGCGCCCGAAGACGGCAACGTCCGGCTGGACCAAGTTGAATAGCTTGGCGACGACGGTGAGCACGCCGTCGAAATGGCCGGGGCGAGTCGCGCCCTCAAAGAGGCGAGCCGCGGGCCCTGCCACCACGCGGGTCGCCAAGTCGCCGTCCGGGTACATTTCCGCGGGGCTCGGCGCAAACACGATCGAGACGCCCTCGGGCGTCAGCAACGCCACGTCCGCATCCAGCGTGCGCGGATAGCGGTCCAGGTCCTCGCTGGGGCCGAACTGCAGCGGGTTGACGAAGATCGAGACGACCACGGTCTGCGCGATCGTGGCCGCGTGCCGCACCAGGGCGATGTGGCCGTCGTGCAGCGCACCCATGGTGGGGACGAAGGCGACGCGGCCCGAGGCCCGCAACGGGGCAAGCGCCTCGCGCAGTTCGGCGATGCTGTGGATGACCCGAATGGGCTGACTCCTCATGACTTACTCCTGCGGCTGGTCTGCACCGCTGGGATCGAGCCTACTCCCGCTGGCTTCCGCCAGTGTGGCCTCCACGGCCGAGCGAATCACCGGCCCGAGCAGGCGGCCAGGCTCGGACAGTCCGATCCCCTCGAGCAGGTCCACCGCCTGCCGCACCACCGCGGCCGAGAACTGGGTGGCAGTATCGATCGCTTCGGCGTAGGCGGGGCGGTCCTCCTCGCGGACAATCACCGGTTCCGCCCCGAGTTCCAGCACCAGTGCTTGCGCGATGGGCAGCACCGCGGTCGGCGCCGTCACCGCGCAGCGGGCGTCACGCAACTTGTGCAGGTCCATACTGGTGCCGGTGAACTGCAGGGCCGGATGCAGGGCGAGCGGAATCGCGCCCGCCATCGCAGCGGGCCGCAGCACCGAGACGCCGTATTCGGCATTCGTGTGCAGCACGATCTGTCCCATCCGCCAGGCCTCGGTCGCCGCCAGTCCGCTGACGAGGCCCGGCAACTGATCGCCGGGCACGGCCAACACGATCAAGTCAGCGGCTGCGACCACCTCAGGCACACTCATCACCGGCACACCGGGGAGCAGTGCGTCGGCACGCTCAATGGCCTCGTCCGAGACCGCATTGATCGCGACGACGTGGTGACCAGCGCCAGCCAGGCCAGCGCCGATCACGGGCCCGACGCGGCCCGCACCGATAATGCCGACGGTGAGCCGGCCTTGCGTCGTCACGAGCGCTGCTCCTGCCAACGATGGCTGCGGTCGATCGCAATACCGTGGATGCTCGCGGCGCGCAGTTGCAGCAGCATCTGCTCGGCATCCTGCGCGTCGAGCGCCCGCATCCGCGGCACGATGGGACCCGGGACAATGTGCACCGCCAAGTGAGCCCCATGCTGACGACGCAGCACCGGCCCGTCCTTCAGCCCAACCGACTGGATGCGAGCCAGCGGCACCAGGGTGAGCCGACGACGCAGTGCACCCGAACGGATCCACACGGCCGTCCGGTCGACCCGGATTCCGGAACGGTGCAAGCCGAACCAGCGCCGGATCCGCATCCGCTTCGGCGAGGCGACATAGCCCCCGCCGCCCTCGCCGAGCAAGCCGTCCAACAGCGCCGCATCCGCCCCCGCCAATTCCGGCAGGAGCAGCTGCACCATCCGGATGGCGTCCTCACGGCTGCCCACGGGCAATACGGGCGGCAGGGAGACCTGCGACTGGCCACCGCTCGATCGCTGCAACTGGTTCGCCCGGGTGATCTCCACCGACCACCAGCCGAAGCGACGCCACAGCAACGGCTGCTGCACCCGGATCGCATGCGCACGACCCGGTGGCAGTGTCTCGCTACGGCGCGTCAACAGGCCCGAACTCAGCCGCAGCGCCTGACCGCTGGTCACGACGTGATAGTTCGCTTGCGACAGGATGCGGCTACCGACGAAACCGACGGCAGCGATCAGGGCTGGGACGAAGGTCAACGGCAACCAGCCGCGCACGTTCTCGAGCACCAGGATCAGGTACAGCAAGAACGAGATGCCGACCACCATCAGAATCAGGAATGGCAGGTTCAGCAGGGCGGCCGCCACGATGCGCCCGTTCGGCACGCGCAGCAGGCTCGGCTCGGCAGCCCGGTCAAGGCCGTGTTCGAGATCCAGCGCGATCTTTGCCTCGGACAGGTCTTCGGGGTCGTCGCCGGCGCCGGCCCCACTGGCACGCTGCAGGACTTCCATCCGCAGTGCCTCAGCCTGAGCGAGGGGCAGATACGCCAGTTCCAGCGCAGCCTGGCCAGCGCCAACGAACTTGACGCGTCCCAGGCCAAACAGACGCGCGATCGTCGGCCGGACCACGTCGATGGATTGGATCCGGTCAAGTCGCGCCTGACGGTGTTGCCGGAAGATGATGCCGCTGCGCTCCTCAACCAGGTCGGCAGTGACCCGATAGGTACGCATCCGCCAGCTCAGGTAAAAGGCGACGATGATGAGCACCAGCACGGCAATGCCGACGGTGAGCAACACGGCGGCACCGAAGTTCAACAGGTACGAGATCAAGTCGTCCTCGAACTCGCCCTCGGCGCCAGGAACGAACAGCGCGATCAGGCGGTCACGCAGGTTCGCGGCGAGGGCACCGATGAGCGCCAGGATGAACACACCACCGCGCAGCAGCGGCGTGGCCCGGTGGACGTGTCGCCAGCCATCCGAAACTTCCGTCAGTGGCGGTGCGACCGGCGGCTCAGCCGGTGGTGCAATGGGCAACTCGGCAGCAGGTGCCACTGGGGGCGCCACCGGCGGCTCGGCGGGCGGCGTCGGCGGCGAAGCGGTGCTCTCGCTCATAGACCAGCCCGTCGCTGCTCGGCCAGCGCGACCAGTTCGTCACGCAGCGACTCCGCCTCCGCGAGCGGCAGACCCGGAATCTCAACGTCATTGGCGACCGCGGCGGTGAGGAACTTCAGCGAGGCGAGGCCGAGCCCGCGCGCGATCGGACCCTGACGGACGTCGATCAGTTGCATACGGCCGTAGGGCACCGCCACCTCGCGGCGGAACAGTCGCCCCTTGCGGAACAGCAGTTCGTCGGGGCGCAGTTGGAACCCGATTGCGCGCACCCGGCGAGGGATGAACGGCATGTTGAGCACCGCGATGCCAGCGGCCACGTACAGCGCGATCGCTTGATACACGCCGTGCCAGAGCAGGAGCCAGAGTGTGGCGAAGACCGCGAAGAGGACCGCAACGATGAGCCAGGACCCGAGCTGCACCCAGACATACTTCGGCGATACCGGTCGCCACGAGGCATCCGGCAGGTCAACGACGAATGCAGGGTCGGTCGAGTCCGCGCCTGCTGCGCCCGGGGTGGTCTCTGCCGAATCCGTCGTCATTCCTGTCTCCTTCGAGCATCGCGGGCCGCAGCCGTCGGGGTTGATCCGGTCGGGGTGGCGCCCTCGGCACCAGCGTCGGCGCCAGGCGGCGGCAAGGTGCAGCACGCCTCAGCGATGAGGCCTCCGACCAAGAGTATTGCGGCACCAGCCGCACAGACCAACAAATGCAGCACCAGCTCGCCTGGAATGATCGGCCGCAGGAGCAACTGCAGCGTGAGGCCCAGTGCAACCCCCAGGAACAGTGCGCCGGCCGCGCTACACGCTTTTGCGAGGCCGGCCACGCGAACCGCATAGAACGGGTCGATCGTGACCGAGACGCTCGCACGCACGCCGCGTCGAATCGGCCAGGCCAGGGTCACGGCCAATACTGCCGGCGCTGCCAGCACGGCAGCAAGGCCGGGACCGGGCGCAAAGGCGGGTTGCCCCTGGGCCAGCAGTCCAAGCTGCACCAACCAGCCCACCCCGAAGCCTCCGGCGATCGTGAGCAGGATCATGGTCGGCGAGGTGCGGCGCATTAGCTGGCCACCTCCGGCCAGATCGCGTCGTCAACATGGCCCAGCAGTTCCGCGACGGCGCCGACACCCGGGAGCACCGCCTCGGGGTCGAGTTCGAGCCAAGGCAGCAGCACGAAGGCGCGCTCCTGCGCTCGGGGATGCGGGACGGTCAGGCCTGGAGTGTCGATCGTCAGGTCACCGAAGGCGATCAGGTCGAGATCGAGGGTGCGGTCCCCCCAGCGTTCCAGGCGGACTCGACCGTGGGCCTGCTCAATCGCGTGGAGTCGGCGCAGCAGGGCGGGGGCGCTGAGAGTCGTCTCGACGATGGCGACACCGTTGAGATACGGCGGGGCGTCCAGATCCACGCCGTCCGGTTTCACCGCGGGCGACTCGTACCAGTGCTCGTTGCGCTGCACCAAGCGCACCGCGGGATCCGTGGCGAGTTCGGCGAGCGCAGCCTCCAGGCTCGCGGCGCGATCGCCGAGGTTGCTGCCGAGGGCGATCACGGCCCGCACCGGCGGTCGCTGGCGGTGGATGGTCACCGCGACGTCATCAAAGGGGTGGGCGATGGGGGCCTCCGGTTTGTGGACGGTCACGGTCACCGCGGTGGCCCGGTCATCGGCGAGCACCAGCTCGGCGATCGATTCCGCGAGCGTCTCGATGAGCGCGACCGGTTCGCTGGCGATGCGGGCCACGACCGCATCAGCGAGTTCACCGTAGTGGATGGTGTCCGCCACGTCGTCGGACCCAGCCGCCGCCGCGAGGTCAGTCATCACGTCCAGGTCGACGATGAAGGCTTGGCCCTGCTCGGTTTCGAACTCGTAGACCCCGTGCCAGCCGCGGGCACGCAGGCCGCGCAGCACGATCCGATCGCAAGGCACGATCGGCGGTGCCGGTGCGTTGCGGTCCGCCTCGGTCCCCGGCGCGGTCCCGGTCCGGAACGCCTCAGCCAAGCGCAGCGCCTGCGCGCTGCCAGCCACATCGTGAACGCGCAGTCCCCACACCTGGCCGGCGAGCAGCGCGGTCAGGTGCGCGGTGGCCGCGTCGCGGTCGGTGGCTGGGGCACCGGGGGCGGTGAAGTCGGACAGGAAGCGTTTCCGGCTCGCGCCGATCAGCAGTGGGAAGCCCAAGGATCGCAGCTCGTCCAGCCCGGCCAGGATCGCCCAGTTGTGGTTCGCGTCCTTGGCGAAGCCGAGGCCCGGGTCGAGGATGATCCGCTTAGCCGGGATGCCAGCCGCCAGGGCTGCGGCCAGTTGCCGCTCCAGCTCGGCACGGACCTCACGAGCCGGGTCGGTATAGACCGCGAGCGAACTCATCTCGGCGCTGTGACCGCGCCAGTGCGACAGGATGTAGTTCGCCTCGCTGTCGGCAACCACGCGCAGGATGGCCGGATCTGCCAGCCCCCCGGACACATCATTGACGTAGTCAACGCCCGCGGCCAGTGCGGCCTGGGCGGTCGCGGCCCACATGGTGTCAATGCTCAGTCGCGTGCCGGCCGCCCGCAGCGGCTGCAGCGCCTGCAGCACCGGCAGCACTCGCGCCTGCTCTTCGCCGCGGTCGATCTTGGCAGCGCCGGGGCGGGTGGACTCACCGCCGATGTCGAGGATGTCCGCGCCGTCCGCCGCCAGTCGCTCGGCCTGCTGCACCGCCGCCGCGAGGTCGGTGAAGCGCCCCCCGTCGCTGAAGGAGTCGGGCGTGACATTGAGCACGCCCATCAGTCGAGTGCGGGCGCCGGGCAGTTCCACCGTCCGCGGCTCGGTCATCCCACCCCGCCGATCAAGGCCATCACTTCGGCGCGGGCGGCCGGTTCGGCGAGCGCTCCGCGCGCAGCGAGCGTCACGGCGGTGGCGCGTTGCTGTCGCACGCCGCGGCTCGCGACACACTCCTGGTGCGCCTCCAGCACGACCAGGACACCGGCGGCACCGAGGCCCGACACCAGCGTGTCAGCGATTTCCTCGGTGAGGCGCTCCTGCAGTTGCGGGCGCGCGGCCAGGGCGCCGACCACGCGAGGCAGCGCACTCAGCCCCACCACTTTGCCCGCCGGCAGGTAGGCGACATGCGCCACACCACTGAAGGGCAGCAGGTGGTGCTCGCAGAGTGAGCGGAAGTCGATGCCGCGCAGCAGCACGAGTTCGTCGGTGTCGGCCTCGACCGAGTCCGCCAGCAGGTCGGCAGCGTTGACCCCGAGGCCGGCGAAGAACTCTGCGTACGCGTCCGCCACCCGACCCGGCGTGGTCGCGAGGCGACCGCCAGCCTCGAGCTGGGCAGCATCGAGCCCTGCGCCGAGCAGCAGCTCACGCACGGCGTCCTCGATACGTCGGCGGTCCATCTGGCTCACCGGCGGCCTCCTGGTTACTCTGCGTCCGGCTTCGAGCGCGGCGATCGGCTGCGCTTGGGCGCGGCAGTTCCAGACTGGCTGGCATCCGCCTCCGGCACAACCTCGGTCTTGGGCGCGGTCTTGGGCGCAGCCTTCTTCCGGGCCGGCTTGGCCGGCGGCTCCGACGCTGCGTCGGACTGTGCCGCAGCCGCCTGCTGGGTCGCCTTCTCGGCGGAGGCGTGCTGCTCGGCAGCAGCCGCGTCCGGGCTGGACTTGGCGGGCACCTTCACCGGTGGCTTGTTCGACACTGGGCGGTCGGGACTCGAGAGCCACTGCTTGCGCTTGGGCAGCTTCTTGATGCCCTTGAAGATCTCGGCGAGTTGCGCCTGGTCGAGGGTCTCGTGCTCGAGCAGCGCCTCGGCGAGGCGGTCCAGCACGGCGCGGTTGGTCTGCAGCACTTGCCAGGCTTCGTTGTGGGCGTTCTCGATCAGCGCCCGCACCTCGTTGTCCACCACTTCGGCGGTGTGCTCCGAGTAGGAGCGGCCCTGACCCAGGTCGCGGCCGAGGAAGACCTCGCCGGAGCCGGAACTCAGCTTCACCATGCCAACGCTCGAGGTCATGCCGTATTCGGTGACCATCTTGCGGGCCGTGGCGGTGGCCTTGTCGATGTCGCTGCCGGCACCGGTGGTCGGGTCGTGGAACACGAGTTCTTCGGCGACGCGGCCACCGAGGGCGTAGGCGAGCTGGTCAAGCAGTTCGTTGCGGCTGACCGAATACTTGTCCTCCGTCGGCAGCACCATCGTGTAGCCGAGGGCACGGCCGCGCGGCAGGATGGTCACCTTCGTCACCGGGTCGGTGTGGTTCAGCGCCGCGGCAACGACGGCGTGCCCGCCCTCGTGGTAGGCGGTGACCAGCTTTTCCTGGTCCTTCATCACACGAGTGCGACGCTGGGGACCAGCGATGACACGGTCGATAGCCTCGTCCAGGGCGCGGTCGTCGATCACGGTGCCGTTGGCGCGAGCGGTCAGCAGTGCCGCCTCGTTCAACACATTGGCAAGGTCCGCACCGCTGAAGCCCGGCGTGCGGCGAGCCACGACCTCAAGGTCGACGCCTTCGGCCAGCGGCTTGTTGCGGGCGTGGATTTCGAGGATGCGCTTGCGGCCGTTCAGGTCGGGTGCATCGACGGCGACTTGCCGGTCGAAGCGGCCCGGGCGCAGCAGCGCTGGGTCGAGGATGTCGGGACGGTTCGTGGCCGCGATCATGATCACGTTCGTGGTGGCGTCGAAGCCGTCCATCTCCACCAGCAGCTGGTTCAGGGTCTGCTCGCGCTCGTCGTGGCCGCCGCCCATACCGGCGCCACGGTGCCGACCGACTGCGTCGATCTCATCCACGAAGATGATGGCCGGGGCGTTCTGCTTGGCCTGGTCGAACAGGTCGCGGACGCGGCTGGCACCGACACCGACGAACATTTCGACGAAGTCCGAGCCGGAGATGGAGAAGAACGGCACGCCCGCCTCGCCAGCGACGGCGCGCGCAATCAGCGTCTTACCGGTGCCGGGGGGACCGTAGAGCAGCACACCCTTGGGGATGCGCGCGCCAACGGCCTGGAACTTCGCCGGCTCGGCCAGGAACTCCTTGATCTCGCGCAGTTCGTCCAGGGCCTCATCAATGCCAGCGACGTCGGCGAAGGTGACCTTCGGGGTCTCCTTGTTGATGCCCTTGGCCCGGGCCTTGCCGAACTGCATGATCCGGTTGTCGCCACCGCGACCGGACATCATGAAGAACCAGAAGAAGCCGATGATGATCGCGATCGGCAGGATCATCAGCAGGATCTGCGAGAAGAAGTTCGGCTGCGGCACTTCGTCCGCGAAGCCGTTCTTGGGCTCGGCGGCGGTGATGGCGGCAAGCACTTCCTCGCCACGCGGTTCGACATAGTAGAACCGCACCTGCTTGGCCATGCCATCGCGCTTGGCTGCGGCATCGGTCAGGGTCAGTTCAACGCGCTGCTCGCCATCGACGATCTTGGCGGCCTCGACGTCCTTGGACGCCAGCAGGCTCAAGCCCTGCTGGGTGCTGATGTCGCGCACCCCCTGCACGCCAATCAGCGATGAGCCGAGGGCGATAATGGCCACGGCGATCGCGATCCAGATCAGCGGCCCGCGCAGGAATCGCTGCATTGCGGACGGTTTGGTGTCCTCAGCCACTGGGAGCAACCTCGTTTCTGCAGTGGGGCGTGCTGATTCAGGCTACCCGAGCAGCCCTTTGCAGATGCCGGATGTTTGCCGACGGCGAAACGCGGTCGGCAATCGCCGGGCCGGGGCGCCTCGCCCCAGCAGACGATCTAGCTGTAGACGTGCGGGGCCAGGACGGCGAGGTCGCGCAGGTTGCGGTACTGCTCGGCGTAGTCCAGGCCGTAGCCGATCACGAACTGGTTGGGAATGTCGAAGCCGACGTACTTGCAGTCCACCTCGATCTTGGCCGCCTCCGGCTTGCGGAACAGGGCGCAGATCTCGACCGACTCGGCACCGCGGCCGCGCAGGTTCTCAACCAGCCAGCTCAGGGTCAGACCCGAGTCAATAATGTCCTCAACCACGATGACGTGGCGGCCGTGCAGGTCGCTGTCCAGGTCCTTCAGGATGCGAACCACACCACTCGAGACGGTGCCAGCGCCATACGAGGACACCGCCATCCAGTCCATGTTGATCGGGATGGTCAGCGAGCGACTGAGGTCAGCCATCACCATGACGGCCCCCTTGAGCACACCCACCAGCAGCGGCTCGCGGCCGGCGTAATCCACGTCGATCTGCTTCGCGATCTCGGCGATGCGGGCCTGGATCTGATCCTCGGTGTAGAGGACCGTTTCAATGTCGCCGGCGATGTCGCTGCTCTGCATAGCTGAGGCTCTCCTTGACAGTCAGTGGTCGTGCTCGATCACGGCCAGCGTGTGGCCCTTCGGTGCGGTGGTGAAAAACAGCATCGCTCCCTGTCGCACCACTCTAATACCGGGAATATCCACCCCGTGCTGCCCGTGCCAGTGCGTCACCAGGCGCGCGGCCGCGAGGGTGTGCTCCCGGCTCAAGGTGACGCCGAATTCGAGGCGCGCTACGGCTCGAATGATTCGGTTCCGCAGCGCTGCCGGGTTCGCTGCCAGCGCGGCCACCGGAATGGCGAGGCCCCCCTCCGCGGGCTGCACCAGCTCGCCGAGCAGTTCCTCGACTTGCTGATCGAGTGCGGCCGCATCCTCACGCAGCAGCTCAGCGGTGCGGGCCAGCGCCTCGGCCACGCCTGGCCCGAGTTCCTGCTCGAGGAGTGGCAGCACCGTGCTGCGGACCCGGACGCGGGTGTAGGCCGGGTCGGTGTTCATCGGGTCCTGCCAGGGGGTCAGTCCCTGCGCCTCGCAGGCGGCTTCGGTCTGGGCGCGCCGAAGACCGAGCAGCGGCCGCAGCAATGGCAGGCCCTCGTCGGCCGGTCGCCCGACAGCGTCGAGGGCGGCGATCGCGGGCATGCCCTGCAGACTGGTGGGCCCACTGCCGCGAGCCAGCCCGAGCAGCACGGTCTCGGCCTGATCATCGAGCGTATGGCCGGTCATGATCGCGGCCGCCCCGAGCTCGTCGGCGGCCTGGACGAGTGCGCCGTACCTGGCCGCGCGGGCCGCCGCCTCCGGGCCACCGTCCTGGCCGACCACCACCCGACGCACCAGCACCGGGTCCATGCCGAGTCTGCCCGCCGCATCGGCCGCTGATTCCGCGACCTCCGCGGACCCTGCCTGCATGCCGTGGTCGATCACGACGGCACCGAGGCGCATACCCTGCTTGCCCGCCTCGAAGGCGGCTGCCGCGGCAAGGGCCAGCGAGTCCGCACCGCCGCTGAGTGCGACCAGCACTAGGGAACCGGGCGCGAGTTCGGCCTCGTCCCAGCAGTCCCGAACGACGCGACGAGTCGCCGCTACCGCGGGCGAGAGCCGGGGACGTTCACTCATATCCAGTAACGTTATCCCTGACTTCCCGCGGGCGCTCGCCCGCAGGCCCCCGCAGCAGATCGCTAGGAGCATTCATGGCTGAGTACGACGTCGTCATCGAGATCCCCAAGGGCAGCCGCAACAAGTACGAGATCGACCACGAGACCGGTCGCGTGTACCTAGACCGCGTGCTGTTCACCAACTTCGTCTACCCGACGGACTACGGCTACTTTGAGCACACCCTGGGTCTCGACGGCGACCCGGTCGACGCACTGGTGCTGCTGGACTACCCGCTGTTCCCGGGCGTGGGCGTGAAGGTCCGCCCGGTGGCGGTGCTGAACATGACTGACGACGGCGGCTCGGATGCCAAGGTCATCGCTGTCCCGCACAAGGACCCGCGCTGGGCCCACATCAAGGACCTGAACGACATCCCGGAGCAGACCCGCAACGAGATCGAGCACTTCTTCCTGCACTACAAGGACCTCGAGCCGGGCAAGTGGGCCAAGATCGAGGGCTGGGAAGGCGCCGAGGCCGCTGAGGCCGCCGTCCAGGCCGGCCTGGCCGCCTACCAGGGCTAATCGCTTCGAACACGTCGATCGGGCGCTGCATCGCGGAGAACCGCGGGCAGCGCCCGATTCGTTTGTGTGACGGCGAGGCGAGGGTCGCGCAGGTACCGACCCGGCGGCCTCGCTGCGCTACAGCGTGATGCCGTGCTTCTTGAAGACCGTCTGCGGGTTCTGCAGCGTACCATTCACGCGCGTCTCCAGGTGGAGGTGCGGACCGGTCGAGTTCCCGGTGGAGCCCACGCGAGCGATCGGCTGACCGACCTGCACCGACTGGCCGTTGCTGACCAGGAAGCCACCGTTCATGATGTGCGAGTAGCTGGTGATGGTGCCATCCACGTGCCGGATCTGGATGTGGTTGCCATAGCCACCGTTGTAGCCGCGGTAGATGACCGTGCCCGCGGCAGCAGCGTAGATCGTGGTGCCCTTGCTGGCGGCGAGGTCCGTGCCGTAGTGGAAGCGGGTGGCCGATCGGGCACGCCAGACATCACTGATCCAGCCACCGATCAGCGGGCGAGCCCAACCCTGGTCACTGATCTTGCCGGTGAAGCTCGGGTGCGCACCCTTCTCAATCAGGGACTCCTTGTAGGCGTCCTCGATCTTCTTGCGGGTGTTCTGCAGCGCCGAGAGTTGGGCGCGCAGCGTCGACAGAGTCTGCTCGTGCTGCTGCTGCTTGCGCTCGAGGGCGACCTGCGCGGCCTGCGCCTTCTTGAACTCTTCCTCGGCGATGACCTTGAGCTTCTCGAGCTCCTGCTTCGCGACCTCGGCCTGCTCCAGCAGGGCCTCGGCGGTGTTCCGGGCCGCTTCGGCACGGTCCAGGATGCTCGAGGTCTGGTTCCCGAGCTGCTGGATGGTGCCGAGGCGGTAGAGGAGGGTGTCGGCCTCGCCGCCACCCATCATCAGCTGCAGGGTCGGGTCGACGCCGCCGCTGCGGCCCAGCTGAGCCAACAGCAGACCGGCGCGCTGGGTGGCTTCCTCAGCGTCCTTCGCGGCCTCCTGGGCCCGCGCGTCGAGCTGCTCCGCCTCGTAGGCTGCGGCATCGAAAGCCTGGAGGGCGACAAAGTAGCGCTCGCCGGCTTCCCGGGCCACCTTCTCGGCGGCGGCGACTTCCGCCTCGAGTCGACTGATCAGCGCGCTGATGCGGCTGATTTCCTTCTTCTTGGCGGCCTCGTTGTTGCGCGCCTTCTTGACGTCATTCCAGGAGGGGTAGTCCTCCGCGTGTGCGACCTGCGGTGCGCCATTGATGGCGACGACGAGTGCGAGCAGGACGGACAGCAGTGCTGCGAGCAGGATTCGAACGCGGCCGTGCGGAAGGCCAGAAGCGGTTGCAGCGGGCATCGCGGTGGCTGACTCAACGCCGAGCGCCATGACCTCTCCTCTCGGTGTCCCCCGTGGATGCAGTGCGAAGACGTGCCAATGTCACATTTGTCACAACAGCAACATTTCGACTGTAACAACAAAGATTGCAAGTGCTCGGATTTTTCAGTTTGGCATATCGGGGTGTCGCCCCTTATTCTTGGGTGTCGGCTTTGGACGCAAGTCCGAATCCACGGCCCCATCGTTTAGCGGCCTAGGACGCCGCCCTTTCACGGCGGTAGCACGGGTTCGAATCCCGTTGGGGTCACCGCAAACCATCTCCGGATGGCGAGCTTGGCAAGTCGCAAGACTTGCCGGTCGGAACTCCGGCTGGCCTGTGTCACAACAGGCCTCCGGGTTCCGCTATAGTTGAACAGGTTCAACACCAGTAAGGCCCTGTAGCGCAGTCGGTTAGCGCGCCGCCCTGTCACGGCGGAGGTCGCGGGTTCAAGTCCCGTCAGGGTCGCAGCGTATCGAAGCCCTCTCTTCGGAGGGGGCTTCGTCGCTACGACAGAGATTGTTCTCTGTCCGGCTCTGTAGCTCAGTTGGTAGAGCGTTCGACTGAAAATCGAAAGGTCACCGGATCGATGCCGGTCGGAGCCACCACAGAAAGCCCCTGACTCGCGTCAGGGGCCTTCGTCGTTGCAGCAGACTACTGGGGTACTACTCGCCGGCAGAGTCTCCGATCGGGATGATCAGTTGGTCGCCGCGTTGAAACGCGACCGGATCCAGCCACAGATCTTCACTTCCGCGATCCCCGGAAAAGTAGGCGACGTAGGCGCACACCGGGAGACGCTGCTCTGCACGCACAACGTCGACGCAGACGTCAGGTCCTGCAGAGACCCGAACTGCGCTCACTGGCACGCGCGCATACTGGGTCTGGTCAACGCTGATATCGCCAGTTAAGTAACTGAACCAATCCCAGCCTGGATCACCGCTCAAACGCACGCGCAAGGCACCGGTGTCTTCGTCCTGCGGCTCGACCAACCGCTCCAGGACGCCCGTAACCTTGTTGCCCGTAGCGGTACTGATGGTCACCGTGTCGCCGAAGTTTTTCGGCGTATTGACAGTCCCGGGCCAGATCAGGAGATCGGCATACCAGTGACCTGCGCCCAGGACGTAGTACGGAGCGAACGATGGATCTGGCGCGAACAGCAGACCAGGATTCTTGAGTTTGCCGGTGTACGCATAGAGGACTTCCATTTCGGGCTTCGCCAGCGGTACCAAGATGACTCTGATCTCGTCAACTCGGCCTACCGTCAGCCCCTGATCTTCCATGAGTGTGCGCACAGCAGTTTTCGTCACTGGCCCGTAGAGCGGCTCGTCGGACCCTGAAACAAATTCTGGCTCTGACATAGCGCCCCGAGCGATGAGCACGTCGTGCAGGGTCTTCACCAACGATCCGCGGTCCCCGTCCATGACGGCTTGTACCTGAGTGAACGGTGCCGTCACCGCAATTTCCGGCTGCGCCCCTCCCTCGCGAGCCAGCACATCGCCGGCACGTACCCGTTGTCCGACCTTCACAAAGGTTTCCACGGGCTGGCCAACTTCAAACTCCATGGCAAGTTGGTGTTCGCGGGCCAGAATTGCGTTTGGCCGCTCCTGCGGTGCAATCTCAAACTCTATTTCCGCTACACGTTCAGCATCGCCAATGACGGCCGCCTCAGGTTCCGGAGTCGCGGTTATCTCACTCGGCTCTACTGGCGGTGGCGCAACAGCGGGTCCGGGCTCCGGCGCGGGGCCGGTGAGCAGCGCGACAGCCGCAACACCACTCCCGAGCACCAGCGCACCAGCGGCCGCGATCGCGATCCAGGTGTTTCGAGACAGTCGACGCAACAGCGGACGTTGGTCGGGCTCAGCTGCGATGCCGCCTTCGAGAACTACCGTTTGATCCGCAACCGATTCCTCGTCACCGATCTGATTCATTCCGCCCCCCCATCTGTTAGAACTCAGCGTAGAGCGAATCTGGAACCGGGACACTGAAGAACTGTCACAACCCGAAGTCGATTGTTCAAGCGATGTCGCAGTGCCCGTCTGCCCCGTGAGCGCCGCCGTGCGGCGCTGCTGCGGTCCTCATGTCAGCATTTCGAGCCCGTTCCGCGTGCCCGTATGCCGCGCCACCGAGCATTCCGAGCGCCGCGCGCTGACACTTCCGTCCGAGCGACAGACGCACATACACCGGCCGATGCGCCCGGCGATGGTCACGGTCGCTAACCCGCGGGCGAGGCTCCAGTGCTCGACCCGGTTCACAACTGTTACAGCGCACGGAGCAACGCGGCCGGGTGAATAGTGCTGGCACGATACGCAGGAACCGCCCCGGCGAGCGCACTCAGAAGGACGGTAGCGGGTGGGACCAGCAGCAACGCGCGCGTCACGAGGAATGGCATGTCAGTCGTGAACGCCATCGCTGCGGCCGCCAGCGTTCCGATCACAAAGCCAACGATGGCCCCAGAGACCCCTAGGAGGATTGCCTCGACCATGAACGCAGTCAGGACACGCAGCCGGCTCATTCCCAGCGCTCGGGACACGCCAATCTCTCGACGCCGCTCCAGAATGCTGCTGTTCATCGTGACCACGATGCTGAACACCGTGACGACAATGAGAACCGCAATGACCACGACCACAAATGACGCTGAATCTGCAAGCAGTTGCTGCCGCAAGGCCTGCGGACCCTGTGCAAATGCCACCGTGACTCGGTCGGGACCCTCCGGCGCGAGTGCCGTTGCGAGGTAACTGGACACTAACGCCGAGCTCGATCCCGCCACAGCAACCACCATTGTCTGTGACGCGGGACGCAGTCCGATCATCTCCGCTGTCCGCGGGTGAAGAATCACTGCGGTAGCAAGGGCCGACTCCCGTTCATTGTCGACAACAATTCCGACGACCGTCAGGGCGACCCCCTCCACCTGAATCAGTCTCGTACCGCCGTTGAACTGCACTCCAAGGTCTCTCGCCAGTCGGGCGCCAATCAGTGCAACCATGGGGTCCTGCTGCAGCACCGCCTCGATCGCAAAGGGCACCCCTTGCTTGATGGACGCTCCCCGCGCTGCCAGACCCTCCCTGGTGGCGATAGCAGCCACAGCCGACTGTGTTGTCCCGGTGCGCACGTCGGTGACGCTGAGGCGCCGGGCCTGCGGCAGGAACGTCAGCGTTCCAGCCGCAACAATGTTGCGATCGTCGCGAAGGGGCTGCAGCATGGCAGCATCGTCTCGTCGCCAGGCCTGTTCCTCGTCGAGGGTGGCAGAGATGATTCCTGCGTCAAGACTGGCAAGACGTTCAGCCGTCCGTGCCGCATTCGAGTCAAGGATGACCACCATGGCGACGACGGTGGTGACGGCTATCGCGATGGCAGTGACGGACATCAGGTTCCGGCGCCATCGTCGCTGCACTGCACGCCACGCGAAACGCATGAGCTGCACGCTCGATTTCACGAGTCCACCACCCGCCCGTCGCGCATGCGGATCTGGCGTCCACACCGGGCAGCCACCTCGCTGTCGTGGGTGACGATGACCACGGCTCCAGGGAGGGCGGGGGTGAGTAGGAGATCCATCACCGTGGCGGTGTTCTCGGAATCGAGACTGCCAGTTGGCTCATCGCACAGGAGCAACTTCGGCCGCGCACTCAGTGCTCGCGCCAGCGCAACTCGCTGTTGTTCGCCGCCGGACAGCGTCTTCGGCATTGCGGTTCGCCGGCGCACGAGTCCGACCAGGTCGAGCGCCTCAGCGGCTCTCTTCGCGGCCTCGTGTGCCGAAACGCCGCGAAGAAAGAGCGAGTATTCGATGTTCTCTGCAGCCGTGAGGTGATCGAGCAAATGAAACGCCTGGAACACGAAACTGAGGTCGTCGCGTCGTATCTCTGTGCGTTCCCGGTCATTCAGGTGGGTGACGTCTCGGCCGTCGAAGTGGTACTGGCCTTCGCTGGGTTCGTCCAAGAGTCCGAGGATGGATAGCAGCGTCGACTTTCCGCAGCCGGACGGTCCAGTGATGGCCACTCGGTCGCCCGAATGGATCTGAAACGACACGTCGGCGACCGCCACCGTGCGCGGCGGATACCGCTTCCCGAGCGTCCGGATGTCAACCAACGCGCTCATCGCTAGGGTCCCGCCGAGACGACGATGCGTCGGCCTTCCTGCAGTGCATCGCCCGACACGGCACAACGGCCGCTGGCGCACAGCCCCAGACGAACCTCGAGGATTCCACCTTCCTCCGGGACCAACCACGTTCTTGTCCCGTCGTCATGCACGGCGGCGGCCGGTACCAGGAATTGGTCTGCAGCGGTCGCAACCACGACCTGACCGAGTCCCTGTACGGACAAGAGTTCCGGCGTCGAGAGCTCACCATCAGGCTCAATCACGAATCTCTTGAATTCCGCAACCGAGGCCGGATCCTTCGGGGCACCCGCTTCATACGCACCGCGCACCGTTGCTGTACGCTGCTCACCACCCACAGTGAACAACACTTGCTGCCCTTCGGCTACCGATGCCGCTTGCGAGGCGGGAACGTCGAGTACCAGGGTCGCCGCGACGGTCTGCACTCCGCACAGATCACCCGACACTCGCTGCCCCCAGCGACCACAGGGATCGACGGTCTGGACGGCACCGGTCGGCGAAAACACATATTCGGCCAGCGGCAACGTGGACAAGTGTGCTTGCTGCTTGGTCGCGGTACCCCCACCGGCAAGACGCGGGCGGGCGCCCAACTCGCGATACATCGCATACACGGCCCGGGCGGTCGATGCCCCGTACCGTCCGTTCACGGGGACCTTGTAGCCGAGCCGCACCAACGACTGTTGCAGGTTGCGCACGTCACTACCGCGCGAACCAGGCCCAAGATCCCTGCTCGCTGGAGCCGACCCGCGCAAGAGAATGACGGGACGCTGGCTAATCCAGGTCAAGGCATCGCCTTCTTCCACAATGACGCCAGCGAGCGCGCCATCCTTGGTAACGGTTCCGCTTACCGCGACCGTGAACGTTGCCCGCGGCACGCGCCGTATCGTCCCCGACACGAGGGACCGCAGGGAACCTGCTTCAATCGCCACCAGGATGTCCGGCGCTTCGTCCGGGCCTTCCTCGCCCGATGACGAACGCAAGACGCCAAGTGTGACGAGGACGCTGCTGGCAGCGATCAGGACCACCGCAATCGCTGCAACTGATGCAGCGGTCAGCCATTCCAGCCGTTGGCCCGGCGCGGCACCGAGTTCACCAAGGTCATCAGCCATTGATCACCGTGTTCGCGCGTTCGGTCGCCGCCTGCAAGAGGGCCTGGGTCTCGAGAATCGCGGACTCGTTCTTCACTAGCCATGCCGCGGCCGCGTCCAGTGCTGCGGCATCAATGAGCTGGATCAGGCCCGACTCGGTCTGACATTGGTGATCGTCGCGGATCAGGGAGGCCTCGGCGGAACTCGGCGGCATCCCCTCGGCTCGATATTGCCCAAACCGCTCTTCTGCCAGGCGCGACGCCCAGAGCCCCGTAAGTTCATGACCCCGCCCGGCCATGCAGGTCAGGTATGTCGGCATGGCGTCTCCCACAGCCGCGAAGACGGTGTCCCTGGCGCTTCCCAGGCCCAGCGAAAACTCATTGGGCCACTGCTGTACTTTCGCGGCGTTGAGCACGCTGCCATACAGTTGCGTCTTGGCCTCAGCCAGGCAGCCCTCGCCCTGAATTCCGACCGTCCAGGTGCCATCGAGTCCGGTATAGGTCACTTCCGCGTCATCAGCTCCGTACAGATCGAGCAGGTACTGACCGCGCTCGGTCTCTGACATGTGCTGCAGCATCTGGTCGACTGCGGACGCAGTCGCGATCACCGTGGTGCTGTACCCTGCAGCCGCGTGCTGCTCTTCAGATCCGGTGAGCACACCAGCAACGATCGCGTAGTCCGCATTTGGAACTGCCACGCTTCCGCTGTCTATCGGATTCAGGTGTCCGTGCCTAGACATACATTCGTTCACCAGATATGCCTCGGCTATATCCAGTTCTATCGGCGCAGATACGAGTGAACGGACCGCCGCTGCAGTCGCTGGCGAGACGTCCGGTGTCGGTTCCTGCGCGCAACCAGTCAGCAATCCAAGGCTGGCGATAGTGGCCACCACGCCTCGCACTCGCACTCGCACTCGCACTCGACAATCTGTTGAGCTCATGTTTCCCCCACGTGGAATTGTGGCTGGGGACGGCCAACCGTTCCGACCCCGGCCTGCGTCAACGCACTAACGCCGCAAGTGATCAATCAAGTTGTTGAGTGCATTCAGATTCGAGTGGTTGTAACCATTGCTGAACGTGAACACAACCTCCTCACTCCAAATCCAAACGGTGTTGTAGGCCTTAGAGGGCCTGCCCGACTGGTTCTGGACGGACTCCAGGACGTTATCCGGGAAGTCAATGGAGGTCGGTGTCAAAGTGCTGTCGAACAGGACTGCTCCCGAGTAGTCGCCGCTCTTCCAGCCCTTAATTGTGCCTGCGGACGCCTGCCCGACGACGCCGAAAGCCAATGCGGTTGCAGGCGCAAGAGTCACTGTGACCCGTGATGTACGCGTCATATTTCCCCCATTCAGTGACTGATGCTCACGCAACGATGAGGGGCCGCAACGTCTCCCCCCAGAGCCTCACAGTACGGAAACCTATTACAGATTCTCGTGAGGAAACAAGGATCGACAGCATTTGCTTCGATATCGCTCCAAGCGAGTTGCGCACCACTCAAACGATCCGCGGTTCATGCGCTTCGTCCCCTTGCAACGTGTCCAAGCGGAGCAACGCACAGGGCCCGGCGCAGTGCGCCGGGCCCTTCCTCTTCCTCGCGGCGAGCTGGATCGCCGTTCGGAATCCTTAGTCGGTGTACTCGATCTCGAGGTCAGCGATGTCCTGGTTCTCGAGGTTCACCACGATGTTGTCCGGGGTGCGGGTGGTCAGCCAGATCAGTTCCTTGCTGCGGCTGGCGTTGCCCTCAATGTGCGGCACGAACGGCGGCACGTAGACGAAGTCACCTTCCTCCATGTACACGATGTTCTCGTAACGCTCACCGAAGCGGATGAAGCCGCGACCCTGCAGCACGTAGCCACCGGTCTCCGCCTCGCCGTGGTGGTGCGGGTCCGAGATGGCGCCGACCTCGGTGTGCACGCGGCCGAACCAGAGGTTCTCGACCTCGGTGTTCTCAACGGCAACACCCGAGTAGCGCAGTGCCTTGTAGGTCTGGCCCGGGGCGTGGGGCAGTTCGTCCTTGCGCTGGACGGTCAGCTTCTTCAGACGCGGGGTCTCTTCCGACATGGTCTCTCCTTTGAGGTTCCGCCCGCGGTGCTACGGGTCGGGAATGCTGCTGCAATTCTGAAACGCGTCCGCCCGCACGCCCGCAGCGAAGCGTCGCTTATCCCGCTGGCCGATACAATATGCCTCATGGAGGCGCGCAGCAGCGATCAGGGCAGCAGCGACCCCTACCTGCTCACGGGCCTCGATGCCGGCCTGCAGGCGATCGAACTGTTGCTGCAGCACGACCGCATCTCCATCGGGGTCGTGGCTGAGCGCCTCGGCGTCAGCGCCGCCGCCGCGCATCGGATCCTGCGCACCCTAGAACACCGCGGCTTCGCCATGCTCTCCAGCACGGGCCGCGGCTACCTGCCCGGCCCCGCGCTCCTGACCCGGGCCACGATCACCGGCATCAGCGCCGAGACCCGGCAGCGCCTGCGGCCGGTGCTGCAAGACGCGCGGGCGCTCACCGGCGAATCGGTGCACTCGGCGGTGCTCACCGGCGACCACGTCCTCGTCGTGGACGGCCGTCGGTCCTCGCACGAGCGCGACATCGGGTTGCGCATCGGCATGACCGCCCCCGCGCATGCGATGGCGGCCGGCAAACTGCTACTGGCCGCGCTCGACGATCAGCAGGTGCTTGCCGCCCTGCCGCCGGACCCCCTGGTTCGGCGAGGCCCGAACACCATCACCAGCCGAGACGAGCTGCTCACCGCGCTGCGCCAGATCCGCCGCCGCGGCTGGGCCGAGGCCCGGCAAGAGTCCGAGCTCGGCGTCCACTCCGTAGCGCTCCCGCTGGACGGCACCGATTGGCGCTCCCGGGTGGTGCTGGTCGCCTCGCTGCCGTCGGCACGCACGCGCGGGCGCGGCACCGCCCAGATCGTCGCGGGACTGCGCAGCGTGATTCAGACCTACGCCGAGCGGGGCGTAATCGAACCATTCACGCTGCGACGGCCTCGCCGTCCGGCCGCAGCGCAGTCCCGAACCCCCTCGCGGACCACAGCCGCGCCAACCCCCGAAATACACTGAGGCCGCTGCCCTCCGGTCCAAGGAAGCAGCGGCCTCTGTGCGAACGGCTACTGTGCGGTGTAGCCGCCGTCTACGACGAGTTCGGTACCAGTGACGAAACTGGACTCGCTCGAAGCCAGGAAGAGCACCGCATTCGCGATCTCTTTCGGCGTGCCGCGGCGACCGATCGGGTGCTTGTCGATGATCGCCTTGGAGTGCGCCTCGGCACCCAGCGGGTTCTTCGCCGCCGCCTCCATCGCCATCGGGGTCTCGACCGATCCCGGGTGGACGGTGTTCACCCGGATCCCGTCCTTGGCGTAGCTGACCGCATCGTGCTTGCTCATCAGACGCACGGCGCCCTTGGTGCCGTGATAGAGCGAGTTGGCCGAGGTGCCACCGACGAGGCCAGCAATCGACGAGAAGTTCACGATCGAACCGCCGCCGCGCTGCATCATCTGCGGCACGGCGTACTTGGTGGTGAGCCAACTGCCCTTGACGTTGATCCGGTAGATGAAGTCGAACTCCTCCTCGGTCACGTCGATGGTGCGCTTGCCCTCACCGACAACCGCGGCGCAGTTGACGAGCACCGACACCGGACCGTGCTCAGCCTGAATCTGCTCGAAGGCGGCCTGCACACTCGCCTCGGTGCCAATGTCCACCGACAGGTAGAAGGCGCGGTCGCTCTCGTGCACCGGGGAGCCGGCAGCAGGCTCGGCGAGGCGGTCGACCGAGATCACCGTGGCTCCCTCCGCCAGGAAGGTGCGCACAATCTCACTGCCGATGCCGCCCTCGCCGCCGGTCACAACGGCGAGTTCGCCGTCGAGCCGCCCGCCGAGGGTCGTCATGCCGCGCTCTTCCGCTCGGCACGCACCATGATGTCGGCCGCCTCCTTCGCGGTCTGGCCGACCGCGACGCCCAGGGCGGCTGCGGTGTCGTTGACCGCCGAGATGATGCCGTCCTCGTAGGTGCTGGTCGGGTCGCCGATGCGGGCGCTGTCGGTCGACACGGTCGCTGCCGCGACACCGTAGGTGTCCAACTCAGCCAGGCCCTCGATGCCGGAGTTGTCCAGACCGAAGCCGGCGTCGTTGCAGATCACGCCCTTCGGGTTGGTGCGCATCACGTACAGCGCCATGATCTTTGCCCCGTGCGAGGCCACCACCAGCACGTCGTTCGAGCGGTCACCGTCGATGCGCGAGGAGGACCACACCGAATAGATGTTGCCGTTCTCGGTCTCGGCGACGGTGTAGACGTTCTCGTCGATGACGCCGTCGACATCGTGCGGGGTGCCGACCGGCGCGTTCAGCATCTGCTTGGCGGCTTCTTCACCGGTCATGCCCGGCCCGACGCCCAGCTTGGCTGCGGTCTCGTTGACGCGGGACACGCGGCCGGTGAGCAGGCTGTCGCCACCCGAGAGGCGAGCCTCCTTGGTCGCGATCGCGGCCGCCGGGACCCCGAAGCGGTCGGCCAGCGGCAGACCGGCGATGCCCGCCTCGTCCTTACCCGGGCCAGCCTCGTGGGCGATCCAGCCGCGCGCACCCTGACGGACCGGCAGGATGCCGGTCGGGCCGCCGGCGAAGGAGGCGCCCAGCACGACGGCGTCGCCGAGGTCGGTGGCCTTCTCGAAGGAAGTCAGCGAGTTGCCCACCAGGATGCGTCCACGCTCATCCTGGTAGTGCAGGCGGTATTCAACGTCCTTGTCGGTCGTCGCCATGATCTACTCCTTGTATCTCTGTCTCGGCCGCCGACTTAGCGGTCGATCACAATCGTGTTGGTGAGCTCGCCGATGCCTTCAATGCGGGTAACGACGACGTCACCGTCCTTGAGCCACTCAACGGGCTTGCGTCCCGATCCGACGCCAGCAGGGGTGCCGGTGGCGATCATGTCCCCGGCCTCGAGGGTGGCGAACTGGGTGACGTACTGCACGAGGGTCACCGGGTCGAAGATCAGCTCGGCCGTGTTGCCGTCCTGCTTGTGCACGCCGTTGACCAGCGTTTCGACGCGCAGCCCCTGGGTCGGGTCGATCTCGTCGCTGGTGGTGATCACCGGGCCGATTGGGGTGGAGGCGTCGAAGTTCTTACCCTGGAACCACTCCGACGTGCGCTTCTGCCAGTCACGGATCGACAGGTCGTTCATCACGGTGTAGCCGAGGATCGCCTCACGGGCGCTCTGCTCATCGGCGTGCTTCACGGTCTTACCGATGACGATGACCAGTTCGGCTTCCCAGTCGATCTGCTCGCTGAGGTCCGGCAGCACCACGGTACCGTTCGGCTCGAGCAGCGACGTCTGCACCTTGTTAAAGATGGTGGGGAACGCCGGGGCTTCCTTGCCGACTTCCTTGGCGTGGTCGTAGTAGTTCAGACCAATGCACAGCGTCTTGCCGGGATTCAGAATCGGCAGCAGCAAGTCCTCGGCGGCCGGGGCGTCACCCGGTTCGCCGGTGAGGGAACGCCAATCTGGCTGGGCGATCAGCGCAGCAACATCCGCAACGTCGTAGTAGATGGTGCCGGAATCGTCCTGACGGAACGCACGCGTTCCGTCGCCATGGCGGGCGGTGCCGAGTTTCATGCCGAGTGATCTTTCTCTGTGGGGTGGGGAGTCCAGGGCCGCCAGATGCGGTCCTCGCTGAGGTCCGGGTTCTTCACGTACGCAATGAGGGCGGGCGCGGTGCTGGCGTTGCGCAGATAGTGCTCCTGCGGCGGCGGCACAGAAACGACGGTGCCGGGCGTAATCAGCACACGTTCGGTGCGGTCGAGCCACAATTCCACCTCGCCGGAGAGTCCGATGAAGGTCTCGGTCAGATGTTCGTGGATGTGGTTGGCGAACTCCTCGCCCACAGCAAATTCGTTGACGCCGAGCAGGATGCCCTCGGCGGTGCGAATCACCGGCAGCGGATTCCCTGCCGCGAGCGCGGCTGCTGCGGGCGCGTCCAGCGGCAACGCGAGGCGCCGCAGATGTGCGTCAGCGTCAGTCACGATTGCCCCTTTGCAACGGTGTGCAGCGCTGATCGCTGCACCATAATCCATTATATTCGTTAGATCGGATATGGTGCAACGTGGTCAGACCAGGGTGAGACCGCCGTCCACCAGGAGCGTCTGACCCGTGACATAGGCCGAATTGTCCGAGCCCAGCCACAGGATCGCGTTGGCGATATCAATGGGATCACCGAGGCGCCGAGCGGCGATCTCCTGGGCCGCCTCCTCGCGCTCAGCCTCGCTAGCATTCCACAGGTGCGAGATCGGGGTCAGGATGAACCCCGGTGCGACCGCGTTCACTCGGATCCCGTACTGACCCCACTCCACGGCGAGCTGCTTGGTCAGGTGCTCGGTCGCCGCCTTGGCGGTGCCATACAGGGCACGGCCGGCCATGACAGCCGTGGCCGTCACCGACGAGAGGTTCACGATCGAGCCGCTGGTCCCCTGGGCTCGGAAGCGGCGAAATGCCACCTGCGCACCAGTCAACGATGCTCGAGTGTTGACGTTGAGGACCAAGTCCCAGTCCGCAGTCGTGAAGTCCTCGGCCGGGCCTCGCCGGACAATCCCGGCGTTGTTCACCCACAGCCCGAGCGGTACGGCGTGCTCGGCCACCGCCGCCTCGAGCGCGGCCATGCCGCCCTCACTGTTCACATCGGCGACGACGGTGCTCAGCGCCGGATGCTGCACCTCGGCCGCCATCGCGGCGAGTGCCTCCGGATTCAGGTCGCTAGCGATCACGTGCGCCCCCACGCCCAGCAGCCGCTCAACCGTAGCCCGGCCAAGACCGCCAGCCGCGCCGGTCACCACTGCCAGACGTTCCTGCAGTGGCGCCCAAGCAACTTCGGGGGCACTCGTATTGCTCATTACAACCCTCGCTCCGAATTCAGGTAATAGTCCTTGCCAATGGGCGTGTGGGCACGAGCGGCGGCGACAGCGGCCTCAATGTCGTTGCTCACCACGGCCTGCACCAGGTTGCGGTGCACCTGCACGGTGTCATCGTTCACGCCCTGCGGCACCGTCGACCGCGTCTCCACCTCACCAATCGAGGCGGTGAGCGTGTCGAGCAGACTGATATAGAAGGTAGAAAGAATCGCGTTCTTTCCCGTGCGAGCAATCTCGCGGTGCAGGTCCCAAATCTTCAGCAGGCGCGCCTGCCCCGGAGCCTCGCTAGCGGCGATCTGCTCCGCTGCCAGAATGCGCTCCGCATCCGTCGGCGTGCACGAGCGGGCTGCTTCGACGGCAACCAGCACCTCAAGCTCATCGCGGATCTTGATCACATCCGAGATTTCCTGCGGGTCGCCGATCGCCCGAATCAGGGTGTGACGCAGCTTCACGCGCTGCGTGTTCCCGGACACGAATGCACCACCCTTCGGGCCCGACTTCACGTTGATGTAGCCGCGCGTCTGCAGCAGACGCATGGCCTCATTCAAGGTGCCAGCCGCAACCTGGTGCTCCTGCATCAGGTCAGACTTGGTGCCGAGGTACTGCCCCTCAGTCAGCACGCCCTGGTCGATTAGCTGCTCGAAGTGTTCGGCGAGCTGTTCCGCCTTCGAGTTCACTCGCATGTGGTCCCCGCTTTCGCGCGACGCCGTTGTGCCCTATTCGGCCAACAGACCTGCGTCGCTGAGATAAGTAGATTGAATACTACTGGTCAGGGGTCCGTCGGCCTGGGATGCGTCCCGGGCGGCAATCCAGCGCGGATCGTTCCGGAACGACTCCCAGTTGGCGGCTGGGTCACCCTCGTGGCGCACCAAGTACAGCAGTCGATGCTCATCCCCCTGCGGGAACCAGTACGCGATGTTGTGGATGTTGTGCTCTGGCAGCAGCGGGATCGTGCACTCGCGGAAGCGCTGCAACAGTGCCTCCATCTTGCCGGGCACCACTGCGTAGTCACGCAACTCGAACATGGTTATCGCTCCTGCTCTGCGACGATGACGACGTCCTCCACGACGTACTTGCGCATCTGGGCTTGGAAGTTGCGAGCGTCCTCGATGAGTTCCTGCCCGACCGGGCCGGCCAGGGCGGCGTCCATCGCCTCGCGGGATTCAAAGACGAGCTCCACGATGCCGTGCACGTTCGCTGGCGGGGCCGGAAAGTTCCCGCGCGCAGCCGTGTCGACGACGTGGTGCTGGATGTAGGACACGAGGCCCGGCAAGCGCTTGGCAATCGGCGCGTGCACCTCGGTCCAGTAGCGACGGAACTCCTCCATGCTGAGGTCGTCGCGCTTGGTCAGCAGGGTGAAGTTACGCACGTGCTGTGACATCAGCAAAGTTCCTCTCCTGTTGGTCGACGCTCAACCAGAGTCGACTCAGATGTGTTTCTGCGATACGCCACTGGCTGTCCACCTTGCGGTACCGCTCGCGGTAGTGGCCGGCGCCAGTCTGGACACGACGGCCGTTCGGCAGCGGCAGGATGACGTGGTCGAGCATGCCCCAGATGCCATGCGCCTCGGTGTCCGAGTCCAGCGTGAGCTCCGGGTCGTGACCCACATGCACGCTCACCGAATCGGTGTGCCGCTGCACGATGAAGTCCACCCAGGCGTCACGGCCTTCGACCACGAGGTCCTTGGCATCATCGAGGTATCGGAAATCCTCCGTGAAGACGTCCCGGAACGCCTCGAAGTCCTTCGTGTCCAGCAGTCGGAAGTACCGGGCCTTCAGCTGGCGCAATTCCTCGAAGGCCTCCAAACGGGCGAGCCCGGTCGGGATGCTCATGACCCCAACCAGTCCGGCAACAGTCGAGCAAACTGGAAGTCCGGCATCGGCGGCTCCGGCGCCATCACCGGGTCGATCCGAAGCCGCGACAGTCGTAGCTTCGCAATCTTCCAGACACCATCGACGAGGTGGTACTCCTCCTCATAGTGTCCGTAACCCTTGATGCCACGCTGGCCCGGGACCGAGACACCGAGGTACTGCTTGGTGTCGGTCGGCCACAGCAGGTAGTCCATCATCGTCCAGATGCCGCGAACCACCCCTGGTGCGGTCTGCACCAGGTCGGGCATGTAGCCCTGGTGGATCGTGATGACTTCCGGTGGGAGGTTCCGCTGCAGATTGGACACGAATGCGTCCGGATCTGCAGCGGTCGCCCACAATCCGTCGAAGGTGGCATCGTCAACGAAGAGTTCCCGCAACGCTGCCCACTGTTTCGTATCAATGCAGCGGAAGTAGCGCGACTTGACCGAGCTGATCGCCTGGTAGTCCTCGAACGACAGGGTGCTCATTGCCTAGCCAAACATCAGGTTCGGCAGGAACGTGGAGAGGTCCGGGAAGATGATCAGGGTTGCGATCACCAGGATCTCGACGATGAAGAAGGGCAAGATCGCCTTGTAGATACCGTCGGCCGAAGCGTGCTTCGACGTACCGGATGCCACGAAGACATTCAGACCCACCGGCGGCGCGATCATGCCGATCGAGGTCGCCTTCATCACCAGGATGCCGTACCAGATTCCGTCCACACCCATCTGGTCGATCACCGGCCACAGCAGCGGGATCACGATCAGCAGAATGGACAGCTCGTCCAGGAAGGCGCCGAGGATGATCAGCATCACCAGCGAGATGACGATGACCACCAGCGGCGGCAGGTTCGCCGCAATCACACTCTTGGCGATCGCGTTCGGCACACCACTCTTCAGCAGGAAGAAGGCAAAGATCGCGCCACCGAAGAGCAGGGCGAAGATCATGGTGCTCACCGAGGCGGACTCGATCAGCGACTCCTTAACCGAGTTGAAGACACCCTTGACGCCTTCACGGAAGGTGCGCAGCAGCAGGATGATCAGCGAGGCGACCGCGGCAACCGCGCCAGCCTCGGTCGAGGTGAAGAGTCCCGAGTACATACCGCCGATGACCACGGTGAACAGCAGCGCGGTGTAGAGACCACCGGCAATGTTCTTTCGGGTCACCTTCGGCAGGTCGGCGAGCTTGTCGGTGACGCGACCGGTCTTGACCTGAGTCCTCACCGCGGTCGAACCAGCAGCGACTTCCTTGCCTTCCATCACGTCGAGGCGGTTGGACAGCTCAGCCTCGTACATGCGCTGGACGGCCAGTTCCTTCTCAGTCTTCGGCGCAAAGTAGCCGCGCTTGTACAGCACCACGACCGACGCCATGTAGAAGAACATGGTGACCAGGCCAGGGATGATGCCGGCCATCAGCAGGCGACCGATGGACTCTCCAGTCAGGATGCCGAAGACGACCATCAGGATGCTCGGCGGGATCAGCACACCCAGGGTGGCACCCAGGGCGACCAGGGCTGCTGCGGCATTCGCACGATACCCGCGGCTGACCATTTGGTCCACCGAGATGCGACCAATGGTTGCCACCGTGGCCACCGAGGAACCGGTCACGGCCGAGAATCCACCACAGGCGAGGATGGTTGCCACACCGAGCCCACCCGGCAGGCGGTAAGTGAGGCGCTGCGCCACCGCGAAGAGGTCCTTTGCGAGTCCGGCTCGGTGCGCAAACACACCCATGAGCACGAACATTGGGATGACAACCAGCGCGTAGTTTGCGGTTGAGCCGTAGGGCACCTGGGCCAGCGTGCTCCAGGCCACGTTCGAGCCACTCAGCAACAGCAGGCCGAGGGTGCCGGAGCCGGCGAGCGCAACCCAGATCGGCATCTCGGCGAGGATCAGGCCGAGCAGCGTGATCACTGCGACGACGATGATGAAAATGATGGCGGCGCTCATGCGTCCTCTCCCGACTCGGTCGACTCGACAACGAGCTCCTGCATCTGGACGTCGTCAGCGAAGGCCAGATTCTTGGTGAAGATGTAGCTGCGGACGAACTCCACGAGGAAGACGAACATGCCCACGGCAACCGCGAGCTTGGCGGGCCACAGCGGCACCTGGACGAGACCGAAGCGGAACTCACCGGAAATGATGGACTTTACGGCCTCCTGCGAGGCGGAGACAACGAGAGCCACCAGCATGGCCAGCACGGCAATGGCGGCGACGATGTGCATGATGCGGCGCACCTTGGGGCTGACCCGCTCAGTCAAGACCGAGGTCGCCACGTGGGTGCGGGTGCGCTGTGCAGCACCGAAGGCACTGAAGACGCAGACAACGAGGAGCATCTCGCTGACTTCGAGGGAACCAGGAACGCTCCCCACGCCCAGCATGCGCGAGGTGATGTCGACGACCGTGATGATCGACAACACGAGCACCAAGATGCCAGCGAACACCCCGAGCGGGGTGGTGAGGTACTTGCTAAAAATCTTCATTGATCCTCGCAAAGAGAAAAGGGGCCGGGGTGCTCAGTTGCCTGAGCACCCCGGTTGGTCGATTAGCGACCGGCAGCGGCAGTCTTCTCCGCGCAACGGGCGATGCCGTTGACGTAGGTGCTACCAGCGTTGGCCTTCTCAACAGCGGCCATGTAGTCGGCGTAGAAGCCCTCCGGGTCAACACCGGCGGCCTGCACGTCCTTCTTCCAGGCGTCGAGCGCCGAGGTGCCGACCAGGTCGGACCACTGCTTGACCTTGTCGTCGCTCCACTTGGTGGCGCCACCACCGACGCTCAGCAGCTTCTCGCAAGCAGCGTCGTCGAAGCTGGCGAGCTCGTTGACGGCCATGGTCGCGGCTTCGGCAGCGATCTCCTTGACCAGCTTGCGCTGCTCGTCGGTCATCGAGTCCCACCGGGTCTTCGAGATCAGCACGGCGTTCACGGTGTACAGACCGAGGCCAGCGTCAGCCACCCAAGGAGCAACCTCGTGCAGGCTCTGGTCACCGATCGCGGTGTCGAGGATGTTGTTGGCCCATGCCTCAACGGTGCCGCGCTGAATGGCCTCGTAGACCTCCGGCGACTGCAGTGCGACCGGGTTGGCGCCGAGCAGCTGCAGACCCTGAGCAACGTACCCCGAGGAACGAACGTTCTTGCCCTTGAAGAACTCCGGACCCTCGATCTTGTCCTTGCCACCGACGGCGCCAGCCGGCACACCGAGGAACATGACGGGCACGACGCCCTGCTTGTCCCACTCGGCCTTGTAGTCGGCGTTGTTCTCGTACAGCTCGGTGTAGATCTCGGCAACCTTCGAGACGTCGTCCGTCACGAACGGGATTGCGATGACCTGGCTCAGCGGCAGCTGTGCCGGGTTGTACAGCACGGTCATGTGGCCCAGGTCGATACGACCCTCGGCGACGGCGGACATCGTGTCCGGACCGTTCACCAGGGCACCGGCCCAGAACTCCTCAACGTTGATGGTGCCGTTGCTGCGCTCAGCCAGCTCGGCCCAGGCCCACTGCATGGCCTTCGCCTGCGGGGTGGTCGGCCCGAGGAAGCTGTTGAACTGCAGGTTCAGCTGCTCACCGCCGGTTTCCTGAACACCGGCACAACCGGTGGCCAGCACAGCGGTGGCAGCGACGGTCGCTGCAACCTTTGCCAGACGTGCGCGTGACTTCGACGCGAACATACAGACTCCTTTGTCTTGGTGGGGATCCGCGTACGGGGCGGATTTGGACACTCTATTGAATAGATTGAATAGCGTCAATTCGAATCTTGAGGATTCACAGGCGGGGCCATGACCGTGCGGGCCCACGTCGTGTTGGCGGGCGGCCACGGCACGTTTTCGTAGCGGTCCCAGCGTCGATTGATGGTGTGGCGGGTAATGCGCCAACCCGCCTCGGTGCGGATGTACTCATCCTCGTAGAAGCCGCCCTTCGTGATGAAGTTGGCGACATTCGGGTCGTCCGTGCGGTGCACGCCCACGTGGAAGTACTCGGCCCGAGTCTTGGCAGTGTTCGCAGTGAGTTCGGTAATGACGATGTTCGACAGCAGGTGCTGGTGCGAGTACACCGGGTCATCGAGGCAGAGGAATTCCTGCATCTCCCGGTAGCCCAGCTCGCTGCCCGGACCGTTCCAATTCACGAAGACGGCATCCGGGGTGAAGGCCTCTTCCCAGACCGAAAAATCGCGACCCGGGGTATCCAGACCGGTCGAGTACCGTGTCAGGGTCGCCGGAATCTCGATCCGGTCGATGACTTCTTGCAAATCCATGAGTCTTGCTCCCTTGCTAAGACCTGACGATTCTCTGTCGCATCTGGACAGAAACAAAATCGGCGATTTCAATATATTGGATATGGGGAATAAGTCCAGGATGGGAGACCCACGTGGCAGAGCAGCACACATCGCGGAGCGAGCCGCTGCTGCGATCCCTTGACACGGGCTTGCAAGTCTTGAGTTTGCTTGCCACCCGGGAGAGCCTCACGGTGGCGTCCGTCGCCACGGCACTGGGGCTGTCGCGCTCAACGGCACACCGCATTCTGAGTACCCTGCGCGATCGCGGCTTCTTGACGCTGGGACCGAACCGGCACGGCTACTTCCCCGGGCCAGCCGCCATCGAGATGGCGCGCCCCACCCGCCTCGACGATGCCACCCGGGCCCGGCTGCGACCGGTGCTCATGGAAGCCTCCTACCGCACTGGCGAGACGGTGCACTTGGCCACGCTCATCGGATCGCAGGTGCTGCTCTTTGACGGCCGCGAATCGGAACGACCCCTGCGCGCCTCAAGCCGCGTTGGTTACTTCCGGCCCGCCTACGCCATGACCGCCGGCAAGCTCTTCCTGTCCAGGATGGTCACCGATCAGGTGCAGGCGCTCTTCCCCGAGGAAGCGCTCACGACGTACACCCCGCGGACCACAGCCACGGTGACCCAACTCATCGACGAGTTGCGCACCATTGCACGGCGCGATTATCACATCGCTTCCGAGGAGATCGAGGAAGGGCTCAACGGCGTCTCGGTCCTGGTCGAAGGCACCACCTGGCGCAATCGCATTGCGCTGTCCTGCTCGGTGCCGACGCACCGAAGCGACACCGCCTCGCTGTTGGAGATCAAGGATCGCCTGCTGGAGGCGGTGCGCATCGGCAAGCGCCAGGCGGCAGCAATCGCCTAGAAGTCTTGCGGCGCGATCGTGACCTGGATGCCCTCGAGCTCGTCCGAGCAGTTCAGTTGGCAGGACAGGCGCGAGGCTTCCGGACGGAAGTGTTCGGTCTCTTCCAGCAGTTCCCGCTCTTCGCCCTCGGCCTCGCCCACCTTGGCGAAGGTGGCCTCATCGACGTAGACGTGGCAAGTCGCGCAGGAGCGCTGGCCACCACAGGATGCCAGGATCGGCATGCCCTGATCCCGCAGCGTCTCCATCAGGGTGTCCGCAGCGTCCCACTCGAGTTCGTGGCCCGCGCCGTCGCGGTCCGTCACAGCAACCTTCATTGCTCGTCCTTTCAGTGCACCGGGACGGACGCGTCGCGCGCCGCCGCCGAGAGTTTCTTGGTCACATCGGTCAGGACCTGCACGTCCACCGAGGTGCGGGTTTGAATCAGTCGCTTGCCGTGGGTGAAGTCGCCCAAGGCATTCACGGTGTCAATCGCGGCCAGCACGCCGTCGCGCAGATAAGCGATGCTGTAACTGCCGGTCGCGGGGTCGCCGCGCAGGACGCGCTCGTCCTCTGGGTGCCACAGCCCCGCGGTCTGCAGCCGCACGCCGTGCTGCACGGTCCAGAACCACGGCACCTCTAGCTCGGGCAGCTCATGTGCCACGATCGCTGCGGCCGCGATGTCGGCCTGGCCGGTCGCGTTCGCGATGCATTCGAGGCGGCGAGTCTGGCCCTCGACACCGGTCGGCCACTGCGCCACATCCCCGATCGCGTAGACACCGGGCGCGCTGGTCTGACCGCGCTCGTCGACCAGGATGCCGTCGCACACCTCGAGCCCTGCCGCCAAGGCCAGGTCGTCATTCGGCAGAATGCCGACTCCGGCGAGCACCAGATCGGCCTCGAAGCTGCGCCCATCGGCCGCGAGGATGGTCAGCGCCCCACTCGCGGTCTGGGTGATCTCGCTGGCGGCGACACCGAAGGCGAAGCGCACGCCCGCCTGCTCATGCAGCTCGGTCATCGCTGCACTGACCTCGGGCGAGGTGACGCGACTCATCACGCGGTCCATGAACTCCAGCACCTGCACTTCAGCGCCGAGGGCACGGGCCGAGGAGGCCACCTCCATGCCGATGTAGCCGGCCCCGATAATGGCCAGACGCACCCCGGGGTGGATCCGTGCGCGCAACGCGAGCAGGTCATCGTGGGTGCGCAGCTGCAGCACCCCGGGCAGATCCGCTCCCGGTACGGCGAAAGGCCTGGGCTTGGCACCGGTGGCGAGCACGATGGCGCTGGCCTCGATGGCAGTGCCGTCGCCGAGGTGCACCCGCAGCGCAGCCGGGTCGATCCCGGACACCGTCACATCCGTGCGCAAGTCGATGTCGTTGCTCTCGAAAAACGCGGGCTTGCGCAACGGGACGCGCTCGGACGACTCGCCCTTGAGCAGTTCCTTCGACAACGGCGGACGCTCGTAGGGCACCCCGGACTGCGCGTCGAGCAGCACGATGCCAGCGTCCCAGCCGCGACGACGCAGTGACGCCGCGGCCTGGACTCCGGCGTGCCCGGCGCCGACGATGACTACGGGCAGGTGGGTGCTCATTCGGCGTCCTTGTGCACCGGGCAGCCGGTCAACTTCGCGTTCAGGTAGCTCGGGCCAGAGTTGGCCAGGTTGCCACCGGTGACGAACTGGATCGGGTCGTTCGGGTCGAGCGAGACCTCGGCGATGCGCTGTGCGATGAGGTTGACGGCAATGCCGCCCTCCAGTCGCGCCAAGTGCTGGCCGAGGCAGGCGTGAATACCATGCCCGAAGCCGAGGTGGCCACTCAGGTCGCGATCGATATCGAACACGTCCGGGTTCTCGAACTTGGTCTCGTCGCGGTTCGCCGAGGCCGGCAGCAGGATGACGACCGAGTCCTTCGGAATCGTCACGCCCGCAACCTCGACGTCCTCGTTGGTACGGCGAGTCAGGCGGTGCACCGTGCCGCGGTAGCGCACGATTTCTTCGACGAAGTTCGGCGCGTCCTCCGGGTTGTTCCGAATGCGCTCGAGCAGCGCCGGGTTCTCAGCGAAGAGGCGGAAGGCATTGGCCAGCAGCACGGTGGTGGTCTCGTGACCGGCCGTGAACAGGAAGGCGCAGAAGTGCTTCGCCTCAGTCTCGGTCAGTTCGCCAGCCTTCATCAGGCGCGCCACGTTGCTGCCGACCGTCTCGTGCTCGGTCAGCTCCGCGCGGTGCTTGAGGTGGTCGAGCAGGTAGTCGAAGAACTCGTTGGCGCCCTCTTCGTCGTTGTCGAGGCCCGGGGCCTGTCGGGCGAGGCGGCCGAAGTAGCTGGAGACGTAGTCCGACCAGTCCTTCATGCGGTGGAAGTCCTCGCGCGGGATGCCCAGCACCGCACTGATGGTAGCCATCGTGATGCGCAGCGCGAAGCGGTCGACCACGTCGCCGCCGCCGGTCTCCAGCAGCGCATCGAGGTAGCCCTCGGCATAGCCGTGGATCTGCTCCTGCAGCACCTGCACCGACTTGGGCGCGAAGGAGTTGGCAACCACCATGCGCAGCCGGGTCTGCTCCGGCGGATCGAAGAGGGTCAGGAAGACCAGCGGCTGCGGACGGACCACGGCCGAGGAGAACACCTTGGGGGCACGCAGGGCAGCTCGCACATCGTCATAACGCGAGATGAACCAGACGTCACGCGCAGCGGTCTTGGTTCGCAGCACCGGGGCGTGCTGGCGCATCCAGGCGTAGTGTGCGTACGGGTCCTTCTGGATCTCAAAGTCGACGGTCTCGAACGGGGACATGCCTTCCGGCCAGTCCAGTTCGTGCGAGTACGGGATCGTTGCTGGTGTCGTCATTGACTGCCTCATCTCGATCGGGGTGGTGTGTCGAAACGATAGGCAGGGCAACGCGTGTCTGGGCTCGCCAGGGGTTGGCTGTCCCGGATGCTGGGAGACTTTTTCATCCCCATGCCGTTGCAGCGGTTGCTTGTCCCAGATGCTGAGACATGGGAGGGGCACGGATCGGACCGCCGCCTCGTATCAGGAAAAATTCCGTGTAATAGTTACACTTGTTTGCAACTCAACGGCGAGGCAAGGCAGGGCCATGGACTTCTCGAACGCTCAGGGCGTACTCCTGGGCTACGCCACCGTGACGGTGATTGCGGCGGTCGGCTACAGCCTGCGCCGCTTCGGCATTTTTGGCCCCGAGGCCCAGGCCACGCTGAACCGGCTCTGCTACTACGTGCTATCCCCGGCCCTGTACATCGTGCTGCTCACCGAGACCGACATCGAGCTCATGCTCGGTGCCTTCACCGGGGCATCACTGCTGGCCATGGTGATCGCGATGGCGCTAGCCGCCATCTGTTACCTGCCGCAGCGCCGCCAGCTCGGCGCCGACAATATGACACTGATGATCGGCTCGGTGGCCTACGCCAACACCGGCAACATCGGTATCCCGCTATCGCTGATCACCTTCGGGACCGCCAGCTACATGGTGCCGCCGATGCTGATTCAAGTGCTGATCCTGTCGCCGGTGATCTTGCTCATCCTCGGCTTCCTGCGTGGCCCACGCACCAGCGTGTGGCGCAGCATTGTGATGCCGTGGATCAACCCGATCATCATCGCCGCGATTGTGGGCCTGGTAATGGCGCTGAACCATTGGGAGTTGCCGGAACTGCTGCACCGGCCGATCGACATGCTCGGTCAGGCATCCATCCCGGCGCTGGTGCTCACCTTCGGTATGTCGATCTTCGGTGCGCGCCCCTTCCGCAAGCACGAGTTCACCTATTCGGTCTGGGTGGCCATCATCTTCAAGGTGCTGATCTTGCCGTTGATCACCTGGTGGGTGGGTGCAGCACTCTTCCAGATGCAGGGTGAGATCCTGGTCGCGCTGGTGATCACCGCGGCCCTACCTGGCGCGCAGTCGATCTTCAACTACGCAATGCAGTTCCGAGCCAATGAAGGCAACATCCGCGACATGGTGTTGATCTCAACCGTGATTTCAATTCCGATCATGGTGGGGTTTGCCCTCATCGTCTGAGCCCCGGGCCTCGCCCAGTGTGCGCAGTGTGCCCAGTGTGCCCAGTCCGCAAGATGCATGCCAGAAATCGATCCGCTATATTCAATACAGATTTAGCGATCTGGACAGCGATGTCCGGGTGAAGGAGAGCCAATGTCGTCCTCGCTGCCCACGTCGGTGGATGTCATCGTCGTCGGATCCGGCATCACCGGTATGTCCGCGGCCATCACCGCCGCCCACCACGGCCGCTCGGTGGTCGTGCTGGAACAGGCCAAGTACCTCGGCGGCACTAGCGCGGTGTCCGGTGGTTGGCTGTGGGTCCCGGGCAACAAGAAGGGCGCTGCCGAAGGCGACACGCGCGAGGCGATCGAGTCCTACATCAAGGCCATCGCCCAGGACGGCTACAACCCAGAACTCGTCGGCGGCTTCCTCGACGCCGTGCCCGAGGCAATGGCCTTCTTCGAAGACAACACCGACATGGAGTTTGTCTACGCCGATATGGCGCCGGACTACCAGATGACCTCCCCCGGCGCACGCGAGCACGGCCGTGCAGTGACCGTGGTCCGCGTCGACGGCCGCACCGCAGGCAAGGACCGCCGCCGCATCCAGCCGTACCTGAGCACTATCACCGTCTTCGGCTACATGCCCGAGATCGGCAAGGACCTCGCCACGGTGGTGCAGGCCAGCTACAAGTTCAAGGCCTTCGTCTACCTCGGCTGGCGCATCGCCAAGACCTGGATGCAGAAGGTGCTCTTCGGTCGCACCCTGAACCGCTCCAACGGCAACGCGATCATCACCCGCATGGTCTCGACCGCACACAAGCTCAACATCCCGCTGCTGACGAACCGCTCGGTCACCGAACTGATCACCGACGAGGCCGGCCGCGTCACGGGCGTGCGGTTGGCAGACGGCGCGGTGGTCACCGCCCATCGCGGCGTGATCCTCGCCTCGGGTGGCTTCGCTGGCAACGCGGAACTGCGCAAGCAGTACTTCCCGCACGACCGCGCAGGCGGCAACCACACCACCCCCACCGTTGGCCAGATCGGCAGCTCCATCATGCTCGGGCAGCAGGTGGGCGCGGTCGTGGACACGACGCCGCACCAGGCCGGCCCCTGGGGCCCGGTGACCACCTGGAAGAACCTGCGCGGTCAGGACCGGGTGTTCCCACACCTGCGCAACTTCGGCCTGCCGGGCCTGATTGCGGTGAACGAGGACGGCATCCGCTTCGCCAACGAGTCGTACTCGTACCACGACTTCTGCCGCGAGATGCTCAAGGCGAACGAAGGCAAGGAACACTTCCACGCCTGGCTGGTTGGCGACCACCGCGCCGTGCGCCGCTACGGCCTCGGCCCGGTCAAGCCCTTCCCGGTCCCGACCTGGTACTACCGCGCCGTGGTAGGCCTGAAGAAGTCCCGCACCATTGCTGGCCTGGCCCAGCAGATCGGGGTGCCGGCGGACGCGCTCGAGGCCACCATCGCCGAATTCAACGAGGGCGCAGCCCGCGGTGAGGACCCCAAGTTCAAGCGCGGCTCAACGAAGTTCCACCACTTCAAGGGTGACATGGCCCACAAGCCGAACCCGAACCTTGCCGAGCTGAAGAAGGCCCCGTACTACGCCATCAAGATCTCGATGGGTGACCTGGGCAGCTTCGCGGGGCTCGCGGTGGACGGCAGCGCCCGCGTGCTCGACGGCACGGGCAAGCCGATCCCCGGCTTGTATGCCGGTGGCACCGCCGCGGTCTCGGTCTTCGGTGGCGGCTACCCGGGTTTCGGTTCGAACCTCGGCCCCGGCCTGGTGCAGGGCTACCTCGCCGCCCGCGAGCTCAGCACCGACTAGATCCCTTCAGCAAGGAAAAGAAGAGCGCCCCGGTTCTCCCTCAAGTCCCGGGGCGCTCGGCTTATGTGCCTGCGGTTAGGCGGCGTTGCTCGGCCGCTTGGCAGCCAGCCAGCGCAGCAGCGGCGTGAGGTGGGTCGCCGCGACCGCAGGATGTTCGGGGTGCCACTGCACGCCCAACATCGGGGCATGCTCGTGCACAATCGCTTCGGGAAAGCCGTCGGCCGAGCGTGCGACCACGCGCAGGCCTCGACCGAGTTCCCCAACAATCTGGTGATGGGTGCACATCACTTCGCCAGACGCGGGCACGATCGGCTCGTAGCCTTCCTCCACCGTCGTGATGCGCGTGCGCGTGTAGCCTTCCGCGCTGCCGCGATGCCCGTCGACGTGCTGCACCAGGGTGCCGCCGAAGGCGACGTTCATGAGCTGCTGGCCGCGACAGATGCCGAGCAGCGGACGACCGGAACCGGCCGCTTCCAACACGACCGCGATCTGGGAACGGTCGGCACGGACCTCGTGCTGGCCACCGCCCGGGTAGGCGCTGTCGGCACCATAGAGCGACGGCTCCACGTCTTCGCCGCCGAGGATAACAACGAGGTCGGCCTTCCGGGCAGCATGCAGCACCTCGCGCTCGCTCGCTTCCGCGGCGGGGACGAGTTCGGCAGTCCAGCCCATGCTGTGCACCGTTGCCACTGCAGCCTCGTTGAGTTCATCCAGCTCCCGCTGGAAACGCCAGTCATGCGGCCGGGCGGTTCGTAGGTGCAGCAGGGCGACGTGCAGCTGCTCGTCGCGCGCCATACGTGCCCTCCTGCACCTCGAATCCCCGAACCGGATGACATTCACTGTGTCATGGCAAGGTTGCCCCGCAGTCACCGCCGTGTTGCACCTTTGTTTCGTACTTGGCGTCAGGGGAAAGCCCCGATGCGAGGCGGAACTGCGGATCGCTACCATCTGCGGCATGAACCCATACTCCAACTCGTTCAGCGACGCCCTTTGGCATTGGCTCACGACCTCGGCACTCATTGTGGTTGTCGTGTTTGCCATCGTGGTCCTCTTCGTCATTTGGCTGATCTACACCGCCGTGCTCCTGGCCCTGCGGTCCTTCGCAAAGGAGCAAGAGCGCAAAGCCGCGCGGCATGCTCGCGCGATCAGTGAGCACCAGACCACGCTCGCGAACACTCCCACCGCGGGCGCCCAGGGCCTGCGCGGGTACCTGGGCTTGTAGCGCCCTGCCATACCCAGCCGATCGCCAGGAACCGTCCATACACTTGCATATTGCAAGTAGTTGGCGTGACTGGAGGTCGGGATGGCTCGGACGTTGGATGCATCGAATGCGGAGCCGCTGCGTGATGTTCCGCACTATGAATCCGACGTCATCGCATCAGTCGTTCGCCTCGTCGCGATCTGTATGAATACGGACTTCCAGGGCGACATCCTTTCGGCCGAGACGGCAACGCTGCCCGCGATCGAGAACCGTGACGTGTCGCTGGTGTACGCGATCGCGACCAACCCGCCGCTGCGGCCGAGCGCGATCGCCGAAGCGCTCGCCACCTCGCCGTACACCGTCAGCCGGGGCCTCGCCCGCCTCGCCGCGCACGGCGTCATCGAGCGCCTGCCGGACCCAAGCGACGCCCGCGCCACCCTCGTGCAGCTCACCGAGGCTGGCCGCGCCGCTGCCGAACACCTCATCCACGCTGGCGACCGCTTGGTCGCTTCCGTCATGCGCGACTGGAATGAGCCGGACCAGGCCCGCTTCGAACAGCTGCTGCACCGATTCGTCGACGCGCTCGCAGAACGCGCCACCACCCCCGCCTCGCCGCGAGGCTAACGAAAGGAACACCATGGGCGTCTACGCCATCACCGGCTCTGCCTCTGGCATGGGCAAGGCCACCGCAGAAGTCCTGCGCGAGGCTGGCCACACCATCATCGGCGTCGACCTGCGCGACGCGGACGTGATCGCCGACCTGTCCACCCCGGCCGGCCGCACCAGCGCCATCGAGGGCATCCTCAAGCAGTCCGCCGGCAAGCTCACCGGCCTGGTGCTGGCCGCGGGCCTCGGCCCGATCGCTGGCCGCGAGCGCCTCATCGCCGAGGTCAACTTCAACGGCGCCGTCGACCTGCTGGAGGGTCTGCGCCCGGCACTGGCCGAGACCGGCAACGCCAAGGTGGTCGTCTTCTCCTCGAACTCCACCACCACCGTGCCGGCCGTGCCGAAGGGCGCCATCAAGGCGTTCCTCGCCCGCGACGTCGACAAGGCCATCAAGGCCACCCGCATCTTCAAGGACAACGCGGCCGCCATGGTGTACGCATCCAGCAAGATCGCGCTGAGCATCTGGTTGCGTCGCGCCGCCGTCACCCCGGAGTGGGCCGGCAAGGGCATCCGCTTGAACGCCATCGCCCCGGGCGCCATCTACACCCCGCTGATTCAGGCCCAGTTGGACGACCCCAAGACCGCTGGCGCGATCGAGGACTTCCCGGTGCCGATCGGCGGCTTCGGTGACGCTCGCAAGATCGGTGAGACGGTGGCCTTCATGCTCTCCGACTCAGCCGACTTCATGACCGGCTCGATCCTGTTCATGGACGGCGGCACCGACGCCTGGTTCCGCGCGGACGACTGGCCGAAGCCGCTCGGCCTCACCAAGGTCGGCGCCTACATGAAGCGCCAGAAGGAATTCACCGCATTCAAGGCAGCCGTCGGCCGCTAGTCGCGCGCTGCAGGAAGGGCCGTCCCGGATCGGGGCGGCCCTTTCGCTGTGCCGGGAGTGTGCGGCTGCCGCCGCCCGGCGGGGTCACTGCGTTGCTGCGGCTTCGCGCGCGACCGCAGCACGCTCCTCGACCAGCAGGGCTCGGAAGTGTTCCAAGCCGACGCCGGTGGTCGCCAGTCCGTAGCGCAGCGTTGCGTGTTGGTAGTGCAGCACGCCGGCGTACTCCGGCGGGATGGTGTCGGCTAGCCCGGTGAGCATGCCGTCGGTCTCTTGCAACTGAGCGAGGTCCGCCTCGCCGCGCGCCACGACTTCGGCGAGGATCGCGGCGCGTTCGGCCGCGGTCGGAACCAGGGCCAGGAAGAACAGCCGGGAGAGCGCCGCGGTTTCGAGGTCCGACTCGGTGATGGGCGGTCGCATCCAGGCGTGGAACGCGGCGAGGCCCGCCTCGGTCGGACTATAGAGCTTCTTCGTCCGGCCGCCGTCGGTGACCGTCTCAACGGTGACGTGGCCCTTGGCCAGCAACGCCTGGAGCGAGGTGCGCAGCGCGCCGAGGCTGGCCCGGTAGAACAGGCCGACGCCTGCCTCGAAGGCCTTATTCAGCAGATAGATCGTCTGCGCGCCGCCGAGCTGGAGCAGACCCAAGATGACGTACTGCATCGTGCTCCTTTCCTCGCGGCGGTCCAGCGGCCGCATCGGATCCAGCCTGCCAGAACCGCCTCTTGCGTGCCTGCCAGACCGCCCGTATATTACTCATAGTAATATCAACTCGGAGGCACGAGCAATGACGATCACCACCACCGCCCTGGCACTGCCCGAGCGCCTGCAACGCTATCTCGACCGGCAGGTCGCCCGTCGCGCCCGCCGCGGGCTTCCCGCCCCGCAGATCCAGGTGCGCCTCGGCGAGGAGGTATTCCGGCTGGGATCGGAGCAACCCTTCCACGCCGCCTCGGTCGGCAAGCTCACCGTCACCGCAATGGCGCTGCAGGAGATCGCCGCCGGCCGCCTGGACTGGGACACCCGCGTCGCCGACGTGCTCGGCGGCGAGGCGATCGCAGGCATCTTCGCCTCGGATGCAGTAACGATTCGCCACCTGTTGACGCACACCTCTGGCGCCGCCGACTTCTTCGAGGACAAGGCCACCGGCACCCTCCAGTTCCGCCAGCTTCTGCTGGCCGAACCGCAGCGGGACTGGAGCGCCGGCGATCTGCTCGCCTTCGCCCGCACCCACCAGCGCCCGCTCGCCCAGCCCGGTGAGCGCTACCGGTACTCGGACACCGGGTTCACCACGCTCGCCCTCTGCATCGAGGCGAGCGCCGGTCAAAGGATCCCCGCGCTGCTGCCAGACCGCATCCTCACTCCCGCTGGCATGACCGACTCATCTCACTGGCAGCCAAACGGGGCCAGCGCTGACATCCAGCCGATCCTGCTGGCGGGCACCGACCTCAGTCAGTCCAACGCCCTGAGCTGCGCCAAGGCGGACGCTAGCCTGGTGACGACGACCGCGGACTTGGACCGGCTGCTACGGGCGCTGCAGGACGGCACCCTCGTGCCGAACCAGCTGTGGCAGCAGGCGCAGCAGTTCGAGCACCGCTTCCGCGCCGGCATCTGGCATGGCGCGGGCGTGCAGCAGTTGCGCTTCGGCGGCTTCTCCCCGTTCCTCGCGGGGCTGACCCGGCCGATCGGGCACCTCGGCGTCACCTCGGTGCACGCCTTCCACTATCCGGAACTCGACGCCAGCATCACCATGAATTTCCACGCCACCGGCGAGATGATGGCAAGCTTCCAGACCCACATCCGCCTGGCAGTCGAACTGCACCGGCTCGCGCGCGGCCGCGTTCGCTAGCCCCCACCCTCGAGGCGCGCCCACGCATACCGAGGCGGCGACGCTACCAGCCCAGCCGCGCCGCCACCGCATCCGCGGCGCGGCTCGGGAACTCGTCCCACCCGGGCTCGAGTTCCTGCCGCAGCAGCGTGAACAGGGCACGTCCCGCGTCCTCAAGCGGCCGGGCGAGCCCTGCCTCGATCTGCGCGGCGATCCCAGGGAAGTCACGCTCGAAGCGACGCTGCGGGTCGATCGCATCGCGCAACGTCCCGGACTGCTCCGCGCGTCGGCCACGGACAGCCCGGATCAGGTGCTGCACCGCCCAGGCCCGGACGAACATGCTCGCCGACACCGTCTCACCGCGACGAGCCCGGCCGACGCCGATCAGCAGTTTCACCAGCACCAGCCTCGCGTCGTTCACCGAATCGAAGGAGTCCGCCGCGGCGACCTTGGCCTGCCCGCGCGCCACCAGCGCTGCGAGGGTGCCGTCCGCATCGTCAACGCGAACCGTGGCGTCGCCGACCACCGCCTCGGCCAGTTCGGCCGCCTCGGCGAGCGCGAACTCCATCACATGCCCGTCGTCGTAGACGGCGACGAAGCCGATTTCCCCTTCACGGGCGGTGAGTACGATCCGCTCCTGCTCCGGCAGCCAGGACAGGTCCGGCCGGAAGGCCGGGCCCTGCCCTGCGCGAATGATGGCGTAGAAGTCGTGATCGGACCAGTCGTCTCGGCGAGGCGCCCCCGCCTCTGAGGCCGACCCCAACAACACCAGCCCGGTCAGGTCCGCACGCGCAGACACCCCTGCGGCCAGGCCGTCACTCAGCGCAGCGAAGCGCTCCGGCAGCACCACGAGCCCCCCCCTTAGCCCGCGACCGGCACTCGCACGCCGGGCAGCACCCAGGCCGCGAATGCGGGCCCGTCGCTGACCAACTGCGCGCCGTCGCTGGTGAGTCGCAGGTCCACCTCGCCGAAGCCCCGGCTGGCCGAATCCAGGCCTGCGACCGCGTCGGCCGAGAGGGTCACGGTACTCGCGGCCGAGGCAGCGAAGACCAGCACCGCCTCGTCGGCGCTCTCGCGGACGAAGACGATCACTTCGTCATCGACGTGCAGCCAGCGGATGCCGCCGGTACGCAGCACCGGGTGGGCGTGCCGCAGCGCGATCAGGTCGCGGTACAGGGCGAGGCGCTGCGCGATGGCCGGGTCGGTCTCGCTGCCCCACGGGATCGGGGTGCGGCTCGCTTCGCCGTCCTCACCGACCGCGCCGAACTCGTCGCCGGCGAACAGCACCGGCACGCCCGGCATGGTCATGGTCAGTCCCACCGCGACCGGGATCGTGCCGGGCTTCGCGTTGGTGGCGAAGCGACCGGTGTCGTGCGTGTCGAGCGCCTGCATGTTGCCCAGGCGAATCCGCCACGGGAAGGTAGCGGTGTGCTTCCGGTTCGCCTCAGCAAAGTCGGCGGCCGTGTACTGCGGATAGCCGTTAATGGGGTGTCCGAAGAACCACGGGTGCGGATTCTTGGTCCCGTTGCCCTCGGTGAAGCCGGGAGCGTCTTGGCGCTGCAACCATCCCCAGAGCGGACGGGTGAAGGGCAGGTAGGTCATCGCGCCGTGCCAGGCGTCGCCGGTCAGGTCACCGCTGGCGTCATTGGTCATCTCACCGAGCAAGGCGGTGTCCGGATTGATCTCCCGCATCGTCTCGGCCAGCAATTGCCGCACCTCGGCATTCAGGTCAATCGCCCCGAGTCGCCCGGTCATGTTGGCAACGTCGATGCGCCAGCCATCAGCCTGGTACGGCGGCAGCAGCCACTTGGCGACCACGGAGTCGCGGCCCTGGATGAAGCGCTTGCGCAGCCCCTCGCTGGCCCAGTTGAACTTCGGCAGCGTTGGCGTGCCGAGCCAGCACTCGTACTCGGTGTGCTCGTCATTGGTGAAGTAGTAGTAGTCCGACTCCGGCGCGTCCGGGTTGCCGTAGGCGGCCTGGAACCATTCGTGACTCACGCCAGAGTGGTTTGAGGTCAGGTCACCCATCACCTTCATGCCGCGGGCATGGGCCGCCTCGATCAGGCGCTGGTAGGCCGCATCCCCGCCGAGCAGCGGGTCAACATGGTCGAAGCTGGCCGCGTCGTAGCGGTGGTTCGACTGGCCGGGGAAGATCGGCGTCAGGTAGATCAGGGTCACCCCGAGCGATTCCAGGTGGTCCAGGTGCTCGATGATGCCGTCGAGGTCGCCGCCGTAGAACTGCTGCGAGCGCCCCGGCATCACCGGATCCACCGGGTCGTCCCACTTCGCGGGAATCGCCCACTCGGGCGTCGGGTGCTGGTCCGCCTGGGCCGAGCGCGCGAAGCGGTCCGGGAAGATCTGGTACATCACCGAGTTCGCCAGCCACTCCGGTGCCGGCGGCGTGGCCAGCAGCACGAAGTCGTCGCGGTCGGCGACCTCGATCTTGCTCAGGCCCGCCTGGTTCAACCACAGTGCAGGGCCAGAGACCGGGCGGATCAGCCAGCGGTATCGGTTGTAGGGGTTGTGCACGCGGATGTCGGCCTGCCACCAGGTCCAGCCATCGACGGTGCCGAGCTGAACCGCCTCCGCCCAACCGGGTTCGTGGTCATGGTCGGTACGCACGAGAACGGCGTCGAGTTCGGGGTAGTCGGCCGGCACCCGCAGCCGCACCGAGACGGTGTCGCCGAGCGATGGCGTGAGGTTGGACACGTAGAGGTCGGAGCCGTCGTGGTGGGGTTCGAGCGTAGGCATCATGTCGTGCCTCGTCCTTTCGGTCGGTGGCCCAGATGGGCGCAGGTGAGCGAAGTGTGACGTGGATGCACGACGGAACGTGACAGAGCCCTCAGATTGTTGTTCAGTTGTTCGTTGTGCACTGGTACCGCCGAGACCATGACCTCAGTCCTGGTGTCGGGCCAGCAGGTGCGTGGCGGCCACTTGTCCCGGCCCAACCGGGATCACTGCGGTACCACCGCGCACCTCAATAGTACGATCCGCGGGCGCACATCCAGAAGCCGCGACTGCGCCGGTGCGCACGACGTCGCAGTACTGGCCATCCGGCAGCGTCGTCGGCACCTCGACCGTGGCATCGCCGAAGGACACGTTGACTGCGATCACCGCGCGGCCCTGTCGCTCGAAGCCGTAGGTCTTGGCTCCGAGGACACCCGCGAGGCGAGGTGCGCCATCCGACACCCGTCGCAGTTCGATCAGGCCCGCCAGGGACGGCAGCGCATAGAAGCAGGTCTGCTCGCCGGCCTTGAATGGTCCAAATGCACTTGCGGTCTTGGCTAGTGCGTGGTCGCAATCTTGCGGCACGACCCGACCGTCCTCCGCCACGAGCGGACCCATATCCCGATCCTCGAAGGCGTAGCCCGAGTAGACCACCGCGTCGCCGTAGTCGTCGGCGAGCATGAGGGCGTTGGCAATGAGGTAGCGCTCGGCGGAACGGTAGGTGAGTTTCGCCTCGCCGCGTTCGGTGTCGTGGTTATCGATGAAGACGACGGCGCGGTCCGCTGGCACGTGCGAGGGGCGCTTGTACGTCTCATCTGCGCGGTCCTTGCCGACGACGGTGAGTAGCGGATCCTGGAAGAGGCCGGACTGCAACTGCGGGAACAGATCCCTGGCGTACTGAAACTCGAACACCCTACCGAGATCCTCGTACTCGATGGGCTGTACCGGCTCCCGCGGGCTACGGATCACTTCGTGGATCACCTGCGTGCCTGTGGGTACGTTCGCGAGGATTGCCGTCAGGTCGCCGGCGGCGATGTGCTTTGCTGCGTCAATCCGGAACCCAGCAACACCAAGGTCGAGCAGGTCCTGCAGGAAAGCGGCGATCGTCTGCTGGACGTACGGCTGGCCGGTGTCCAGGTCGGCGAGGTTCAACAGTTCGCAGTTCTGCACCTGTTCGCGCTGCCGGTAGTCGACGATCTCGTCCCCGTCAGTGAGTCCGCAGCGGTGGAAGTGGTCCGGCTCATAGATGCCCGGATACCGGTAGTGCTCATACGTTGAGCCAGCCCAACCGACGCCCGGCTCGTCCTGTCCGGTCATGTGGTTGATCACCGCGTCCGCGATGATGTCCACCCCCGCCGCGCCGCAGCGCTGGGTCATCTCGGCAAACTCCGCGCGGGTGCCGAGGCGGGACTCGATCCGGTAACTCACCGGCTGATACGCCACCCACCACTCGTCGCCGACCAGGTGTTCCTGCGCTGGCGAGAGCAGCACGAAGTCGTACCCGGCGGGCCCGATGAGGCGCTCGCACTGCACCGCCACCGCGGTCCACGGCACCTGGAACAGCTGGACGCCCACGCCGGAGGACGGCAGGGTCTGCGGGTCGACGAGATCCGGCCCCGTCGGCGCACAGGCGGTGAGCGCCAGCGCCGCCACGGCGATGCCCGCCACCGCCCCTCGCCGCTGGAATCGCTGCCGCGGCCACATGGCTTACTTCACGCTGCCCGCAGTCAGGCCACCGACGATGAAGCGCTGCAGGGCCAAGAACAGCGCCACCGGGATGATGGCGGCGATCACCGCGCCGGCGGCGAATACCGACCAGTTGCGCGAGGTCTCTTGTGAGATGAACTGGTATAGACCCACCGCGAGGGTCTGCTTTTCGGGATCGACCAGGATCACCGATGCCAACACGAACTCGCTCATCGAGGCGATGAAGGACAGCAGCGCCACCACCGCGAGGATGGGGGCGACGAGCCTGAGGATGATGGTGAAGAAGATGCGGGCGTGACCGGCCCCATCAAGCTTGGCCGCCTCGTCGATCGAGGATGGCACCGTGTTGAAGAAGCCGTACATCAGGTAGGTGTTCACGCCCATGGCGCCGCCGAGGTACACCAGGATCAGCCCGAGCTGCGTGTTCAAGCCGATGGCCGGGAAGATGTCTCCGATCGCAGACATCAGCAGGAAGATCGCCACCATCGCCAGCAACTGCGGGAACATCTGCACCAGCAGCAGCGTGATCAGGCCCACGCGGCGACCCTTGAAGCGCATGCGCGAGAAGGAATATGCCGACAGCGCCGCCAGCAGGACCGTGCCCGCAGACGAGGCGAGCCCGATCACCAGCGAGTTCGTCAACCATGCTGCATAGGGCTGTTGCGGTCGGTTGAACAGTTCCACGTAGGCACCGAGTGAGACCTGGCTGAACAGTTCATTCGCGGTCACCAAGGTGCCGCCCGGACGGAGTGACGCCGAGATGATGTACAGGATTGGGAAGCCCGCGAACACGAGCATGATCAGGCCGACGATGTGACGCCAACCGGTCTGACGGAACCACTTGCCGAAGGGGCGCCTCGGCTCGACGACCTTCTCTTCCTTCGGCTTCTTCAGCACGTCGGCCGCTGAGATTGGGGGCTGGATGACAGTCATTAGTGCAGCTCCTCCAGGGACTTGGTCTGGCGGAAGGCAATGATCGAAATGGTGCCAACCAGCACGAAGATCAGGATCGAGAAGGCGCTCGCCAAACCGTAATCAGCGGTCGACCCGACAAAGGCGACCTTGTAGACCATCGAGATCAGGATGTCGGTCGCCCCCACGTTCATACCGGCGGTGACGTCGCGTGGACCGCCCCGGGTGAGCATGTAGATCAGGTTGAAGTTGTTGAAGTTGAAGGCGAAGGACGAGATCAGCAGCGGCGCCACCGAGACCAGCAGCAGCGGGAACTTGATCATCCGGAAGGCCTGGAACGGCGTCGCACCATCCACCTGCGCGGCTTCGGTGAGTTCGGACGGGATCGACTGCAACGCACCGGTCGTGACCAGGAACATGTAGGGGAAGCCCAGCCACAGGTTTACCATGATGACGCTGAACCGGGCGAGCCACTCGTTCGTGAGCCAGGGAATCTCGGCCCCACCAAAGAGCACGGTATTGATGAAACCGAACTCCTGGTTCATCATGCCGCCCCACACCAGCGCGGACAGGAAGCCCGGGAAGGCGTACGGCAGGATCATCACCAGTCGGTAGTACTTCTTGGACTTCATCCGCGGGTCGTTGAACACGATCGCCAGGAACAGGCCCAGCACGAAACAGCCGACGACGGACAGCAGGGCGAAGGTGAAGGTCCAGAGCGTGACCGAAATCAGCGGGTCCCGGATCGATTCCTCACCGAACGCTCGGGCGAAGTTGTCGAAGCCGACGAGCACCTGCCAACCCGGCAGCAGTTCGCGGCCGTCCTGGGCGGTGAAGGCACCAGTGCCGACATCGGCGTACCGCACACCGGTCGTCGTGTTGACCATCTCGTCGGTGTCGGGGTCATAGACGTAGAGCGCCTTGTACACGTAGGCGGTGACACCGTCCTGCGTGCGCAGCATCTGCCCGCTCTCGCTGGCATCCATCGGCACCGCCAGTTGCGAGATTTCGGACTGACGTTGCAGTTGCTGACGCAACGTGAGCGTGGTGTAGCCCGGCACCTCGGTGGCGATCCCACCGTCAAAGGTGGCGTTGCCCACGATCTGCAACGGCTGATTCTCGCCACCGAGCAGCGCCTGGCCACCGGGACCGGTGGCCAGCAGGAACAGCTCGCCGTCTTTCTCGACGATGCTGATCGGATACGAGGCGGTGTCCGGCACGCGCTGCTGGTTCTGCAGCACCAGCGCGTGGATGGCGTCCTCCTTGGTGGAGTTGTGCCCGGTGCCGTAGTTCGTGAAGGCCACGAAGCCGGAATACAGCACCACGAAGATTTGGAAGATCAGCAGGAAGACCACGCCGGGGGCCAGGTACTTGGCCGGCAGCCCGCCTCGGCGGAAGTAGATCCAGTTGATCGCGGCGGTCACGACGGCAATGATGCCGGCGACCACCCAGTTGTCGGCGCGAACGAGAACCAGGATCGAGTAGACCGCGAGCGCGTCAATGACCGCCAGCGAGGCGATCTTGACCAGGACTGCGACCCAGCCGCCGGAGGCCGCTTCCGCCATCCGCGCCGCCGTGCGGGAGCGCTTGGTAGTGCGGAGTTGTTCTGCGCCGTCGGCGCGAGTCTCGCGCTGCTCGGGTGTGGACATCCTCGCTCATTTCTGCCGGTGCCCGAACGGGGTTGCCCGCCCGGCGTCGTTGCTGGGGTGAGGCTGGGGCGGCACCGCGTGGATACCGCCCCAGCCCGCGGGAAGGTCAGACTACTGGATCGCCTTGGCGATGTCGTCAGCCATCTTCTTCCACAGGTCAGCAGGGTTGCCCTTGCCGTTGATGATGGCCACCTCGGTGACACCCCAGAACTCCCACACCGCACCCATCTGCGGGATGTTCGGCATCGGCACCGCGTTGGCGCCGACCTCACCGAAACCGGCGACGATGTCGTTGCTGGCCACGGCCTTCTCGAAGGCAGCGGTCAGGGCCGGGGCGCGGCCACCGACGTTGAACAGGCCGGTCTGGACTTCTTCCGAACCGATGTAACTGTTCAGGAAGCGGGTTGCCGCGACGGTGTTTTCGCTCTTGGCCGAGAGGAAGAAGCCTTGCACACCCACGAACGGCTGTGCAGTCTTGCCGCCGGCCGACGGAATCGGGTCAACGGCGACCTTGATGCCCGCCTCGGTGGCTGCAGGGACGTTCCACGGACCGGTCAGGAAGAACGGCGACTTGCCTGCCACGAAGTTTTCGCGAGCGAGGTCACCCGAGATGTTCGTGTTCAGGATGCCGGCCTTGCCCTGTTCGGCGAGCCAGGCTGCGAAGGCCTCGCCGCCAGCGTTGCCGATCTGCAGGTCAGCCGGGTTGTACGAGCCGTCCGAGTTGGTGCCAAACACCGGGGCACCGAACGAGGTTTGGAACGGGTACAGGTGGTACGGGTCCGAGGCGTTCGGGTCGAGACCGACCAGGAACGGGTACTCCGCGCCCGAGGCCTTGCCCAGCTCGATCATTTCGTCAAAGTTGGCCGGAGCCTTGTCGACGAGGTCCGTGTTGCGCAGCAGCGCGATGTTCTCGATCGAGTAGGGGACGCCGTAGAGCTTGCCGTCAAAGGACCAGGCCTCCAGGGCCACCTTCTCGAACTCGTTCGCCTTGTCACCAAGCTCGATCGGGGCAACGACACCGTTGGTGACGAGCACGCCGAGCCAGTCGTGCCCGCCGACGGCGATGTCCGGACCCTCACCGGTCGGGACCTGCGCGACGAACTGGTCGCGGATCTCGCCGAAGTCCTTCTGGACGAGGTTGACCTTGATGTCGTACTTCTCTTCAAAGTCAGCAGCGGCGGTCTGCAGCACGGTGGCGCGGTCGGCATCGACCCACACCGTCAGCGTGCCCGTGCCGCCGAGATCTTCTGGTTCCGGTTCGCCTGCGCAGCCGGACAGCACCAATGCGCCCGTTGCAAGCAGGGCGCCGATGCGGAGCGTCTTGCTCTTCATGATTTCCATTGCTGTGCCTTCCTGGTGGATCACAACGTGTCCAAGAAGCCAAGGGGGATTGCAGTGGACTACGTTGGCCTCTGGTCTTGCGTATGCAAGCGATTACAGTATGTGCAGCAACCTTGCAGAAATGCAACACCATTCCTCAGATCCGTCCAGCCGAGCAGCCCTCAACTTGGCGTGAAATTGGTGCTACTTCCCCGAATTTTCAGGGATTTCCCGGCTTCCAGGAGGAATGAATGGATTCGTGCGTGACTCTGTAAGCGTTTGCAGTTACGCTTATGGAATGCAGTCGTCCAAAGCAGCTACGTCCGCACGTCTCGCCCCGGCAAGCGCCGAATGGTGGCGTACTGCGGTGATCTATCAGGTCTATCCACGATCCTTCGCCGACGCGGATGGTGATGGCCTCGGGGACCTGCGCGGCATTACGTCCCGCCTTGACGCACTGGCCGACCTGGGGATCGATGCCATCTGGCTGAGCCCCTTCATGCGCTCGCCACAGAAGGACGCCGGCTACGACGTCGCCGACTACTGCGACGTCGACCCGATCTTCGGCACCTTGGCGGACTACGACGAGCTCCTCGCCCAGGCCCACGCCCGTGGCATCCGGATCCTCGCCGACCTCGTGCCCAACCACTCCTCCGACCAGCACGAGTGGTTCCAAGCGGCCCTGCAGGCCGCCCCCGGCAGCCCGGAACGCGATCGCTACATGTTCCGCGATGGTCTTGGCGAGCACGGAGAACTGCCCCCGAACAACTGGCAGTCGGTCTTCGGCGGTCCGGCCTGGTCTCGCGTCATCGAGGCCGACGGCCAGCCCGGCCAGTGGTACCTGCACCTCTTCGACTCCAGCCAGCCAGACTTCAACTGGCATAACCGCGAGGTGCGCGAAGAGTTCCTGCGCATCCTGCGCTTCTGGCTCGACCGCGGCACGGACGGCTTCCGGGTGGACGTGGCGCACGGCCTGATCAAGGCCGAGGGCCTGCCGGACTTCACCCCCGCCGAGGACGCCGACTCGATGGGCGACAAGGACCAAGCGCCATACTGGGGGCAGCCGGCCGTGCACGAGGTGTACCGGGAGTGGCGGGCCCTGCTGGAGTCCTATCCGGATGAGCGCGTACTCGCCGCCGAGGCGTGGATGCCGACCGCGGCCGAAACCGCGCTCTGGGTCCGCTCCGACGAGATGCACCAAGCCTTCAACTTCCCCTACCTAATGAGCGAGTGGAACCCGGTCGAGCTGCGCGAGGTGATCACCGAATCCCTGCGCGCCTTCGGTTCGGTCGGCGCCCCGGCCACCTGGGTGCTCTCGAACCACGACGTGGTCCGCCACGCCACCCGCCTCTCGCTCGGCATCGACAACCCACAGGGCCACGGCATCGGTCCGCGCTCGACCGGCATCCCCGAACGCCTGCCCGCGCTGCGCCGCGCCCATGCGGCGACGACGCTCATGCTGGCGCTGCCCGGTTCGGCCTACCTGTACCAGGGCGAAGAGCTCGGCCTGCCCGAAGTGATCGATATCCCAGACGAGGCGCGCCAAGACCCCACCTTCGCCCGCACCCTGGGCGAGCGCTACGGCCGCGACGGCTGCCGGGTGCCCATCCCCTGGGAAGCAGATGCCCCCGCCTACGGCTTCAACAGCACGGGCGAGTCGTGGCTGCCACAGCCGGCCGTCTTCGGGGAGTTGGCCCGCGACCGCCAGGCGAGCGACCCAGACTCGACCCTCTCGCTCTACCGCCGCCTGCTGGCTGCCCGGCGCGAGTTGGGCCTCGGCGCTGGATCGCTGGAATGGGTGGAGACTGGCGAGCACGTGCTGGCGTTCCGCAACGGCCGCATCGAGGTGCGTGCCAACTTCGGTTCGACACCAGTCGACCTCCCGGAAGGCGCTAGCGTAATCCTCAGCAGTGCCCCGCTGCAGGACACCCGACTCGGCCACGACACCACCGTGTGGTTGGAGTGGGCCGAGTGAGCTGAGGATGGAGCGCCCACCATGGTGAGCATCGACGAGGTTGCGCAGCGCGCAGGCGTGTCGACGGCCACGGTGTCCCGGGCGCTTTCTGGCCGGGCCCACGTGTCCGAGGCCACCCGCCAGCGCGTGGTGCAGGCCGCCAAGGAACTCGGCTACACCGCCTCGGCGGCGGCGTCCAGTCTGGCCTCTGGCCGCACCAAGAACATCGGTATCGTGGTGCCGTTCCTGGACCGCTGGTACTTCAGTACGGTGCTCACCGGCATCTCAGAATCGCTGGTACGAGCCGGCTACGACGTCACCCTCTACAACGTCACCGACGACCAGCAGATTCGTAAGCGTATCTTTCTCTCTTTCGTGCAGCGTCGCCGCGTCGACGGCATGATCGTGGTCTCGATGGAGCTGGACGAGCGCGAATCTGCGCAATTGCGCCAGCTCGACATCCCCGTCATCGCTACCGGCGGCCCCAGCCCGAACTTCAACGCCTTCGCCATCGATGACGAGGCGGTGGCCCGGCTCGCCGTCGAGCACCTGATCCGGCTCGGTCACCGCGCCATCGGTCATATCGGCGGCAACCCGGACTTCGACCTGGACTTCCATGTCCCCACTCGGCGCCGCCAGGGCTTCGAGCAGGCACTGCTCAATGCCGGGGTGCAGCCAAACCCGGCGCTCTACGAGATGGCGGACTTCACCATCGAGGGTGGCTACCGGGCCGCGAAGCAGCTGCTCGGCCGCCCCGGCACCGGCATGACCGCGATCTTTGCCGCCTCGGACGAGATGGCGATCGGCGCGATCCTGGCCGCCCGCGACCTCGGCCTGCAGGTGCCGCGCGACCTGTCCGTGATCGGCATCGACGGCCACTCGCTCGGCCACACCCTGCAACTGACCACGGTGGACCAGTTCCCGCAGCGGCAGGGCCAGATCGCGGCCGAGTCGATGGTGGCCCTGCTCGAGGGCAAGGCTGACCCGCACAGCGAGCAAGCGCACGACCTGCCCTACGAGCTGGTGGTGCGTGGCACCACGGCCGCGCCTCCCGCAGACTAGAAGGACCGCGTCCCGCGCGCCCACGGCGCGCCCGTCCCCACGGAGGCAGCATGTCGTTCCAGCCCGAGATCCACATCACCGGCGATGCCGAAGCGGATGCGCTGCTGTCGAGCGACCCCTTTGCCCTGCTCGTCGGCATGCTGCTGGACCAGCAGGTGACGATGGAAACCGCCTTTGCCGGGCCACGGAAGCTGCGCGATCGCATCGGACAGTTCGATGTGGCGACGATCGCGGGGATGCCAGCGGATGACCTGCTCGCCGTGTTCAAGATTTCGCCGGCGGTGCATCGCTTCCCCGGCTCGATGGCCGAACGGGTGCAGACCCTGGCCCGGGCGATCCTGACCGACTACGACGGTGAGGCGGCAGCGATTTGGACCGCGGGCGAGCCGGACGGCACCGAGGTGCTGCGCCGACTGAAGGCACTGCCCGGCTTCGGCGAGCAGAAGGCAAAGATCTTCCTCGCCCTGCTCGGGAAGCAATACGGCCTGACGGCGACCGGCTGGCGCGAGGCGGCTGGTGAGTACGGCGTCGAGGGAAGCCGCCGCTCGGTGGCGGACATCACCAGCCCCGAAACCCTCGCCGAGGTGCGCGCCCACAAGCAGGCGATGAAGGCGGCCGCGAAGGCGCGCTAGACGGTAGTGCTGGGCAGCGGCCGCGGGATGTGCGGCACGCCGGGTAGCCCGGTGAACGGCGCTAGGTCCAGCAGCCAGAGCGTGCCGGCGAGGGCCACTCCAGCGGCGAGCGCGAGTAGCAGCAGCGCAACGATGAGTTCCATGCCGGAGGGCTGCAGGAACAGCATCATGATCGCGGCCAGTGCCAGCAGCGCGGCAAGGCCGAGGAGCAGCCGCGCCACGGTGAGGCTGGCCTGCACGGCCGGGCTCGCGTCCAGGCTCGAGCCGAGTGGGGTGACCATGAGCCACCACTGCTGACCGAGCAGCAGCGGTCCGGCGACCATCGCGGCAGCGGCCAGCAGGGCAGCGAATAGGCCGATCGCGCCGGGCAGGATCGTACCGAGGGCGATACCGAGCATCGCGCCAACCACCGGCCCGAGCAAGGGCACGGGCGTGAGCACGACCGCGTCACGGAAGCCGTGTGGGCCGCTGGCAGCGAGCATGCCGACGCCGACCGCCACGATAGCGGTCAGCAGCGCCCAGAACACAATCGCGGCCGCCTGAATCATCCGGATGCTCGCCAGCGAGCGCACTGCGGTCCGCTCGGCCGCGCCCACGCGGGCACGCCGGTGTCGCTGCGCCTCCCAGGCTCCGACCAGGAGCAGGATCGGCGAGGTGATGGTGGCGACCCGCTCCGCCTCGGCGGCGAGCATCAGCCACGTGTCCGGCTCGGTGGAGAAGTCGCGGCCGTGCACGGCGGCGGCGACCGCAGCGCCGAGCAGCGGTGCCCAACGCAACTTGGAGCGGCCGAGTTCCCAACCGAAGCCGCTCATCGCTCCTCCTCCGGCCGTTGCTCGGCGGGAATGCTCTCGGGCAGGATCCGGCGGCGAATGCGGCCGAAGATCGGGATGGTAGCGTTCGGGTCGGCCTCATGGTGCAGGAGTTCCGCCTCGCTGGCACCGACGTGTTCACTCGCCGCGACCGGCTTCGGCGCTGGCTGCAACATGCCCTCGTCATCGAGCACATACTCAACGTCCTCGACCACCACGGGTTCTGCTTCGGGTTCGGGCTCGACTTCCTCCAGGGCGATCAGGTGGGGGGCGAGCGCCTCAAAGTCCGCATCGTCGACAGCGCCGTAGAAGCGGCGGCGGCCTCGTTCCAAAATCAGCACCTGCCCGGGCAGCACGTCCTGGACGCGCCGCGCGGTGAGCACGATGGTGCGCCCCTCGGCGAGGCGGGTCAACAGCGCGTGTAGCTGCTCGCGTCGCTCCGCGGGCAGCCCCTCGAAGGGCTCGTCCAGCAGCAACACCGGCGGACGGTGCACCAACTGCTGTGCGATCGCGGTGCGGCGCTGCACCCACAGCGGCGCCCGCTCAAGCACGGCCGAGCGGTATCCGTCCAGTCCGGTGAGCGTGAGCACCTCGGTGACGGCTTCTTTCGCCGCGAGGCGGGGCATGTGCTTGAGCCACGCGGCCCGCGCCACCGCCTCGCCCACGGTCACGCCCGGCACCTCGCCGAGCGTCTTCGGGACATAGCCCAGCAGGGCCATCGCTTCGGGTCGGCGTACGCCGCGCGGTCGGACGCCGAGAATCGTGATCTTGCCCCGCCGCGGCCGACGCAGCCCGGCGATCAAGCGCAGGAGCGAGGACTTACCGACCGCATCGCCGCCGAGGATCGTGGTCGCCCCGGGGCCAATTTCGATCGTGAAGCGTTCAAACAGCGGCTCGGGCAGCCCCCGGTAGCGCAGGGTCACCCCATCCAGTGCGATCGCTGCGTCCATGGCAGTCAATCTAGCCAACCGCCTTGGACAGACCTAGGGAACAAGCCGGGTTCACCGCTACTCCGCAGGGCTGAGCTCGGCGAGGGCGGCGAGGACTTCGGCGCCGTAGCGTTCCTGTTTGGCTTCGCCGATGCCGCTGATGCCAGCGAGGGCGGTCATGCTGCGCGGGTTGGCCTCGGCGAGCGCGCGCAGCGTGGCGTCGTGGAAGACGACATAGGCGGGCACGCCGGCCTCACGCGCAGTTTCGGCGCGCCAGGCGCGCAGGGCTTCAAAGCGTCGCAGCGCTTCGGGCGAGAGGTCGGCGGCTGCGGCCGACGACCCCTGCTTCTTGGGGCGCGCGGGGCGGTCGGCATCGACGCGCAGCAGCACTTGGCGTTCGCCACGCAACACGTCAGCGCTGGCCTCGGTGATGCCGAGGGTGCCGTAGCCATCGTCGTGCACGCGCAGCAGTCCGGTCGCGAGCAGTTGCCGCACTACCGCGCGCCACTGCACCTCGGACCGGTCTGCGCCGATGCCGAAGGTGCTGAGCTCATCGTGCCGATATTGCTGCACACGCTCGGTGCGCACCCCGCGCAGAATGTCGATCAGCGCACCCGCGCCGAAGCGCTGGTTGCGTTCGCGCTGCAGGCGCACCACGGTGGAGAGCAGCTGCTGGGCAGCAACCGTGCCGTCCCACACCTCGGGCGGTCGCAGGCAGTTGTCGCAATTGCCACATGCCTCGGGGGCGTCCTGCCCGAAGTAGGCGAGCAACTGACGTCGACGGCAGGTCGCGGATTCGGTGAGGGCCAGCATGGCATCCAGATGCGCGGACTGTGAGCGCCGATACCCCTCGTCCGCGGGCGACTGTTCGATCAGACGACGCTGCTGCACCACGTCCTGCAGGCCGTAGGCCATCCACGCGGTGGATGGCTGGCCATCGCGGCCGGCGCGGCCGGTTTCCTGGTAGTAGCCCTCGACCGATTTCGGCAGGTCAATGTGGGCCACGAAGCGCACGTCCGGCTTGTCGATGCCCATGCCGAATGCGATGGTGGCGACCATCACGATGCCGTCCTCACGCAGGAATCGGGCCTGCGCCTCGCGGCGAGCATCCGCATCCATGCCGGCGTGGTATGCGAGCGCCGGAATGCCCTGGGCCTGCAGGAATTCGGCGGTGGCGTCCACGCTGGCACGGCTCAGCGCATAGACAATGCCGCATTCGGCGGCATGCTCATCGCGGATGAATTGCAGCAACTGCTTCTTGGGTTCGGCCTTGGGCACGATCCGATAGGTGATGTTGGGGCGGTCGAAGCTCGAGACGAATTCGGCCGCGCCATCCAGTTCCAGCCGCTCGCGCATCTCGCGTCGGGTGGCGACGGTTGCCGTCGCGGTGAGCGCGATGCGCGGCACACCGGGCCAGCGCCGGCCCAGGCCACCGAGGCCGAGGTAGTCCGGCCGGAAATCATGGCCCCACTGCGACACACAGTGCGCCTCGTCAATCGCGAACAGCGCGATCTGTCCACGATCGAGCAGTTCCGCGGCCTGCGGCGTGCGCAGCCGCTCGGGCGCGATGTACAGCAGATCCAATTCCCCGGCGACGAAGGCGGATTCCACCTCGCGTTGCTCTTGCAGCGTCTGGCTGGAATTCAAGAAGGCGGCGCGCACACCCAGGGTGAGCAAGGCATCCACCTGATCCTGCATCAGCGCAATCAAGGGTGAGATCACAATGCCGGTGCCGGGGCGCAGCAGCGCTGGCAACTGGTAGCACAGCGACTTGCCACCACCGGTGGGCATCAGCACGATCGCATCGCCGCCTGCGGCCACGTGCTGGATGATGTCGGCCTGTTGGCCGCGGAAATCGGCGTAGCCGTAGACCCGTTGCAGGGTGGCCCGTGCCTGGTCCAACACCGATCCCGCTACCGCCTCCGTCATGCCCACAGGCTACTGCCTAGCTCCGACGCACACGCGTTGGGGCCCGGGCTGTGGACGAGGCGGGCGCCACCGACTCGGGGAGGCGCCGTCGGCGTCTGCGGGGCGCGCCCCGTCACCGGCGCGCCCCGCCGGCCTGGCTAGTTACTGCCGGGGAACGTTCCGTCCTCGACGTGCTGCTTGAAGTTGCGCAGACTCGTTCCAGCGAAGATGCTGTCGGCAGACACTGCCGCTCCGACGTTCTCGACGAAGCCTTCCGGCTCCCAATCGAACTCAACATCGACCTTGGTCTGCTGCGCGTTCAGCGGAGTGAATCGGACCGAGCCCGCGTGGTGGAGCTCACCGACGCTCGCCCAAGAAATGTGCGAGTTCGGCACGTCTTCCGTGACGGCAGCCTCAAACTCTCGTTCCACACCTGCGGGGCTGACCACCCAGTGCAGGGTGCCATCCATGTTGCGGGTGACTTCCTTCACCCCGGCGAGGTAATGCGGGAAGTGCTCGAAGTGGGTCCACGCCTCGTAGGCGACCTCCACCGGGACATCCACCTCAACGCTCGCTGCTGCGGTAGCCATGGGTTTCTCCTTGCGATCGTGTTCCGCCGCGGCTGTTGCCACGACTCGTCCCGTAAGCCCAACATGTCAGCAGCCATCGCAGCGAGGTTCTCACCCGACGCCAAGGGGCCACCCAGGCGCAGTGCCGTGGTTGTCCAGGCCGCGTTCAGACAAGGCGAAATAGGGCTTTTTTGCTTGCACGAGCGCATCCCAGACGCAAGCCCCTTGACCTGCCAGGAATGCTGCAGCCGCTGAGCGATACCATTGGGGAATGCCCGATGCCGCTGAGCTTGCCCGGATCGAATCGCTGATCGCCGTCGTCCCCGATTTCCCGGAACCCGGCATCATCTTCCGCGACCTGACGCCGCTGTTCGCCGACCCGGTCGGCTTCCGTGGTCTGGTTGAGGCGATCACCGCCCCCTTCGTCGGTGAATATGACCTGGTGGCTGGCGTCGAAGCGCGTGGCTTCCTGCTGGCCGGTGCGGCCGCCCCGGTGACCGGAGCCGGCGTGCTCACGGTCCGCAAGAAGGGCAAGCTGCCGCGTGAGGTCATCTCGGAGTCCTACGGACTCGAGTACGGCCAAGCCACGCTGGAAGTCCACGTCGACGACATCCCGGACGGCGCACGAGTGCTCATCCTCGACGACGTGCTCGCCACCGGCGGCACGCTGCGCGCGGTCTGCAATCTGATTGAGCGCGCTGGCGGTGTGGTCGCCGGTATCGGCGTGGCGATGGAACTGCCCGCACTCAACGGCCGCCAGAACCTGGCCGGCTACAAGGTGCATAGCGTCTTCACGGTCTAATTCGACACGCGCCAGCCGCACACCGTCCGCGGTTAGGCTCGATGCATGGCCCCTGCACAGGAACTGCACGACGCTCTGCCCGCAATTGCTCCCGCCGCCGCGGAACTTCCGGCCGCGCTGGCCGGCCTAGTGGATGCCGCCGAGGCGGTACCCGGCTTCGGCGCCGAAGGCCTGCGCCGTGTCGCAGGCGGGCACGTCCTCGTCATCGGCGATGACCACCTCGCCGCCGCGATCGCCCAGGCCCTCACCGAGGCGGGTGTCGCCGAGGTCACCAGCGTTGCCGAACTCAGCCCGGTGAATGCCATTCACCACCTGATGGGTCACCACGTGGCCGTCGCGGCGACCCGCAGCGGCGAGACGCGGAGCCTGGCCGCTGCGGCTGGATCGCATACGGACACGCCGGTGGTGGTGGCCGCCTCGGGTGGCCTGGCCGGTGTGGTCTCAGTGTGCTGGCCGGACGCGCCGGGCGGTGGATTCCGTCTCGACGACATCGAGCCGATCGTGCCGGCCCTGCCCAAGGCCCCCGCGTTGCCGCTGACGGACCGTGCGATCGCTGCCGCCGCCGCGCTCGAGACGGTGAAGTTGCTCGCCGGCTTTGGCGAGGTGCTGCTCGGCCGCGTCGCCGTGTTTGACGGTGCAGATGGGTCCTGGCGCGAGGTGCGACCGGCGGGGCAGGTCCGCCAGCGTGCCCGCGCCAGTTGGCATTCGGTGACCGCCACCGAGGCCACGACTTCGCAGGCTGCGGCGCCGGCCCAACCGCGTCGTCCCCGCCCGGCCGAATCAATGCTCGCGGGGCTGCGGGAACTCACCCCGCAGGAGTTGGCCGAGGCGCTGGCCAGTGACACCCCGCCGCAGGTGATTGACCTACGCGAGCGCGATGAGTACCGGCCGGTGCAGCTCGATGAGGCGATCTGGCTTCCGATGAGTGAGCTGCTATCGCCGGGCGGCATGGACGCACTCCCGACCGAAGGCCCGCTCGTTTTCCTGTGCGCGCATGGGGTGCGCTCGCTCCAGGTTGCGGGCATGGTGAGCCAGTCCGGTCGCGATGCAGCGTCGTTGGCTGGCGGTGCCGAGGCGTGGGGCTACTGGGCGGGCTGACCCTCGTCGCCCGTCCTGCGCTGACGCTTTATAGCAGAACCTGTCAAATACCTAGGAAAGCACCCGGAGAACCCGTAGTTTCCTCATCTGGTCCTTGCAAGTGAATACATTTCCGAGCAGACTGAGAGAGGTCACCCGCCTGCAGTCGCCGCTTCTATTCTCCGAGGCGCTGCGGCCAACCCGAACGGGCGGGCGACTTCCTGACAACGGGGCGGGTCGGTAGCGCTGTGGCGTGCCGACCCGCCCCGTGTCGGTGATGAGGGCCGTTCTCGCTCGGGAATCCACTGACCGTTCCCCGCAATCCGCGCGGTACGATGAATCCATGCGCACGCTGAACACACGCCTGCTGCTGACGCTTGCGGCGATCGGCGTTGCTTGTGGTCTGCTCCTGATGCCATTCGGCCCATTGCACGCCGGAATCATCACCGGGGCGCCTTTCATCTACGCCGCTATGCTCGGCCTGTACCTGCTGCCTGGCGCCATCGCGCAGCGCCTGCTGCAACTGCCCGGCACGGCGATCATCGCGGCCGCGTTCACCGGCGTCGTCGACATGCTGAACCCACTGCAGACCGGCGGTCCGCGCTCCCTGCTCTACATCAGCCTGTTCGGCCTGCTTCAGGAACTGGCGTACCTGGTCTTCACCCGCTTCAAGTCCTGGCCGAAGTGGCCCGCCTGGGTTGGCGCCGCCGCGGTCAGCCTGATCTGCGCCACTGCCTTTAGCTTCCTGTTCGATATGAGCCGCTTCGGCATCTGGGCAGTCATCGTCTCGCTGGTGCTTGCCCCGGTCGTCTACATCGTGATCACGATGATCGCCCAGGCCATTGCCGACTCGCTACGCCGCGCTGGCGTGGCCTCCCGAACCAGCCGCCGCGAGCGCCAGCGACCGTGACCTGCTTCGGCACCGCGCAAGGCGGTTGGCGATGACGTCGGGCTCGGTCGAAGTTCGTGACGTCCGCATCCGGCACGACGAGAACGAGTACTGGGCGCCGAACGGCACCAGCTTCTCGCTGACCCCGGGCACGGTGACGCTGCTGCTGGGCCCGAGCGGATCGGGCAAATCGACCCTGGCATTGAGCCTGAACGGCCTGGTGCCGGATGCCATCGCCGCCGATATCGAAGGCACGGTGCTGATCGAGGGCGAGGACATTGCCGGGCGCGCGCCGGGCCAGATCAGTGAACGCGTCTCGATGGTGTTCCAAGACCCCGAGGCCCAGATCGTCACCAGCACCATCCTCGACGAGGTGTGCTTCGGCCCCGAGAACGTGCAACTGCCGGTCGATGAGGTCCTCGCCCGCGCGGAGCGGGCCCTGCGCCAGGTCGGCCTCTGGGAGCGTCGCGCCGAGACCCCGGACCGGCTCTCGGGCGGAGGCAAGCAGCGCCTCGCCATCGCTGCGGCCCTCGCCATGGCCACCCCGATCCTGGTCCTCGACGAACCGACCGCGAACCTGGATCCCGCCGGCATCGCCGAGGTCTATTCGGTGCTGAAGGATCTCGTCGAGACCGGCGGGCACACCGTGCTGCTCATCGAACACAACCTCGACGCCGCCATTGACTTGGTCGACCGCGTGATCGTGCTCGACGGGCAAGGACGAGTCACCCTGGACGGCACCCCGCGCGAAGTCTTCGACGCCGGCCACCAGACCCTGCTGCGGCTCGGCGTCTGGTTGCCGATCGCTGCCATCGCCGGCCTGCGGCTACGCCGAGCTGGTCTGCCCCTCGATCCGCTGCCGCTCACCCCGCACGAACTCGGTGCGGCACTGGATGCCCTGCCGAGTGTCCCGGACCCGGTCCCCGCTGACCGGCACGCCATTGTCGCCGACCCGGACGTCGCGCCGCTGCTGGACGTTCGTGAACTGCGGGTCGTGCGTCGTCGAGACGAGTTGCTGCACGGGGTGAGCCTCAGCGTGCCACGCGGCGACTTCCTCGCCGTGGTCGGGCCGAACGGTGCGGGTAAGACCACGCTGATTCAGGCGATGGCCGGTGTGGTGCGCCCGCCTCGCGGTCAGGTCTTTGTGCAGGGCAAGGACGTATCCCGCATGGACGTCCGCGACCTCACCGCGCAGGTCGGTTTCGTGTTCCAGAACCCCGAGCACCAGTTCATCACCGGCACCGTTGCGGACGAGCTGGCCCATGGTCTGCGGCTCCAGCGCCTGCCCGAATCCGAGATCACCGAGCGCGTCGACGCGATGCTGGAACGCTTCGGCCTGACCGCGCAGCGCGACCGACACCCTTACCTGCTCTCCGGCGGACAGAAGCGGCGCCTCTCGGTAGGCACTGCCCTCATCACCGGTGCGCCCCTGCTGGTGCTGGACGAGCCGACCTTCGGGCAGGACCGGTCGCGCGCCGCGGAGTTGCTGGCCCTGCTGCGTGACCTGAACCGCCAGGGCACCACGATTGTGGTCGTCAGCCACGACCTCCAGTTGGTCGCTGACTACGCCAACCGCGTCGCGGTCGTCGCCGACGGATCGCTGCTCGGCATCGGCCCATCCGAGGAGATCCTGGCCGACACTGACCTATTGCAGCGGGCGGGTCTGTTGGCGCCCCCGCTGGCGCAAGCTTTCGCTGGCCTCGAGCACCACGCCATCTGGCGATCGGTGGCTCGCCTCGACCAACTCCCCGGCGCGGAGGGGTGGCGAAATCGTGAGCACTAGCATCGTCCACCGCCCGGAGCCCGCAAGCCCCGTGCGCTTCCTGCACCACCTCAACCCGATTGCCAAGTTGCTCGGGCCGTTGCTGGCGATCATGGTCACCATCTTCGTCAAGGACCTGGCCACACCGATCATCCTCACCGGCATCGCCATGCTGATGATCCTTATCGGGGCGCGCTTCACCCGCTTCGTGGCGATCTATTTCGTGGCGGTACTGATCTTCCTGCCCGTCTCGACGCTGACCTTCTCACTGTGGGTGGACACCAGCCGGGTCGCCGACCTGACGCCGGTGCTGCAAATCGGCGACTGGACGCTCACCCGCGGCGCGCTGCTGGTCGGCCTGGCGACCGCGCTGCGACTGATCACGGTGGCGAGCCTGGCCATGATCAGTTCGCTCACCACCTTCGCGCCCGACTTCGTCCGCGCCGCCGTGCAGCAACTCAAAGTACCGTACCGCATTGGTTACACCGCCCTGACCGCATTCCGCTTCATCCCGCGCTTCGGTCATGACCTGGCCGTCATCCGCGCCGCGCACCGAGTCCGTGGCGTGGCGCGCGGTCGCGGGCCGATTTCGGCGATCCGACGCATGTTCAGCTATCCCGTCCCGCTACTGGCCAGTGGCATCCGGCACGCTGAGCGGGTCGCCCTCGCCATGGACGCTCGCGCCTTCGGCGCGCACGCCACGCGCACCGAGCGTCACATCATCCCCTTCCGCACCCGGGACTGGGTATTCGTGATCCTGTGGGTTGCGCTCGGCATCCTGGTGCCGTTCTGGATTGGGCCGGCACTGGCACCGCTGCTGCCGACGCCATAGCGCATCCCTGACACCGCCTGCCCACCGCTTGCCTGCCCACCGCCTCGGTATCGCAGCCGATAATGGAGGCATGCAGCTGCGCCTCAATGATGATGCTCCGAAGGTTCACAACTCCGCCTGGATCGCACCCAGCGCAGTCCTGGTCGGCAATGTCCAGGTCGACGAGGGGGCGAGCGTGTTCTACGGCGCGGTCCTGCGCGGCGACTCGGACCGCATCCACCTCGGCGCGAACAGCAACGTGCAGGACAACGCCGTGCTGCACGCCGACGCCGGCATGCCAGCCGTCGTGGGGCGCGGGGTCAGCATCGGTCACGGTGCCGTCGTGCACGGCTGCACCATCGAGGACGACTGCCTGATTGGCATGCACGCCACCGTCATGAACGGCGCGATCATCGGGGCCCGGTCCTTGGTGGCAGCCGGTGCCCTCGTGCTCGAGGGGACCGTGGTGCCGCCCGGCTCGCTCGTGGCTGGCGTGCCTGCGAAGGTGCGTCGGGAACTGAGTGAGGACGAGCAGGCTGGGCTGCGATCGAATGCTGCGACCTACCTGGGGCTTGCTGCCAAGCATGCTGAGGCCGTCCTCGTCGACCCGGCGGACGCCGAGTAACATCGCACCATGGCTGCACCTTGGGATCCCTACGACGCGCTGCCACCAGTGCCGTCGTTCCTACTGACCTCGTTTGAACTGCGCGATGGTGACGAACTGGACGTACGGCAATCCGCCGCGCATGACATCTCCCCCTCGCTGGCCTGGTCCGGGTTCCCGGCCGAGACCAAGAGCTTCGCGGTGACCTGCTTCGACCCCGACGCACCCACCGCCTCGGGTTGGTGGCACTGGTTCGTCTACGACATTCCGGCGACCGTGCATTCCCTCCCGGTCGGGGCCGGCGACGAGGCGGGCGCTGGCCTGCCCGAGGGCGCCAAGCATCTGGTGATCGACAGCGGCAGCCGCGGCTACCGTGGCGCCTGGCCGCCAGTCGGCCACGGGGTGCACCGCTACTTCTTCGCGGTCCACGCCCTTGGCGTTGCGCAGTTGCCGATCAGCCCGGACAGCACGCCCGGCGCCGCCGGTGGCGCCGTGACCTGGAACACCCTGGCGCGCGCCATCATCGTGGGCACCTACCGCCGCGACAACTAGGCGCGATCACTTCCATACGCAGCAGCGCCCGCCGGACCGAAGTCTGGCGGACGCTGCTGTTGGGCGTGTCTGACTAGCCGATGGCGGGCAGCTGGCCGGCGCGAACGTGCTCCGGCTCCACCTCGATCTCGGCGCGACCGAGCAGTTCCATGAGCTTGCGCAGACGGTTGCGGGTCACCAGCGTAATCACGGTGCCTTCCTTGCCGGCGCGGCCGGTACGGCCAGCGCGGTGCAGGTAGGTCTTGTACTCTTCCGGAATGTCGGCCTGCACGACGAGTTCGATGTCGTCGACGTGGATGCCACGGGCGGCGACGTCGGTGGCCACCAGCACGCGGGCGCGGCCGCTGGTCAGCTTCTCGAGGTTGCGGGTACGACGAGCCTGGTTCAGGTCACCGTGCAGGCTCACCGCACGGATGTCCATGTCATCCAGGTGGTCGGTGAGCTGCTCGGCGAAGGCACGAGTGCGAGCGAACACGAGGCTCTTGCCGTCGCGCGATGCGAGCTCCTCGATGATGGCCACCTTTTCGGACTGCTCGACCACAAAGACGCGGTGGTCGATCGTGGCCGAAGCCTGGTCCTCACCGGCGACCTCGTACACGGCCGGGTCCTTCAGGAACTTCTCGACCAGGACGGCAACGCCCTTGTCCAGCGTGGCCGAGAACAGCAGGCGCTGGCCGTCTTCGCGGGTCTGCTCGAGGATGCGCTGCACCGGCTCAAGGAAGCCCAGGTCGCACATGTGGTCGGCCTCGTCCAGCACCGAAATCTCGATGCGGCTGAGGTCGAGCTTGCCCTGGCGGACCAGGTCCTCGATACGACCAGGGGTACCGATGATGATGTCGACGCCGCGCTGCAGTGCACCGACCTGGCGACCCTGCGGCACGCCGCCGTAGATCTGGGTGGTGAACAGGCCGACCGAGCGGGCGATCGGCTGCACGGTGGCGTCGATCTGGAGCGCCAGCTCGCGAGTCGGAGCCAGGATCATGGCGCGGGGTGCGCGGCCGTGCTCACGACGCTTGCCGTTGCCCTCGGCCATCAGACGCTCCACCAGCGGCGCACCGAAGGCGATGGTCTTGCCCGAGCCGGTGCGTCCGCGGCCAAGGACGTCGCGACCGGCGAGCACCTCAGGAATCGTGGCAGCCTGGATCGGGAAGGGGCGCTCGGCACCCAGCTCTGCGAGCTCGGCGACAATGTTCTTACCCAGGCCAAGGTCGGCGAAGCTGGCGTCACTGACCTCACTGGCCGTCACCGCCTGCGCCTCGAGCCGCTCGAGCACGACATCCTCGACGAAGGGGATCTGCTTGGGCTCTTCGTAGCGACGGGGAGCACGCTCCTCGAAGCGGCGCGGGGCACGGTCGAAGCGATCGTCGCGAGCCGGACGCTCAAAGCGGTCCTGACGCGGGCCACGGTCGTCACGAGCCGGGCGGTCGAAGCGGTCGCCGCGCGAGCCGCGATCGAACCGGTCGTCACGCGCCGGACGGTCAAAGCGGTCGCCGCGCGGCGCGCGCTCATCACGGGCCGGACGGTCGAAGCGATCGTCGCGAGCCGGACGCGCGAAACGATCCTGACGCGGGCCGCGGTCGAAGCGGTCATCACGCGCCGGACGCGCGAAACGATCCTGACGCGGGGCGCGGTCGTCGCGAGCCGGGCGGTCAAAGCGATCGCCGCGCGGCGCCCGCTCGTCACGCTGTTCCCAACGACGGTCACGGTCCAGGCCTGCTGCCGGGCGACGGTCATCACCGCGGCCGCGCTGGTCGCGGGAGCCACCGGCGGCCTGGCCGCGGTAGCCGTCCGGGTACCAGTCGCGACGGCCGGACTCGCGGGCAGAACCGCGATCGCGGGAGTCGCCGCGCTCGCCACGGGCCGGGGCGCCGCGGAACGAGCCGCGCTCGTTCGAGGTGCGCTCGAAGCGGCCGCCGCGCTCAGCGGACTGGCCGTAGCCACGGCCGGCGGGCCGCTCGTCGCGACGGTCGGCGCCGCCACGGGGGCGGTCAGCATTCAGACCGCGAACTTCACGCTGTTCTGGGGTCCAACGAGCCTTCTTGGCCGGGGCGGCCTGCTCGGAGTCTGCGCGGTAGCCACGGTGCTTCGGGCTACGGCTGCCCGCCGGCGCGGCCGTGCGGCGCGGGGCGGACTTGGGGCTGTATTGACGACGTTCGGGCATGCGAATGCCACGCTCCTTGATGTAATTCATGCGCACAGCGTCACAGGGCGTGCGAAAACGCCTTTGGGAAGCCACACTGGTCACCCCACTGCATTGGCAATGGAGGACGGCTTCCCGGACGCACACAATTCACACCGTGCACAGCACGGAGGTCCGAAGCCGACTCACTGACTGTAGCCCATTCGGCTGGGAAAGCAGTCAGCCGCGCGGTTTCCGGTATGGAACCGTGACCGTGCGGCTGACCAGCTGCGAGCTACTTGCTGTCGTCGGCCTCGTCGATCGCGGCGGCGTCGCCGTTGGCGTCCGAGGCAGATTCCACCGCTGCCGCCGCCACATCAACACCCGCACCGACCGCCACCGGGGCCTGCTTTCGGGCCGCCGCACGTTCGGCCCGGCGGGCAATCCGCGCCGGACGGTTGTCGCGGAAGTGCTCGCGGGTGCCTTCAACCAACTGGTAGATCACCGGCAGCACGATCAGCGTCAGCACCGTCGAGGACACCAGGCCACCGATGACCACGATGCCCAGCGGCTGCGAAATGAAGCCGCCTTGGCCGGTGATCCCGGTCGCCATCGGCGTCAGGGCGAGGATGGTCGCCAGAGCCGTCATCAGAATCGGACGCAGACGGCGGCTACCACCCAGGATCAGCGCCTCGCGCACCTTGAGCCCCCGGTCGCGGTACTGGTTCACCAGGTCGATCAGCACGATCGCATTCGTCACGACGATACCGACCAGCATCAGCACACCGATCAGGCTGGGTACGCCGAGCGGAATACCACTGATGATCTGCAGGCCGATCACGCCGGTGGCTGCGAACGGTACCGAGACCAGCAGCAGGAATGGCTGCAGCAGGCTGCGGAAGGTCGCCACCATGACGATATAGACGATCAGGATTGCCACCAGCAGCGCGATACCGAGTTGGCTGAAGGCGTCGGCCTGGTCGGAGAGCACACCGCCGATTTCGACGCGCACGCCCTGCGGCAGGTCCACAGTCTCAAGCGCCTCGTTGATGGTCGTCGAGGCGGTGCCGAGGTCGGCCATCGACGGGGACACCGTCACGGTCACGCTGCGCTCACCGCGCACGGTGGTGATCGACACCGGTGCGTCAATCTGACGTACGGTCACTAACTTGTCGAGGCGGACCTTGCCCTTGACGGTGTCGATCTTGTGCTGACGCAACGCAGTGATCGAACTCGGCTGCTTCGGGTTCTTCAGGTACACCGTGAGCAGCTGGTCACTGATCTCGACCCGACCGATCATGGTCGGCGACATCAACTGGGAGACATAGTTCGTCAGCTGCGACTCGGTGAGGCCACGCTTGGCTGCCTCATTGCGCTTGACCGCGATCTCCAGCATCGGGCGGGTCTCTGCCATATCCGTCGTCGCCTGCGCGATGCCGGGAGCGTTGCGAACCGCCTCGAGCACCCGGTTCGCACCCTCCTCAGCGTCGGCACGGTTGTTCCCGGTCACGATCAGTTCGATATCGCTCGAGAAGCCCATGCCCGCGGCGGCCGACACGGTGATATCGGCCTTGTTTTCGACGGTCTCTTCCAGTGCCAGTCGCACTGCCTCGCGCACGTTCGCCGGCGTGAAGCCGTCCGCGACCGTAATCGCGTAGCTGATCGAACCCTGGCCGCCACTGATGGCATCCACGATCGCGGAACCGCGCGAACCGACCGAGACCTGCACGGCCTCGACGCCGTCGACGGCGCGCACCGCCGCCTCGCCAACCTCGGCCACCTGCACGGCAGCGTCGAGGCTCAGTTCCTGCGGGATGCGCTGCGTCGCGTTCACGGCATCCGAGCCGCTGTCGCCGATGAAGTTTGTCTCGAGACCCTGCGCGGCAACGACCGTGCCACCAAGGGTGAGCACCGCGATCAGCAGGGTGATGATCGGGTGACGCAACGTCCACTTCAGCACCGGCACATAGCCTCGCTGCAGCATGGTTTCCGGACGCGCGTCCACGTCGAGGGATTCGCCATGCTCAGCGTGCTCGGTGTCACGCTTCGAGGGGCGCACGAACCAGTAGGCCAGCACCGGCACGATGGTCAACGAGACCACCAGCGAGCTGAGCAGCGCCAGGGTGACGGTGAAAGCGAAGGGGCGGAACAGTTCGCCGACCATGCCATCGACCAGCACCAGCGGCAGGAACACTGCCACCGTGGTGATGGTCGAGGCGGTAATCGCGGCGGCGACTTCCTTCACCGCGTCCAGGATCGACTCGGCTCGCTCCTTGCCATAGCCGTAGTGCCGCTTGATGTTCTCGATGACCACGATGGAGTCGTCGACGACGCGACCGATGGCGATCGTGAGCGCGCCGAGGGTCAGCACGTTCAACGTGTAGCCGGCGGCGCCGATACCGATCAGGGTCACCAGCACGCTGGCCGGGATCGAGATGGCGGTCACGATCGTGGAGCGGAACGAGAAGAGGAACAGCAGGATCACGATCACCGCGAAGAGCAGACCGAGCAGACCCTCCGTGGTTAGCGACTCGATCGAGTGCTCGATGAACGGCGCCTGGTTGAAAACAATGTCGAAGCGCAGGCCAGGGATGTCGGCGGACAGTTCGGTGAGGCGCTCCTCGACCGCGTGTGCCACGTCCACCGTGTTCGCGCTCGGCAGCTTGTTGATGGACATGGTCAGCGCTTCCACGCCGTTCACGCGCGAGACGGAGGTCCGCGGGTTCTCGGTGATCTTCACCGAGGCGACGTCCGAGAGCTTCACCGACTTGACGCTCGGGATGCCGAAGGCGTTCGTGGTGGTGATCGGCATCACCAGGTTCTGCACGTCCTTCAGCGTGGTGAGCTTGCGGCCGGCCTGCACCGGCATGGTGATGTCCTTGGTGGTGATCTCACCGGCAGCGACCAGCACGCCGTTGTTGCCGAGCACCTGCATGACGTCCTGGGTGGTGACACCCTTCTTGTCCATGTTCTTGGTGTTCGGGGTGATCGTGACCCGCTCACCGGTGGCACCCAGCACGCCGGCTTCGCGAACACCGTCGAGGCGCTCCAGTTCGGGCACCACATCGTCGTTGACCAGGTCAGCGAGCTGCGCGACGGTGCGGTCGGCCCCACCCGACACGGCAACCTGCATAATCGGCAGGTCCGAGAGGCTGAAGGAGAACACCTGCGGGTCGTCGACCTCGTCCGGCAGCGAGTTCTTGATGCGGCTGACCGCCTGGGTGATCTTCTGTTCGGCGCGGGCCAGATCGGTGCCGTACTCGAAGGTGGCGGTGATCATGGACAGGCCGGTCGAGGAGGTGGCCACGGTGGACTCCAGGTCCGGCACCGACTGGATAGCCGTCTCGATCGGCGTGGACACGTCCTGGCTGACCACCTCGGGTGAGGCACCCGGATAGCTCGAGACCACGATGAGCTGCGGCAACTGCAGCTCGGGCATCAGTTCCTGCTTCAGTCCGCCCAGCGAGAGCACGCCGAAGACGGCGATCGAGATGGTGACCAGCGCCACGAGGGCGCGGTTGCGCAGGCTGAACTTGGCCATAGTGTGCACGTCGGCGGGTTCCTCTCGGGGTGCGACGGCCGACGGATCACCGTGGGCCACTCGTCACCCATTCTGCCAGCCAATTCCGACCTCAGTTTGGCTGTCCGCACACAGCGAAACGGGCGCCCAGGTCAGCTTGCTGTCGCTAACCCGACGCCCGCTTCACCGCGTTTGTCTAGCCCGCCAGCGTGCGCTCCGCGTAGATGCGCATGGCATCCCGGACGAACTCGGGTCCACCCGGGGTCGCGGTGCTGTAGTTGACGCCGAAGCGCTCGTCCGCGACATACATCTCGCCGAGGCCGATGAAGGCCTCCGCGGTCGGCTCGCGACCGCCCCAGGCCACCGTGATCCACTGCCACTGCTGCCCGGCCAGGTCCTGGGCCTCGTCCGAATCCGGCGTCACGCCGCGGTCGAAGGCGGCCTTCCACGCCTCGATCAGACGCTTCGATTCGGCACCGAATCGTTCCTTGTCCGCCATGGTGAGTCCCTCCCACCAGGCTTCGCTGCGATCGCGGGCTTCGGTGCCCCACCGCTCGGCAACCTCGTCGCGGTACTGGGTGTGGTCGAAGCCGTCCAACATCTCGTGTGCGCTCATCGTTGTTCCTTCCTGCAGTGCGGTGATGGTGGCTCGCACCGCAGCGAGCTGACGGTCAATCCGCCCTCGTTCCTGTTCCAGCCACTCGGCATGCGTGCACAGTGCTTCGGCATCGTCGGTGTGCCCTTCGAGCACCCGAGCGATCTCGGGCAGGCTCACGCCGAGGTCGCGCAGTAGCAGCACGCGCTGCAGCCGCCGGATAGCGGCCTGGTCGTAGTACCGGATGCCACCGGCGCCGACGCTGCTCGGCCGCACCAGCCCCAGCTGGTCGTAGTGCCGCAGCGTCCGGCTGGTGGTGCCCGAGAGGCGCACGACGTCCTGAATGGGCCAGTCCATTGCATTCCTCTCATTTGGGCTGCGCCCGATCGGCGCCGCTGCACTCACGCTACAACTTGACGTTGCGTCAACCGCAAGCCGGATCTGCACCGTCACTGTGCGGGAACCGGCCAGGCGGCCCCACCCGCTTCACCGTCCGCGGACCGCCATGGGCATAGGCTGCTGCCATGACCGCCCAGGGCACCGGCACCGCACCCGCTGCGCCGCTCACCGCCACCATCGTTGCGGTCGCCCTCGGCGGCGCGCTCGGTGCACTCGCGCGCTGGGGCATTGATCTGGCCCTGACCTCGAGCGCTGCACCAGCGGGTGCTGGCACTCTCGTCGTCAACGTGCTCGGCAGCCTCGTGCTCGGCCTCATCACCGGCGCGGCCTGGTTCGCCCAGCCCGCCTGGCTGCGGGCCGGCATCGGCACCGGCTTCCTCGGCGGTTTCACCACGTACTCGGCGCTGGCGCTGCTGGCCGCCGAGCAACTCTTCGTCGCGCCCTGGGCGGCCGCGCTCGGACTGGTGCTGAACGTGGCACTCGGGTTTGCGGCCGCGTGGGTCGGGGTGCGTCTGGGGCAACGATGGACGGCCGGGACGGAGGCGGCGGGATGAGCCCGCTGCTGATGGCGCTCGGCATCGCTGCGGCGGGCGCGATCGGCGCGCTGCTGCGGTTCTGGGTGCAGCGCATCGTCCGCGATAGCTTCCTGGCCCTGCTGGTGGTGAACCTGGCCGGATCGCTGGGGGCGGGCCTCGTGGCCGGGCTTGGTATCCACTGGTTCCCCGGGCAGTCCTGGTCGCTGCCAGCCGAATGGGTCGCCATCCTGATCGTCGGCATCGCCGGCGCGCTCACCACCTTCGGCTCTTGGACAGTCCTCGAAGTGACCACACCAGTGGACAAGGGCAGACGAGCAGCCCGTCTCGCTGCTATGGTGCTCGGGACAGTATTCGCAGCACTGCTTGGCCTCGGTCTGGCTGCCGGGATGTACGGCCTGTTCAGATAGGAAGACTCGCCGCCTCCCCAGCCAGTGAGAACGTCGCGTGCTACGATGGTCGGTACATTTGATCAACTGCGGTTCGGCACCGTCCCATCGGTTGCTGATCAAGAACGAAGAGGGGGTCATGCATGGGGCGTGGCCGTCAAAAAGCGAAGCAGACCAAGATCGCGCGTCAGCTCAAGTCATTCAGCCCGGACGTCAACTACGACGCACTCGAGCGGGAACTGGCCGCGAAGGACTCTGACTCCGAGGACTACATCGACCGTTGGGCCGAGTACATCGACGATGACTCGGACGACGAGGGCGACTTCGCGGACACCTACGCCGAAGACGAGGCGAAGGGCGCTTAATCGTGTCGACTGTGCGGTTTGTCGCACTGGGGGACAGTTTCACCGAGGGGGTCGGTGATTCGCGTGCGGATGGTTCCGTGCGCGGCTGGGCCGACCGGGTGGCCGAAGGGCTCGCCCTGCACCACGGTGAAATCGAGTACGCGAACCTCGCCATTCGCGGCCGGCTGCTCGATGCCATCATCGAGGAGCAGTTGCCCGCTGCTCTCGCACTCGAGCCGACCCTGCTCAGTTTCAACGGCGGCGGGAACGACATGCTGCGTCCCGGCGCCAACCTGGCGCACCTGAGCAGTCGCCTCGAAGAGGTCGTCCGCCGCGTCACCGAGGCGGGCGTGCGCGTGCTGCTCGTCAGCGGCGCCAACCCGACCGCACACCTGCCCAGTGGCGGCCGCGTGCAGCGCATCGGGGATCAGTTGAACGATGCCGTACGAGCCCTTACCAGCGCCAACGGCATTACCTACGCCGACAACTGGAGCAACCCGGACCTGACCGGACGCCGATTCTGGGACGAGGACCGGCTGCACCTGAACCCTTGGGGTCACCGCGCGGTCGCCAGCCACGTGCTGCGCACCCTCGAAGTCCCGGTCCCCGCGTACTGGACCGGTGACGCCCCCGAGGTCGAGGCCCCCGGCTTCACCCAGAACGTGCGGTACACGGTGAAGTACGTGCTGCCGTGGATCGGGCGACGACTGACCGGCCGTTCCTCGGGCGATGGCCGCACCGGCAAGTACACCGAGTGGGTTCGCATCAGCGCGGAACAGTTCGGCGCGGACGCAGCCTAGGCTGCCCGGGTCGCTGCCGTGGCTGGGGCGCGAGGCGCGCCTCGCCGTCGGAATCGCTAGTTCGCGTAGCTGCTGACCAGGCGGACCGCGCCACCCTGCACGCCCTTGGCTTCGGTGACGAAGCCGTCCAGGTCGCGGGCCTCGGTGCTGATCTGGCCGGAAACCCACGAGGGCAGGCCGAGGCCGTTGAGCGCCGCAACGACGTCGGCGGCGGCAGACTGCTCGACGACGGCGATCATGCCGATGCCGAGGTTCCAGCTGCCCTCCAGCGAAGTCAGTTCGTGACCGGCCCAGCCAGCCAGCACGCGGAAGATCGGGTCCGGCGACCAGGTCGAGCGGTCCAGTTCCGTCCACGTCCCCGCCGGCAGCACGCGCGCCAGGTTGGCGGCGATACCACCACCGGTGACGTGGCTGAGGGCGTGGATGGCACTGCCGAGGCGCTCATCGGCGAGCAACTGCAGCAGCGGACCGGTGTACAGGCGGGTCGGCTCCAGCAGGGCCTCACCGATCGAAGTGCCGAGTTCGGCCACCTGGTCCGTGAAGGCCAGGCCGCGGTCCGAGACGATGCGGCGCACCAGCGAGAAACCGTTCGAGTGCAGACCGCTGGATGCGATCGCGATCACGACATCACCGGACTGGACCCGCTCGGGCCCGAGCACCTTGTCCGCCTCGACGGCACCGACCGCGGCCGCAGCCACGTCGTAGTCGTCGGCAGCCATCAGGCCCGGGTGCTCTGCGGTCTCGCCGCCGACCAGCGCGGTGCCAGTGGCGGCACAGGCCTCGGCGATGCCGCGAACGATCTCGGCGATGCGCTCGGGCACCACCTTGCCGCAGGCGATGTAGTCGGTCAGCAGCAGCGGGGCAGCGCCCAGCACCACGATGTCGTCCACGACCATGGCGACCAGGTCCTGGCCGATGGTGTCGTGCTTGTCCAGCGCGCGGGCCACCGCGATTTTGGTGCCGACACCATCCGTGGCCGAGGCCAGCAGCGGGCGGCGGTAGTCCTTCAGGAATGAGACGTCGTAGAGCCCAGCGAAGCCACCGACGCCACCGAGTACCTCGGGGCCGTGGGTCGCGGCCACTGCCGCCTTCATCAGGGTGACGGCGCGGTCGCCCGCCTCCGTGTCGACACCGGCTGCTGCGTAGGGGTCCGTGCCGCCTGCGGACATGGCGATCGCCTCTCTTACTGGGGTTGCTGCTACCGCCTCAACCCTAGCGCGAGCGAGCCTCGTGCTTGGTGCGTGCCCAGTGAACAACGAGCACCCCTCGTTCCTGAATGAATCGGCTGACGACGACCACTCGGGTTGTGAGAGACTAGGGCGTACCCATTCCTCAGCATTTGGGAGCCTCCACGGCATGTGCGGCATCGTCGGCATCGTTTCATCCGAGCCGGTCAACCAGTCGGTCTATGACAGCCTCCTCCTGCTGCAGCACCGGGGCCAGGACTCGACCGGTATTGCGACCTCCGAGGGTGGTATCTTCCACATCGCCAAGGCCAAGGGGCAGGTGCGTGAGGCCTTCCGCACCCGGGACATGCGCTCGCTGCTGGGCACCACGGGCCTCGGTCACGTCCGCTACGCGACCCGCGGTGCCGCCTCGAATGAGGAAGAGGCCCAGCCCTTCTATGTGAACGCGCCGTACGGCATCGTGCTGATCCACAATGGCAACCTGACCAACACCCGCGAACTGACCGCCCAGTTGCGCGACGGCGACCGCCGGCACCTGAACACCAGCTCGGACACCGAACTGCTGTTGAACGTGCTCGCGCACGAGTTGCAGCAGCAGGTGACTGGTGATGCATTCGCACCGGACCAGCTCTTCGCGGCCGTGTCAAATGTGCACCGTCGCGTCGAGGGTTCCTACGCCGCGATCGCCATGATTGGTGGCCACGGTCTGCTGGCCTTCCGCGACCCCTTCGGTATTCGTCCGCTGGTGCTCGGCCGCCGTGACCTGGGGATGCTCGGTGACGAGTGGATCGTCGCCAGCGAGTCACTGGTCCTCGAGGCCCAGGGCTACGACATTGTCCGTGAGGTGGCGCCCGGTGAGGCAGTGTTCATCACCGCCGACGGGCAACTGCACAGCAGGCAGTGCGCCGAGCAGACTCGCCTCGCCCCCTGCTCCTTCGAATACGTCTACCTGGCCCGTCCCGACTCGATCATGAACGGCATCTCGGTGTACGAGGCTCGCCTGCGCCTCGGCGAGCGCCTGGCCGACACCATCGCCAAGCACATGGACGTCTCGGACGTCGACGTGATCATGCCGATCCCGGACTCGAGCCGCCCGGCCGCGATGCAGGTCGCCCGCAAGCTCGGCATCGAGTACCGCGAAGGGTTCTACAAGAACCGCTACGTCGGCCGCACCTTCATCATGCCCGGCCAGGCGCAGCGCAAGAAGAGCGTGCGCCAGAAGCTCAACGCGATGAGCTCCGAGTTCCGCGGCAAGCACGTGCTGATCGTGGACGACTCGATTGTGCGCGGCACCACCTCGCGCGAGATCGTCGAGATGGCCCGCCAGGCCGGCGCCCGCAAGGTGACCTTCACCTCGGCAGCCCCGCCGGTGCGCTACCCGCACGTGTACGGCATCAACATGCCCAGCCGCGACGAACTCGTCGCCCACGGCCGCACCATCCCCGAGATCGCCCGCGAACTCGGCGCCGACCACCTGATTTACCAGGAAGTCGAAGACATGCGCGACGCCATCCTGGAAGGCTCGGACATCACCGAACTGGACATGTCCTGCTTCACGGGTGAATACGTCACCGGCACCGTCTCGGACGAGTACCTGGCCTGGGTCGAGCAGACGCAGAGCAGCTAATTCCCCCGTGTATCGGCCGCAGCGAATGCGGGGGCCGATTGTCGTTGGTGGGGGCGTGCCCCGGGACTTACTCCTGGGCGGTCTCGGCCTCGGCCAGGCGCGCGGTCTGTTCGACGAAGGCATCCTCCTCGACCGTGCGGGTCGCCTGCAGGGTCGCGGTCGGGCGACGGCGCAGGATCACTTCGGCCAGCCAAGCGACCAGAGCGCCAAGCCCCAGCCCGAAGGCGGCAAAGACGACCGACAGGTAGCCGAGGACCTGGCCCTGGCTGTAGGTCGGGTTCTCGGGCAGCAGGAAGGTTGCCAGGCCCGCGGCGACCAGGCCGATGAAACCACCCAAGAGAATGAAGGTGCCGTATTTGGGTGCGCGGCGGATCCGGACGGTCTCGACCGTCTCGTCGGCGGGAGTTGCGTTGCTGGCCATGGGCCTATTGTCGCCTATTCTGGCCTGCAATACCTGGACGGCGAGGCGGTGGTCCCCACCCGCCCTAGCGAAGCGGCAACAGCTCTGACAGATCCGTGCGCTGCCCGCTGGCAATGACACGATTGCTGGCCACTGCCGCAGCCCAGCTCAACTCCCCATCCGCGAGCGCGAGCCACGTCGCCGCGTCCGTCTCGATCACGCTCGGCGGAGTGCCGCGAGTGTGGGTGGGCCCGGCGATGCACTGCACCGCGCCGAAGGGCGGGACGCGCAACTCGACGGCGCGCCCCGGGGCCCGCTGCGCGAGCAACTGCAGCGTGTAGCGCACGGCGGTGGCCAGGTCGTTGCGGGATGGGGATTCGGCCGCTCGGACCGCGGCACGTGCGGCCTGGCCGTCCGCGTCAGAGATCCGGGGAGCAGGCATGGCGACATTCTGCCAGCCCAGGCTGGGCGCGCCTCGTCCCCGATGTTCGCTGAGACGGCAACGGTGACGGTTCCACACTTCGATAGGCTGAAGAACGTGGATATTCTCATTCTCGGTTCCGGTGCCCGCGAACACGCCCTGGCCCTCTCGCTGGCCAGTGAGCGCACCGATGATGGCGCTCCCGCCAACCAGATCTTCGTCGCCCCGGGTAACGCCGGCATCGGCGCTGTCGCCCAGCTCGTCACCGACCTCGATGTGCTTGATGGCGACGCAGTCAGCCAGTTCGCGGTGGACAACGGCATCGACCTGATCGTGGTCGGCCCCGAGGCCCCGCTGATCGCTGGCGTGGTGGACGAGCCGCGTGAGCGCGGCATCGCCGTGTTTGGCCCCGGCAAGGCCGCGGCCCAGCTCGAGGGCTCCAAGGCGTTTGCGAAGCGGATCATGGACGACGCGGGCGTGCCCACCGGACGCGCCGTGCAGGCTGGCACCATCGCCGAGGTGGAAGAAACGCTGGATGCCTTCGGTGCGCCATATGTGGTGAAGGCTGACGGCCTCGCCGCTGGCAAGGGCGTGCTGGTCACCGAGGACCGTGCCGCCGCCGTTGCTCACGCGAAGTACTGGCTTGAGCAGCACGGCACGATCCTCATCGAGGAGTTCCTCTCGGGTGAGGAAGTGTCGCTGTTTTTCCTCAGCGACGGCCACACCGTGCGCGCCCTCAGCCCCGCGCAGGACTACAAGCGTGCCTTTGACGGTGACGCTGGCCCGAACACTGGCGGCATGGGCTCGTACTCGCCGCTGCCGTGGCTGGCTGAACGCCCGGGTGGCGAAGCGGGCTTCGTGCGCGAAGTTGCCGAGACCATCGCACTGCCGGTCGTGCGTCGCCTCGCCGAGGAGCAGACGCCGTTCATCGGTCTGCTCTACTGCGGTCTGATCCTCACCGCTGACGGCATCCGCGTGATCGAGTTCAACGCCCGCTTCGGTGACCCCGAAACCCAGGTCGTCCTGCCGCGCCTGGTCACCCCGCTCAGCACTCTGCTGATGGCGGCTGCCACCGGCACCCTCGCCACCGCCCCGGAGCCGGTGTTCTCGGGCCAGTCGGCGATCGCGGTCGTGCTCGCCAGCGAGGGCTACCCCGAGGACGTCAAGACTGGCCGTCCGATCACCGGCCTGGATGCGGCCGAAGCGATCGAGGGCGTGCATGTCGCTCACGCCGCCACCAAGGTGGAAGGCGAGGACCTGGTCGCGACCGGCGGCCGCGTGCTCAGCGTCGTGGCCCTCGGCGACAGCTTCACCGAGGCGCGGGAGCGCGCCTACGAGGCGATCGACAAGATCGACCTGCCCGGTTCCCACTTCCGCAGCGACATCGGCCTGAAGGCCGTCCGATGAGCGACGTCGCTGGCGTCCCGACCCCCGGCTCGGCCCGCGATCTGTCTGGCTGGCAGCACGTCTACTCCGGCAAGGTCCGCGACCTCTACGTGCCGGATACGACGAGCGCCTGCGAGGCGGGCACGATGCTCGTCGTCGCCAGCGACCGCGTCTCCGCCTTCGATGTGGTGCTCGACCCGGCGATCCCGGGCAAGGGTGCGCTGCTGACCAAGCTCAGCCTCTGGTGGTTCGAACAGCTCGACTTCATGCCGAACCACCTGCAGGGTGCGCCGTCGACGTGGGGCTCGGTCGTTCCTGCTGAAGTGCTGGACCGCGCCATGCTGGTCCGATCGCTGGACATGCTGCCGGTCGAATGCGTCGTCCGCGGCTACCTCACCGGCAGCGGCTGGGTCGAGTACCAGCAGCACGGCACCGTCTGCGGCATTCCGCTGCCCGCCGGACTCAATGACGGCGACCGCCTGCCGGAGCCGCTGTACACCCCCGCCTGGAAGGCGCCGCAGGGTGAACACGACGAGAACATCTCCTTCGAGCGCACCATCGAACTGGTCGGCGAGGCGCGGGCGACCGAGCTGCGCGACCGCTCACTGCAGGTCTACCAGGCCGCTGCCGACCTCGCCCTGGAGCGTGGCCTGATCCTGGCCGACACCAAGTTCGAATTCGGCGTCGACCCGGTCACCGACGAACTCACGCTCGCCGACGAGGTGCTCACCAGCGACTCCAGCCGATACTGGGACGCTGAGGTGTACGCCACGGCCGCGACCGCTGCCGAGCGGATGGCCTCGTTCGACAAGCAGGTGGTGCGCAACTGGCTTGCCGCCAACTGGGACAAGCAGGGCGAGGCCCCTCGCCTGCCCGACGAGATCGTCGCCAAGACGACGGCCCGCTACCAGGAACTCATCGACCGCCTCGTTGGGTAGCCTGCTGGCGGCCGCGCTTCCCGCCTCTCGGCGCTCCCACAGATCCGCGGCGCAGGCTGAACAGGGAATAACCGCAGTTAGTTGTGGTTACAACTACTGCGCGGATCACTCGCGCGGAAGAGGATGAGATCATGACCGCCGCAGGAACGCTGAGCGCCGCAACCGATGTCAGTGCCGTCACGCTGAACGTTGCCAATCTGGATCGAGTGCTGGCCTTCTACCAGCTCGGGGTGGGCCTGGATGTGCTTGAGCAGGAAGGTGGCGCCGTCCGCCTCGGCCGCAAGGGCGGCGGGGTAAACGGCAGCGACGAGGTCGTGCTCATCCTCCAGCACGCCCCGAACCTTGCCAGCCCTGCGCTTGGGTCCGCTGGCCTGTACCACACGGCCATCCTGTTCAAGGATCAGCCGACCCTCGCCTCGGCCATCTATTCGGTCGCGCGCAAGTACCCGACGTCCTTCACCGGGTCCAGCGATCACCTGGTCAGCCTCGCCTTCTACTTCGACGACCCGGAAGGCAACGGCGTCGAGCTGTACTGGGACCGTCCGCGTGAGCAGTGGCCGCGCCTCGACGGCGCCGTGCAGATGGACACCCTGCCGCTCAATCCGAACGCCTTCCTGCAGCAGCACCTCACCGACGCTGGTGCCATTGAGGTGGACCGCGGCGATGCCACCGTCGGCCACGTGCACCTGCAAGTCGGTGACATTCCGACCGCAGAGGCCTTCTATGTTGACTTGCTCGGCTTCGAACTGCAGGTTCGCTACGGTCCGCAGGCGCTCTTCGTCTCGGCCGGCGGCTACCACCACCACCTCGGCATGAACACCTGGCAGAGCCGCGGTGCGGGCCTGCGCTCGCCGGCACTCGGCCTCGGCTCGGTATCGATCGTGGTGCCTACCACCGAGGAGGTGCTCGAGGTGCAGCGTCGGCTCGAGGCCGGCGGCGTGACCACCGCGCACGACGGTGCAAGCCTGCGCTTCGACGACCCGTGGGCCAACCAGATCCGCGTCACCGCCTCGGAGCTGGCGCGCTAGCGCTCGCCGCGCGCCGGTCCGTGGCGTACGCTTGCGCCCATGCGCCGATTTAACCGTGCCCTTGCGGCAGCCCAGCTCCCTGTGCTGCTGCCGCAGATCGTCGCGGTGCGCAAAGAGATTCCACGACTGCCCGAGGCCCGCGGCCTCCGGGAGGGACTGGTCCCTGCACCCGGGACCTCGGCCTCGGCGATCTACTCGGCCAGCGCACCGGAGCCGCTGCGACTGCTAGTCATGGGAGACTCCACCGCGCTCGGCGTCGGCGCACCGTCGCTGGATCAGGCCCTGCCCGGACGGATCGCGGAGGGCCTCGCCGAAGGGATCGGGCGCAGCGTGGCGTGGCGCGCGATCGGGCGCAGCGGGGCGGACACCCCCGCGGTGATCGCCCGGTACCTGCCACTGGCGATCGACCGGGAGTGGGACCTGATCGTGCTGCCGCTTGGCACCAATGACACTATGCACCTGGTCTCGCCGTGGCGGCACCGCAAGAACCTGCGCACCATCATCAAGCAACTGCGCAGGCGCTCGCCCGAGGCCCCGATCCTGCTGAGCGCCCAGCCCGCGTTCCGACAGTTCCCGAGCCTGCCGGAGCCGCTGCGATCGCGGCTGGCGGGCCTCGCCGACGAACTGGAAGCGGATGCCGGCGTGATCATCGGCGAGTTCGAGCACGTGCTGATGACGCCGCGCCCGGACAGCTACCCCGGCGACTTCTTCGCCAGCGATGGCTTCCACCCTTCGGCGGCCGGGTATGCCGCCTGGGCGGGTCGAATCGTCGCACAGGCCACACCGCTGCTGGCCGAGCGATAGACTGGGGCGGTCGCATCTGCGACCAATGCTCACACCCACACCCCTCCGGAGATCCGCCGTGGCCGTTATCGTCGTTGACGTCATGCCGAAAGCTGAACTGCTCGACCCCCAGGGCAAGGCGGTCGCCGGCGCCCTGCGCCGTCAGGGCCACACCACCTTCACCGCGGTCCGCGTGGGCAAGCGCTTCGAACTGACCGTGGACGGCCCGGCCGACGCCGCCGCCCTGGACGCGGCTCGCGCCATTGCCGAAGACTTCCTGGCCAATACCGTGATCGAGGACGTGGTCTCGGTCCGCGCCGCTGAGGACGCCGAGTAATGCGCATCGGCGTCGTCACCTTCCCGGGCTCGCTGGACGACCGCGACGCCATTCGTGCGGTGCGCCTCGCTGGCGCTGAGCCGGTCTCGCTCTGGCACGCGGACACCGACCTGCAGGATGTGGACGCGGTCGTGCTGCCCGGCGGCTTCAGCTACGGCGACTACCTGCGCTGCGGCGCCATCGCGGCCCAGAGCCGCATCGTCAAGGAAATCGTCGCCGAGGCCGACAAGGGCCTGCCGGTGCTGGGCATCTGCAACGGCTTCCAAGTCTTGGTCGAGGCGCACCTGCTGCCCGGCGGTTTGATCCGCAACGACCACGGCCGCTTCGTCTGCCGTGACCAGGCGCTGCGGGTCGAGCGCACCGACACGGTCTGGACCAACGAGTTCGCCAAGAACCAGGAAATCACCATCCCGTTGAAGAACGGTGAGGGTGGCTTCATCGCTGATGACGAGACGCTCAAGCGCATTGAGGGCGAAGGCCTGGTGACCTTCCGCTACCTGGGCGTGAACCCGAACGGCTCCTCGAACGACATTGCGGGCCTGAGCAACGAGCGCGGCAACGTCGTCGGATTGATGCCGCACCCCGAGCACGCAGTGGAAGCCGGCTTCGGACCGGATCAGCCCGAGGCAATGCGGTCCGGCATCGACGGGCTTTCGTTCTTCACCTCTGCGGTTTCCGCACTCATCGCGCGCTAGTTTGGTAGGTTTCCGACACAACGGTCGGACATCCAGGGAGAGCGCCGTAGTATGGCGCTATCCGAGGGTAGTTACCCTGTTTTGCGCGGCTGGGAAGTCGTTTGGTTGAAAGTTTGCGATGACCCTAGCCACTCCCGAGGCCAGCCTCGGACCTGTACGTATTACTCGCCCCGCCCGCGCTGACCGCGCGAACCCGACCAGTCTCTACTCTGAGCTGCTCAAGACTGTCCGCGATCTCGGCCTACTCCGTCGCCGCCGCGGTTTCTACATCACGACCTTTTCGGTGATCACGCTGGCCCTCGCTGGCGCTCTCACCGGCTTCTTCCTCCTTGGTCAGAGTTGGTTCCAGCTCCTCATCGCCGCGGCGCTGGGCATCATCGCGACCCAGTTCGCCTTCATCGCCCACGAGGCGGCCCACCGGCAGATCTTCGAGTCTGGCAAGAGCAACGACTGGGCTGGCATCCTGATCGGCAACGGTCTGGTCGGCATGAGCTTTCACTACTGGAACCACAAGCACAGCCGCCACCACACCAAGCCCAACACTGAGGGCGCAGACCCCGACATCGAGGGCTTCTGGGTTGCCTTCGCTCCCAACGAGGTGGCTCGACGCACTGGCTGGCGCAGCAAGATGGCCAAGATCCAGGGCTGGCTGCTGTTCCCCTTCCTGCTGTTCCTGGGCCTCGCCCTGTACATTGACTCGGTGAAGGCGCTGGTGCGTGACAGCCGCGTCTATCACCGCTGGACTGAGCTCGGTCTGCTGGCACTGCGCCACATCGGTTGGTCGACCGTGGTCATCCTGTTTCTCGGCTGGGGTATGGGCGCCGCGTTCCTCGGCGTGCAGGTAGCCGTCTTCGGCTTCTACATGGGCGCCTCCTTCGCACCGAACCACAAGGGCATGGCGATCCTGAGCGAGCGCGACGAGACGGACTTCTTCCGCCGTCAGGTGCTCACCTCGCGCAATATCTCCGGCGCTGGCACCACCACGCTCATGGGCGGCTTGAACTACCAGGTCGAGCACCACCTGTTCCCCAACATGGCCCGCCCGCACCTGAAGAAGGCGGCGGCGGTCGTGCGTGAGTACTGCGAGAAGCACAATGTGCCCTACACCCAGACCACGCTGTTCGACTCCTACCGTCAGGTGATCACTTACCTGAACCGGGTCGGCATGGGACACGCAGACCCGTTCTACTGCCCGGTCGTGGCGAGCACCCGCCTGCACTAGGCAACCCGCATCACAGCATACGAGGACCGTCCCTTCGGGGGCGGTTTTCGTGGTGTGTGGGGAAGACACGGCAGGCCACGCATCGCGGCAGCACTCGGCGCCGTCCCGATAGCGAGGCGGCTAGCGGATCAGATACGCGCTGTTGATGATCGCTGTGCTGCTGATCTCTTTTCCGGCCAGCAACTGCTTGATGGTCACCAGACGAAACCCCTGCGCCTGATACGCGTCCAGGATCTCCGGCAACGCGACCACGGTCGGAGCATGGATGTCGTGCAGCAACACGATGTCGCCGGCACGCACGTTCTTGGTCGCTGCGCGCACCAGCGTCGCTTTCGGCGGTTCACGCCAGTCCTCCGGGTCCACATTCCACAGCACCGCCGGCATGCCGGCAACGCGCATCACGGTGGTGTCCACCGCCCCATACGGCGGCCGAAAGTAGCCCGGGCGGGCGCCCGTGGCCGCCTCGATGGCGTCGGCAGTGCGATCCAGTTGGCGCTCGAGCTGCTCGCGGGTTTGCCCGGTGAGGTTCGGGTGGTCCCAGGTGTGGCTGGCGACCAGGTGCCCAGCCTCATGCATCCGCCGCAGCGTCTCGGCCCGGATGGGGACCTGCCGGCCCACCACGAAGAAGGTGGCGGCCTGGTCGCGCTCGTTCAGGGCCGCCACCACGGCGTCCGTTCCCGGGGCCGGACCGTCGTCGAAGGTCAGCGCTAGGCAGGGCAGCAGCGCACAGTCCACGCGCGCGCCACCCGCGGTGGTGCCCGGGGCGCTCGGGGCAAGGCCCGCGGTCACCGCCTCGCGCACGGCCACGCCAGCCGCGCTGAGCAGCGGCGCGGTCGCGGCCGGGGCGATACGGATCGTCAATTGGCCAGCGACAAGGAGTTGCTCGGGGGCGGGATCTGGGATCTCAGTGCCTGGCGGCAGGTACCAGACCGGCACGTCGTCTCGCCAGTTGCCAACGCCCTCGGTGTCCACGACGCTGCGAACCAGTCCCTTCGGCGGCGTGACGCGCAGGCTCAGCGCGCCATCATCGAGCAGCACCAGGTCCGCGGCGAGGGTCGCCAAATCGGCGGCTCGTAGCTCGGGCATCCAGCGCGCCAAGACGACCGGGTCAATCCGTGCATCGTCCGCCAATGCTGCGGCAACGTGGTCGATGAGTGCGTCCTTGCGCTCGGGCAGCAGCAGGGCGTCGGCGGTGCGAGTGTCGGCATCAATGCCGGCGACGATCACGGCGGTGTGGTCGGTGACCACCGCCTCGCCGTCGGTACGCAGCACGCGGACGCGTTCCGCAGTGTACGGGCCGGCAGCAGTAACGAGGTCGCAGACCACCACGAGGCGAGGTTGGTGCGGCACCGCATCCGTCGCGAGCCGGTGGTCGTCCAGAACGTCCGTGGCCTCGCGCAGCGTCGAGCCAGCGACGCATCCGCGCTGTCGCCCTCCGTCGGTCAGCGCTGACGGGGCCGGGGCGTACTTCGTGCCGAGCACGGTCGCATGCTCGTTCACCGCAGCCCGCACCACCCGCCGCAGCGCGGCATCGGCCTTCGCATCGTCCGTGAGCGTGCCCCAGCGCAGCGCCAGACCGGCCACGGCGCCGCTGGGACGGCGCACCTGCTCGCCACGAACATTCACCGCCAGGCTCGGGTCCAGGGGCGCAGCGGGGGTGCTGAGGGCCGCGGCAGGGTGAAATCGTTCCGCCAGTTGGGCGGGGCTCTCGGGCAGCAATGCGCAGCTGGATAGCGTCAGCGCAGCGGCGAGGGTGAGCGCGAGATTCGGGACACGGCGGGGGGACACCGAGATATCTTCGCGCTGTTTTCGGCGCGGTCAGACAGACAGTCCGCATCGACGCGAGATTCTCAGCGAATCCAAACCGGCGGGAACCCTGGTCGGGCCGCTCGCCAGAGTTAGCGCCGGGAAATGACAACGGGGCGGAACCCGAAGGTCCCGCCCCGCAGTGTCGAGTGGATTAGCCAGCCAGGCTGGAGATCCAGGCCTCGATCGGGCCGTGGGCGAAGTAGATCACGAAGCCAGCAGCGCAGATCCACAGCAGCGGGCTGATCTCGCGGCCCTTACCGGACAGCGAGCGAACCACGACGTAGCTGATGAAACCAGCACCGATACCGGCGGCGATCGAGTAGGTGAACGGCATAGCCGCGATGGTGAGGAACACCGGCAGCGCGATCGAGTAGTCGCTCCAGTCGATGTCCTTGATCTGCATCATCATCAGCACACCCACGGCGACCAGGGCGGCCGAGGCGACGTGGCTCGGGATGAAGCTGTAGATCGGGGTCAGGAACATGGCCAGCAGGAACAGCACACCGGTCACGATGTTGGCCAGACCGGTGCGGGCACCCTCACCGATACCGGCGCTGGACTCGACGAACACGGTGTTCGACGAGGCCGATGCGGCACCACCAGCAACGGCACCGAAGCCCTCAACCACCAGGGCCGAGCGCAGGCGCGGGAAGTTGCCGTTCTCGTCAGCAACGCCGGCCTGGCGGGCGAGGCCCGTGAAGGTGCCGACTGCGTCGAAGAAGTTGGTGAAGATGAGGGTGAACAGCAGCATCACGACGGCGATGACCGAGACACGACCGAAGTCGATCGGAGCGATCGCGCCGACCAGGCTCAGGTCAGGCAGGGCGACCAGGGCCGACTCCGAGTCGAAGGTGGCACCGCCGGGCACCGAACCCGGAGCAACCAGGTTGCTGATGACCGCGACGATGGTGCCGAAGATGATACCGATCAGGATGGCGCCCTTGACCTTGCGGGCGTAGAGGATGCCGATGGTCAGCAGGGTGATGATGAACACCACGGTGGCCCACGAGGCGATGGAACCGCCAGTGCCCAGGCCGATCGGCGGCGAGGCGTTGCCGGTCGCGGTGACGAAGCCACCGTTGACGAAACCGATCAGCGCGATGAACAGACCGATACCGACCGTGATGGCGATCTTCAGCTGCATGGGGACCGCGTTGAAGATCAGGGTGCGCAGACCGGTGGCACCGAGAATCACGATGATGACACCGTTGATGACCACCAGGAAGAAGGCCTCAGCGTAGGTCAGGTAGCCCGACAGGGTGAAGGCCACGAAGGCGTTCAGACCCAGGCCCGCGGCGAAGGCGAACGGCAGACGGGCGATGAAGCCGAAGAGGATGGTGATGACACCAGCGACCAGAGCGGTCGATGCCGAAACGGCGTTGAAGCTCAGCTGGGTGCCAGCCACGTCCGGAACCGCGGACAGGATGACCGGGTTCAGGACGACGATGTAGGCCATCGTGATGAAGGTGACGAGACCGCCGCGAACTTCGGTGCCGATGGTCGACCCGCGCTGCGAAATCTCAAAGTACTTGTCAATCCAGGCGCTCAGCCCGGATTTCTCAGCCTTTGCAGTTGCCATGAAGGTTCCTTACTCGAGTGAAAAGGACCGCCACTAGCGCGTGACGACCAGCACTAGCCTAAAGTTTCCTGTGCATTCTCGCGACATATGCGGGCCTCAGGTATTGCGTGTCTCCGTACAGGGCAGCGGACTAGGATAGACGAGTCCGCCCGCCCCACTGTTTGGAGCCGTTGCAGCGTGTCTGAAACCCCGAAGCGTCCCGAAGCCGACACGGTCGAGAATGCCATCGCGACCCCGGATCGGGAGCAGCCCTACGCGGCCCTCGGCTTGAAGCCGGACGAATACGCCAAGATCCGTGAGATCCTCGGCCGCCGGCCCACCTCGGGCGAACTGGCCATGTACTCAGTGATGTGGTCCGAGCACTGCTCCTACAAGTCGAGCAAGAAGTACCTGCGCCAGTTCGGTGCCAAGGTCACCGACGAAATGCGCGAGCACCTCATGGTCGGTATGGGCCAGAACGCCGGCGTGGTGGACATTGGTGAAGGCTACGCCGTGACCTTCAAGGTCGAGAGCCACAACCACCCCAGCTACATCGAGCCCTTCCAGGGCGCGGCCACCGGCGTCGGCGGCATCGTCCGCGACATCATCTCTATGGGCGCTCGCCCGGTCGCGGTGATGGACCAGCTGCGTTTCGGCAAGATCGACGAGGCGGACACCGCCCGCGTCGTGCACGGCGTCGTCAGCGGCATCAGTTTCTATGCCAACTGCCTGGGCCTGCCGAACCTCGGTGGCGAGACCATCTTCGATCCGGTGTACCAGGCGAACCCGCTGGTGAACGCCCTGGCCGTGGGTGTGCTCAAGCATGAGGACCTGCGCCTGGCCAACGCCACTGGCGCTGGCAACAAGGTTGTCCTGTTCGGTGCGCGCACGGGTGGTGACGGCATCGGCGGCGCCTCGATCCTCGCCTCGGACACCTTCAGTGAGGGTGGCCCGACCAAGCGTCCGGCCGTTCAGGTCGGTGACCCCTTCGCCGAGAAGGTGCTCATTGAGTGCTGCCTCGAGCTCTACCGCGCCAACCTGGTCGAGGCGATCCAGGACCTCGGTGCCGCAGGTATTAGCTGCGCCACCAGTGAACTCGCGGCCAACGGCGACGGCGGCATGTACATCGAACTCGACCGCGTGCTGCTTCGGGACGAGACCCTCACGCCGGAAGAGATTCTGATGAGCGAGAGCCAGGAGCGCATGATGGCGATCGTGGCCCCAGAGAAGCTCGACGAGTTCCTCGCGGTCACCGCCAAGTGGGAAGTCGAAACCAGCGTGCTGGGCGAAGTCACCGATGGTGACCGCCTGATCATCAACTGGCACGGCGAGGAGATCGTGAACGTCGACCCGACCACGGTCGCCGTCGACGGCCCGGTCTACGACCGCCCAGTGGCCTACCCCGAGTGGCAGGACGCCCTCAACGCCGACACCGCGGCCACCCTGGCTCGAGCGACCGATGGCGCGACCCTGCGCGAGCAGGCACTGGCCCTGGTTGCCAGCCCGAACCTCGCCTCAAAGCGTTGGGTCACCGACCAGTACGACCGCTACGTGCTCGGGAACACCGCACTCAGCTACCCGGACGACGCCGGCATGCTGCGCATCTCGGAAGAATCGGGCCTGGGTGTTGCCCTTGCCACCGACGCGAACGGGCGTTACTGCTACCTGGACCCGTACGCGGGTGCCCAGCTGGCCCTTGCCGAGGCGTACCGCAACGTCGCCGTGAGCGGCGCCACCCCGATGGCCGTCACCGACTGCCTCAACTTCGGTAGCCCCGAAAACCCCGCCGTGATGTGGCAGTTCTCACAGGCCGTCGAGGGCCTGTCGGATGCCTGCCGCGAACTGGGCGTGCCGGTCACCGGTGGCAACGTGAGCTTCTACAACCAGACCGGCGATGTGCCGATCCACCCGACCCCGGTCGTGGGTGTGCTGGGCGTTATCGACGATGTCGCCCGCCGCATCCCGTCGGGTTGGCAGGACGGTGGCGAGAACCTCTACCTGCTGGGCGTGACCCGCGACGAACTCGACGGCTCGGCCTGGGCCGGTGTCGTGCACGACCACCTCGGTGGCCGCCCGCCGCAGGTGGACCTGGCTGCTGAGAAGCGCCTCGCTGGCCTGCTGGCCGCCGCGGCCGAGGGTGGCATCGTCAGCGCCGCCCACGACCTCAGCGACGGCGGCCTGTTCCAGGCGGTGGCCGAGGGTGTGCTGCGCTTCGGCGTTGGTGCTCGCATCTGGCTGGGCGAGATTACCGAGCGCGACGGCGTGGACCTGACCGCTGCCCTGTTCGCCGAGTCCACCGCCCGCGTCATCGTCAGCGTGCCGCGCGAGGAGGACGTGAAGTTCCTCGGCCTCGCCGCTGGCCGCGACGTGCCCGTGCTGCGCATCGGCGTCACCGACACCACCGGTGAACTCGAGATCCAGGACGTCTTCACCGTCTCGGTGGACGAACTGCGCGCCGCCCACCAGGGCACGCTGTCCGAACACTTCGGTTCGCTCGTCGGCGAGTAGCCGCAACGACTGCACAGCCCCCGCCTCGTCATTGAGGTGGGGGCTTCGTCGTTGGTGGGTGCCGCGACGCGCGGACCGCGCCAGCGCGATCAGGCCCGGTGCGACCGGCTAGTTGCTGCCCTCGTCCGCGGCGATGCGCTCGTGGTGGTGGATGACTTCGGCGATGACGAAGTTGAGGAACTTCTCGGCGAAGGTGGGGTCGAGTTCGGCCTCCTCTGCCAGGCGACGCAGACGCGCGATCTGGACTGCCTCACGGTCCGGGTCCGAGGGCGGCAGGCCATGCTCGGCCTTCAGTTTGCCGACCTGCTGGGTGTAGCGGAAGCGTTCCGCCAACATGTGGATCAGCGCCGCATCGATGTTGTCGATCCCACGACGAATGTTCGCCAGCAATTCGGATGCGACGCTGCTATCTCCGGAGCGTTCCTGCTCTGCCATGCGTTCGATCCTAATGCCGGGACGAGCCGGCGGGTGCCGCATCTTCCCCAGCGGCGTCACCGAACAGTTCGCGGATGCGATCGGCCACCCAGGCGGGGTGGGTCAGTGGCAGGGTGTGTTTCGCCTCGGCGAGGCTGTGCTGTGTGGTCGCTGGCCGCGCCGCGACCAGGGCGGCCGCCGATCGTCGAACGAGCCCCGCCTCGCGTCCACCGGTCAGCACCAGCGCTGGCCGGTCGTAGCCGGGCCAAGCGGCCGGCACGCGGAACGCCAGATTCGTCGCCACCGTGGCGACCAGTCCGTCGGCATCGACCGCGAGCGATTCAGCCAGATAGTCCGGCATCAACGCTTCGGGGATGCCCAGTTCCTTAGCCTGTGCGCGGGCGAACCACTCCCGACGAGCCAGCGGGGCCGCCCAGCGCAGCATGGCCAGCGTCAGCCTTGGCCACGGTGCCGCCAGCGTTTGCGCGCTGATAGCCACGACACCCGCGGTGCGCTGGGGGAAGTCGACAGCGAACTGCAGGGCGAGTTGCGCGCCCAGCGAGAACCCGACCGGGACGACCGTCCCGGCCGCGTCGTCCAGTGTGGCCGCGAGTTCGGCTGCCACGACGCCATGGTCGAGGTAGCGCTCGCCCCGGCGCGCACCGTGCCCCGGCAGGTCCGGGGCGGTGACGCGAAACTCGTCACCCAGTTCGTGGATCAGTGGCTGCCACATCCAGGCGGCGACGCCACCGCCGTGCAGCAGCAGCAGGGTCGGGCTCACGACGACACCGCCTTGCGGATGCGCTGCAGCGAGATCGGGCCCTGGGCTCCGAGGTGCTGGGCGAACAGCGAGACGCGCAGTTCCTCCAGCATCCAGCGCACACTGGCCAGCGCCGGGCTGGTGTTCCGAGTCAGCGGCAGGGTGCCGCCCGCGGCTGCATAGAGTTCGAGCGCCTGGTCGGACTCGTTCTGCCAGGTGCGGTCCCGACCCGGCGCCTCGGCCATCTTCTCGATCCGGTGCAGCAGCGCCTGCAGGTACACCGGGTAGCGGCGCAACTGGGTCAGGCCGCTGACGCGCACGAAGCCTGGGTGGATCAGCGCGGCGAGCTGGGCCCGCGCGTCCGCGAGCGGCGCCATCAGCGCGATGCTCGCGGCCGATCCGATCGCGCGGTCGACCTCCCGGTACAGTCCCAGCACCTTGGCGGTCAGGGCCACTGCGGCGAACAGCTCATCGAGCAGACGCGCGTTCACCTGGTTGCGCAGGTCAGTGAAGGCAGCCTCGTCCCGCGGCGCCGCCTCGCCGGCGAGCGCATCGATCACGGCCAACTGCACATCCTCCAGCAGCGCATTCACGTTCTGGTACGGGCTGACCGCGAGCTGCAGTTTCTCGGTCTGGGTGAGCCGCTCCTGCACGTAGGACAGCGGGCTCGGCAGCCCCATCGCGAGCAGGCGCCGAACGCCGCGAGCGTGCTCGCGGGCGGCCTCGTCCGATGTGGCGAGGATCGCGAGCGCAACCGTGACCTGACTGCCGCGACCGCGTTCGACCAGCGCGGGGAAGCCTCGCACCATCGACTTGCCGTGCTTGCGGTCCACATGCGTGGGCAGGGCGCCAAAGTCCCAACTGGTGACTGCCTCGCGTTCGCCCGCCCACACCGTCTCGACCGCCCCAGCGGAAGCGTCGGCGGAGGCCGCCGACGCGCGCTGCCCCGGCAGTGGCTTCGCAGCGCTCGCCTGCGCCGCGACGTGCTTGGCGACGGCGACGCGCGCCTGCTCGCTAAAGCGCTGCTGCAACTCGGCCAGGTCCTTGCTGGTGCCCAGGCGGCGACCGCGCGCATCGACCGCAGCGAACGACATCCGAAGGTGGGCCGGTACCCGTTCCCAGTCGAAGTCGCTGGGGTCGGCGACCACGCCGGCGGCCGTGCGGATGGCACGGGCCAGCTCGGCGGTGATGGCGCTGTCGGCGCGGACCGGCAGCACGTCGATCAGTTTTCGGGCCCAGTCCCCCGCAGGCACGACCGAGCGGCGAATCGCCTTCGGCAGCGCCTTCAGCAGCGCCGTGACCAGCTCCTCCCGCAGCCCGGGGACCAGCCAGTCGAAGCCCCGGTCCTCGATGCGCGGCAGCAGCAGCAGCGGGATCTCGACCGTGACCCCGTCGTCGGCACTGCCCGGCTCAAAGCGGTAGCTGAGGCGAAGCCGCTGCTCGCCCTGCCAAACCCAGGCCGGGTAGTCCTCCTGGTCGGGGCGCTCCTCGGACGCGAGCAGGTGCTCACGCTGCATCGTCAGCAGCGTCGGCTGCTCGGTGCGGGCCGAACGCCACCAGGACTCGAAGGCGCGCACGTCGGTGACATCGCTGGGGATGCGTTCCTCATAGAACGCGACCACGGCCTCGTCATCGACCAGGATGTCGCGGCGGCGGGTGCGCTCTTCGACGGCCTCGAGTTCACGCCGCACCTGCTGGTTCTGCCGCAGGAAGTCGTACAGCCGGTCCTTGCTGACGTCGCGCGGCCACTCGCCGCCGACGAGGGCGTGCCGGATCAGCAGAGTGCGCGCCAGTTCGGGGTTGATGCGAGCCAGTTGCAGTCGGCGCTTCGGCACGATCACGAGGCCGAACAGCAGCACCCGCTCGTCGGCGACGGCCGAGCCGAGGCGCTCGCTCCAGCGCGGCTCCGAGTATTGCCGCACCACAAGGTCACCGGCCAGCGCCTCAGCCCAGGCGGGGTCGATCGCGGCGACGGTGCGGGCATAGACGCGGCTGGTCTCGACGACCTCGGCGGCCATCACCGCCTCGGGGGCCCGCTTGCCGAGGCCGGAGCCCGGGAAGATGGTGAACTTCTGCCCGCGCGGCGCACGATACGTTGCCACCTCGCGCTTGGGGGCTGCAGGCCCGCGCTTCCCGCCCTGCTTCGCCGCCTTGGGCGCATCGCGGTCGTCGCGGATCCCGATGCGGCTGAGCAGCCCGGACAGCAGCGCCTTGTGGATGCCGTCCGGATCCACGCGCGGATCCTTCGCCACCAGCCCGACCGGCTTGGCCTGCCGCAGGATCTGGCGCACCAGGTCCTGCCACTCGCGGATGCGCAGGTAGTTCAGGAACTCGCTCTTCAGCAGCTTCCGGAAGGCGTTCCCGGACAGCGCCTGCTGCTGTTCCTCGAGGTAGTTCCAGAGGTTCAGCAGGCTCAGGAAGTCTGACTTCGGATCCGTGAAGCGGGCGTGCAGTTGGTTCGCCTGCTCGCGCTTCTCGAGCGGGCGTTCGCGCGGATCCTGGATGGTGAGGCCGGCGACGATGATCGCAACCTCGCGCACGACGTCGTTCCGACCCGCCTCGACCAGCATCCGGCCGAAGCGCACGTCCACCGGCAGTTGCGCAATCGTGCGGCCCACCTTGGTGAGCCGCTGCGCGCCCGAGACCTGATCGACCGCGACCGCGCCGAGCTCGATCAGCAGGTCCATGCCGTCCTTGATGCCGCGACCGGACGGTGGCTGGATGAACGGGAAGGCAGCGATATCGCCGAGGCGCAGCACCAACATCTGCAGGATCACCTGCGCCAGGTTGGTGCGCAGAATCTCGGGGTCGGTGAACTCGGGACGCTTCTCGAAATCGGCCTCGGAGTACAGCCGGATCGCGATGCCCGGGCTGGTGCGGCCGGCGCGACCCGAACGCTGGTTGGCGCTCGCCTGACTGATCGGCTCAATCGGCAGCCGCTGCACCTTCGCCCGCGGCGAGTAGCGGCTGATGCGGGCAAGGCCGGTATCGACCACGTACCGGATGCCCGGCACAGTGAGGCTGGTCTCGGCCACATTCGTGGCCAACACGATGCGGCGGCGCACCCCCTGCGGCTTCGCCCCGAACACGCGGTGCTGGTCGGCCGCGGACAGGCGGCCGTAGAGCGGCAGCACCTCCGTGCTCGCGTCGTAGTGGCCGCGGATCACGTCGGCGGCGTCACGGATCTCGTTTTCGCCCGAGAGGAACACCAGCACATCGCCGGGCTCTTCGCGGGCCAGTTCCTCGAGCGCATCCAGGATGCCTTCGATCGGTTCCTTCGGTGGGCGGGCATCCTCGTCGTCGTCATCACCGAGCGCGGCCTGCGTCTCAAGCGGCCGGTAGCGGATCTCGACCGGGAAGGTGCGACCGGACACCTCGATGATCGGGGCGGGGGTGCCATCGGCGGCGGCGAAGTGCTTCGCGAAGCGTTCCGGGTCGATGGTGGCCGAGGTGATGATCAGTTTCAGGTCCGGCCGCTGCGGCAGTAAGCGAGCCAGGTAGCCGAGCAGGAAGTCGATGGTCAGCGAGCGCTCGTGTGCCTCGTCAATGATGATCGTGTCATAGCGCTGCAGCATGCGGTCGCGGCTCAACTCCGCCAGCAGCACACCGTCGGTCATGACCTTGACCGCGGTCTCCTGACTGGAGCGATCGTCGAAGCGCACCTGATAGCCGACCAGGCTGCCCAGTGGCACGGCCAGCTCTTCCGCGATGCGCTCGGCGACGCTGCGCGCAGCGATACGGCGAGGCTGGGTGTGGCCGATTCGCTCGCGGCCGAGCTCCAGCAGAATCTTCGGCAACTGCGTGGTCTTGCCCGACCCGGTCGCGCCAGCGATGACCACGACCTGATGCTCGGCGACAGCGCGCGCGATCTCCTCCCGAGCGGCACTGACCGGCAGGTCGTCAGGGAAGGTGATGGCGGGCAGGGCGAGAGACATCGCCCTCCAGGGTATCGCGGGGTCGCTGAGTGGCCGCGAGTGCGGGCCGATCGGGCTGGGGCAGCGACCGGTCAGTGCGACGCGGCCACCACCTCGCCGACCTTAGTCGACCAGGTCGTGCAGCGAAATGATCGCGTCGCGGGCCGGGCCCACGCCAATCGCCGAGATGCGGGCGCCACTCATCGACTCGATCGCGCGGACATAGGCCTGCGCGTTCTTCGGCAGTTCCTCGAAGGTGCGCACGCCGGTGATGTCCTCGGTCCAGCCGTCGAACTCTTCGTAGATCGGGGTGGCGTGGTGGAAGTCGCTCTGCGACACCGGCACCTCATCGAAGCGCTGGTCGCCCACCTGGTAGCCGACACACACCGGGATCTTTTCGATGCCGGTGAGCACGTCCAGCTTAGTGAGCACGAAATCGGTGACCCCGTTGATGCGCGCGGTGTAGCGAGCGATCGGTGCGTCGTACCAGCCGGTGCGACGCGGACGGCCCGTGGTGGTGCCGTACTCGTGCCCGACCTTGCGCAGGAACTCGCCCCACTCATCGAAGAGCTCAGTCGGGAAGGGACCGGCACCGACGCGGGTGGTGTAGGCCTTGACGACCGCGATCACGCGCTCGATACGACCCGGGCCGATACCGGAACCGGTCGCGGCGCCACCGGCGGTCGCATTCGAGGACGTCACGAAGGGGTAGGTGCCGTGGTCGATGTCGAGCATGGTGGCCTGGCCACCCTCGAAGATCACGTTCTTGCCGGCATCGAGCGCCTGGTGCAGCAGCAGCGCGGTGTCGTCCACCATCGGGCGCAGACGCTCGGTGTAGCTGAGCAGGTCGTCCACGATCTCGTCGACGGTGATCGCGCGACGGTTGTACACCTTGACCAGCAGGTGGTTCTTCTGGTCGAGTGCACCCTCCACCTTCTGGCGCAGAATCGACTCGTCAAAGAGGTCCTGGATGCGGATACCGACGCGGTTGATCTTGTCGGCGTAGGTCGGGCCGATGCCGCGACCGGTGGTACCAATCTGACGCTTGCCAAGGAAGCGCTCGGTCACCTTGTCCAGGGTGCGGTGGTAGTGGGTGATCACGTGCGCGTTGGCGCTGATGCGCAGTCGCGAGGTGTCGATGCCGCGCGCTTCGAGCAGGTCCAGTTCGTGGAACAGCACCTCGAGGTCGATGACCACGCCGTTGCCGATCACCGGCACCACGCCCGGGCTCAGAATGCCGGAGGGCAGCAGGTGCAGGGCGTACTTTTCCTTACCGATGACCACGGTGTGGCCGGCGTTGTTGCCGCCGTTGAACTTGACCACATAGTCGACGCGGTCCGAGAGCAGGTCGGTCGCCTTGCCCTTCCCCTCGTCACCCCACTGGGCACCGATCAGCACGATTGCTGGCATGCGCGATCCTCTCGATACAGCGGCATGTACCTCCCTACCCTACCGGTGACGGGTGAACGCGCGCTGGACGGGCGTTAACCTCGCGTCACGGAATCGGCGCTAGCGTGCTGGCGGATCCACTCATGCATGGTGATCGCTGCCGCGGCGGCGGCATTGATGGACCGGGTGGAACCGAACTGCCGGATCACGACGCACTGGTCGGCGGCAGCGACCGCCTCGGGGCTGAGCCCCGGACCCTCCTGGCCGAACAGTAGGACGCAGGCCTTGGGCAGTGCCACGGCATCGACGGGCTTGCTGGTTTCGGTGTGCTCGACGGCGATGATCGGCAGTCCCGCCTCGCCAGCCCAGGTCACAAACGAGGCGACATCCTCGTGATGTCGCACGTGCTGGTAGCGGTCGGTCACCATCGCGCCGCGGCGATTCCAGCGGCGCTTGCCGATGATGTGCACCTCGGCGGCCAGGAAGGCATTCGCGGTCCGCACGATCGACCCGATGTTCAGGTCGTGCTGCCAGTTCTCGATCGCGACATGGAAGAGGTGGCGACGCTGGTCCAGGTCGGCGACGATCGCCTCGAGCCGCCAGTACCGGTACTGGTCGACCACGTTCCGGGTGTCGCCATTGGCAAGCAATTCCGGATCGTACTGGTCGCCAACCGGCCACGGCTTCGGGTGCGGTCCAACCCCGACCGACGGCAGGCTGACTTCCTCTTCCACCCCTCCACGCTAGCGCCTTGGCTCGGACAACCGCGCAGGGGCCAGTACCCTGGAAGCAGACGGGAGATGATGATGACTGAGCGTCCGGAAATCACCTGCTGGCTCACCGACATGGACGGTGTGCTCGTGCACGAGAATGAGGCGCTGCCTGGCGCCCAGGAATTGCTCGAGGGGTGGCAGCGCGATGACAAGCCATTCCTGGTGCTGACCAATAACTCCATCTTCACGCCGCGTGACCTATCGGCACGCCTGAGGGCCAGTGGCCTGCGAGTGCCGGAGGAGCGGATCTGGACCAGTGCGCTGGCCACCGCCGCCTTTCTCAAGGACCAGAAGCCGGGCGGCTCGGCCTTCGTCATCGGCGAGGCGGGGCTCACCACCGCCCTGCACGAGGCCGGTTACGTGATGACCGACCGCAGCCCCGACTACGTGGTCGTGGGCGAGACCCGCAACTACAGCTTCGGCGACATCACCACCGCCATCCGGCTGATCAACAACGGTTCGCGCTTCATCGCCACCAACCCCGACGCCACCGGCCCAAGCGCCGAAGGTGTACTGCCGGCCACCGGCGCCATTACCGCCCTGATCACCAAGGCCACCGGCCGCGTGCCCTACGTGGTCGGCAAGCCGAACCCGATGATGTTCCGCTCGGCACTGAACCGCATCGGTGCGCACTCCGAGGGCACCGCGATGATCGGCGACCGCATGGACACCGACATCGTCGCCGGCATGGAAGCGGGCCTGTACACGATCCTCGTGCTCACCGGCATCGCCGACCAGGCCGAGATCGAGCGGTACCCGTTCCGTCCGCGCGAGGTCATCGCGGGCGTGCACGAGCTGGTGCAGTCGTAGCGGGACAGCCCCTACGGGCCGAGGTGCGCCTCGCCGCCACAATCCACGCCGAGGCGGTCAGCCTCCGCGCTTAGCTGGCGGCCGAGTCCTCGGTGTCTTCGTCACCCTCGACCTCAACCTCTGCGGTCGGCGAGGGGATGAAGGTCGACCCGCTAATCGAGGTGGTCATTGGAGCACCACTGGCCAGCGAGGCGAAGCAGTTGTAGAAGTGGCGGGTGCCTTCCTTCTCCCACTGCATCGCGTTCATCGGGTAGGACACGGAGATCTGCACGTCGGTGTACTGCTTGGCCGCCTCGAAGTCGAGGATCTCGGGGGACTGGCAGCGCTGCTCGGCGACGACGCGCAACTGGTAGTCGCCGGGGAAAGCGAGGGATTCGTACTCGCCGGTGGCCAATAGCTGGGCCGCGTGCGGCGTCGCGCAGTCGACCACGGTGTAGTAGTCCTGCCAGGCGTCGGTGAATTCGGCAACGCACTCGCCACCGAGGAGTTCGCTGTAGTGGTGCTCGCCGGGTGCGACCGGGCCGAGCGGACGGGTCGGGTCGACGACCTCCTCGCCGGTGCCGGGGTCCTCCTCATCGGCGGGGGCGAGCATCGCGGGCAGGCGCATGCCGACGAGGAACGCAGCCACCGTCAGCAGTGCCACCACGATACCTAGGCCGCTCCAGAGCAGCTTCTTCGGCACCTCGTGCACCACCACTGGGGCATCAGCGGTCGCAGCGACCGGCTCGGCCGAGACCGGGATCAGCTTCTCTTCGTACTCAACGAAGTTGTTCTCGCCGAACAAGGCATTGAGGGCATCGGTCTGCTGGGTCGGTGTGGCCGAGATTTCGGGGACCGAGCCAGCGGTCGCCGACGCGGAATCCAGCGGCGCGGTGAAACCCAGCGCCTGGGTCGCGGCGGCAGCCGAGACGGGCGTCGTCGGGGACGCGGCAGTGGCGGCAGCGGCGGCCGGGTCGAGCCCATTCAACTCATTCGCGAAGAAGGGGTGGAAGGCCTGGGTGGCTTCCAGGTCAGCAGCGGATCGCGGAGTGGGCTGCGGCGCGGGCACTGGGTTCTGTGCCACGGGAGCATGCTGGGCCGCGGTGGTGTACGGGGTCGGCTGCTGCGGGGCGACCGGTTGCTGCGGCTGCGCCAGCAGCGGGTTCTGCACCGTCGGCGGCTCGATGAGTTGCGGCGGGGAAGGCTGGGCGGCAGCCTGCGGAGGCTGCTGCGCGGTCTGCGCGGTCTGCGCGGCCGCCTGGGCCAGCGCGGTGGCTCGGGCTGCGGCTTCAGCGGCAGCGGCCTGGGCGGCAGCGAGCTGCGCGGCCGCAGCCTCGGCAGCGGCCTGGGCAGCGGCAACGGCTGCCTGCGGGTCCTCGACCGGCGGGGTCGAAGGGCGACGCAGGGGCGCGGCCAGCGGGTTCTGCACCACCGGGGCCACCGGGTCGGCCGCAGAGGGAGCCTGTGGCGCGACCGGGGTTTGCGGCGCGACCGTGGCAGCGGGCTGTGCCGCCGGCGGGGTCGTCGGCGCCTGCGGCTGTGCAGGCACCTGCGGCTGCGCAGGCGACTGCGGGGTCGCCGGCTGCGCTGCAGTCGGCTGCGAAGTCTCGTCGTCCTCCCACGGGAACCGGAACGGTTCCTCCGGCGAGCGCTGATCGGTCATGCCAGGCCCAAGTCCTCAAGCGAAATAGCGGCGTAGTAGGGGTAGCCCTCGGCCTCGATGATCTCGCGCGCACCGGTGGCGCGGTCGACGACGACGGCGACACCAGCGATCTCGGCGCCAACCTTCTTCAGGGCCTCGATCGCCTTCAGCGGCGAACCACCCGTGGTCGAAGTGTCCTCCACAACGATCACGCGCTTGCCGTTCAGATCCGGGCCCTCGACCTGCTTGCCGCGGCCGTGATCCTTCGGCTCCTTGCGCACCACGAAGGCGTCATAGGTCTTGCCAGCAATGGCGCCCTGATGCAGGATCGCCGAGGCGATCGGGTCCGCACCCATGGTCAGGCCACCGACTGCGGCGACGTCGGGAATGTCCTTGATCAGGTCCAGCATGACCTGGCCGATCAGCGGCGCGACGCGGTGGTCCAGGCTCACCTTGCGGAGGTCGACATAGTAGGTCGCCTTCTTGCCGCTGGTCAGGGTGAAGTCACCGTGGAAGACCGCTTCTTCCGAGATGTAGCGGATCAGTTGTTCGCGCACGTCAGTCACCCGTCCATGCTAGGACAGTTCACCTGCGAACAGGCATTGCAGGATCGCGATACGGTAAGGGAATGCGCGTCGCAACGTGGAATGTGAACTCGATCCGAACCCGCGCTGCCCGGGTGGTGGACTGGCTGGTGCGCCAGGACGTCGACGTGCTGGCGATGCAAGAGATCAAATGCAAGCCAGAGCAGTTCCCGCGGGAACTGTTCGAGGCGGCCGGCTACGACCTGGTCATTCACGGCCTGAACCAGTGGAACGGTGTCGCCTTCGCGAGCCGCCTGCCGATGACCGACGTCGAGACCAGCTTCGAGGGCGCCCCGATGTTCGGCACCACGCCCATCGTCGAGGCGCGCGCCCTGGGCGTCACCGTCGAGGACATTCGCCTGTGGAGCCTCTACGTGCCCAACGGTCGCACCCTCGATAACCCGCACTACCCCTACAAGCTCGAATGGCTGGCCGCGCTGGCAAACAACGTGCAGCGCTGGCTGGCCGACAACCCCGAGCAGCCGCTCGCGCTGATGGGTGACTGGAACATCGCTCCCTTCGATCACGATGTCTGGGACATGCGCGTCTTCGAGGGCGCGACGCACGTCTCAGAGCCCGAACGCGCCGCGTTCCGCCTGTTCGAAACCATCGGCCTGCGCGACGTCGTGCGCCCGCTCGTGCCCGAGGGCTACACCTACTGGGACTACCAGCAGCTGCGCTTCCCCCGGAACGAGGGCATGCGCATCGACTTCATCATGGGCTCGCCGGCATTCGCGAACCTGGTCGATGCGGCGTACATTGAGCGTGAAGAGCGCAAGGGCGACGGCCCAAGCGACCACGTGCCGGTCATGGTCGACCTGGCAGTGGGCCTCGATCCCGACGACTTGCCCATGGTGTTCTAGCGAGGAAGCAGATGACCAGCACGCAGTCCGGCAATGACGCCGGTGCACTGCCCAGGCTCGATGCCGCCGACCTCGTCGCGCGCGCCGAAGCGCAGCCCTGGCACGACCCGGCCCGATACTGGGGCGAGCACCAGACCGCGACCGCGCACCTGGATCCGCCGATCGCGACCCTGCACTGGGGCGCGCTGGCCTGGAATGCGCAGGACCTGCAGCGGCGCGCGGGCAGCATGCCGATCCGGGTCGCCTCGAAGTCGCTGCGGGTGCGGTCGGTCCTGGACGCCGTGCTGGAACTGCCCGGATTCGCCGGGGTGCTGGCCTATACGCTGCCGGAAGCGATCTGGCTCGCCCGCGACGTTCCCGGCCGCGCCGGGATCCCGGATGTGGTCGTCGGCTATCCGAGCGTCGACCGGGCCGCGATCGCGACCCTCGCCGCCGACCCGCTGCTGGCCGCACGCATCACCCTCATGGTCGACTCGGTCGACCACCTGGACCTGATCGAGGCCGCCGCAGGCCAGGCCGCCGCACCGATCCGGGTCGCCATCGAACTCGACGCCTCCTACGAGGCGGGGCCGCTCGGCCGCATCGGCGTCTACCGCTCACCCATCCGCACCGCCGCGCAGGCGCGCGCCCTCGCCGAGGCGATTGTCCGGCGCCCACGCCTGCGCCTGGTCGGCATGATGGCCTACGAGGCGCAGATCGCCGGCCTGGCCGACAACCCCCGCAGCGCCGCCTACGGCAGCCTCATTCGCTTCCTGCAGCGACGCTCCATCGCCGAGTTACGCGAACGACGCGGCGAGGCGGTCGCCGCGGTCCGTGCCGTGGCCGAGTTGGAGTTCGTCAACGGTGGCGGCACCGGCAGCCTCGAAACCACCAGCAAGGATGAGGCTGTCACCGAGGCTGCTGCCGGCTCTGGCCTGTTCGGTCCGCACCTATTCGACCACTACCGCGCCTTCAGCCCAGCACCGGCCACCGCATTCGCACTGCCGGTGGTGCGCCAGCCTGCCAACGGCATGGTGACCTTGCTCGGCGGCGGCTGGATCGCCTCGGGCCCACCCGGGCCGGACCGGGTCCCGCTGCCGGTGTGGCCAGCCGATGTGCAATACCTGCCTCGCGAGGGAGCGGGCGAGGTGCAGTCGCCGCTCAAGGGTCCGGGCGCGGCCCGGTTGCGCACCGGCGACCGCGTCTGGCTGCGGCACACCAAGAGCGGCGAAATCAGCGAACACGTGAACGAGCTGCACGTCATTGACGACGGGACAGTCGTCGGCAGCGTGCCGACCTACCGTGGGGAAGGACAAGCATTTCTGTGAGCACGACCACGCTGACTCTGCCCAACGGCATCGGCGGCACCAGCCGTCCAGGCCGCTGGCGCAACTGGGGCCGCACCGCCTCGGGACGACCCGTCGCGCTGCTGCGCCCAACCACCGTCGAGCAGGTGCAGGCCGCCGTGCGCTGGGCCGCCGAACAGGGCCTGACGGTCAAGACGGTCGGGGCCGGCCACAGCTTCAGCGGCATCGCCGCCACTGACGGGGTGCTGCTCGACATCGCAGGTCTCGATGGCCTGCTGGGCGTGGATGCCGACACCGGTCGCGCCACCTTCGCAGCGGGCACGAACCTGTATCAGGTGCCCGCATTGTTGGCGCCGCACGGCCTGGCGATGGCGAACCTCGGCGACATCGACCGGCAGACCCTGGCGGGCGCGACCAGCACCGGCACCCATGGCACCGGCCTCGCCTTCGGCGGCATCGCCACCCAGTTGCGCGGCCTGACCCTGGTCACGGCGGACGGGTCGCTGCTGCGCATTGACGAGACCACCAACGCCGAGCTGCTGTCGGCAGCCCGGGTCGGCCTCGGCTCGCTTGGCGTCATTGTCGAGGTGACCCTGCAGTGCGTGCCCGCCTTCCTGCTGCATGCCATCGAACAGCCACTGCCGCTGGACGAGGTCGAGTCGACGCTGCTGGACCGCTTCCAGAACGAGGACCACTTCGAGTTCCACTGGTTCCCCGGCACGCCGCTGGCCAGCACCAAGACCAACCGCCGCCTGCCCGCGGATGCCGAAGTGAATCCGCGCCCGAAGTTTGGCCACTGGATCGACGAGGAAGTCCTCAGCAACGGTGTCTTCCAGGCCACCAGCACGCTCTCGCGCGCCATCCCGCCGCTGATCACACCGATCAACCAGATCGCCGCGAAGGTCTTCGCCGACGGCGAATTCATCGAGCCCTCGCACCGGGTCTTCGTCTCGCGCCGCCGCGTGCGCTTCGCCGAACAGGAGTACGCCGTCCCACTCGAGGCGACGCTCACCGCGTTCCAGGAAGTGCGCCGCCTGATCGAGCGCAAGGGCTGGCGGATCGACTTCCCGATCGAGGTGCGCTGCGCCGCTGCTGACGAGAACTGGCTGTCGACCGCCCACGGTCGCCCCTCGGGCTACATCGCCGTACACCGCTACTTCCGTCAGGACTACCGCGAATACTTCCGTGAGGTCGAGGCGATCATGCACGCGCACGACGGCCGACCGCACTGGGGCAAGATGCATACCGCGGACGCCGAGTACCTCTCGGGGACCTACCCGAAGTTCGGCGACTTCCTGGCCGTGCGCGACCGGCTCGACCCGCAGCGCCGCTTCCAGAACGCAGAACTGGCGCGCGTGCTCGGCGCCTAGACCCCGAGCAGCAGGGCGATGAGCAGGATCACCGGCATCGACAGGAACGTCGTAAACAGCACGATGTCCCGCACCATCTGCTCGCCGCGCTGGAATCGCACCGCATAATTCCACACGTTCTGCGCGGTGGGCAGGGCGGCGACCACGGTGGCCGCGAACAGCAGGTGGTCGGACAGGCCGAAGACGAACTTGCCGAGCAGCCAGGCCGTCAGCGGCATTGCCACCATCTTGAACAGCACCGCGAACACCACCGGGCGACGATCCACCGTGTCCGCCAGCGGCTTGCTGCCGCGCAGGCTCATGCCGAAGGCGAACAGAATCACCGGAATCGCCGCGCCACCCAGCAGCTCGAAGGGGGCATACACCTCGGCCGGCAGTTGCAGGCCCGTGACCGACACCACGAAGCCCAGCAACGAGCCGATGATGATCGGGTTGCGCACCGGCTGCAGGGCGACATCCTTCCAGGACACGCGACCGCGCACGGTGATGTCCAGCAGCGCGAGCGACAGCGGGGTGATCATCACCACCTGCAGCATGAGTACCGGCGCCGCGTACTGCTCGCCACCAAGCACATAGGCAGCCACGGGCAGCCCCATATTGTTCGTGTTGGCAACACCGGAAGCCAGACCAGCCAGCAGCGACTCCGGTGCCGGCTGGCCGAGGAAGAAGCGCGACACCAGCGTCGAGATGACCACCATCGACACCAACGCGATCAGCGCAACCAGCAGGTACTCGGTGAACAGTGACGCCACCGGCAACTTCGCAACGACCGTAAAGAGCAGGGCGGGGGAGGCCGCGAAGAACACGAAAAGGTTGAGGTGCCGCTGCGCTTCGCCAGGCAGGACGTCCAACCGACGAACCAGGTAGCCGGCAAAGACCACCAAACCGATTACGGCAAAGCCGACGAGAACGCCGTACACGCCACCGCCCCGAATCACGAAGGGAGAACCCGGCGAGACCCGCCGATGGCTCCAGGCTACCTGTCTCTGGCAGATTCTGCCGTAGGAATCCGTCGCGAGGGGGAGGCCCGCGCTGCGCCAGCCCACTACCCTGGAGGCCATGAGCGAGACGCCCGTGGCACAGCCAGCGCCGGTGGACGAAGACTGGGTGCGCCCGACCCCGCCACCGGAGGAGCTGCGCAAGGACGGCATTGCCGCGGTGCTGATGCTGCTCGGTATGTCCCTGAGTTGCTACCTGTATGGCGTGCTCAACGTCTACGAGGTTGACATCAACGTTCCGGTCACCGCTGGCTGGGCCATGCTGATGACGCTGCCCCTGGCCTGGCGGCGCCGCTCCCCGATCACTGTCGCCATGATCATCTCGGCTGGCTTCATCGCCTCCGCCTTCCTGGATATCCAAGAGTTTCTGTTTGGCAACATCAGCCTGTTCGCCGCAATCTACTCCGTCGGGGCGTGGTCCAAGAACCGCCTCTACGCGCTGATCAGCCGGGTGATCATCACCGCGATCATGCTGCTCTGGATCGTGCTCACCATGGTGTGGACCAGCGCCTACGAAAGCGGCGCCGGCATCTTCCTCGCCGAGGGCTCCACCATCAGCGCTCGGGTCGCGATGATGGGCGTGAACCTGGTGATCAACCTGCTCTACTTTGCTGGCGCCTATTGGTTCGGCGACTCCATGTACCGCGCGGCAAAGGCGCGGGCCCTGATCGAGGCGCAGGCGGCGGCCCTCGCCGAGCAGCGACGCACCGCGACGCAGCAGGCAGTCACGCTCGAACGCTTGCGCATTGCGCGAGAACTGCACGACGTCGTCGCCCACCACGTGTCCGCGATGGGCATTCAAGCGACCGCGGCCCGGCGGTGGCTGGAAGCGGGGAAGGATCCGGCCAAGGCGCTGGATCACCTCGAGGCGGTCGAATCGAGCGCCCGCGGCGCGATCGACGAACTGCGTCTGCTGCTGCGGACGCTGCGGGACGACTCTAGCGACCAGGACCAGCCGAGCACGATCGGCGTTGAGCAGCTGCCGAACCTCGTTGCCGAGAGTGAGCGAGCTGGCTCACCGGCGATCTACCAAGTCGTGGGCGCCCGGTACCACCTGCCCGCCACGGTCGAGCAGACCCTGTATCGGGTGGCGCAGGAGGCGCTGAGCAACGTGCGGCGACACGCACCGGGCTCTACCGCAGATGTGCGACTGCGCTACCTCACCGACGCCGTCGAACTCGAAGTCAGCAACGGTGGCGCGCAGCGTTCCGAGCCGGTGATTGCCGGCACCGGCCTGGGCTTGACCGGCATGACCGAACGTGTCTCGGCGCTCGGCGGTACGGTGCAGGCCGGTCCGCGCCGCGACGGCGGCTGGCTGCTGCGGGTACGGATCCCGGCCACCATGCCGGCCCCCGCCTCGACCCGGGCAACCCCGCGAGCCAAGAAGGTGCGTCGATGACCGCAACCCGCGTCCTCCTGGTGGACGACCAAGCATTGCTGCGCTCGGGCATCCGAGCGATCCTGGAACTCGAGGACGACATCACCATCGTCGGCGAGGCCGAGAATGGCCAGCAAGGCATCGAACTCGCGCTGGACCTTGCCCCGGACGTCGTCTGCATGGACGTGCAGATGCCAGTCCTGGACGGCATCGAGGCGGCCCGACAATTGATTACCAACCCCGCCTTCAGCGGCGCGGTGCTGATGCTCACCACCTTCCACCGCGAGGACTACATCGTGGCCGCGCTGCAGGCCGGTGCCAGCGGCTTCCTGCTGAAGAACGCTGACCCGGACGAACTGGTGCGCGGTATTCGTGCGGTGGCCCGCGGTGACGCCCTGCTCTCACCCGAGGTCAGTCGCACGCTCATCACCCGCTTCGGCCAGGCCAGCCTGGAACCGGTCGCCGCCAAGCCGGTGGCCGCGAGCGCCAACACCGAGACGCTGGCCACACTCACTGGCCGCGAACGCGAGGTTCTCGAACTCGTCGCCGCCGGCCTCAGCAACGCCGAGATCGCACAGACCCTGTTCGTCGGTGAAGCCACGGTCAAGACGCACGTCTCGAACCTGCTGCTCAAGCTCGGCGCCCGCGATCGCATCCAGGCGATCGTCTGGGCGTACCAGCACGGCGTCGTCCAGCCTCGCGCCTAGGCGACGCCTCCCATCGCTATCTGCGGCGAGCCGTCACCGCCCGCTGCAACAGCACGAAGATCAGCAGAATGCCACCCGTGATGATGGTGGTCATGGCCGCCGGGATGCGGCCGTCGCGCGTGATCAGCACATTCATCAGGCCGAGCACGAGCGCGCCCACCACCGAGCCGAGCACAAAACCGGCGCCACCGGTGAGCAAGGTGCCACCGATCACGGTCGCCGCAATCGCGTCCAGTTCCCAACCGATACCAGTGATGTTCTGCGCGATGCCGAGACGCGCGGTGTAGACCACCGCGGCGAGACCCGCCAGCGTGCCGCTGATCACATAGATCCACAGCTTCGTCTTCACCACCGGCAGACCCATCAGCAGCGCAGAGTTCTCGGAGCCACCGATCGCGTACACGGTGCAACCGAGGCGGGTCCGGTGCAGCACGAAGAAGGCGGCAACGACGACCGCCACCGCGATCAGCACGTTCGGTGTCAGCATCAGGTCGTTGACCTTCTCGCCGTCGATGATCTTCCACTCGGTGGCGAGCGAGCGAATCGGCGAATCCTCCGCCAGGCGCTCCGGCTGCGTGCTGAGCATCGAGGCGAGACCGCGGGCCAGGAACATCATGGCCAGGGTCGCGATAAAGGGCTGCACGTTGAAGTACTGAATCAGTACGCCAGATGCCAGGCCGAACAGCGAACCCACCACGACCATGATGAGCATCACCAGGTACGGGTTCCAGCCCGCGTTGGCCAGCATCACGCCGCTCACGCTGGAGAACGCGATCACTGCCCCCACGCTCAGGTCGATGCCGCCGGTGACGATCACGAAGGTCAGGGCCACCGCCAGGATCACCAGGTGCGCATTGTTAATGAGCAGGTTGGAGACCGTGTTGTATTGCAGGATCCGGCCATAGGCCACCTCGCCGTAGACCACCATGCCAATAAAGAGGACCAGGGCCGCGTAACTGGGCAGCGTCGTCGCGTTGGCGCGGAACCAGTTGCCAATCCGCGATCCGGACTGGGCGACCAGGGAACGTTCTTGGGTGTCGATGCTCATCGGACTACCCCCTCGGCTTCGGTCGACACGGCGGTGACCGGGTCAGGTTGTGCTTGTGCCTGTGCTCGGCGACGACGGAATAGGGCCCGGACTCGCTGGGACTGCAGCAGACAGAGCACCACGATCACCGTGGCCTTGAACGCGGGTGTTGCCGAGGCCGGAACGCCCAGGAACACCACTGTCTTATCCAGCGTGGCAATCAGCAATGCCCCGACCGCAGCCCCACCGATCGCGAACTTGCCGCCCGCCAGGGACGTGCCACCAATCACGACGGCGAGGATGGCGTCGAGCTCCATCTGGTTACCGGTGCGCGTCACGTCCACCGTCATGGTGTTCGCGGTCACGAAGATGCCCGCGATCCCGGCGAGCAGACCGCTGGCACCGTAGACCGTCAGCAGCAGGCCGTTGGGTCGAATGCCCGCGAGGCGGCTGGCCTGCGGGTTGATACCGATCGACTCGATCATCAGACCCAGCGCGGTCCGGCGCACGATCAGCGCAACCAGGACGACCACGATCACGGCCAGCAGGAAGATCACCGGCAGGCCGACCACCGTGCCGTTGGCGATCCACGAGAACGAGTCGCTCTTGCCGGTGGTGTTCTGGCCGTTGGTAATCACCTTGGCAAGGCCACGGCCGGCCAGCATCATCACCAGCGTGGTGATGAAGGGTTGGAGGCCAACATAGGCAACCAGCACACCGTTCAGCAGGCCGAGCAGCGTACTCACCGCCAGCGCGGCCAGCACGGTCACGATCGTCACGCCCACCGAGTTCGGATCGTTCAGTGCGCGCAGCAACTCCATGGAGACTGCACCCGAGACCGCCATGACCGAACCGACGGACAGGTCGATGCCGCTGGTGGCGATGACGAGCACCATACCGACCGCGATCATCAGGATCGGAGCAGCGGCGCGCAGGATGTCGATGACGTTGCCGGACAGGTTCCCGGTGTTGGGGTTGACCCGCACCCCGAGGTAGCCCGGGTCACGGATTACGTTCAGGAGCAGCAGCACCAGGATGGCGACGATGCCCCAGAAGAATTGGCTGCGGACCAGCGTCTGCACTGCGGCCAGGGGCCGGTTCGGGTTTTCGCTCATGCGGCGTGCTCCTCAGCGGCGATGATGCCGACGATGGTGTCGGCCGTGACGTCCGCCCCGTTGTCGAGGGTGGCGATGAGGCGGTGGTCCTTGAGCACGAAGATGCGCTCGCTGAGGCGAACCACCTCTTCGAGCTCGCTCGAGATGAACACCACCGAGACGCCTTCGCCAGCGAGCTGGGCGACGCGTTCCTGAATCTCAGCCTTGGCACCGACGTCGATGCCTCGGGTCGGCTCGTCCAGGATCAAAAGTTTGGGGTCGGTGGCCAACCAACGGCCAAGCAGCACCTTCTGCTGGTTTCCACCAGACAGCGTGCGAATCGGCCGCTCCGGGTCAGCGGGCCGAACGTTCAGTTCAGCCATGTACTTGCTGACGATGGCGTCCTGCTCCTTGCGCGGCAGCGGACGGAACCAGCCGCGCTTGGCCTGCACGGCGAGGATCATGTTTTCGCGCACGGTGAGGTCGCCGATGATGCCCTCGTCGCGACGGTTCTCGGTGGAGAAGGCGATGCGGTTCGCCAGACCCGCCGAGGCGCTGGTCAGGTGCAGTGGCTTGCCATCGAGGGTGAGGTCGCCGACATCGGCGCGGTCAGCGCCATAGAGCAGACGAGCCAGCTCGGTACGACCGGAGCCCAGCAGACCAGCGAAGCCGACGACTTCACCGTGGTGCAGGTCCAGATCGGTGCTGTCGATTGAGCCCTTGCGGCTCAGGCACCGGGCCGTCAGCAGCGGGGCTGCCTCGGGCGGACGGTGGTAGGCCGCACGGTTCGAACCGAGCGACTTCAGCGCATCGAGGTCCTTGCCGATCATCTTGGCGATCAGTTCGGACCGGTCCAGGTCCCGGGTCATGTACTCACCCACGAGCTGGCCGTTGCGCAGCACGGTGAGGCGGTCGCTGATGGCGTAGACCTGGTCGAGGAAGTGCGAGACGAAGAGAATCGCCACGCCCTCGTCGCGCAGTCGGCGCATCACCCGGAACAGGTTCTCGACCTCTTGCGCATCGAGGCTGGAGGTCGGCTCGTCCAGGATCAGCACCTTGGACTTGGTGACCATGGCACGGCTAATGGCGACCAGCTGCTGCATCGCCAACGAGATGCTGTTCAGCGGCGCGCGTGGGTCGAGGTGGCCCAGGCCAAGCTTGTCGAGGGCCACCTTGGCGGCGGCGTGAGTGCGGCGCCAGTTGATACCGAAGGGGCCGCGCACTTCGTGGCCGAGCATGACGTTCTCACCGATGGTGAGGTTCGTGCACAGGTTGACTTCCTGGTACACGGTCGAGATGCCGGCTTCTTGGGCAGCGGCCGTGCCGCTGAAGTTGCGTTCTTGGCCGGCGACGATGATCGCGCCGGAGTCGATCTTGTAGACGCCGGTGAGTGCCTTGATCAGGGTGCTCTTGCCGGCACCGTTTTCACCCATCAGGGTGTGCACCTCGCCCTGGAAGAGTCGGAAGCTGACGGTATCGAGGGCCTTCACACCTGGGAAGGTGATCGAAACGTTCTTCACCTCCACGACGGGCGGCGAGGTAAACGCGGAGGCAGTCATGACAATCCCTAGCGATAGCAACGGTGGTAACGAGGGTGGGGGCAGCCTAGCGAATCGTGGCTGACCGGGGTGGGGGGGGGGGGGGGGGGGGGAGCACGCGCCCCCGAGCGG
>JAEZHW010000062.1 GCA_023436775.1 Actinomycetes bacterium
CCCCCCCACGCGGGGGGGGGGCCGCCCCGTACCCGGGCCCCCCGCGACGGCGGCGCCGCCCGCTATGCGAAGGGGTTCGGCGTCAACGTGTACTTGGTCTGCAAGTACTCGTGAATGCCCTCAGCCCCGCCCTCACGGCCGAGGCCGGAGAACTTCCAACCGCCGAACGGGGCGGCGGCGTTCGAGACCACACCCATGTTCAGCCCCATCATGCCGGTGGCAAGACGCTCGATCATGCGCTGCCCACGGGCCAGGTTCTGGGTGTAGACGTAGGACACCAAGCCATACTCGGTAGCGTTCGCCAGTGCGACTGCCTCGTCTTCGTCCTGGAAACTGGTAATGGCGAGCACCGGGCCGAAGATTTCTTCGCGCAGGATGGCGCTGCCCGGCTGCACGTTGCTGAGCACCGTCGGCTGCATGAACGAGCCCGCGCCCTCGATTCGCTCGCCGCCGTGCTCGAGACGAGCGCCACGTTCCAGCGCGTCGTGCACCAGCGACAACGCCTTGTCGACCGCAGCATCGTTGATCAAGGCCCCGATCTGCACGCCGGGCTCTATGCCGGGGCCGATCTTCAACTGCGAGACTCGTTCCACCACGCGCTCGGTGAACTCCGCCACGAGCGACTCATGCACGATGAAGCGGTTGGCCGCAGTGCAGGCCTGACCGATATTGCGGAACTTCGCCGCCATCGCGCCCTCGACCGCCAGGTTGAGGTCTGCGTCCTCAAAGACGATGAAGGGGGCATTGCCGCCGAGCTCCATGCTGGTGCGCAGCACGCCACGCGCCGCCTGCGCCATCAGGGTCTGACCCACCTCGGTGGAGCCGGTGAACGAGAGCTTCCGCAGTCGGTCGTCGCTGAGCAGCACATCCGTGACCGCGCCCGACCGAGTGGTTGGAATGATGTTGACGACGCCGGCTGGCACGCCGGCCTCGATCAAGATGTCCGTAAAGGCCAGGGTGGTCAACGGCGTCAGCGAGGCGGGCTTGACCACCGCGGTGCAGCCAGCAGCCAACGCTGGCGCAATCTTGCGAGTGGCCATAGCCAGCGGGAAGTTCCACGGCGTGACCAGGTAGCAGGGGCCCACCGGGTGCTGCGAGACGATCATGCGGCCGGTGCCTTCAGGGCTCGCCCCATAGCGGCCCTGGATACGCGGTGCCTCCTCGGCGAACCAGCGCAGGAACTCGCCGCCGTACTGCACTTCACCGATGGCTTCGCTGAGCGGCTTACCCATTTCCAGGGTCATGAGTTCGGCGATTGCCTGCTTGCGATCCATCAGCAAGTCGAAGGCGCGACGCAGGATCTCGCCTCGCTGGCGAGACGGGGTCGCAGCCCACGCCTCCTGGGCAGCCACGGCGGCGTCGAGGGCGCGGCTCGCGTCCTCCGGCGTCGCGTTGGCGACGTGCGCCAGCACCTCACCCGTGGCCGGGTTCAGCACGGCGAAGGTCTCTCCGCCGCTGGCGTCCTGCCAGGTGCCGTCAATGAAGAGCTGGGTCTGCAGCATACCGATCGTCTTTCTGGCTCAGCCAGCGACCGCGTCGCGCGGCAGCGGCGGGTTGGCTTCTTGGGTCTTGCTCAGCGCCTGCAACTGCGTGGCCACGATCGAAATCTCAGCCAGGTTGCTGCGGGCGGGGATCGTGACCGCCATCAGTGTGGCGGTAGCAACGTCTTCGGGCTTCACCATCAGGTCGCGCAGCTCCTGCGTCGGCGGGATCGGCCGCTTGTCAAGGATGGGAGTGTCCACGATGCCGGGCAGGATGCTCGAGACGCGCACGCCATTCATGTGCTCGTCGCGGCTCATGCCTCGCGCCAGCCCCAACAGGCCGGACTTCGTGGCGCCGTAGCCGGGGCCGGAATGATCCGGCCAGCTCGCAGCGATGCTCGAGATGATCACGACATCGCCCATGCGCTCACGCAACTGGTCGAGGCTGTGGCGGATGCAGTAGAAGACACCCGACATATTGATGTCCACCAACATGCGCCAGTCGTCGCTCGACAGTTGGCCAATGCGACGATTCGGCACGTTCACGCCTGCGGCGGTCACCAGTGTGTCGATCGGATCTTCGGCGGCGAGGCGGCTGAACAGTGCCTCGACCTCGTCCTCATTGGACACGTCCAGCTTGGTCGGGATCACCCGACCTTCGGCAACCAGGTCTTCCCCGACCGCCTCTGGGATCAGTTCCGCACGTCGGGCCGCGGCGTACACACGGCCGCCCTTGAGAGCGAGCTCTCGGGCGATTGCCGCGCCGATGCCGCTGGAGGCGCCGGTGACGACGGCCACGCGGCCGTCCATGCGGCCAAGTTCACGAGGGATCTCAATGGGGCTCATTCGTCGCCTCCAGCGTCGGGTCGGATCAGGATCTTCATGTCGCTACGAACGTCGCGCAATTGCACGAAGGCGCCTTCGATGGCGTCGTCGATTGCTACTTCGCGGGTGATCAGGGTCGAGGCGGGCACCTGGCCAGCGTCGAGGAGTTCGATTGCCTTCACCACGTCCTCGCTGCGGTAGGTCCGGGACCCGCGCAGCACCAGTTCCTTCAGCACCATGGCGGCCACCGGCAGTTCCATCGGCTTGTGCGGCAGACCGCCGAGCAGGATGGTTGCCTGCGGCCGAACGGCCGCGACAATTCCCGCTGCTGCGGCGCCCACGCCGGTGAGTTCGAAGCCAATGTCGAAGGTGTTGGCGATGCTGGCGGCATCGTCGGTCACCGGGTTGAAGGTTTCGAAGCCGAGTGCCGCCACCTGTTCACGGCGCTGGTCACTCGGCTCGCTGATCAGGATGCGGGCGGCGCCGAATGCCCGGGCGACCAGTGCCACCAGCACCCCGATCGGACCAGCGCCAGCGATGTAGACGGAGTCACCCGGGCGCACCTCTGCGCGACGGCACATGTGCACGGCCACGGCGGTGGGTTCGGCCATTGCCGCATCCCGCAGGCTCAAGCTGTCCGGAATCCGGTGAATGCGGTGTGCAGGCACCACCACGTAGTCCGCGGCGGCGCCGTCGACATCGATGCCGGTCAGGCCGAGCTTCTCGCACACGTTGTAGTTGCCAGTCGTGCAGCGGCCACATTCGCCACAGTTCAGCAACGGCTCAACGACGACCCGTTCACCGTCTTGGATGCCCGCGGCACCGTTGGCGTTGGCAATCACGCCGCTGAACTCGTGCCCGACCACCACCGGCGGTGTGACTCGCGCGAAGCCACCCTCCCACAGCAGCAGGTCGGAACCGCAGATCCCTGCCCAGGCAACTCGGACGAGCACTTCGCCCGGCCCAGGGGTCGGCACCGGCCGGTCCTGCACCTGCAGCGAGCCGGGCTCGGTATAGACGATGGTCCGCATTGGCTCCTCCTTGAGCACACCACAATGGACTCCTGCGCTATATTCTTACACAGTGGACAGTCAGTCCATAATGTGAAACTTTCAGAGCAGGAGTACCTCCATGCGTTCCGTGCAGATCACCGCCCCGGGCGAGGTCGTCATCGTCGACGCCGAACCCACGGCGCCGGGCACCGGCGAGGTGCAGATTCGAGTTGAGCTCTTCGGGGTGTGTGCGACGGACGCCCACATTCTGCACGGCTCCTTCCCCACTGCGAAGTACCCGGTCCGTCCGGGCCACGAGGCCACCGGCACGGTCGCGCAGGTCGGCGAGGGTGTCAGTCACGTCCAAGTCGGCGACCGCGTCGTGATCGATCCGGGCTCGCCGTGCGGAACCTGCTACTCGTGCCGGGATGGCCGCTTCAACCTGTGTGAGGATCGGCACGCCTTCGGTATAGACCTGCTGGGGGCCGGGGCAGAGTTCATCACACTACCGGCCAAGAACGTGCTGCCAATCGGCGACGTGCCCTTCCACAGTGCCGTGCTGGCCGAGCCGCTCGCCTGCGTGGTGCACGGCATGGACATGGTCCCAGATGTCATGGGCCGTCGCGTGCTCGTCGTTGGGGCTGGCACGATCGGCCTGCTGGCGCTGATCGTGGCACGCAGCCAGGGCGCCCGCACGATTGCTGTTGTCGACACCAACGAGGCGCGCTTGGCCACCGCCGCCGCAACTGGCGCTGATGTGACCAGCTCCAACCTCGCCGAGCAGATCGCCGGGCGCGACTGGGACCTCACGATCGACGCCACCGGCGTACCGGCGGTGATCGGCACGTTGCTCGAGGGCCTGCGCCGCGGTGGCACGCATTTGCAACTCGGCGTGGCCGACCCAGACAAGACCCTGCCGCTCTCGCCGTACCTGGTGTTCGCCCGCGAACTGCACATTCAGGGCAGCATGACCACGCGCCACTCGTTCCCGCGCGCGATCGAGATCCTCCAAGCTGGCCTCGTGGATGGCACCGTGTTCACGAGCGAGCCCTTCGCCTTGGAGGACTACCCCGCTGCGATCGCGCAAGCTGGCAGTGGTGTCACGCCAAAGATTGTGGTCACGCCGCGGCGCGCTGAGTCCACTGAGTGAGACAACGTCGCTAGACTCGGTGACTATGGCAGAACAGGCACCGAAGGGTCTTCGACTGGTTGAAAAGACGGTCGAAGTGCTCAACTTGCTGGCGGAAGAACGCGAGCTCACCATCGCCCAGCTTGCCGAGCGAACTGGCGAACCGCGGAGTTCCTTGTACCGACTACTGGCGCGCCTTGAGCAGTTCGAACTGGTTGAACCCGCGTCGACCCGGGGCTACTTCCGCCTAGGCACCCACCTGCTGCGCTGGGGTGCTGCGACGCAGTCCGGCCTGTCCGTCCGCGACCGCGCGCTGCCGGAAATGGAGCGGCTCCGCGACGAGACCGGGCTGACGGTCTACCTGGTGGTGCGCCGCGGCTGGAACGGTGTCTGCATCGAACGCATTGAGGGACTTCGCGTTGCGTCGCTGCTGCTGCAGCTCGGAGGCTCGCTGCCGCTGCACGCCGGTGCCGCGCCCGGGGCACTCCTGGCCTTCGACGATGAGTCGCAGTGGACCGAGTACGTCAACAACCACCTCAAGGATTCACTGAGCAATGGGTCCGGTGTTGATCCGGTCGCCCTGATGCAGCGGCTGCGCAAGACCCGCGAATCTGGCATCAGCATCAGTGACGGCGACGTGACCCCAGGCATCGCCTCGATCGGTGCGCCCATCTACGACCACCAGAACAAGGTGCACGCCGCGATTTCGCTCAGCGGCCTGCGGGAATCGGTGCTGGGCGAGAACGCTGCTCGCGTTGAGCAGCTGCTGCGCGACGCTGCGTCGACCATCTCACGGCAGTTGGGTGCAAGCAACTACTAGTCGCCACACAGACCAAGAAGGGCCGCCTCGGTTGAGGCGGCCCTTTACTCGTTCCCAGGCCTTGACGCGCGAAGCTCGCGGGGCAGGCAGCGCAACCTGCCCATCCACGAACTGTCCACTGGATGGAAGAGGAGTTTCAGCTGTCGCAGGCCCTGCGCCTGAAAAATCAGTACCTTCAACCGTCCCCTGTTGACGCTTCCTGGCAAGTTCGTCCCACTTTGCAGACAGCGCGTCCAGTGGGTGATAATGTTGGGACACCCCCAACACTTGTGAGGTTCCTGATGACGAAGTCCGGACCGTCGCCAGTGCGTCCCCCTATTGACGAACTGGAACGACTCGCGGCGGAAGGCCGCTACCACGTTGTAAGCACTGTGGCGAAGAGCAAGGCCGGGCACGTCGGCGGCCCTCTGTCCGCCATGGATATGCTCGTGGCGCTCTACTTTGGTGTGCTGCGGATTGACCCGGCACAGCCCAAGCTCGAAGCTCGTGACCGCTTCCTGCTCTCGAAGGGTCACTCGGCCATCGGCCTGTATTCGGTGATGGCCATGCGCGGCTATTTCCCGGTTGAGGAACTGCCGACCTTCGATAAGGGCAACTCGCGACTGCAGGGCCACCCCGACCCGACCAAGTTGCCGGGCATTGAGATGTCCTCCGGCTCGCTGGGCCAGGGCCTCTCGGTCGGTGCCGGCTTCGCCCTCGCCTCGCGCATGCGCGGCAACGACTCGCGCTCGTGGGTGATGCTCGGTGACGGCGAGATCCAGGAAGGCATGGTCTGGGAAGCGGCCCACACCGCGGCCCGATACCAGCTCGGCCACCTGTACGCGATCGTGGACTACAACCGTCTGCAGCAGTACGGCTGGACCCCGACTGAGGACGACAGCGGCGACCGCCGCAACCCGTGGTCCGGCTTCGACCTGCCCCAGATGTGGCGCAGTTTCGGCTGGGATGTCATCGAGTTCGACGGCCACAACTTCGAATCGATCTTCGCTGCCTTCGACCAGGCCATGGCCCGTCCGCAGACCGGCAAGCCCCTGGCGCTGATCGCGCACACCACCAAGGGCCATGGCCTCTCCTTCGCCGAAGGCCGTCACACCTGGCACACCGGTATCGCTAACGAGGACGAGTTGGCGCAGGCCCGCGCCGAACTCGGCATTGAAGGGACCGCAGCATGAAGGCGCTCCGTGACGTCTGGGGCCAGACCCTGGTCGACCTCGGCCACAGCAACCCCAATGTGATCGTCATCGACGGTGACATGGCTAACTCGACCAAGGCTGACCTGTTCGCCAACGCCCACCCTGAGCGCTTCATCCAGGGCGGCATTGCCGAGCAGAACATGGTCGGCATGGCAGCCGGTATGGCCTGCGACGGGTACATCCCGTGGCTGTCCACCTTCACCGTCTTCCTGACCCACCGCGCGATCGACCCGATCCGCATGCTGGTCGCGCAGACCGGTGGCAACGTCAAGATCGCCGGCGCCTACTCGGGCCTGCTGACGGGCGCCACCGGCCGCACCCACCAGGACATCCAGGACCTCGCCATCATGCGCGCAATGCCGGGCATGACCGTGCTGTCCCCCGGTGACCAGCACGAGGCCGCGGCGATGGTGCGCTGGGCGACCGAGTACGTCGGTCCGGTGTACCTGCGCCTGGCCCGTGACGCCGCCCCGGATCTGTTCGACGAGTCCTACGACTTCGTGCCGGGCAAGGTGCACACGCTGCGTGACGGCGGCGAGGTCGTGCTGATCTCCACCGGCACCCAGTCCACTCGGGTGCTTGCCGCCGCGGAACTCCTCGCCGCACAAGGCATCCAGGCCAGCGTGGTGCACATCGGCAGCATTAAGCCGATCGATGCCGCAGGCTTGCTGGCGACAGTGGCGGGTGCACGCTTGATCGTCACCGTGGAGGAGCACAACGTCCTGGGCGGCCTTGGCGGCCTGGTCTCCGAGATTGTGGCTTCGGCCGGCGGCTTGGCGCCGGTCGAGAAGATCGGCGTGGAGGATGTCTGGGGTGAGTCGGCTCCGAACGACTACCTGCTGGACAAGTACGGCCTCTCCGCCGAAAAGGTCGCCGAACGCGTGGCTCGGCGCCTGCAAGAGCTGTAATCGAACACGCTCTCTCGAAGAATGCCCTCTGCCCCCGTATCGGGGCGGAGGGCATTTCGCATTCCCAATGCATTCGGCGTGATCTGTATACACTTTTCGGATGAATGGCACGCAAAGGCAACCGTTTCTGGGCTGGACGCGAGAAACTGTCTACATAACGTAGATCCGCGTGACCCTGCGTACTGTCACGCCTGCACGAAGGAAGTGCGTCATGTCCGATGTCTCCACACCGCCGTGGGCGTCCCTGCTCCCCCAGCGTCAGCCTGACCAGATCGCACTGGTCGTTGATGATCTGGATGCTTCGATGCGCACCTGGAGCCTGCTGCTTGGCACAGGGACTTGGCGGGTCTACTCCTACGGCCCAGGCCTGATGGAGTACCACACGGTGCGCGGCGAGGTGACCAACTACGGCATGCGTTTGGGCCTGTTCGGCGCCAACCCGCAACTCGAGCTGATTGAGAGCACCCTCGAGCCGAACATCTATGCCGAGCAGTGGCAGGTCCAAGGACCTGGCCTGCATCACGTGGGCTACTTCATCGAATCGATCGCAGACCTCGAGGACGCTTTCCGCGAGTACGGCATCAGTCCGATTCAGACCGGACGTGGTTACGGCCTCGATGGCGACGGCGGTTTCGCCTACTACGAACTGCCTGGCTTCGAATGTCTGGTCGAGTTCATCGAAGTCCCGAAGCGTCGCAAACCTTCCGAGGTCTAACGCTCCCGCTACCGAGCGTGGCACCACGCCGTGGTGGAGCGGTGCCCCTGAGTGGCACCACCGCCACACCCCCAACAGAAAGTGAATCATGGCACTCGTCCCCTACCAGAACCCCGAAGACCTCGCGCCGGAATACCGGTCCCTGCTGGACCGACCCATCAACCTGTTCCGCGGCTTCGCCAACAGCCCCGCAGCACTGGCGCACTTCCACCCCTTCGGCGAATGGATCCGCTGGGACTGCGAACTCGACGGCCGCCTGCGCGAACTCGCCATCCTCGAAGTCGGCTTCCTCACCGCCAGCGAGTACGAGTTCACCCACCACGTCGTGATCAGCCGCCAGTTCGGCGTCACCGACGAAGACATCGACAACGTGATCGCCTTCACCCGAGGCGAGAGCACCACCCTGTCGGAACTGGACCTGCTGGTCCTCACCGCAGCCCGCGAACTCACGATCGATCGCGCGCTCACCGACGACACGGCCAACGCCCTCATCCAGGAGCTCGGCCACGCCCGATTCACTGACGTTGTCGTCATCAGCGCCTTCTACAACATGGTCGTCCGCGTGCTCGGCGGCCTGCGCATCGACAACGAACCCGAATACGCTGCGGCACTCGAGCGCTTCCCGCTCGACCCTCCCCGCGTCTAGTCGTTTGCACGGGAGCGCCCATTTGCGGAGCTCCCGTGCCGACAGAGTGTCGACACCCTAGAGTGTGATTGTGGAACTGCATCTCGGACCCGACCCTCGGGACGCCACGCTGGCTCGTTACCTGAGTCTGGCTGCGGACGACTCATCGTTGGTCGGCGATATCGTCCTCCAGTTGGCACGCGCCATCATCCAGGGCGCGATTCCGCCCGGCACCGTCATCAACTCGCAGGACCTTGCCCGTCGCTTCGCCACTAGCCGCACACCAATCCGCGAGGCGATCATCGCGCTGTCCCGTGAGGGCCTTGTCCACATCCCCCCGCGACGTCGCCCGCGGGTAGCCAACCCCTCCGCGAAGGAAATCGCCGAGCTCTATGAGCTTCGAGCGCAGTTGCACTCCCTAGTCGCAGTCAAGTTGGCGCAGCGATCCAATGAGATCTCCCTTGAGCCGTTGCTCCCGTTGCTCGACCAGATGTCGCAGGCAGTGGCCAACGACGACACGGACGGGTATTTCTGGGCCAACGTGGACTTCCACCATGTCTGCGCCGAACTCTGTGGCGATGTCATTCTCGCCCGCACCTTGCAAGGCATCGGTCTGCAGACGCTACGCCTTCGCCGCCTCGGCATGAGCCTGCCTGGCCGCACCGCACGATCGCTCGCCGACCATGAGCGGCTCTACCTCGCGTTCACCGAGGGCGACGATATTCTCGCTGGCGCGCTCATGAAGTCCATCGTGCTGCGCGCCCTGCCTGGTGTGCAGGAACTGGTCGCCAACGCCGCGGTCCTGGACAGCGAAGACTAGCGGCGGCAACGCGCGGGCCAGATGCGCGAACCAGCCCAGCAGGAGCCGCCTAACCGCGCTTCGCGGCGGCCGCTCGCCCCAACTCGCGGCGGGCAAAGAAAATGAACACGGCCGCGATCAGCAACATGCCCGACCCTAAGTACCACGAGGCCTGATAGGCCACCGTCGAGGCAAAGCCGAATAAGGTCGGACCCACGGCGGCCCCAATGCTCATCGCCGTCTGCACCACGCTGGTAGCCAGCGCCGCCGGGATGGGGCTGTACTTGACCACCGAGAGGTGGAATAGCCCATTCCAGGACCAGCCGAAACCGAAGGCCATGATGGTGCCAGCGATCAGGCCGACTGGGCTGCTGCCAAAGATGGCCAGCACCAGGAAGCCGATCGAGCCGATGACCTGCATCCAGATCACGCCGACCAGGTGCCGCTTGCCACGCTTATCCGCGATCAGGCCGGACAGGATCCGAGAGGTGATCCCAGCGAGGCTGCCCAGCGACAGCAGGCCGGCTGCCAGACTCGGATTGTGCCCCTGGCTCACCGCGTAGACCACGACGAAGCCGCCAAGGCTGATCGTCGCGGCCGTGCCGAACCCGGCGCCAGTGGCGAGCAAGAGCAGCGACTTTGGCGCCTTTACCTTCGCGGTCCGGGCTCGCCGCACCCGCTGCTCGCCCTTCGGGCGTGCGCGCATGGCGCGCGCACCGCGGACGGCGGTCTTGGCGATGACCATGATCGCCACCACGAAGGACACCACTGCCAGCGTCAGGAAGGCCCAGCGCCACTCCCGACCGTGATCGAATATGGGCACCAACAAGCCAGTGAGGAAGGTCGTGATCGGCAGCGCCGCCTGCTTGAGACCAAAGGAGATGCCCTGCCGTCGGTCGGGCACGTTCACCGCAATGCCCAAGTTGCCGGACGGCTGCGAACTGTTATTCGAGATGCCACCGAGGGTGAGCGCAATCAACAGGAGAATCCAGTTGTGTGCGATGACCGCTACCAGTGTGAGGGAAATGCCCGCAACGGCACAGGAGAAGGCGATCCCGGCTCGCCAACCCCAGTGTTGTACCAGGCGGCCCACGGGCAGGCCGGTCACTGCGGAAACCGTAAAGAAGAATGCCAGCGTCATACCGAGCTGGACATCGTCGAAGCCCAAGTCTGCCTGCAGCGCTGGAGCAAAGGCGGACACGGCCCAGATCGGCATGGCGCCAAGCGCCGTGACGGCCACCGCATAGGCAACCGCGGTGGCCGGATGCGCGTCGCGACCTTCCGGGAGGGCGCTCACTGAGCGGTCACCGCAGCCGCGAGCTCCCGTTCGAGTTGCGGCTGACGCTTCGCACCAGAGAACCGCTTCACAACCGCACCGTCGCGGAAGATGATGAAGGTCGGCAACGACGAAATGCCGTAGGCATCACCCAGCTCGGGGTGCTGCACCACATCCACCTTCCCGACGAGGGCCTGTCCGGCAAAGCCTTCGGCCACCAATTCCAGGATCGGTGGCATCTGATGGCACGGCGCACACCAGTCCGCCCAGAAGTCCACCAGCACCGGCAGTCCGCTGCCGATCGCCTCGCGGAAGGTGTCCGGGGTGTAGTCCGTTACCCGTTCGCTCATCGCCGTGCCCTAGTCGAACACGCGCTTGGGCAGCGGCAAGCCGGCCAGGTCATCCTCGGTGAGCGGACCATCCACCTCGACGCCCAGCCGCTCCAGCATCAGCATGATCTGACGGCAATGCTGCGCCGCGTGCCACACCTCGCGCTCCAGGGCCTCGTGCAGGGTGCGCGGACCCCAGTAGACCTGAATCACCGCGTCGAGCGGGTCATACTGTCCGTCCTGCTCCCACCAGGTCCGAGCAATCTCGAGGGTCTCCTTGGCGTAGGCCAGCAGTTCCTCGCGAGAGTCGGTATGCGGCTCCATGTCGTCGAAGAAGCCGGGGAACGATTCGTCCTCGTACTTGCCAACGAAGTAGCGCATGGTGCAACCGGCGTGGGCGGCCAACAGGAACAGATCGCGATCGCGATCCGGCAGGGTAAAGCCCTTCGCCTCGTCAGGAATCTGCGGGATGAACCGCTGCAACGCAGCGTTGACGATCTCGTACTTGGCCATGAGTTCGGCCGGACTCAGCATGGCCGGCGGCTCATACTCAACGCCGAGCGTGGCGGCCACCGTCTTGAGGTGCACGCCGTTGACCACGACATCGCCATATTGCATCGCGGGCACTCGCAGCCCCCGCTCCTTGAGGATGGTGGCGCGCTCGGGCTCCGCCTCGACGTTGATCGCGGTGTAAGGCATGCCGGTGTTCTCCACGAACTCCTTCATGCGCAAACAGCTGCTACAACCGGGCATCCAGTAGAGCGTGATGTCCTTGTCAGTCTCGGTGGTGTTCGACATCCCTGTTCCTCTCACGCTGGGCCGGATGAAGTCCGGCTGCGGGCCCTCCGGTCCAAGTTGGGCCCGCAGCCGAGTGTGTTAGCCGACGACGAGCGCCTGGCCGCCGTCAACCGGCAGCGAGACGCCGGTGACGAACTGTGCTTCTTCCGAGGCAAGGAACAGCGCGGCATTCGCAACGTCCCAGCCGGAGCCCATCTTGTTGCGCAGCGGCACGTGCTTGTTTCGCTCGGCGATGACATCTTCACGAGTCATACCGTTGAGGCCCACGCGGTTCTCAATCGCCATCGGGGTCTCCATCAGGCCCGGCAGGATCGCGTTGGCGCGGATGCCGTCCTTGGCGTGGCGGATCGCAATGTTCTCCGTCATCGCCACGACGCCAGCCTTGCTGGTCTTGTAGGCGATGTAGGGGTAGTTGATCAGCGAGGCCAGCGAACCGATGCTGATGATCACGCCACCACCCTGCTCGGCCATCACCGGGATGACGTGCTTGCAGGTGAGCACCATGCCCTTGATGTTGATGTTCGTGACGCGCTCAAAGGCCTCGTCGGTGATCTCGGTGATCACCGCGTCGCCGCCGGCCAGGCTCACACCCACGTTGTTCTGCAGGATGTCGATGCGGCCAAGTTCCTGCTTGGCGAACTCGACCATCGCAATCAGCGAGGCCTCATCGGTCACGTCCGCAGCGACGGCAACGGCCTGGCCGCCTTCGGCGAGGATCAGGTCGACCGTCTCCTGTGCGGACTCGAGGCTGCGGTCAGCAACGACCAGGCGAGCGCCTTCGCGCGCAAAGGTCAGTGCAGTGGCGCGGCCATTGCCGATGCTGAGGCCGGGGGTCTGGCCGCCACCAACGATGAGGGCGGTCTTGTTCTCGAGCCGTGCGGTCACGAGCACGTCCTTTCTTCTGTGGGGGTTGTAGTACTCAGCGCTCGACGACGCGAATGGGGTCGCCAGCGCGGAAGCGCACAATGTCTTCGAGGGCATCGGTGAAGAAGCCCTGCAAGTTTTCTTGGGTGACATAGCCCAGGTGCGGGGTCAGCAGCACGTTCGGGGCTGTACGAATCGGCGCGTCCGTGGGCAGCGGTTCGACGTCGTAGACGTCCAGCGCCGCGCCACCGAGTTGCCCCTGCTGCAGCGCCGCAATCAAGGCCTGCTGATCGACGATCGGCGCTCGTGAGGTGTTCACCAGCAGCGCGTCCGAACGCATCAGCCCGAGCTCGCGCTCACCAAGCAGGCCCGTGGTGCGTTCACTGAGGCGCACATGGATACTCACAATGTCGCTGCCGGCCAGCAGCGTGTCGAGGTCCGCATACTCGGCGCCCGCATCTGCCGCACGCTCGGCAGTGAGGTTCTGGCTCCAGGCCAGCACGCGCATACCGAAGGCACTCGCGATCGCCGCCATACGGCTGCCAATATTGCCCAGCCCGATCAGTCCCAGCGTGCTGCCCTCGAGACTCCTGCCAACCCCGACCTGCCACTGTCCGTCCTGCAGCGCGTTCGCCTCAGCCACGATCCGTCGGCGCGCGCCGAGGATCAGGGCCCAGGTCAATTCCACCGTCGGTGACGTCATCGCCGAGGTACCGCAGTAGCCGACGTGCTCCGGCGGATCGACCGATGCGTTGCGCATGCCGGTGGTCACCACCAGCTTGAGCTTCGGCAGGGATGCCAGGAACTCGCGGCGCAGTGGCGTCCGCTCGCGCATCGCTACGATCACATCGGCATCGCTCAGGCGAGTGCGGAGCGCCTGCTCGTCGTCAATGTGTTCGCGGACGACGTCGAGCGTCAGCCACGGGTAGTCGGCCCAGTTGGCACTGTCCTGGGCCACCCCCTGATAGTCGTCAAGGATGACGACGCGCCACGAGTCCCTGGTGTCTTCATTCATGGTTACTACCGTGAAGCACTCGTCAGGCTGACGCCACCGTCCACCGGCATCACGACACCGGTGATCCAGCGGGACTCGTCGCAGGCGAAGTACAGCGAGGCGTAGGCGACGTCCCAGCCGGTACCCTCCAGCCGCAGCGGCGAAGCATTCTTGCGCTGCTCACGGAGCTCTTCCGTCATGCCTGCGGCCGACACGTGCGGGGTGAACACCGGCCCCGGCGCGACGCAGTTCACACGCACACGATCCCCGGCGTGGTCGATCGCCATCGCCTGGGTGAGGGCAATCACCGCGCCCTTGGTCGCCGAGTACGGGGTGAGGCCGCGCGGCCGAATCGCCGAGATCGACGACACGTTCACGATCGAACCGCCACCCTGTGCGGCCATCACCGGCACCGCATACTTGCTGACGTTGACCATAGTCATCACGTTGAGGTCCCAGTTGTGCTCCCACAACGCGGCGTCCGAGTCGACGACCGTGCCCTTGCCGTGGGTGCCGACATTGTTCTGCACCACATCCAGGCGACCATAGGTCTCGACGGTGAAGTCGACCAGCGACTTGGCCACCGCCTCGTCGGTGAGGTCCGCCAGGAAGATCGAGGCAGTACCGCCCTCTTCCTCGATCATCGCCAGGGTTGGGGCGACGGCGTCCTGGTCACGATCGACCAGGACCACCTTCGCGCCTTCACGAGCGAACAGGACCGCGGCCGCACGACCATTGCCAATGCCCTCACCGCGTGAACCCGCACCAGTGACGATGGCAACCTTGCCGTCCAAGCGTCCAGCCATTGCTGTTGTTCCTTTCCTTGCGCCTAGTCAATTTCGCTGAGCGCAGCGTGCTTGACCTCGACAACCTCACCGCGGGCAGCAGCGCGACGTGCCTTGACCCAGCGGTAGATCGGCAACAGCAGACCAGCGACGAAGACCACGCCCACGATCGACCAGATCGTGATCGAGATCGGGCCGGCAACGAAGTATCCGAGGTCGCCGCGGCCGATGAACAGACCCTGCATGAAGTACTTTTCAATCAGCGGCCCAAGGACCAAACCGATCAGGAAGGACGCGAGGCTGAATTGCAGCTTCCGCAGTAGGTAACCGATGATGCCGACCCCAAACAGGATCCAGAGTTCGATCTGGTTGCGGGTCACCGAGAAGGCACCGATCATCGCGACGAGCATGATGATCGGGATGAGCCAGTGTCGTGGCACACGGAGGACCTGCGCCCACAGACCAACCATCGGGATGTTCAGCACCAGCAGCATCACGTTCGCGATCACCATGGCGGCGATCACGGACCAGAACAGGTCGGGGTGACGCTCCATCACGAGCGGGCCGGGCTGAATGCCCTGCACGATCATTGCCGAGAGCATCAGTGCCAGGGTGGCCGAGAACGGCAGACCGAGCACCAGCACCGGAACCATCGAACCGATGGCGGCCGAGTTGTTCGCGGCCTCGGGGCCGGCGATACCTTCCACCGCACCGGTACCGATCTCCTTGCGGTACTTCGATACCGACTGCTCAACCTTGTACGAGGTGAACGTCGACAGGGTGGCCGAGGGCACCGGCAGCAGACCGAAACCGAAACCGATGAACGAGCCACGCAGCCACGGAGTAATCGAGCGGCGCCACTCTTCCTTGTTCGGCGGCAGGTCGCGCAGACGAACCTTCATCGGCTTCGCGTCACGGTTCTTGTTCTCGAGCATGTAGGCCAGCTCCGAGATACCGTACAAACCGACAGCGACGGTAGCGATGCTGAAGCCGAGCGCCAGGTCGAGGTTGCCGAAGGTGAAGCGGAAGTAGCTGGTCGCCATCTCCATACCCACGGTCGCCATCGCGATACCGAGGATCATCGGCAGCAGACCCGAGGCCAGGCTACCGCCGGTAATACGGGCCAGCAGCAGCAAGCCACCGGCGGTCATCGCAAAGTATTCGGCGGGGCCGAAGTTGATTGCGAATCGCGCCACAAACTGTGCCGAGAACATCAGCAGCAACAGACCGATGGTGCCGGCCACGAAGGAACCGACCGCCATAATCGTGAGCGCCGCACCGGCTCGACCCTTCTTCGCCATTTGATGGCCGTCGAAGGTGGCCACAATCGCCGACGTGTCACCGGGAATGTTCAGCAGCACCGAGGTGGTCGAGCCACCGTACTGTGCGCCCAGGTAAATACCGGCGATCATGATGAGCGCCACGGCGGGCGAGTAATTGAAGGTCAGCGGCAGAATCAGTGCCGCACCAGCGATCGGGCCGAGGCCCGGCAGCACACCAACGGTGGTACCAAGCAGTGCGCCAAGGAATGCTGCAATCAGCAGTTCGGGCTGGAGGGCAAGCTCCAGACCGCTCATGAAACCAGTCAATGCGTCCATTGTCGTCTTTTCCCGCCCTTACAGACCCAGCAGCGGCAGGATGACGCCCTTAGGCATACGAACCTGCAGCACGATGATGAACAGGGCCGAGATGCCGACGCCGACGATGAGCGCGTTCAGGATCACGCGCCACAACGGCAACTTGCTCAGGGCCTTGAACAAGATGAACGAGTAGATCACCGCCGCGATGTACTGGCCCAACCACGGCAGGCTGATGATGTACAACAGGGTGCTACCCAGGTACAGCAGCACGTCGCGACGGTAGATACCCTTCGGGAACTCGACGTCACCGACCACCTGCTGGGTGAAGATCGCCTCACCCATAACGATGAGGGAGATGACGATCCAGGCACCGCCGACGGCAACCGGCCACATGCCGGGACCGGGCTGCGCGCCGGTTCCCTGCGGCATATCCAAGGCCATCATGAGGTAGCCGATCGACACCGCTAGGCTGACGATGCCGACGATCACGCGACCAAGTCGAATGCTGTCCAGATGCCACAGGATCGGACCACGAGACTCGGTTTCTGATTCGCTGTGCTGGCTCGGGCCATTCGGCCCCAGCGCGTCGGCCATCACCTTCGAGATCGCCTGGGTGGACTCGGTGACGACCTCAGTGTCGTGCACCGCTTCCTTGCTCTTGCGAGGAGTTGCTGACATGGGTGTTCTTTCCGTTAGACGCGGGGCGGGTCGAGCGGGAAGCGCTCGAGGACCTGTGCGTATTCGGGTTCGTTGTCGATGCGCAGGCCGCCGAGGACTCGGACGACCATGTTGTAGAAGGCGCTGATGACGACAACGTCGGTGAATCGTGCGTGGCCGAGCTCCTTGATGAGGGCGTTGGCCGTGTCGTCGGTGAGCGTGCGATCAATCGTGAGTTCGCGTGCTGCGGTCAGGACCAGCAGGTCCAGGTCCGACAGGGTGGTCTCTTCGCCGCGGGTAAAGGCGATGAGGTTGTCGATGTCCTCGTCGGTGACGCCGAACTGGCGGCTGATGACGACGTGGTGGGTGAACTCGTATTCGCTGGCGGTGAGGAAGCCGACTTCCAGGATTGCCAGTTCACGCAGGCGACCGTCGAGTTCGCAGTCCCAGCGGATCCACTCGCCGAAGGGGTGGAAGTGGGCCAGGGCGGCCGGGCTGTTCGCGAAGCCGCGGAACAGGTTGATGGGTCGGTCCAGCAGGGACCGGTACTCCGGCGCGAGGTCTTCGGGGTTCTGGTATGGAACGAGTGCCATGTGAGGTCTCCTGCGTGAGTGGGGTGTTGGGGGGAACCCGACTCGGTGGGCCGAGTATGGCACTCGACCCACCGAGGGTGCTGAACAGATCAGCGGGTTTAGCCGGCGGCGTCAGCCTTGGCGATCGCAGCCTTGGAGGCCTCGGTCACCATCTCGATCCAGTCGAGCAGTTCCTGGTCCTTCATCGGGGTAGCCAGGAAGCCCTTCTCGGCGCACCAGTCAGCCCACTCCTTCGAGGAAGCGACCTTGTACGCGGCCTCGACCAGGCGGTTCTTCACAGCCTCGGGCAGGCCCTTGGCGGCAATCGTCACGTAGTCGGACGAGAACGGAATGTCGTAGCCAAGCTCCTCGAACGACGGGGCACCGCCGAGAACCGAGTTGTACTCCGGGCTACCGGTGTGCGCCAGCGCGCGGATGTCACCAGAGGCGAACAGACCCAGCTGGGCCGGCACAGTCGGGATCACGGCGTCGATCTGGCCACCGATGGCGGCGAGCACAGCCTCACCAGCACCGCCCTGGAACGGCACCAGGTTCAGGTCGATACCCGCCTGCTCCTCGAGCGCGTAGATGGCGAAGCTGTTGTTGGTCAGACGACCGGTGGTGCCGACCGAGATCTCACCCGGACGCTCCTTGGCGGCCGCGATGAACTCCTCGATGGTCTGGAACGGCGAGTCCTTGCCCACGAAGATGGCGTTCGGGGCCTGGATCATCTTCCCGACCGGGGTGTAGTCGTCCGGACCCTTGAACGGCAGGGCCGGGTTGACCAGCGGCTGCACGATGATACCGGTGGCCGAGCTCACGCCCAGGCTGTGGCCGTCGGGCTCAGCGGTCAGCACTGCAGTGACACCGATGGTCTCGTCGCCGCCCGGGATGTTCTCCACGGTCTCGGTGGTGCCGAGCTCAATGGCGAGCAGGCGAGCGAACTCGCGACCGGCCGGGTCAGTCGAGCCACCCGGGTTGTAAGGAATGACGTAGTTGATCGGACCAGTCGGGAACTCAACTTCCTCGACGGGTGCCGCACAGCCCTGCAGCGCGAGCGTCGTCGCGGCAACAGCGGCGAGGACCGAGAAGCCCTTCAGGCTCTTCGTGATCTGCACACTTACCTCCTTGTGAAGTGCATCTGTTGTGATTGCAGAACTGGCGGCGTTCCATCCTTGGAACAGCTAGTTCTTATGTACTGGACAGTAAGTCCGGTATATGGACAACATACGCCCCTCGTCGCGGGATATCAATTCGCATTGCGTGAAACTTTATGTGCACCCAATGAGAATTTGGCCAGAGTTCATACGGCATAAGGCCTTGTCGCCCGCCGGTTGGCCGCATTCGTAGCTCAAGCCTGACCGCATTCACGGTTCGACCTCGATCAATTTGTGGCCTGTGTCGACATAAATGAATGAAGTGCAGAAATGTATTCCGACTACATAAGCAATCCTGGTCATACCGCGAGCAGTAATGTCGACACATTGAGAGGCTGAGGCCAGACTTGGCAGCCATTTCCTATTGGACAGGTTGTCCACCAGTTGAGAACGTAACGTAGGCTGGTCGAGTCGAAGGGACAGACATGAAGACGTGGTTCATCACCGGTGCGGCACAGGGTTTCGGTCGCGAATGGGCAGAGGCTGCACTCGAGCGTGGCGACCAGGTCGTTGTCACCAGCCGCTCGGTGGAGCGCCTGCAGCCGCTGGTGGAGCAATACGGCGAGCGCGTGCTCGCACTGTCGCTGGACGTCACCGAGCGCGCAGCAGGCATCGCTGCCATGCAGCAGGCCGTGGATCACTTCGGCCGTGTTGACGTCCTCATTAACAATGCGGGCTACGGTCTGTTCGGCGCGCTCGAGGAAGTCACCGAGGAACAGTTCCGTGAGCAGATCGAAGTGAATCTGTACGGGGTGGCCTGGCTGACTCAGGCAGCGATCCCCCACATGCGCGCGCAAGGCGGTGGCCACATCATCCAGGTGTCCTCCGTCGCTGGGGTCAGCGCCTTCGCGAACCTCGGGGTCTATCACGCCTCCAAGTGGGCAGTCGAAGGCATGACGCAGGCCGTAGCGATGGAAGTCGCCCCCTTCGGCATCAAGATGACCCTGATCGAGCCGGCCCGATTTGGCACTGCCTGGGCTGGTGACTCGGCCGTCATCGCCGAACCGAACCCGCTCTATGACTGGGCGCGCGCCGCTCGCAAGGAACGCGACGCCGGTCGGCCGGTCGGGGACCCGAAGGCTACCCGTGCCGCGATCCTCGCCATCGTCGACGCCGAGGAGCCTCCACTGCGCATCCTGTTCGGACGCGGGGCAGTGGGGCGCATCGCCAAGGAGTACCAGGATCGTGTGGCGCTCTGGGAACAGTGGCAGGAAGTGGGCGAGGCAGCTGCCGGCGACGGCCTGCCGAATCCCGCGGCCGACGAACCACCACTGGATCCCAGGCCGGAGATGACGGGCCCATCCGCGTCCCGAGTCCCACTGCGGTGATGTCAGCGGTGCCTGGCAGACTCGAGGCATGGAACCGCTGCTGCTTGCCTGCCTGATTACCGGCGTCGTCACCGCGGTACTCACCGCGTTGGTCACATGGCTGCTCGCGCGTCGCCGCACGGACCGCGCCGTGGCCGACGCAACAACCCAGTTGCACGACCTGCGCGTAGACCTGGCGCGGGCCGAAGCGGAAGCTTCCAGTCTCCAGGCACAACTGGCGCTGCAGCAGGAACAGCGCCGCGCCGATGCCGAACGGCAGCGTGAAGAAGCGCAAGTCTTGCGAGCACTGGCCCCGGTGCAGGAAACGCTGCGGGCCATGCAGGCGAAGGTCTCCGAACTCGAACAACAGCGCAGCCAGCAGTACGGCGCTATCGCCGAACAATTGCAGGCCACCCGACTGGCGGGCGAACAAGTCCGCATGACCGCCGATACCCTCGCCGCGGCGCTGCGCAACAACAGCACTCGCGGCGCCTGGGGGGAAGCGCAGTTGCGCAACATCGTCGAAGCCGCGGGCCTGACGCACCGCGTTGACTTCGACTTGCAATCGAATATCGCCACCGAGCGCGGCACCGGGCGTCCCGACATGACCGTGCACATTCCTGGCGGCAAGTCGATCGCCGTCGACGCCAAGGTCCCCTTCGACGCCTACCTGGAAGCATCGGCGATCAGCGCGGGGGCCGACGCCGCCGAACAGGCCCGGCGCGCCGAGTTGCTGGCCAAGCACGTGAAGGCAGTCCGCGGCCACATCGACGCCCTCGCGCAGCGCAGTTACTGGCATGGTCTCGACGCCAGCCCCGAATTCGTGATCGCCTTCATCCCCAGCGAATCACTCTTGTCCGCGGCGCTCGAGGCAGACCCGTCGCTGCTGGAGTATGCATTCCGTAAGGGTGTGGCCCTGTCCAGCCCGGTCAGCTTCTTTACGGTACTCAAAGCGGTGGCCTACACCTGGCAGCAGGATCTGCTCACCGACGATGCGAAGCGACTGTTTGATCTCAGTCGACTGCTGTACCAGCGCCTCGCCACCCTCGGCGAACACGCGGACGGGCTGCGTCGATCCATCGAACGCACCGTGGAACAGTACAACCGTTTCGCCTCGTCCCTGGAAACACGCGTCCTGGTCACGGCTCGGCAACTCAACCAGCTCGACGAAAGCAAGGTGCTCGGCGAGATGCCGCCGATCACGACTGCACCGCGCGGCCTGACCGCCGCGGAACTCATCGAACCGGACACAGACTAGCCTGCGCGTGCTGGGACCGAACCTGGGTCCGGTTGCCCAGCAACTGGGGTCGTTCCTGCTCTCGCATTCCCGCTCGGCAGGTCGGATCGGTAGACTGCCTGCGCGGCTATTTCTGGCCGACCCAAGATTCCCATTCGCAGTTTCCAAGGAGCGCCATGCCTATCGCGACCCCAGAGCAGTACGCAGAAATGCTCGACAAGGCTAAGGCAGGCGGCTACGCCTTCCCCGCCATCAACGTCACCTCGTCCCAGACCGTGAACGCCGCCCTGCAGGGACTGGCCGAGGCGGGCTCGGACGGCATCCTGCAGGTCACCACCGGTGGCGCTGACTACTGGGCCGGCCACAGCGTCAAGGCTCGCGCGAACGGCGCCCTCGCCTTCGCAGCATTCGCTCGCGAGGCGGCCAAGAGCTACGGCGTCACCGTCGCGCTGCACACCGACCACTGCCCGAAGGAGGCCCTGGACAACTTCCTGCTGCCGCTGATCTCGGCCAGTGAAGAGGTCGTCAAGAATGGCGGCGAGCCGATCTTCCAGTCGCACATGTGGGACGGCTCGGCGATTCCGTTGAACGAGAACCTCGAGATCGCCAAGCAGATCATCGCCCGTACCAAGAACATCAACGCCATCCTCGAGGTCGAGATTGGGGCCGTCGGTGGCGAAGAGGACGGCGTCTCGCACGAGATCAACGAGCACCTCTACTCGACCGTGCAGGACGCGATCGACACCGTCGAGGCCCTGGGCCTCGGTGAGCAGGGCCGCTATCTCACCGCACTGACCTTCGGCAACGTGCACGGCGTGTACAAGCCGGGCAACGTCACCCTCAAGCCGGAATTGCTCAAGGAAATCCAGACCGAGATTGCCGCCAAGTACGGCACTGCTCCGAAGCCCTTCGACCTGGTCTTCCACGGCGGCTCGGGCTCCAGCGACGAGGAAATCGCCGCAGCAGTGGAGTACGGCGTGGTGAAGATGAACATCGACACCGACACCCAGTACGCCTTTACCCGTTCGGTGGCGGACTCGATGTTCCGCAACTACGACGGCGTGCTGAAGGTGGACGGCGAGGTGGGCAACAAGAAGGCCTACGACCCGCGCGCCTGGGGCAAGTTGGCCGAGACCTCGATGGCCGCGCGCGTCGCCGAGGCTGCCCGTCAGCTGGGCTCGGCGGGCAAGTCGATCAGCGCTTAGTCACCTCCGTTTCCGCGAAGGTCTCGCCCAGGTGTTGGGCGGGACCTTCGTTCTTGCGCGGCTGACAAACGCCGTAGCATCCCTGTTCCTGACCGTATCGCTCGGCTAGACTCGCCGTGCTACGACCCCGGAGGGGGGTCGACCCAGAACTGAGGAGATCGATCCATGGCATCGACCGAGACCGCGCCCGAAGGCGCAGCGACCCCGACGACGTCCGGCGCACTGGCCGCCTCCCCCTTCACGATCCGCGAGTGGGTACTCGGTGGTGTCGCCGTTGCCATCTTCATCCTGGGCCTGATTCCGATGTACGGCGGGTACGGCTACGGCGCCAATCTCTGGAGCGCTGGCTTCATCATTGGTGGTGCCATCACCTTGCTGCCGCTGATCGCTGCCGCGCTGATCCTGCTGCGTCGCGTGGTGCCGAGCCTGCCTCGTCGCGTGGGTTCGCTAACGCTGGACCAGTTCGCCAGTGTCGCTGGCTGGGTGAGCCTGTCCTACGTGTCGTTCCTGCTCCTCGGTGCCTTCACCAGCAGCCTGGTGATCCTCCCGTTCCTGCTGGTGCTGGTCTGGGTGTTCTTCGCCTCCTTCGCGCACCTGGTGCCGCCGTTCAACACGGAGTTCACCGAGCGTCCCGCCGTCCAGGCGATCAGCCTGCTGGCCCGCCCGGACGTGCTCCCGCTGCCGGTGGTCGTCAAGCCCGTCGTGGCCACCGCCCCGCCGGTGCCGGGTGCCCCGCAGCCGTTCTGGGCGCTCTCGCCCGAGGAGCGCCCTGTCGTGGATGCCAACGGCGCCACCCTGTTCACTGTTGGCCCGACCGCCTGGGCCCTGGTGATCGAAGACCGCGGCACCGAGTACGTGATCCGTCACGACAACGGCACGACCGGCGTGCTCAAGGACCTCACCGGGGTTACTCGCGCCTAGTCCGTCGCTCGTCTCGCCTCAGCGGCGCTGCTCCGGCCGCGCCGCTGCGTCGTTTCCTGCCAGAGAATGCACCGCGCCGGGCAGCTGCAGGATGCGGTGGAATGCCATCGGGATCTGCTCGGCCGAGCGGGCAGTCACCAGTAGTCCGGCGCCTCGTTCCCGCTCCGCCTGCAGCAGCGCGTCAAGTGCGGGCCACACCGCCGTCGGCACCATGGCGTCCAGTGAGTCCAACACCAGCAACTGCGGCTGGGACAGCGCGGCCGCGGCACACTCCACTAGGTAGTGCTGTGGGACCGTGAGGCGGTCGAGGCGCTCTGCGGCGATCTCGCTGAGCCGCGCCACGTCCATCACCTGCTGCACGCGCGATCGCCGCGCGCCCACCGATGCAGCAACACCCCGGAGGTATCGGCGCACCGCCTGGCTCGGCGCAAGCGTCGGCATGAACACCGCCACTGCGGAACGATGGGCGCGAGGCAACACTCGATACGGCAGGCCAGCGACCGTGGCCACCCCGGAATCCGCCGGCACCATGCCCATCAGGATGGAGAGCAACAGGGTCTTGCCGGAACGGGCCGGACCTACGATCGCGGTGCGCTGGTACATCGCCGCGACCAGATTCACGCCCGAGAGCACCGGCACGCCAGCGATCGACTTACTGATGCCGTGCAGCTCAATGAACGAGGCAGACCGCGCTTCCGAATCGCTCATCGCCACCCCCTGGATTTCACCCCGCCCCCGATCATGAGGCTAGCGAGAACTGCTCCGCAGCGCAGCATCCAGCGCGGAAAAAGCGTCAAAGCTGGCACCGAGTGCGATGCCAGTGCTTGCCCAGGGCCCTAACTGGTCACGTCGGCACGCCAGCGCAGGCGTTCGCCGAGCACGAGGAGGACGGCCGCGTACGCCACGAGCAGCAGCAGGGCGATCCCCGGCGACACCACCATCGAGGCGATTCCGGTGACCCCGGGACCAACGCTGCCCATGCCACTGAGCAGGCCGGTGCCCACCACCGCGTCAGCCAACGAGCCCGGCAGATAGGCACCGATCATCGCCGTTTCCTCACTGGCCCATGCCAGCGTCCGCAGCAGCGGCTCGACGAACTGGGTGAATGCCAGCGCGATGACGATCGCTGCGGCCTGGTTGCGCACCAGCACGCCGAGAGCCAAACCAATCACGGCCCAGATCGGCATCACGACCAGCGTGGCCAGCACAATGCGCCACGTGGACCATTCCCCCAGCATCGGGTCAGCACCGGCTCCGGCAAAGACTACGGCGCCCACCACCACTGCCGTGGCGACACCCAGCGCACCGACCACCACGCCGACCCCAATGACCACGATGGTCTTCGCCGCCAGCACGATGCCCCGGCGGGGCTGCACGGCAAAGGTCGTGGGCAGCGTCCCATGCCGGTATTCGCTGGTAACCAGCAGTGCACCGAGCAGCAGTGGCACCACGTAGCCGACCGCCGTCGCCATGCTGTAGACCAGGCCGGTGACGGTCTGACCGGGAATCAGCCCCGCGTCGCCCAGCAGGAAGGACAGGCTGGGCATCGTGAAGATCGCCGCGGTCAATGCCGCGAACACCGCGACCGAGAGCACCAGGATGGCAGGCACGGCCCACCACATCCGGCCGAGGCGGAACTTCATCGATTCCGCGCGCACCTGCGCCAGCAATGCGCTCATGCCTGCACCCCCTGCGCATCCATCAGCTTGAGGAAGGCTTCCTCAACCCCAGACTGCTCGCTGCTCAGGTGGCGCAGCGCCACCTCGGCCTCCAGCGCCGCGGCTCCGACCGCCTCAGCGTCCATGCCGCGCACGCGGAGGGCCTCTCCGTCTCGCTCCACCGCAGCACCCGCAACCTTCCGCAGCGCCTGCTCGAGTCGGTCCAGGTCACTCGCCTCAACCCGCACCATCGCAGCGCCGCGCAACTGGCCAAGCGGGCCCGAGTACGCCACGCGCCCGAGTCGAAGGATCGCGACATCGTCCACGGTGTGTTCCACCTCGCTCAGCACATGGGAGGACAGGACCACGGTCTTGCCGATCGAGGCCTGGTACCGCAGGAGCTGGCGAATCCAGAGGATGCCCGCCGGGTCCAAGCCGTTGATCGGCTCGTCCAGGATCAGCACTTCGGGGTCGCCCAGCAGTGCGGTGGCCAGGGCCAAACGCTGCCGCATACCCAAGGAATAGCCACCGATGGCACGATCCGCAGCGTCGCTGAGGCCGACTAGGTCGATCACCTCCTGCACGCGCTGCAGCGGCAGTTGCGCCGCGGTCGCTGCGATACGCAAATGCTTGCGCGCCGACGCAGCCGCGTGGAAGCGGGGTTCGAGCACGGCGCCGACGGTCCGCGTCGGCGAGGCCAGCTCTCGGTACGAGGTGCCACCCACCAGTGCTGTACCGGCATCGGCCTTGGTCAGCCCCAGCAGAATGCGAAGCGTCGTGGTCTTGCCGGACCCGTTCGGGCCCAGCAGGCCGGTGACGCGGCCAGGCTGCGCCGTGAAGGACACATCGGCGAGCGCGGTGGCCGCTCCAAACCGTTTCTGCAGGCCGTGCACAGCAACGTCGCTGGCCATGGCACCCCCTTGGATTCGTTATTCGGTCTCGCGGCGACGACCACCCAGCGCGCGGGCATCCGCCTCGCCGGTCGCCGTGGTTCGTAGTTCCTTCGGCAGCGAGAACACCAGGTCCTCTTCCGCCGTCACGACGGCCTGCACGTCCTTGTAGCCGGCGTCGCCGAGTTCATCCAGCAGATCCTGCACCAGCACTTCCGGCACCGAGGCGCCACTGGTCACACCAATCGTCGACGCACCCGCCAGCCATTCCTGCTGCACTTCCTCGGCGTAGTCGATCCGATACGCGGCTTTGGCGCCGTACTCGAGCGCAACCTCGACCAGACGCACCGAGTTCGAAGAGTTCGCCGAACCCACCACGATCACCACATCGCACTCGGGCGCGAGTTTCTTGACCGCGACCTGCCGGTTCTGCGTGGCGTAGCAAATGTCGTCGCTCGGCGGGTCTTCGAGCTGCGGGAAGCGGGCGCGCAGGCGACGAACCGTTTCCATGGTCTCGTCCACCGACAGGGTGGTCTGGGACAGCCACACCAGGCGCTGATCGGCCGGGATATCCAGTGAATCGACCTCGTCCGGAGTCTGCACCAGGGTGATGTGCTCGGGCGCCTCACCCATCGTGCCTTCGACCTCTTCGTGGCCAGCGTGACCGATCAACAGGATGTGGCGGTCATCACGGGCAAAGCGCACCGCCTCGCGGTGGACCTTGGTCACCAGCGGGCAAGTGGCGTCAATGGCGTGCAGGCCGCGATCGGCAGCGGCACTGACCACGCTGGGGGCGACACCATGGGCGGAAAACACCACGTGCGCGCCTTCCGGTACCTGGTCGACCTCATCAACGAAGATCGCGCCCATCCGTTCCAGCGTGCGCACCACGTGCACGTTGTGCACGATCTGCTTGCGCACATACACGGGAGCACCGTAGCGCTCCAGTGCCTTTTCGACGGCGACCACGGCCCGGTCCACCCCGGCACAGTAGCCACGGGGCGCGGCCAGCAGCACGCGCTTGGGCGCAGCAGTCGGTTCCTCGACCAGGCGACCACGGGTGGCACGGACGCGGGGCATGGCAAGGCTGACCGTGGGAGCGCCCACGGTACGCTGGTCGGAAACCGGCAAAGTCACACCCCCATCCTAGGCTGGGGCGACTGGAGGAATGATGGGCGAAGTTCGCGCGGGCGACGGCATGTCGACTGCCGATGCGCCCTGGCCCGTCGCCGAACTCGGCAACCGCCTCAAGCAATACATCGACCGACTCGGTTCGGTCTGGGTTGAGGGCGAAATTACCCAGTGGGGCGTAAGCGCCGGCAACGTCTACGGCAAGCTCAAAGATCTGAACGAGGACGTCACGGTCTCGTTCACCATCTGGCAGTCCGTGCGCACGCGCATGGAGGGTGAGTTCAAGCAGGGCGACCGAGTAATCGCCAACGTCAAGCCCAACTACTGGGTCAAGGGCGGCACCCTCAGCATGCAGGTGTTCGCGATTCGCCACGTGGGCCTCGGCGACCTGCTGGAACGCCTGGAACGCCTCCGCAAGCAGCTCGCCAGTGAAGGACTCTTCGACGTCGCCCGCAAGAAGCCGCTGCCCTTCCTGCCGCGCCGGATCGGCCTGATCACCGGCAAGGACTCCGACGCCGAAAAGGACGTGCTGCGCAACGCGAGACTGCGCTGGCCGGGCGTGCAGTTCCGCATCGAGTACGCCGCGGTGCAGGGTGAGCGCACGGTGCCGGAAGTGCTCGCGGCACTGGCGAAGCTTGACGTCGACCCCGAGGTCGATGTGATCGTGATCGCCCGAGGCGGTGGCGACTTTCAGAACCTGCTCGGGTTCAGCGACGAATCCCTCGTCCGCGCCGTCGCTGCCGCGAACACGCCGATTGTGAGCGCCATCGGCCACGAAGCGGACCGGCCGCTGTTGGATGAGGTTGCAGACCTCCGCGCCTCAACCCCCACCGATGCCGCCAAGCGCATCGTGCCCGACATGGCCGAAGAACTGATGCGGATTGATCAGGCGAGGCTGCGCCTCGGCAGCAGCCTCACCAACCGGCTGCGGGCCGAATCCGACCGCATTGCCCTGCTGCGCTCTCGCCCGGCCCTGGCCGATCCGAGCTGGATCATCAGTAGTCGCGCCGAGGAACTCACCCGCTGGGTGGCCCGCGGTGAGGAACTGGCCACCCGCGCGCTGGAATCGGCCGCACGCACCCAGGCGGAACTCGTCGCCCGGCTGCGCGCGCTCAGCCCCGAGGCCACGCTCGCCCGTGGCTACGCGATTGCACAGCGGGCCGACGGCAGCGTGCTGCGCGACGCCGCAGCCGCAGGGGTCGGCGAATCGCTGTTGCTGACGCTGCACCGCGGCGCGGTCCGCACCACCGTCTCGGCCACAGAATCCGGCAACTCCCCAGCGGATAACGGAGCCCAGAACTAGACTTGAGGCTATGCCAGCCTCGCAGTCCGATCCCGCATCGAACCCGGCCCTCGCCGACATCGCCGACCTCTCGTATGAGCAGGCCCGCGATGAGCTGGTCAAGGTTGTCGGTGAACTTGAATCCGGCGCCGCCACCCTCGAACAATCACTCGCCCTCTGGGAACGCGGTGAGGCGCTGGCTGCCCGCTGTGAAGCCTGGCTCGTTGGTGCCAAGGAGCGCTTGGAAGCGGCTCGTCGTGACGCCGTGGACCAGGCGGGTACGGCGGAATGAGCGACGAACAGATCCTGCGCATTGAACCGCGCACGCCCGAGGAACTCGCCGCCTTCAAGGCTGCGAAGTCACGCGCGCATCAGCGTCGGCAAACCACGAAGAACCTGATCTGGGCAACGCTCGCCAGCCTTGGCGTACTGCTGGTGCTGGTGTTCTTGGTGATTCGCCCAGCCAAGGTTGAGCGCGACCCGGTGGACTATCCCGCTGTCGCCGAGGATGCTGCCGCGGGCTTCGACTGGCGAATCGCGATCCCGAAACTGCCGACCGGATGGTGGGTCAACGCCGCCGAGGTGCGGGTGGGTGAGGATGACCGCCAGCCGTACTGGTACGTCGGCGTGCTCACCGAGACCGACGACTTTATGGCGATTGAGCAGCGCTCGGACGCCGACCCCACCTGGGTGACCCGGACGCTCGGCGGCGCCCAGCCCACCGGTGATGAAGTCATTGACGGCGTCTCCTGGCTGGTCTACGACCACCGCGACAACACCAAGTACACGCCGAACCGGCGGTACGCGCTGGCCACCGAAATCCCCATGAAGGATGGCGAGCCAGCGACCACGGTCATTCTGTACGGCACTGCCGGCAGTGACCAGTTCCGTCATCTGGCGGGCCTGATTCTGGAATCACTGGAGGACTAGATGAACGATCGCCAGCCGCAACGCACACCCGCCAAGGTGTGGTCGGAGATGGTCCGGGGGAACCAACGCTTCGTGGCTGGCGAACCGTTACATCCACGTCAGGACGCAGAACGGCGAGCCGAGCTCGCCAACGCCCAGCACCCCTCTGTGGCGCTCTTTGGCTGCGCTGACTCGCGACTGGCCGCTGAGATCATCTTCGATAAGGGCCTCGGTGACCTGTTCGTGGTCCGCAACGCGGGCCAGGTGATTGGCGAATCGATTATCGGCTCGCTGGAATACGCAGTCGCGGTCCTCGGTGTGCCCTTGATCGTGATCTTGGCGCATGACTCCTGTGGTGCCGTCAGCGCCGCCATCCAGTCTCGCGCCGCAGACGCCCCGCGCCTTCCTACCCACGTGCACTCGATCGTGGGCACCATCCTGCCGGCCGTGATCGGGGTCGCCGGTGACGACGTGCTGGACCCGAATGAGGTGGACCCGGCCGAGGTGGGTTTGCGCCACCTGCGCAATACCGTCACCCAGCTGGTAGCCCGCTCGGAATTGATTTCGGATGCCGTTGCCGCGGGCACGCTTGCCGTCGTTGGCGCAAACTACCGCCTGGCCGACGGCCGGGTCGAAGCCCCGTTTGTGGTCGGTAGCATAGACCTGGAGTAATTCGCTGCGGCGACTGCCCCTCCCCCACCCACGGCGAAGTTGCCGGTCCCCCTTCGCCCCGCGTCACACGCAGAAAGGCCTTTTGACGTGACCGCCAATCAGACTCCCGCCGACCAGGGCGAATTCCGTATCGAGCACGACACCATGGGCGAGGTCCGGGTGCCGATCAACGCGCTCTACCGCGCCCAAACCCAGCGTGCCGTCGAGAACTTCCCGATCTCGGGCACCCCGCTCGAGGCCCAGCAGATCGTGGCGCTGGCCCGGATCAAGAAGGCCGCCGCTCTGGCCAATGCCGAACTCGGCATCCTGGACCAGGCCGTGGCTGAGGCAATCGCCAGCGCTGCCGATGAGGTCATCGGTGGCGCTCACCTGGAGCACTTCCCGGTGGATGTGTACCAGACCGGCTCCGGCACCTCCTCGAACATGAACATGAACGAGGTGCTCGCCACCCTGGCGACCGAGCGCCTCGGTAACCCGGTGCACCCGAACGATCACGTCAACGCCTCGCAGTCCTCGAACGACGTGTTCCCCACCTCGGTGCACGTCGCTGTGACCGCAGCGCTGCTGTCCGACCTGATCCCGGCACTCGACCACCTCGCCACGGCCCTTGAAGCCAAGGCAGCGCTGTGGAAGACCGCGGTGAAGTCGGGCCGGACCCACCTGATGGACGCCACCCCGGTCACCCTGGGTCAGGAATTTGCCGGCTACGCCGCACAGGTCCGCTACGGTATCGAGCGCATCAACGCCGCCCTGCCGCGTGTGGCCGAGGTTCCGCTGGGCGGCACCGCCACCGGTACCGGCATCAACACCCCGATCGGCTTCCCACAGCGCGTGATCGAACTGCTGGCCGCTGACTCGGGGCTGCCGATCACCGAGGCCCGCGACCACTTCGAGGCGCAGGGCGCCCGTGACGGTCTGGTCGAGGGTTCGGGCGCGCTACGCACCATCGCGGTCAGCCTAACCAAGATCTGCAACGACCTGCGCTGGATGGGGTCGGGCCCGAACACGGGTCTTGGCGAACTGCACATCCCGGACCTGCAGCCGGGCTCCTCGATCATGCCGGGCAAGGTGAACCCGGTGATCCCCGAGGCCGTGCTCATGGTTGCTGCCCGTGTGATCGGGAACGACGCGACCATCGCCTGGGCCGGCGCTTCGGGCTCCTTCGAGCTCAACGTCGCCATTCCGGTGATGGGCAACGCCCTGCTGGAGTCGATCCGCCTGCTCGCCAATGGCGCCCGCGTGCTCGCGGACAAGACCGTCGAAGGCCTCGAGGCGAACCTGGAGCGCGCCCGCGCCCTCGCCGAGTCCTCGCCGTCGATCGTGACCCCGCTGAACCGCTACATCGGCTACGAAGCCGCTGCGAAGGTTGCGAAGCACTCGGTCGCCAAGGGCATCACCGTGCGTGAGGCCGTGATCGAGCTCGGCTTCGTGGAGCGCGGCGAACTGACCAACGAGCAGCTCGACACCGCGCTGGACGTGCTGCGCATGACCGCTCCGGGCCTGTAAGCCCGGCAGAACGCCTTGCGGGCGGCGCTCCTGATCGGAGCGTCGCCCGCAGTGGTTTCTGCGTCAGCGGCGGCGCGCGGCCGCTCGGTGGCCTTCGCGGATGCCGCAGCGCCGCCGAGTGCGCCCTAGGCCTCCGGCGAGGCCGTGTCGAGCCGCTCGCGCAGGCCGTTCAGCAGTGCCGCTCCCGTGTTCGCGTCATCGACGGTGACCACGAACTGGGTCGGACGGTCCGAGCGGGTCACCAGCAGCGCCTCGCCGGATCGGGTGATCACGCCGAAGCGGCCTGGCACGAAGCGGATGCCGTAGCCGCCGAATTCACCGAGACCGTTGAGCGCACCAGTGTCGGCGCGCACGACGGCAGCCAGGGGCACACGGAATCGGAACACCCCGCCGAACGACACCACGCGCAGCCCGGTGTGGTCTACGACCACCGTCCAGTCGAGCAGGGTGGACAGCAGCACGCCCAGGATCAGGAGCATCAGCACCACCACCCACCACGGCGTTGGTGTGGTCAGCAGGGTGACGATCAAGGTGAGGAGCACCACCGCCGGGATGCCAACGCGCAGCCAGGCGGCGCTGCGCGCCCGCGAGCGCCAGACTGCGTGCTCACTCGGCTGCAGGTGCAGGGTGGCGGGCGTTGCCGAAGCGACCGCAGCGCCGGAGCCCCTCGGCACGCTGAAGTACGCGATGACCGCCAGCACCAGACCGATCAGGGTGCCAAGCAGCATGATCTGTCCGACCGCGCCGCCGTCGGTGTCGCGTGCATCGGCAAGGCCGCGCTGCGGCTGCAGCGAACCGGCGATCGCAGCGATCATGACGGCAGTGAAGAACACCACCACAGCGCTCCAGAAGCGCCCCAGGAAAGCGTTCGCGGTGACCGCTCCGCTGCGGGTCGCAATCGCCGCCACAATCGAGAACCCCAGGATCACGATGGGCAGCATGATCAGCGTGGTCCACACGCTGCCGAAGCCGTCCGGCCCGTCGACGCCGAAGTGAATCGCGACCGGGTCGGGCAGTTCCGGGAGGATCGTGGCCACCCAGACCAGTGCTCCAGCGAGGGCCAGCACCGGGACGATCAAGGTCCACAGTAGGGTCAACCAGCGGTAGCGCGTGGTCCCGGCCTCGGTGTCCACCCGTCGCGTCTCGTTGGTCATCCCCGGTACTCCTCCCGAATCAGTCCCTGCAATGCTTCCACATCGACCCCCGCTTCTCGGGCAAGTCGGACCAAGGCAGCGACCTGCTCCCGCAGCGAGGAGGCGTCGCTCGGTGCCGCCGTGACGACGGCACCGCGACCGCGACGCAGTTCGATCAACCCTTCAGCGCGAAGGGCCTGGTACGCATGCAGCACCGTATGCACATTCATGCCGAGCGAGTCGGCAAGTTCGCGAGCCGCTGGGAGCCGTGAACCAACCGTGAGCGCGCCGGAGTGGATCTGTGCGCGCAAGGCATCGGCCACCTGTTCAAACAGAGGGCTGGTGGCAGCCGGGTCTATGCGAAGCAACATGCTTCCAGGTTAGCCGGTGTTCTAATGGAACTAGAACAACTATGGTGAACTCGGAGCAGACTCCAAGGTGGCCACCACGGCGGCAGCCACCCGGATCCGTCCGCGAGGTTTGCGCCGCGCTAGCTGCGCTCCGCCCCCTCAAGCAGGTCCGTCACCAGCGCGGCGATCGCACTGCGCTCGGACCTGGTGAGCGTGATGTGGCCGAACAGCGAGTGGCCCTTGAGCGTCTCAATCACGCTGGCGATCCCGTCGTGGCGACCGACCCGGAGGTTGTCGCGCTGGGCCACATCGTGGGTGAGCACGACCTTCGAGTTCTGGCCGATGCGACTGAGCACGGTCAGCAGCACATTGCGCTCCAGCGACTGCGCCTCGTCCACGATCACGAAGGCATCGTGGAGGGAGCGACCGCGGATGTGGGTCAGCGGCAACACCTCGAGCACGCCGCGAGCGATCACTTCCTCGATCACGTTGTCACTCACCACTGCCCCCAGGGTGTCGAAGACGGCCTGACCCCAGGGGTTCATCTTCTCGGACTGGTCGCCAGGCAAGTAGCCGAGCTCCTGGCCGCCGACGGCGAAGAGCGGGCGGAAGACGATGATCTTCTTCTGCTGGCCGCGCTCCAGGACCGACTCGAGGCCCGCGCACAGCGCCAGGGCGCTCTTGCCGGTGCCGGCGCGGCCGCCGAGTGAGACGATGCCCACCTCGGGGTCCAGCAGCAGGTCGATAGCGAGGCGCTGCTCAGCACTGCGACCCCGCAGACCGAAGACTTCGCGGTCGCCACGCACCAGCCGCACCACGCCCTCCCCGAGCACCCGCCCGAGTGCCGAGCCGCGATCCGAGTGCAGCACCACGCCGGTGTTCACCGGCATCGCCTCAGCCTCGGGCAGCATGGCCGATTCCGCCTCGTAGAGGTCTGCCATCGTGGCCGAGTCGAGATCGACGTGTTCCATCCCGGTCCAGCCGCTCGACGGCGCCTGCTCAGCCAGGTATTCCTCCGCCGCCAGGCCGATCGAGGCGGCCTTGACGCGCATCGGCAGGTCCTTGGAGACCACCACCACGTCCAGCCCCTCGGTGGCCAGGTTCATTGCCACCGCGAGGATGCGGCTGTCATTGTCGCCGAGCTGCAGGCCGCTCGGGAGCACCGCCTGATTCGAGTGGTTCAACTCCACCCGGACCGTGCCCCCGTTCTCGTTCACCTGGATCGGGAAGTCGAGCCGCTCGTGCTCCATCCGCAAGTCGTCAAGGGCGCGCAGGGCCTTGCGCGCAAAGTAGCCAAGTTCCGGGTCGTGCCGCTTCTTCTCAAGTTCCGCGATCACAATCACCGGCAGCACGACGGCGTGCTCGGCGAAGCGGAACAGCGCGGTCGGATCAGACAACAGCACCGAAGTGTCGAGCACATAGGTGCGCTCCTTGGTAGCTGCGCCATCCTTGGCTGCAACGGACTGGGACGGGTGAGGTGCTGACGTCTGGGCCACTGCCACTCCAACCCCCGAGCGCACTCGGTTGTTCACTTGGCGGTCCGGCCCGGACCTGGTGGCACTGCAACTCGTCAGGGCCGATCCGATCGGGCGAGGTGCCCGATTGCCACTGACGCTAATCCCGTTCGGGGCATTCCGGGCAGCACGACACGCCCGAGTCGAGGAACCGTCATCCGGCGGAAACCTGACCGCGGCGTAGGGCCGGGCCCGCTCCTCCGCGGGGCGCGGCGCAGCCGATTAGGACAGTGCGAGGCTGGCGCGTGCGTACGACACCAGCGCCAGGCGCAGCATCTCAAAGCTCTCGTCATCCGAGGACACGTGCACGCTCAGGCGCACCGAGTCCGAGTGGCGAGTCGCGGTAATGCCGTGGTTGTGCAGCGCAGCACTCAATCGCGCCACCGCGGCCGGCTCCCCTGGCGCGAGCGCGACGATTCCTGCCCGGCCCTCATCCTCACGGGGCGTCAGCACCGGCACGCCGAACTCGTCGGCCAGCGCCATGATGCGTGCCGCCGCCTCCAGCACCGCCTGCTGCACCACCGGCAAGCCCACCTCGGCGATCGATTCCAGGGCCACCGAGAAGCGCGCCTGGGCGACCGGGTTCGGCGGGCCGATCTGGAACGACTCCGCCTTGCGCGGCGGCATCGGCACCTCGCTGAGCGGAGCTTCCGGGCCCGAGGCGGTGAAGCCAGAGAGCACCGGCTCGATCCGTTCCAGGGCACGATCGGTGAAGGCGAGGAAGCCGGTGTCGTAGCCCGCCCGCACCCACTTGAAGCCGTTGGTGAGCACCACATCGGCGGCCGCATAATCCTCGTCGAGGACACCGAAGCCCTGCGCCGCGTTCACGATCAGCAGCCGGTCCGGGCCGATCGCCTCACGCAAGCCAGCGAGGTCAGCCCGCGCACCGGTCCGATAGTCCACCTGCGAGACCACGAGCGCCTCAGTACCGGTGTTGGCCTGTTCCCGGACCAGCTCCGGCGTCAGGCGGCCACCGTCAGTGACGAGCCACACCGGGATCAGTCGACCCAGTGCCTGCGCCGAGCGCACCGCTGCGTAGCTGCTACTGGGGAAGTCCGTCGGCGAGAGCATGACCCCACCGCTGAGCCCCAGCAGCGTCATCATCAGTGCGGTCGACGAATTGGGGGTGAACACCACGTTCTCGGGCGCGAACGACGTCAGCGCGGCGACCGCGTTTCGCACCCGCTCCGCCTGACGCGCGCCGTGGTCGAGCGAGCCGAAGCGGGCTCGCCGCAGCACGTCGAGTTCACCGAGGACTTCCTCCTGGACCCGCTGCGACAGCGGACCTACATTGGCGTAGTCAAAGTAGCCGGGCTCATCAATGAAACCGGCGCGAAAGGATGCAAGCGAACTCATGGGGACTCTCCTCCTGCCACTCCGAGCCTACCGGAGGCGACGGGGGCTTTCCCGAGTGTGACCTGACGGCGCCTCGACATTGGGGTCGGGGTGGACCTAGCCCCCGAAGCGGCGCTGCCGTCCGGCATAGTCGCGCAGCGCTCGCAGAAAGTCGACCTCACGGAAGTCAGGCCAGAGCGCCTCGGTGAAGTGGAACTCGCTGTGCGCGCTCTGCCAGATGAGGAAGCCGCTGAGTCGCTGCTCGCCGGAGGTGCGGATGATCAGGTCCGGGTCCGGCTGGCCGCCAGTGTAGAGATGCTCGGCGATCATCTCCGGGGTGATCTGTTCGGCGAGGCTGCGCAGCGATCCACCCTGCGCCTCGTGATGCAGCAGCAAGGCCCGAACCGCGTCCGCGATTTCGTGTCGACCACCGTATCCAACAGCGAGATTGACCCGTAGACCCTCAGCCTGCGCACTGCTCGTTTCGGCCTGCGTGAGCGCCTGGACCAATGGATCTGGCAGCAAGGCCTTGTCGCCGGCGTGCCCGACCCGATATCCGCCCGCAACGAGGTCGTCCGCCAGACCGGCGATGATGCCGCAGAGCTGATCCACCTCGTCAGTGGAGCGAGCGGTGAGGTTATCGGTAGAGAGCAGGTACAGCGTGACCGTCGATACCCCAGCAGTCTGGCACCAGCCCAGGAATTCGATGATCTTGGCCGCTCCGGCACGATGCCCCATGGCTGCGGGGCCACTGCCGCGCTGCCGTGCCCAGCGACGATTGCCATCCAAGATCACCGCGACGTGCGCGGGAATCCGACCACCGTGAAGTTGTCGACGCAGGCGCTGTTCGTAGACCCGATAGAGCGCTGCGCGACCTGGCTTCTTCGGCTGCCGAGACACGTAGGCAACCGTACCGCATTCCGCCATGCGTGACTGTGTACAAACTGGATCTGCCCGTCCCGGAGTTCCCTTGTATGCGCCCGAAAATCCGAGCCCGTCCAGGTTCGGGCACAGCGGCGCGCACTACGCTTGGACCATGGCACAGCCCCGCTCCGACGAACCCAATTCCACCGCTGAGCCCGGCCCTGCCGCCTCGCAGTCTGCCGCAGCTCAGGCCATTGACGCTTTGCGACAGCCGGCCGTCAATGAAGCCACCGGCGCTGATCTGCCGAACGTGCCACTGCTGGATGCGGCGGAGACGCAACCAAGCACCGAGGCCAAGCCGCTGTGGCGTGGTTGGATCCACGCGGGTACCTTCCCGCTGGCGATCGCCGCGGGCACGGTCCTCGTCGCCCTCGCCGTCGGCCCGGCCGCCAAGACCGGCACCGCAATTTTCATGGCAACGTCACTGCTGTTGTTCGGCATCTCGGCGCTCTACCACCGCTTCAACTGGAGCGAGCAGACCCGCCTGGTGTTCAAGCGCCTCGACCACGCGAACATCTTCCTGCTGATCGCCGGCACCTACACGCCGATCTCGCTGCTGGCACTCCCCCTCGAGAAGGGCTTGCTGCTGCTCATCCTGGTGTGGGCTGGCGCCCTGCTCGGCATCGGATTCCGAGTGTTCTGGATCGGCGCGCCGCGCTGGCTGTACGTTCCGCTGTACGTCCTGCTCGGCTGGGCGGCCATGATGTACATCGTCGACTTGCTGAATGCGAACGTCGCGATGATGATCCTGGTGCTCGTCGGTGGCCTGTTCTACACCGTGGGCGCAGTGTTCTACGGCTTCAAGCGGCCAAACCCGATCCCGGGTGTCTTCGGCTTCCACGAACTGTTCCACCTGTGCACGGTGCTGGCATTCCTCTGCCACTGGACCGCGGTGCTGCTGGTGGCGATCAACCCGCCATTCAACGGCTAGGACCGATCCAGCCCATGCAGGTTGCCGACACCCCGTGATGGGGCCAGGCGCGACTTACTTCGCGTCGTCGGCAGCCGTCGCGGCCGCATCGTCGTTGCCGTCCACAGCACGAGCCTCCTGGCCCGATGCCTGTGCGGCGGCTTCCGCCTGAGCTGCCTCCGCATCGAGCAGCGCCTCGGCCTCCTCGCGATACTGCACTCGGCGCAGACGACGCACCAGATCGATGCCCAGCACGATTACTGCGAGGCCGACCGCAGCGGTAGCGATAAAACCAGCCGGACCGGGGGTGACGGCGTTACGGTCGAAGCCCTCGGTGGTGGCAGCGAGGAGCAGGGCGGCGGATGCGGAAACGAGAGCCATAATGCCCCCATTCTGCCCCATGATTACCGCAAGGATGCCTCGCAGACTGCAGCGGAGGCCCATCGTCCACGTTTTGCCCAGGCCGCATCGAGCAGAATAGATACATGGACTCCGCACTGCCCTCGACCACTGCACTGGCCGTGGACCCCGACTCGGACCTGGCGAGCGAGCTCGAAGCTGAGCGTCCCCGGTCGGGCGCGAGTCGCCGCAGCCTCATCCTGGGCTGGTCGGCCGTCTTCGCCGCAGTGGGCCTCATCGCGGTCGCGGTCTTTGGACTGCGGGCCGCCAATGAGAACTTCCTCGCCATTGATATTGACGTGGTGGGCACCGAGATCCTCAGCGACCGTCAGATCACTGTCGGCGGCCAGATTACCGCCGACCCGACCCGGGCGGTGTCGTGCCAGGTCGTCGCCCAGTCGGCGCAGAAGGCCGTGGTGGGCTTCGTGATTGTGGAGTTGCCGGCCAGCGAGCACCCGACCCGCAGCTTCCGTGTCGCCGTGACCACGACGGAACAAGCCGTCATCGGCTTGATCCCGTCCTGCTGGCTGGCCTAACATCATTGCAATGGCCGCCCACGATGGGCGGTCTTGTGTTTATCTCCCGTCCGCTGCCGCATGCTGCAGCGTGTCCCTCCCAGAAAGTGAGGCGCGTCGTGACTCAGGATGCCCCCAGCACCACTTGGCTAAGCCAGGAAGCGTACGACCGTCTGACCGCAGAACTGAACCACTTGGTCAACGTCGGTCGTCGTGAAATCGCCGCCACCATTGAAGCTGCCCGCGAAGAGGGTGACCTGAAGGAGAACGCCGGCTACCACGCCGCCAAGGACGAGCAGGCCCTGATCGAGGCCCGGATCCGTTCGCTCCAGTCGCTGCTCGAGCACGCCGTCGTCGGCGAGGCCGCCCCGAGCGACGGCACCGTGCGCCAGGGCATGGTGGTGACCGTCAAGGTGCACGGCGAGGAGACCACCTTCCTGCTCGGCAGCCGCGAGCTCGCCGGCGAGACCGACATCGAGATCCTCAGCGACCAGAGCCCGCTTGGCGCGGCCCTGATCGGCGCCAAGGTTGGTGAAGCGGGCAGCTATGTCGGCAATAGCGGCCGCGAGGTGGCCTTCGAGGTGATTTCGGCGGAACCCTTCCAGGGCTAACCCAGGACGACACACGCGGCGCCGGATTCCAGGATCCGGCGCCGCGTTCATGTTCGGCGGTGTGGCTAGCCGACGCGAGGCTGGTAGCCAGCCTCAATGAGCCGGCCGAGCACCAGCTCGGCATGCTCGTCACCGCGGGTCTCGATATGCACATCGAGTTCCACCTCGGAGATCTGCAGGTCCATGTTGTGGCGAGTGTGCAGCACCTCGACCACATTGGCGTCCGCGTCCGCGATGATCTCGGCGATCCGCGCCAACTGGCCCGGGCGGTCCGGGAGCGGGATGCTGAGCTTGACGTAGCGGTGCGCAGCAGCCAAACCACGGTTGATGACGCGCTCAACCATCATTGGATCGATGTTGCCACCCGACAGCAGCGCCACCGTGGTGCCTTCGAAGTGCACGCGTCCCGAAAGGAGCGCTGCCACCGAGGCGGCACCGGCTGGCTCCACGATCAGCTTGGTGCGCTCCAGCAGCGTCAGCAGCGCCTGTGCGATTTCGTCGTCACTGACGGTGACCACCTCGTCGACGAGTTCCGCCACCATCTGGAAGTTCAGGTCACCAGGACGCGAGACCGCGATACCGTCGGCGATCGTCGGCTTGATCGAGATCTGGGTCGGCTTGCCCGCTTGCAGTGATGGCGGGTAGGCCGCGGCATTCTCTGCTTGCACGCCGACGATACGGAAGCGTCGGCCGAGTTCGGCCTCCTTGGCACGCAGGGCGCCAGCGACGCCCGAGATCAAACCACCACCACCGATGGGGATGATCACTGTGGTCACGTCGGGGCACTGGCTGAGGATTTCGAGGGCCAGCGTGCCCTGACCGGCGATGACGTCGCGGTGATCGTACGGCGGAATGAAGGTGGCCCCGGTGCGCTCGGCGAACTCGGTGGCGGCGCTCAGCGTCTCATTGAAGGTGTTGCCATGCAGCACCACTTCCGCGCCGTAGCGACGGGTCGCCTGCAACTTCGGCAGGGCAACGCCCACCGGCATGAAGATCGTGGCCTTCAGGCCGAGTTCCCGGGCGGCATAGGCGACGCCCTGGGCATGGTTGCCTGCCGAGGCGGCCACGACACCGGCCGTGCGCTGCGCCTCGTCCAACTGCGCGATGCGGTTGAAGGCCCCGCGCAGCTTGTACGAGCCAGTGCGCTGCAGATTCTCCGCCTTCAGGAAGACCGGTACGCCAGCAAGTTCGGCCAGGAACTTGGAGCTCAGCAGCGGCGTGCGCTGCGCGACACCGTCCAGGCGAGCCGCAGCAGCCTCATACTCGGCCAGCGTCGGCGGCGTGCCCAGGTCGTGCCCGGCAGACGTCTCAGCGGAGCTCATTACGCGTCCTTTCCAGCGTCGGCGGGCTGCTTGAGGGCAGCGTCACGCCAAGAACCTTCAGCGATGGTGTGCACCGCCGTGTTGATCAGGGCCACCAGTGGCACCGCGAACAGGGCTCCAGCGATCCCAGCGACCATCGTGCCACCGGTCACGGCCAGCACCACGGCCAGCGGGTGAATCTTGACGGCGCTGCTCATCAGAATCGGTTGCAGCACGTGACCCTCGACTTGCTGCACCAGCAGCACCACCCCCAGCATGATGACGGCGGCAACCCAACCGTTGAACAGCAGGGCGAAGAGCACCGCGACCGCACCCGTGACGATGGCACCCACGATTGGGACAAAGGCGCCGAGGAACACGAGCACGCCCAGCGGGATGGCCAGGCCTGGCGTCACGAGCCAGATCGCTCCAACCCCGATGCCAATCGCGTCGACCAGGGCAACGAGAATTTGGGTGCGAATGAAGTTCCCGAGCGAGATCCAACCCGCCTTGCCTCCAGCGTCGGCAGCGGCACGAGCCCGCCTCGGCAGGATGCCCACGGTCCAAGCCCAGATCTGCCGACCATCCCAGAGGATGAAGATCGTGGCGAACAGCGCCAGCAACAGGCCAGCACCGAAATGTCCGACCACCGACCCCACGGATGCGGCACCGGTCAGCAGCCACTGCGTGTTCTCTTGCAGGGTCTCACCGATGCTCTCGATCCACTCATCGAAGTCCACGGCCGTAATCTGCAGTGGCGAGGTCAGCAGGAATTCACGGAACTGTTCGACGGCCGAGACGGCGCGGGCCTGCAGTTCGTGCCGGACACCCACAACCTGCAACACCACCAGAGTGACCAAACCAGCCACCACGGCGATGAGTCCCAGTTCAGTCACGGCGACGGCGAGACCACGCCGCCAGCCGGCGCGCTCCAGGCGGTCGACGACCGGGACGAGCAGTGCGCTCAGCAACAGAGCAACGAGGACCGGCACCACCAGGTAGCGCAACTGGATGATCAGCCAGATCAGGACTGCGATCACGCCAGCGACGGCGAGCAGCCGCCAGGACCAGGCTCCCGCGACCTGCACGCCCCACGGGACGGCGTCGAGGACTGGGCCGTGTTCGCGCGGAGCATCCGTCCGCGATCGCGGACCTACACCGGTGTCACCGGTGGCGACCGTCGAGCCCTTGCTGCGGCGATTACGGCGTGCGGGCGTTGCGGGCGCGCTGCTGTCGACGACCGCCTCGGTGTCCTTCTCGCTCACAGGGGAAAGTCTAGGCGCTGCGTGCCTAGAAACCGCCGCCGATGGTGCGCAGTCGCTGGACGCGATCCGCGGTGGCCGGGTGGGTGGCGAACAGCTTGTTCAGGCCGCCCTTCAGCGGGTTCGAGAACCACAAATGCGACATCGAGGTGCTCTGGTGCTGCAGCGGAATCGCGGCCGCCTCGATCTTCTCAAGGGCGCTGGCCAGGCCTTCGGGGTAGCGCGTGATCAGCGCGCCGGTGGCGTCGGCCAGGAATTCGCGCTGGCGCGAAACGGCTGCCTGCACCAGGGCGGCAACGATGGGGGCAATGATCATGGCGACCAGGCCCACAATCATGATCGCCGGGTGGCTGTTCTTGTTGTTGCGGCTGTAGAAGGCCATGCGGAAGAGCATGTCCGCGAGGAAGCCGATGGCAACGACCAGGCCGAACACGACCATGTTCAGGCGCACGTCGAAGTTCTTGATGTGACCGAGTTCGTGGGCGATGACGCCTTCGAGCTCGGTCTTGTTCAGGATCTCGAGCAAGCCGGTGGTGACCGCCACAGCGGCCTTGTCCGGCGAGTTCCCGGTCGCGAAGGCGTTCGGCGAGGCATCCTGCACGATGTAGACCTTGGGCATCGGCATGCCCTGCGAGATCACCAGGTTTTCGACCAGGTTGTACAAGTCCGGGAAGTCGCCGCGCTGAATCTCGCGAGCACCGGTCATCGCCAACACCTCGCGACTGGCAGCGAAGTACTGGATGAGTGCATATGCCCCGGCACCGATGATCGTGCCGACGGTGATCCAGAGTTCGTTGTAGATCGCTCCGGCCAGGAGGCCAAGCAGACCGATGATGATGATGAACAGCGACATCACCAGGATGGTGCGGCGCTTGTTCGACGCGATGGCGCTATACATGGCTCACTTCCCTTCCCGGGTGCCTGGGGAGTCCCCTGGCACCCGGGCCGGTTGATGGTCGTTGGTCGGTCTTAGAACTGCACGCGCGGGGCGTCAGCAATAGCGGCCGAGTCGGCAACCTCGAAGAACTCACGCTCACCGAAGCCCAGGTTGCGGGCGAAGACGTTGTTCGGGAAGACCTTGATCTTGGTGTTCAGGTCGCGCACACCACCGTTGTAGAAGCGACGCGAGGCCTGAATCTTGTCTTCGGTGTTGACCAGTTCGCCCTGGAGCTGCAGGTAGTTCTGGCTCGCCTGGAGGGTCGGGTAGGCCTCGGCCACCGCAAACAGGCTCTTGAGTGCGCTCTGCAGGCGACCTTCGGCCTTCGCGGCTTCGGCGGGGCCCTGGGCGCTCAGCGACTCGGCGCGGGCCTTGGTGACCGCCTCAAAGACGCCCTTCTCGTGCGCCGCGTAGCCCTTGACCGTTTCGATCAGGTTCGGCAGCAGGTCAGCACGACGCTTCAGCTGGACGGTGATGTCGCTCCACGCCTCGTCCACACGGACGTTCAGCGTGACCAGGCTGTTGTAGGTGACCCAGAGGTAGAGGCCGACGACAACGACGAGGCCGACAATGACAAGCACGAGAATAAGCCACGGTTCCATAGCGCCATGCTATCGGAACGGCATTTGCATTAGCAGGGTTTTTTGTCCCCCTGGGCGAAGACTCAGCCTGATGGGGCCCGAGCAAAGCCAATCCGCTGCGCGACATGGGAGCGCTCCCAATTCACGAGGGATGCTCGCGCCTCGGCGTGCCTGGACGCGGTCACACGGCGACGTCACTGTGGCAGCCGAACCGCTCAGGGGGCGGTGTCGGTACTGGTGTCGCGGTGGAGCAGCCCCGGTGCTAGGCGGTGGCGCGCAAGCAGCGAGCGTCGCACTCATGCTTGCGGTGCATGGCGCGGAACTCTCGCGGTGAGACGCCATAGGCGCTCTTGAACAGTCGGCTGAAGTGCGCCGCGTCGGGCAGGCCCCAGCGGACGCCGATAGCGCTGATGGCGATCGACTCCGACGAGTCCGAGAAAAGGTCCTGACGGCAGTGCTCGAGTCGACGCTGGCGAATCCAGCCCGCGATGGTGAGCCCTTCCGCCTCGAACAGCCGGTAGAGCGTCCGGGTAGAGACGTTGATCTCCCGAGCGATCTGGTCCGGGTTGAGATCCTCGTCCCCGAGCCGGTCCTCAATCACGTCCTTGGCAAGGTCCAGCAAGGTGCGGGTCTGCTGCACCCCCGGTGCTTCACACATCGCCGCGAGCAGGCCCGCGACGTGCCGGGCGACGCGCTTGGACGCCTCGGTCTCAATCGCGATCGACTCGCTGGCCAGGGCGCGCAGCACGTGGCTCATCAGACCAGCAGTGCCGGACTGCGCCACCGAGATCGGTCGACCTGCCGCTGCCGTGAGCGCCTGCGCGTGCACGGCGGCGAAGGGGGCGGCGAGGCGCAATACAATTGCTCCCTCTTCCGCCGTCACCAGCAGGGCACCTTCCATCGCGGGCGGCGCGACCAGAATGTGCTCGGGCTGGAGCGTGATGAGCTCCTCATTCGCCCGCACCGTGACGGTGCCACGATCGGCGAACAGGGCGACGCAGCCCCAGTGATCATCGTGACCAGGCGCGCGCAACTTCCAGTTGCCCGCTGCCATCGTGCTGACTTGAATTGCTGCGCTCGGCAACGGCACCGCTGCCGTCACCGGATGCGCGCTCGACGCGTTCTTCGACATACGCTGCGCAAGACTCTGAGAGTCGTGCATAACACCTCCTTGTGTAATGCATCAGGGCATGACCGAGCCAAGGAGAAGTTCCTGAACCCGATCAGGCGACCTAGTGTCAGGTTGACACGGAACGTCAAAAAAGGGAAATTGATACTTGCTTAGGTTCCGTATTTCCCCCTATCTGCATCCAGTCGCAGCCCCATCCTGCGCGCGACCAGCGCCGCGGCCACGGCCACGGCCGCGAGCAGGGACATGAAGAGCCACATGACGCTGAACCCAAAGCCAGATACCAAGACACCCGCGATCACCGGACCAGCCGAGGTTCCGACGAAGGTGCCGATCTGTACGATGGCCGCCGCCTCACGAGTCCGTCCGGGCGAGCGCAGGTGCACGATGTAATGCGACAGCCCCGCCCAGCCCCAACCGATCGCAATGGCGATGAATCCGGCGACCAGGAAGACCACGTCCCACGGCACGAAGGCCATGAGCAGCGTGGACATGGCTGATGCCGACAGCATCGCGGCGATGGTCAACAGGGAGGCCCGACCCGGCTTACCTGAGATCAGGCCCAGGATGATGCGGTCCGCGGCGCAGGCCAGGCCCGCGGCGCTAAAGACCGTGGCGGCGAGCGCCACATCGATGCCGCGATCAATCGAGGCGAGTACGGTGAACGCGGCGATGCCGCTGGCCGCCGCTCCCCCGCAGCCAGTCATGATCGAACTCACCCGCAGGTAGCGTTTCTGATCCACCGGCATTGGCCCGAGCGCGGCCGGAGCACCATGCTCGCGGGCAGCGCCGCGACGACTCGGAAAGGCAAACACCCCCAGCAAGACCAATAGCGATAGCCCCGCGCAGACCAAGTAGGCGGTCTGCCAGTTGAACTGCAACACGATGGTCGGCACGGTCAGGCCCGCCACAAAGGAGGCCAACGGCACGCCGGCCTGTTTGAAGCCGAAGGCGAGCCCCTGCCACGAGCTGGGCACAAAGCGCCCCAGCAAGTCATTGCTGGATGGATGGCTCAGTCCATTACTGACGCCGCTCAGGGTGGCCCACAGCAAGATCCAGTGCCAAGTGGGCGCGAGCAGCGCGATCGCAACCAAGGTGCCGAGTGAGAGCGTCAGCGCCACGATCAGGGTGTGCTCGGTGCTCATTCGGCGAGACAGCCACGGCGTCGACCATGAGGCGACTGCCCCGCCGAGGCCGAAGCCAGCGACAGCGGCGCCCACGGCCCAGGCCGGGAAGTGCAGGTCCTGGTCCATCGCTGCGGCAGCGACGCCGAGCAGGAAGCCCGCGGTATTCGTCACGATGGTGGAGGTCACCGCCAGCAGCATGGCTGGGACGGCGAGGTGCGGAGAAGTTCCGTGCTTGGACGGCATGGGTCATCGTTTCGGCTCGACCAGTAAGAATCGGTGGCCCGGACATCCGCACGTGCACGCAGGCCCCGCCATCAGGCTAACCCCGAACGGCGCAAAACGCGGAATCGGCTACGAGTCGGTCGCAATTGGCGCAGTGACCGCCTTGGTGACCTGCACCAGGTCCGCTGGCGCCAGGCTGACATCGAAGCCGCGACGACCGCCCGAGACATACACCCGGTCGAAGCCAAGCGCGGACTGGTCGATAACCGTGCGCAGCGCCTTGCGCTGACCGATCGGCGAGATGCCGCCGGCGACGTAGCCGCTGGACCGCTCGGCGTCAGCAACCTTCGCCATCGCGAGCTTCTTCACGCCCAGCGCTGCAGCAAGCGCCTTGAGATCCAGTTGCCCGGCCACGGGAACGACACCGACCACGAGTTCGCTGCCGGTATCGGCCACCAGGGTCTTGAAGACCTGCGCTGGCGGCACGCCGAGCGCCTCAGCAGCCTCCAGGCCGTACGAGGCGGCCGATGGGTCGTGGTGGTAAGGATGTTCACCAAAGGCGATGTCGGCGGCCTGCAACGCGCGTACGGCGGGGGTGGACCCGGACGCCTTCGATGCCTTCGCCATGTGTGTACTCACTTTCAGTACCCCCGCAGGGGTTCGAACCCTGACTGGAGCGATTTTAAGTCGCCTGCCTCTGCCAATTGGGCTACGGGGGCTCGCGGTGCATGCACCGCTGTCCTCAACGATAGCGAAGGGCCCCCGCACTGTGCGGAGGCCCTTCGTCACACTCAGCCCGTCACGGGCCGAAGTGGACTACTTTGCGGCAGCCTTCTTGGCGGCCGGCTTCTTCTCGGCGACCGGAGCGGCAGCCGGCTCAGCCGGACGCGGACGCGAGGCGAATCGCTCGAACTCGTAGCGCGGAGTCTGGGTGGCGCTGAGTTCGACGGTGTCGCGACGCAGGAAGAAGTGGCCGATCCAGCCACCGAAGACGCGCAGCTTGCGCTCCCATGTCGGGATAGCGAGGCCGTGGTAGCCGCGGTGGGCCAGCCAAGCGATCCAGCCCTTGAGCCAGAACTTCTTCTTGCCACCGGTGAAGACACCGTTCCAAAGGCCGAGACCGGCGACCGCACCGATGCTGTGGTGCAGGTACTCACGCGGCTCTTCGCCACGCAGCACGGCGGCAACGTTCTTGGCCAGCAGCTTGCCCTGACGGACGGCGTGCTGCGCGTTCGGAACGCAGAATCCAGCCACACCGTTGCCGGTGAGGTCCGGGACAGCAGCCACGTCACCGGCGGTCCAAGCACCCTCGACGATGCCCTCGTCGCCCTCGACACGCAGGTCGGCGCGGGCGCGCAGGCGGCCGCGCTCTTCGACCGGCAGGTCGGTGGAGCGAACCACCGGGTTCGCCATCACACCGGCGGTCCAGACGATCAGGTCGGACTCGAAGGTCTCGCCAGTCGACAGCTCGATCTTGCCGCCGACGGCCGAGGCGAGCTGGGTGTCCAGGTGCACCTGAGCACCGTGCTCGGCCAGCGACTTGATCACCCAGAGGCTGGCCTCGTGGCTGACCTCGGGCATGATGCGACCCATCGCCTCAATGAGGTGGAAGTGGGTGTCCTCAAACTTGAGGGTCGGGTGCTGGCGGACCAGGTAGCTGGCCAGCGAGCGCAGCTCAGCGAACACCTCGATACCGGCGAAGCCACCACCGACGACGGTGACGGTCAGCAGGCGGTCACGTTCCGGGCCAGCCGGCAGGGCTGCGGCCTTGTGGAAGTTGCTGATCAGGCGGTCGCGGATGGCGGCAGCCTCTTCGACGTTCTTCAGACCGAATGCCTCGTCGGCGACACCCGGAATCGGGAAGGTGCGCGAGACGGCACCAGCGGTCACGAGTACCACGTCGTAGTCAATCTCGAAGGTCGTGCCATCCGCGTTCGCAGCGGTGACCTTCTTGTCAGCGTGCGAGATGCCGGTGACCGCAGCGGTGATGACGTTGGTGCGCTTGAGGTGACGGCGGTGCGAAACGACCGTGTGGCGCGGCTCAACGCTGCCCGCAGCGACTTCCGGCAGCAGCGGCTGATAGGTCATGTACGGGCGCGGGTCGATCAGGGTGACCTCCGCCTCCCCACGACGCAGAATGCGCTCAAGCTTGCGCGCTGCATAGAAGCCGGCGTATCCACCACCGACGATGACGATCTTGGTCACTGTGGGACTTCTTCCTTCAGCAATAGGAGAACCAAACTAATCTACCCCCGACGACGTGCGCGCCAGAAATATCGACCTGCCGCGATCAGGAGGAGGATCGCGCAGAGCCCGAAGCCGCCGATCACCCACGCTGGCAGCCAGTCATTGCGAAGCGTGGTCATCGAGGGCAGGAAGCCCCATTCCGCCACGTCCGAGGCTGATTCTACCCGCTCCACGCCCTCCGGTGCAGAACCCGGTTCCGGATTGGTCGGTTCGGGGCCCGATTCTGCCCTGCGATAGAGCCGAATCCACTCCTTCAAATCCCCCATCGGGTTCTCGGACACGGTGGGCACCTTCGCGGATACCGCCTTTGCGGCATCCACCAGGCCACGGCCGTAGATCGGGTCGACCGCCTGCGAGGATTGCGGTTTGGCCGTGGCAATGATGCGCTGAATCACATTATTCGCGTCCAGGTCCGGATGCGCCGAGCGCACCAGGGCGACAATACCGGACACGATCGGCGCGGCACCGCTGGTCCCAGCCCAGGTGACGTAGCCGTTGCCGGGGATGGCGCCAACCAGGTCCTCACTCGGAGCGCTCACGCCAATGGTGATGCCCTGCGTCGAGGCGTCGAAGCTGGCCTTGCCTCTGCGATCGACGCCCGCGACCGTCAGGACGCCCGGAATGGTGGCTGGAGCACCCACCATGGTCGTGCCGCTGCCTCGGTTGCCCGCTGCTGCAACGACGACCACGTCATGCTCGAAGGCGTAGAGGAAGGCCTTGTCCCAGGACTCCGGCCAGGTCGCGCTGGTGCGAGTCAGGGACAGGTTGATCACGTCAGCGCCGTGGTCGACCGCCCAAATGACTGCGTCCGCGATCTGCTGATCCAGATCACCACCCATGCCGAACCCCAACGAGATGGCGAGCAGGTCCGCCTTGGGCGCCACCCCGATGATGCCGTCACCGCCACGACCACGACCGGCCGCCAGGGAGGCCACCATGGTGCCGTGGTCGGGATCCACGCCGATGCCGGCGGTGCCGTCGCGCACGCCACGACCGGACATGTCGGCACCGTCGACGACCGCCCCGACGAGGTCCTGGTGACTGGCGTCGACACCGGAGTCGATGATGGCGATCCGCACGCCCTCACCCTTGGTGGTCTGCCAGGCCTTGGTAATGCCGTACTCGCTGAGCCACCACTGGTAGTCCCGCACCCAGTCGGCCTGCGCCATTGGTGCTGGCAGCACGGCCAGCACCAGAGCCAGCAGCACGGCAATAGCCCCGCTGCGGCGGGCAGTCGGACTCAGACGAGGTTCGGTCACGCCAGCGGCTCCTCCCCCTCGGGCACCGTAATGTCAGCAAAGCCTGGATGACCGATCGCCGCGAGGGCCAGGTCGCCGATCGGGTTGAGACCTGGCCCGGCGGCCAGCGAGTGGCCCGCCAGCGCGTGCAGACACTTCACCCGCGTCGGCATGCCACCGGCTGAGATGCCACGGATTTCGTCTGGGTCACCGAAGTGCGCGCGGTCCTCGAGGTACTGCTGGTGGGCGGCGGCGTACTGGGCTGCGATCGCCGCATTGCGCTGCAGCAGGGCGGTGGCACGCACCATGAAGCCATCCGCCTCGAGGCGGGACATCGCCGCGGTCAGCAACGGATGGGTCATGTAGTACAGGGTCGGGAACGGGGTGCCGTCCGGCAGGCGCGGCTCCGTTGCAACCACGGCGGGGCTGCCGTCGGGCATTCGTGCCGCAATGCGCAGCACCCCGCGGGGCGGTCGACCGAGCTGTTCCTGGACCGCCGCGAGGTCTGCCTCGGTGGGAGCCGTAAACGGCGGACGGGTCATTGCTGCTTCCCCTTCGTGGATTCGGTGGTCTTCGTACCGGCCTGCTGCGGCCCGAGGAGGGCATCCGGCTGCGGGCTGCCCGCGCCGGCGATCAACGTCGAGGCGGCCAGCCCCTCCAACCAGTTCACCTCGGTGGTGCCGATACTGTCCGACACCTCCTCGATGGCGTCATCCGATACTGGTACGTCATCGATCACCAGGTAGGCAATCTCACCCGGCATCACGTAGTACAGCCGCTCTCGGACCTGGGACCGGACATAGGCAGGATCTGACCAGCGAGCGATCTCTTCGGTGCGATCGTCCACGGTCTGCTGTGCCTGCGCAACCTGCGCTTTCAGGTCCGCGATCTCGCGCTGCTGCTCCAACAGCAGCTTCACACTGGGGGCCAACATCAGCACCCCAAGCACCAGCAGACCGAGGCAGAGCAGAGCGAAGCCGGAGACGTGCAACCGCGCTAGGAACTGGGCCACACCCGCGCGCACGCCCGCGGCGGCGGGGCTGGTTCGCTGGCTCATTGTGGATTCCTTCTTCGCGGGGCACCGGGCTGCGCACGGACGTTGTGGAGTCTACCGGCGGGGACTGTGCGGTCCGGTCCGGCCCGCCGAGGCTGCCGCGACTGCACGTCGCGGTCAATCCGCACTCGGACAGCACCCCACACACGCCAGTGGCCACCGCC
>JAEZHW010000009.1 GCA_023436775.1 Actinomycetes bacterium
ATCTTGGCCAGCTTCTTCGCGACCTCGGTGCTCAGGCCCTCCTTGATGGACCCGACGAGGCGGTACTCCTTGCCCGAGGGCTGCGGCTCGTTCTCGCCGGTGTCCAGCGCCTTGAGGGAGATCCCGCGCTTGTTGAGCTTGGTCTGGAACACGTCGAGCACGGCCAGGACCCGCTCGGCGGAGTTGGCGACCATGAGCACGTTCTCGCCGCTCCACGAGATGGACGCGCCGACGCCCTTGAAGTCGTAGCGCTGCGCGATCTCCTTGGCCGCCTGGTTGAGGGCGTTGTCGACCTCCTGGTGGTCCACCTTGCTCACGACGTCGAACGACGACTCGCCGGCCATGTGCGTCCCTCCCTCGTGGACCCTCGTTCGGAGGGTCCGTGCTCCGCTGCTATCCTTCCATCCGCACCTCTCGGGGTGCCCCGGCGGGTTACCCGAGTGGCCAAAGGGGGCTGACTGTAAATCAGCTGGCACTGCCTACGGGAGTTCGAATCTCTCACCCGCCACGGTGAACGGGGCGTCTCTCCTGACCAGGAGGGGCGCCCCGTTTCGTCGTTCTCGGGAAGCGGTCGGCGATTTCGTGGGCCCCGCGACGCTCCTGTACGCTGATCCGCGCCGCCCCGATAGCTCAGTCGGCAGAGCGTCTCCATGGTAAGGAGAAGGTCAAGGGTTCGATTCCCTTTCGGGGCTCTGAACTGGTCATTTGGTCAAGTCGTTGTCAAATTGCGGTCAACGACGAAGGTCAGCGGCCGGTCGCGGCGGGGTAGCTCAGTCGGTGAGAGCGCACGACTCATAATCGTGAGGTCGCGGGTTCGAGTCCCGCTCCTGCTACATACCGAAAACGCCTCCGCTTACGCGGGGGCGTTTTGCGTTGTGGGTCTACAGCGCCACCGATAATCTCCACTAGCATTTCTGCATGGGGGTTAATGTAACTTCGGGCTTGTACACAATTCTCGTCCGTAGTCAGCACTACGACCGGATCAGTGAAGATGCACACACTCAAGGGCTGTGTGACTCTTGCGGTGGGACACAGATGTTCCGGGTGGCATACGTAGACGAGTATGTTGATCCCGCTGGTCGCGAGTGGTTGCGCTGTGTTGGCTGTGGCCGAGCAAGTGTGAGAAATGGCTCGGTCCAGAGTCCGGCGCCAATGCCATTGAACGAGCCGGAGCATCTGCCCGGGGATGTGCAAAGGACATGGGTCGAAGTGCGAGGCTGCCTCGCCATCGGGGCGACCACGGCTGCCGTGATGCTTTGTCGGAAATTGCTGCTGCATATGGCGGTCCAGTCGGGACTCCCAGCCAAAAACGCAAAGGAAAGATCACCTTCTTTCGAGGAATGTGTCTTGCATCTGCAAACTGAGGGAGTTGTTACCAAAGCGATGCAGCCTTGGGTAGACAGGATCAGAGTTGTTGGCAACGAGGCCAACCATGAGTTGACTCAGTTGACCCCTGAAGCCGCAATGGATATTGCTCAATTCACCCTCCAGCTTCTTAGGCTCAAGTTCGAGCTCAGTGCGATGGCGGTTCAATCGTCGCCGGAAGACGCCATAGGGATGGCAGCAGATCGCGGGGAGGGCTTCGTTCTGTAGGCCTTCGTCCGTGAGTCAAGCCCAGACTCACGCGTCGAAGGGCCGAACAACGTGAGCCGATTCGCTGCGGTCCTGCGGCGGCGGCTATGAAACAGAAAGAGCCTGGTGGCGCATGCGTCCAACAGACTCTTTCGAAGCACGATGAGGGACCTTGTCCTCACCTTTTGCATCTGAGGATACAACAGAATGGGCCGCCGAGACCGGGAATATCAGTTGTCCACAGCAACCCCGTCTAGGGTGGTGGGGGACGGGCGGTTGAGCTCGGACGTCGGTGCGTGAAGGAGGCAGGCGGTGCAGGGCATGCGCGTCGCAGGTGTGCAGCGGTTGAAGGTCTGGGCGGGGGTTGCGGCAGCGCTGACGCTGGCCGTGGCGCTGCTGGCGCAGGCATCGCCGGCGATGGCGCACGACCGACTGGTGGACGCCTCGCCGTCGAAGAATTCGGTGCACGATGTCATCCCCGCTGACATCACGCTGAGTTTCTCGGCGACCCCGTCGAACCTGGGGCTGGCGATTAAGGTCACCGGCCCGGACGGGGCCGAGTACGCCGCCGGCGAGCCGATCCTGGACGGCACCACCGTACGCCAGCCGCTGAACGCCGAGGCGCCGGCCGGCGACTACCGCGTCGACTGGCGCGTAGTCTCGAGCGACGGACATCCGATCTCGGGCACCATCGACTTCACCGTCGAGACCAGCACGCTGCCGGTCGCGCCCGATCCGGAACCGGCCGAACCGGCTGATCCGGTGGCGCCGGAAACCCCGCCCACGCCCGAACAGTCCGGCCCCGAGCCCTGGCTCATCGTCCTGGTCGCCGTCGCAGGCCTGGCCGCCATCGCGGGCCTGATTGCTATGCAGTCCCGCCGCCGCCAGATCCTGGGTGACGACCCCAAGCCATAACAGGCCTGCCACGAGGCGAGAAAACGCCGCAAACGCATTCGTGCGGCCCAGGGTGGCCACTACGCTGGAATCGTTCGAGGTTCCACGGAAAGGGCCCACTCATGCTCGAAGAACTCCTCAAGCAGCTCCCCATCGGCGATATCGCCAAGCAGGTGGGCGCTACCAAGCCGCAGACCAAGACTGCAGTTGAGGCCGCGCTGCCGGCCCTGCTCGGCGGTATGGTCGCGAACGTCCAGAACGGCGGCGGCGCCTCGCTGCTGGAGGCACTGCAGCAGCACGGCTCGAGCCTGTTCGACGGTGGCGTCAACGTGGCCGACGTGGACACCGCGGACGGCGAGAAGATCGTCAAGAACGTGTTCGGTAAGGAGAAGGACGCCGTCGTTGCCAAGCTCGGCGGCACCGGTGGTGGCGTCGACCTCGGCGACCTGATCGGCAAGGTGATGCCGATCCTCGCCCCGATCGTGCTCTCCTTCCTGGCCGCCAAGCTGTTCGGCGGCGGCAACCAGACCATCGCGCCGAAGCAGAACGATAACGCCGGCGGCTTCGACCTGGGCGGTCTGCTCGGCGGTCTGCTCGGCGGCGGTAACCAGCAGCAGTCCTCCGGCGGCGGCTTCGACATCGGCGGCCTGCTCGGCGGTCTGCTCGGCGGCGGCAACAGCGCCCCGGCGACCACCAGCAAGAGCAAGAAGAAGGTCCAGGAGCCGTCCGGCGGCCTCGACCTCGATCTGGGCGGTCTGCTCGGCGGTCTGCTCGGCGGCGGCAAGAAGTAACCACCCCAACGGCACAGCGTGAGGCCGGGAGCGCAGCGATGCGCCCCCGGCCCTTGCATTCCACAAGTCCTGACAACCGCTGCCCGCGCCAAGCCCCGCCGCTAGACTAGGGCGCGTGCCAGTCAATCCCGAGCTTCCCGGCCGCACGTTGCCGCCGGCACCCGCCTACCTTGTCGGCCGCGAGAAGGTGCGCGAATTCGCCCGCGCCGTCCTGGCCGAGAACCCGCTGCACCACGACGTCGACGCGGCCCAGGCCGCCGGTTACGCCGACGTGGTTGCCCCGCCGACCTTCGCCGTCGTGGTCCAGGAAGGCGCCCTCGCCCAGTTGCTCGCTGAGCCCGACGCTGGTATCGACTTCAGCCGCGTCGTGCACGGTGACCAGCGCTTCCGCTTCAGCCGCGCCATCGTGGCCGGCGACCTGCTCACCGCCCAACTCACCGTGGTGTCGGTGAAGTCGCTCGGTGGGCACTCCATGGTCACCGCCGACACGGTCGTGACCGACGCTGACGGCGAGCACGTGGTCACTGCCACCTCCACGCTGGTTGTTCGAGGGGACGACGAATGAGCACGCCAGACTTCGGAGCACTCACCGTCGGCCAGGTCGTGGCCGAACGCACCGTGCACGTCGACCGCGGCAACCTGGTCCGTTACGCGGGCGCCAGCGGCGACTTCAACCCGATCCACTACCGCGACGACGTGGCCGCCTCGGTCGGCCTGCCGGGTGTGCTCGCCCACGGCATGCTCACCATGGGTGTCGCGGTGCAGCCGGTGGTCGACTGGGTCGGCGACGCCGGCCGTATCTTCGACTATCAGGTGCGATTCACCCGCCCGGTCGTGGTGGACCCGCAGCAGGGCGCTGACCTGCTGATCGCCGCCAAGGTGGGCGCCATCGATGAGCAGGCCCAGACGGCCCGCATCGACTTGGACGTGCGCTTCGAGGGGGACACCGTCCTGGGCAAGGCCCAGGTCCAAGTTCGTTTCGCTGCCTAGTCGACCGGAGCGTAATGCAGCAAGCACAGCCTGAACCCTTCGCCGCACGCACCACGTTCGGTGTGGGCGGGGCGCCGCTGCGCTGGGTCACCATCACTGACCCGGCCACGGCGGTCGAGGCGATCCTCGACGTGTGGTCCGAGCCGGAGCCCTGGCTGATCGTCGGCGGGGGCTCGAACCTGCTGGTCGCCGATGACGGCTTCGACGGTACGGCCGTGCTGATGGCGACCCAGGGCATTGCGGTGCTGCCGAGTGCGTCGATCGCGCCCGGTGACCCGGATGATGAGCACGCCGCCGCGCAGGAGCAGGTACGACTGCGGGTACAGGCGGGTCACAACTGGGACGACCTCGTCGCCTACACCGTGGCCGAGGGCCTGTCGGGCATCGAAGCGCTGTCCGGGATCCCGGGCACAGTCGGCGCGGCCCCGATGCAGAACATTGGCGCCTACGGTCAGGAAGTCGCCTCCGCGCTCGAGTCGGTCACGTTCCTCGACTTCGAGACCGGGGAAGTGCAGACGCTGGGGGTTGGCGAGCTCGGCCTCGGCTACCGCGACTCGATCTTCAAGCGCGGCCGCCTTGGGGTGATCCTCGACGTCACCTTCGTGCTGCAGCGCTCGCCGCAGGCGCAGCCGATCGGCTACGCGCAACTGGCACAGTCCCTTGGTGTGCACGTCGGTGACCGAGTGCCCGCCGATGAGGTACGCGCGGCCGTGCTGGAACTGCGCGCCTCCAAGGGGATGGTCTTCGACCCCGCCGACCCGGACTCGCGCAGCGCCGGTTCGTTCTTTGTGAACCCGATCGTCAGCGAGGCCTTCGCCCGCACCCTGCCCGCCGACGCGCCGCGCTGGGCGACCGGCCCGCAGCCGAGCGAGCGGGTCATTCCGCTCTCGCCGGAGGGCTGGCCGATGGCTGACCCGAACCAGGTGCCGCAGCGCCCGCAGCCGCGCGTCAAGCTCAGCGCCGCCTGGCTGATCGAACACGCCGGCATCAAGCGCGGCTACGCCCTCCCCGGCTCGAAGGCCGCGGTGTCGAGCAAGCACACGCTCGCGCTCACGAACCGTGGCGGGGCCACCGCGGCCGAGATCGTGCAGTTGGCCAGCCTGATCCAGGCGCGAGTCTCCAGCGAGTTCGGCGTGATACTGCAGCCGGAACCCCGGTGTATCGGGCTGGAACTGTAGCGCGCGGCTCCTGCCCTTACTGCCCCTGCGGCATGTCGAGCACGCCAAGTTCCATCGCGCGCGTGACTGCGCGGGTGCGATCCTGCACGCCCAGCTTGGCGAAGATGCGCAGCAGGTGCGTTTTGACGGTCGCCTCGGAGACCACCAGTGAGGCGGCGATCTCGGGATTGCTCTTGCCCTCGGCCACCAGCGCCAGCACTTCGCGCTCGCGCGCGGTCAGATGCACGGCGGCCTCGGTCGGCGCAGGCCGGTGCAGTCGCTGCACCAGCATGGTCGCGATTGCGGGCGACAGGGCCGCCTCCCCGCGGGCCACGGCCCGGATCGCGGCGAGCAGCTCCTCAGCTGGTGCCGCCTTCATCAGATAGCCGCGTGCCCCGGCTTCGATCGCGCGCAGGATGGACTCGTCTGACTCAAACGTGGTCAGGATGAGGATCTTGGTGTCTGGATGCTCGGCGAGAATGGCCGCGGTCGCGGCGTCCCCGTCCATGGTGGGCATGCGCAGGTCCATCAGCACCACGTCCGGCTGATGTTCCGCGACGGCGGCCACTGCGGCGTTGCCATCGTTGACCTCACCAATGACCTGCATGTCCGCCTCGTCGCTCAGGAGCGCGATGATGCCCGCACGCACGATCGGGTGGTCGTCGACCACGAGGATACGCAGCGGCCCTGCGGTCGCGCTCATGCCTGCACCTGCAATTCCACCAGGACCTCCGTCCCACCGGCCGCCACGGGGGAGACCGCAAACTTGCCACCGACTTGTTGCACGCGCTCGCGCATGCCACTCAGGCCAAAGCCGCGGTCCGCCTTCGGCACCTCGCCGATGCCGCGGCCATTGTCCTGAACGGTCAACAGCACCGTGTCGTATAGGCGCACCAGGGCCAGGGTCGCACTGGTGGCCTGCGCGTGCTTCCGCACATTCGCCAGCGCCTCCTGCGCGCAGCGCAGCAACACGACTTCGCGGGCGCGATCCAAACCGAGGAACGCGTGCTCCGGCAGGTTCGTGGTGACCGCTAGGCCGGTCTCGCGGCGGAAATGGTCGGCCAGGCGCGCCAGCGCATCGATCAGGCCGTGCTCGGCCAGCCCGTCCGCGCTGGTCGCCGCCAACACCGCGCGAATCTCACCCAGCGCCGAACGCGCACCCTCCTCGATCGGGGCCAGCGTCTCGTCGGTGAGCCGCTGCTCCGCCAGGTCCCGCCGGGCCCGCTGCACCAGCAGGACCAGGCCAGCGAGGCTCTGCCCGACCGTGTCGTGCAGGTCGCGGGACAGCCGCTCACGCTCGGCCGCGGCGCCCTGCTCCGCGTGCAGCGCCACCACCTCGGCGCGGGTCTCGCTCAGTTCGGACTCGAGCCGGCCGCGGATGATGCTCTCCCGCTCAATCCGGGCGATCCAGAGCCCCATGAAGATGCTGAAGCCGAGCGAGATCGCGGCGGTGGCGATGCTCGGGGCGACGCCCTCGGGCCCGTCGTTGTAGCCGAAGTACATGCCGATGGCGACCGAGATGGCGCCGAGGGTATTCACCACGATCGCTTCGGTCGCCCCCAGCGCGCTGGCCCAAAGGAAGGGGTAGAGCACCACTTGCACCAGCGCCAATGGGGGGTTACTGGCAATCGCGACGCCGGGGGCCACGATGATGCCCAGCCACACCAGGTAGTTCGTTGCCACCGACCAGCGGTGCTGCGTGCTGGCCAGCAGCCAGGTCAGCAGCATCGCACCGATGGCGGCGAAGCCCGCGGTTGGCGGCAGGGCCGAGTCGAGGCTCGGGGTGAAGATGTTGAGGATCACCAGGATGATCGCGGTCAGCCCGAAGGCCAGCGTCCACCACCGGCGCTGCTGCAGCACCTCCTCGCCGCGTGCACTGGTCTGCTCGTCCATAGTGTCCTCAGTATCTCGCAGATGGGTCAGGGCCCGGCCGTCGCGGTGACGACCGGGCCGCTGGGGTGAATGCTTAGCGGTCCTTCGGCAGCCAGCGGAAGGTGAGCGTGGCGGCCACCAGGCCAACGACCAGCCAGACGCCCAGCACGATCGCGACCATGTCCAGGTTCCAGGCGCCACCCTGCTCGACAGCCTTGAACGCGTCCGGCAGGAACACCGAGCGCAGGCCCTGGGCCATCCAGCGCAGCGGGAAGATCCCGGCCACATTCTGCAGCCATTCCGGCAGCTGGGTGAACGGCAGGTACACGCCCGAGATGAACTGCAGCAACAGCACCGGGGGCACCACCACGGCCGAGGCACTGCGTGCCGTGCGCGGCAGACGAGACAGCGCAATACCGATCACGGCCGAGGCTGCCAGACCCAGCGGGAACACCCACGCGAAAGTGAGCCACGACTCCATCTCGGTCGGCAGTTCCACGCCGAAGAACAGCGCCGCCACAGCGATCAGCACCGCGGCCTGGAGCACCGCCGTGATCAGCACCAGGCCGATCTTGCCGATGAAGTAGGACAGCTTCGGCAGCGGGGTGCCCGCGAAGCGGCGCAGCGTGCCGTCGTGACGCTCGGTGGCGATGTCGATCGCCAGGGTCTGCACGCCCGAGAGCAGCAGGCCCGCAGCGAGCATGGCCGGCAGGTAGTAGGAGGCCGCCGTGATGCCACCCTCACCGTTCGGACCGCCACCGATGAGCGAGCCGCTGAAGGCGGTAGCGAAGATGGCGAACATCATGATCGGGAAGGCGAAGTTGAAGAAGACGGCGTCTGGCAGGCGGAAGAAGCCGCGCACCTCGTAGACGGCCTGGGCGAGGCCCAGCTTCAATGCGTTGGGACGATACGGCGCGCGGGTGGCGGCCTGCGTTTCGGGAGCAATCGTGGTGGTCATGGTTATGCCTCCTGCGCGGCGGCGGCCGCGGCACTGTCGTGCTCGGCGATCAGGCCGAGGTAGATGTCTTCCAGACTGGGGCGGATGACTTCCAGCCCCTGCGGTTCGCGGCCGCCAGCGGCCGAGACGAGCGACGCGACCAGCTGGCCGGGTTCGTGGGTGCGCTGCTCACGCACCGCATCGCCCTCGCACCAGCGCACCAGCGGGGTGCGGGCCTCGTCGCTGCCGAGGCGATCGACGGTGTCCAGCGCGGCAAGCTTGCCCGCGGCGATCACGGCGACTCGGTCCGAGAGGTGGGCCGCCTCGTCGAGGTAGTGCGTGGTGAGCAGGGTCGTGGTGCCCTCGTCCTTGAGCGAGCGGATTAGGTCCCAGAACTGGCGGCGCGCCGACGGGTCGAAACCGGTGGTCGGCTCGTCCAGGAACAGCACCTCCGGACGGCCGATGATGCCGAGCGCGACGTCGACGCGGCGGCGCTGACCGCCGGAGAGGTGACGGATCTGGGTGCCGGCCTTGGCCTCGAGGCCGACGGCGGCAATCACCTCGTCCACGTTGCGCGGGTTCGGGTACATGCCAGCGAAGTGGCGCAGTTGTTCGCGGACCGTGGCGCCACCGGTCTCACCGGTGGACTGCAGCACGATGCCGAGGCGCGAGCGCCAGTCCAGGCCCGCCTGCTCCGGGTCGCAGCCCAGGACGGAAACGGTGCCGCCGCTGCGGGTGCGGTAGCCCTCAAGAATCTCGATCGTGGTCGACTTGCCGGCGCCGTTCGGGCCGAGCAGGGCGAAGGTCTCGCCGCGTTCGATGGTGAAGCTCAGGCCGTTGACCGTGGTCACGTCGGCGTAGCGCTTCTGCAGATTCTCGACCCGAATCACCGTGTCATGCTGTGCGTTCATGACATCCAGCATCTCGTTTTGGCAGGGGGGTGTCACAGCGACTGATCGGTGGAACTTTGGGTGTCCACCGATCGGTGGACACGGCCCGGTCAGCCGGTGGAACTGGGCAGATCGGCTGGTGGATTCGGCGAGGCGGGACGTGCAGAAACCACGAAGCCCGCCCCTGGAATGCCGGGAACGGGCCTCGACGGACTGTCGGCGTTACTCGGCGAACAGGCGCTGAATCCGGCTCACACCCTCGGCGATGTCCTCATCGCTGAGCGCGTAGCTGAACCGCAGGTAGCCGCTCGGGCCGAAGGCCTCGCCCGGCACCGCAGCCACCTCGGCGCGGTCCAGGATGAAGTCCGCAAGCTCCAGGGAGGTGTTGATCTGCACACCGTCCCATTCACGGCCCAGCACGCCGGTCACGTCTGCGTAAACGTAGAACGCGCCACCTGGGGTCGGCACGCTAAAGCCGTTCACCGCGTTCAAACCCGCGACGATCGCCTTGCGGCGACGTTCGAAGGCGGTGCGCATGGTGTCCACGGCGTCCTGCGAGCCAGTGAGGGCCGCCAGCGCTGCCTTCTGCGCGATGTTGTTCACGTTCGAGCTGAGGTGCGACTGCAGGTTCGCCGCAGCCTTGATGGCGGCGGTCGGGCCGTACATCCAGCCCACTCGCCAACCGGTCATGGCGTAGGTCTTGGCAACACCGTCGACGACGATGGTGCGATCGGCGAGTTCCGGCACCGCAGCCAGCAGGCTGGTGGTCTGCAGGCCGTCGTAGACGAGGTGCTGGTAGATGTCGTCCGAGATGACCCAGAGGCCGTGTTCGGCCGCCCAGCGACCGATGGCGGTGATCTCCTCGGCGGTGTAGACCGCGCCGGTCGGGTTCGAGGGCGAGCACAGCAGCAGCACTCGGGTGCGCTCGGTGCGAGCCGCCTCGAGCTGCGCCACGGTGACTTTGTAGCCCTGGTCGGCGCCGGCGAAGACCTCGACCGGGGTGCCGCCAGCGAGCTTGATCGCCTCGGGGTAGGTGGTCCAGTACGGTGCGGGCAGCAGCACTTCGTCGCCCTCGCCGACGGCAACCTGGAAGGCCTGGTAGACGGCCTGCTTGCCACCGTTGGTGACGATGATGTTGGCGGGGTCGATGGTCACGCCCGAATCCGCCAGAACCTTTGCCGCAATGGCCGAACGCAACTCAGGCAGACCGGAAGCCGGAGTGTAACGGTGGCTGGCGGGATCGGTCGCGGCCGCGACGGCGGCCTCAACGATGTGGGCCGGAGTGGCGAAGTCGGGCTCGCCGGCGGCGAAGCTGACTACGGGGCGACCGGCGGCCTTGAGGGCCTTGGCCTTGGCGTCGACCTTCAGGGTCGCGCTTTCGGCAATCGCCGCGATACGAGGGGAGATGCGCGGCGGAACGCCGGCCTGCGCACCGGGGTTGGATTCTGAGGGCTGGGTAGACACGACTACGAGCATACGACCGCAACCAGGGTCCGCGCTGGTTTCGCACGGACCCTGGCTGGGTATGAGGTCAGGGAACGGGGGTGATTCCCCCGCGGTGACCTACGCGAGCGGCTCGTCGCCGCTCGGCACCGACCTACGTCGGCTGATGAGGAGGCGGGCACCTGCACCGAGCAGGAGCACCACCATGGCTGCGATCAGGTACGGCATCACGTCGACACCGGTCCAGAGCAGGGTGCGGTCGTAGGACGTGGGCAACGTGTCCACATCCGGATCGTTACCGCCCGGCGGGTTGGTGCCCGGCGGGTTGGTCCCCGGCGGGTTCGTCCCGGCTGCCGCCTGCACGGCGACCCGAGCGTTCGCCAGGTCTAGGCGGGCCAGCGAGCCACCAGCCACATCGACGCGCAGTGCGGTCTGACGCAGTGCCTGGGTGTCACCCTGCTGCTGCGGCTCTTGCACGTTGAGTTTCACCGAGACCACGTTCTGCAACGCGGCGCCCAGACTCTGCTCAGGTCCGGTCAGCGCCTTCGTCACCGGCGCGAGGACCTGCCGGTCGACGGCCGAGGCGAGGGAGCGAACCGTGCTGTCCGAACCGAAGAGGACGCGATCGAGCACCTGGCCGAGGCCGGTCAGCAGGGCCGACAGGTTCAGCGACTTCTTGATACCCAGCACCTGCACGTCGACGGTGGCCGTCGCGGCAGCGCCGCTGAGCAACTGGCCGACGTTCGCATCAATCTTCAGTTCCACCGAGGTCTTGAGCTTCTCGATGATCGGCTCGAGCACCTTCTCGGTGGTGGTCACCAACTTGGTCACGACCTTGTCCACCGCATCACACACGCCACCGACGACTCCGCCCACCAGGTTGCCGATGCCGCCAAGCAGGCCGCCGCTGTTGTTCGACGGCAGGTCAGGGCAGACACCGGGCACAATCTCGGTGACTTCCTTGACGACCGTCTTCAGCACTTCCTTGTGGCCGACGATCTTGTCGGTCGAGAAGGAGATGGCGACCCGGATCTTCACGGATGCGTTGCGCAGGGCCGCCTCGACGATGTCCACTGCCTCGTTCACGGCATCATCGATCAGATCCATGACGCCGCCGGTGATGTCACTGACCAGCGAGGAAGCGAGCACTTCCGTGCCCACGCCTCGGCCGTTCAGGGTGGCGCCGCGCGGCAGGGCCGCCAGATCCACCGTGACCACACCAGTCTTGAGGTCGACGCTCAAGCCACGCTGGCTGAGCTGCAACCGCAGCGCCCGCTGCAGTGCGGCGTCGAGGTCGAAGTTGATGGTTGCCGAGGCTTCGACCGAAGCACCGGCCAACTTCAACGAAGCGTCGACGTTCTGCAGTGCCGAACTGACCTGCGCGAGCAGGGCGCCGTTCTTGCCGACCAGGGCGCCGATATCGGCGCGAATGCCGTCCAGCAGCTTCGACAGCCGCGAGTTCACCTTCTTGATCGCTGGCGCCTGGAACTGCAGCTTCAGTGAGGCCAGCGAGTAGCTGCCGTGCAGGTTGCCCGACTCGGAGGCAGTGACCTTGGAGGTGATGGCGCCGACCAGCAGTTTCAGCGAAGCAATCTCGCTGGTGAGCCGGTCGCCCAGGAGGGCGTCGAGGTCAACCACGGTGGTGCCACCTGAGCCGCTGCCCAAGGCCACGGCGCCACTGTCCGATACGGCACCAGCAGCCGCGGTCGCGGCGCCGGTACTGCGCGCCTCGGCGTATTGACCAAGGGCGCCGCCGGTGATGAGGTCACCGAGGCTGATCTTGATACCGCCCGGCACCGAGATTTTGATCTTCTTGAGCACTCCCGCCGTGAGGGGGTGCGACTTGGTGACGGTGCCGCCACCGGTGTTGCGCACCGAAGCGTCTTCAAGGGCAGCAATCTGGTCGAGATTGATGCCGAGGACCTTGCCGTCAATCAGGCGCGCCTCCGCAGTCGTGGTCGGCTCGTCCGAATCCGCCGCGAATGCGGGCGCTGCCGTGGTGATCAGTGTGAGTGCGAGCGCGCTCGCAACTGCTGCACGTGTACTCCTTCGCTGGGTAAACATTGCTCTCTCCGCTCCATTGCGCCGACTTGACCCTGATCAAGCCGACGGGCACCATCCCGAATTGGTGCCGTGAGGGAGGGGAGGCAGGAATGTGTGGTTCGTGACGCGGTTTCGCGGAAATTGTCACGAATATTCAGAAAGCACTCAGCCAGGCGGTTCGGATTCCCAGCGTCGGGGTGCGCAACATCGCATCACCCCGCACGCGCGGCGCAGGTCTGCGACAGTCGTGATGGCTGCGGGCTACTTCTTGCCCTTGCCGCCGCCGAGCAGGCCACCCAGGCCGCCCAACACGCCGCTGACCACGTCGCCGACCTCGTCCGCAACGCCGCCCACGACGTCGCCGACCGCTCCGGTGACGCCGCCGACCACGTCGCCAACAGCACCCGTGACGCCGTTCGCAACGTCACCCACAGCACCGGTCACCGTGCTGCCGGTGTTCCCACCGGTCAGCCCATCGAGGACGCCGCCGACGCCATCGAGTACACCACCGACCGTGCCGCCGACGCCATCGAGCACGCCGCCCACCGTGCCGCCGACGCCGTCAAGCACACCACCGACGGTGCCGCCGACGCCATCCAGCGTCCCGTCAAGAATGCCGCCGACGCCGTCAAGGGTGTCGCCCACCCCGCCGAGCAGGCCGCCAGTGCCGTCGAGCAGGCTGTCGCCAGAGCCGTCGCCACTCCCGTCGCCGGATCCATCCCCGGTGCCGATCGAGCCATCGCCGGTGAGGATGGTCTCGTCCCCACCGCCGGTGCCACCACCGCTGCCGCCGCCCGGGGGCTCCACGGTGATCGTGGGGCCACCCGTGCCGGTCTCGGGGTCGAACGCTCGAGGCAGAACCACGACCGCACCAGTGACCACGAGTGCGGTCACGCTGGCGGCAACCAGCCACGAGGTGAGCGCGCCGCCGCCGGCGAGGCCAATACCGGCCATACCAGCGGCACCCACGCCGCCGGCGCCCGTCAGGGCCAGTGCCGTCGCAGCACCGGCGCCAACCGCGCCCTGCAGCCAGACCGCGCCGGCCGAGGTGCCGACGATCGCCGGGATCAGGCTCGGGGCCAGCATCGAGCTGGTCTGCTGTGCCTCCAGGCCGAGGGCCTGGCAGTCATCGCAGGTCGAGAGGTGCTTGCTCATACGAGCACTGTCACGCTTGCCGAGGCCGTCGCCGAGGTGCGCGCCGAGGTGCGCGACCACCCAGCCGCACTCGCCGGTGCGAGCGGTGCTGGTGACATGCGCCTGAATCCAGGCCTCGCGCAGCCCGTCCCGGGCTCGCACCGCGAGGGCGGACACCGCGTTGTCGCTAATGCCGAGCAGCGGGCCGACCTCGCGCGGGGGCATGCCTTCGACCGCGGTGTACCAGAGCACGGTTTGCCAGCGCTCCGGCAGGCTGGAGAACGCACGAATGATGAGGTCGCGATCCACGCGCCGCGGCAGATCGTCGTGGTTGTCATCCTGGGAGTCGGCGACGGCGACGATGTCCTCGACGGTGAGTTCGCGCTGGCCGTGATACGAGCGACGGGCGAGGTTGCGAATGACGGCGTACAGGTAGGGACGGAAGGCGCCGCTCGGGCCGCCGCCGCGTTGGACGGTGTCCAGGACGCTGGTGAACGCCTCGGCAACGAGGTCTTCCGCGTCCATCCGCGTGAAGGACTTGGCCATCCGAATTGCCGCGCGCTGATGGCGGTGCCAGAGCTCGCTGAATGCGGCGCTGTCACCTGACCGGGCGCTGGCGAGGAGTTGCTCGTCGGACAATTCCGACACTGCAATGTCCGTCATGCTCATCGTCCGCTCCTCTCCTGACAAAGAAGCTGAACTTCGCTTGAGTTTGGAGCATACGCTGCTATCCAGGGAGTTGCCAGTTGAGAGTCCCCAAGATGGATACCGATGCCAGGGAAATCACGCACTGGGCGGTGGAAATCGCTCGGCTTTACGTTTCGAGCGTTGCTGACCTAGAATGAACTCCGGTAGTTGAAACCTGCCATACTTCGTTATGCCCATTCCCCCTAGATTCGTCTTGGGACGAGGCGTGGCTAAGCGCAACGGTTTCCATACCTAGGGCGGTGGCTCAATTGGTAGAGCAGCGGTCTCCAAAACCGCAGGTTGCAGGTTCGAGTCCTGTCCGCCCTGCAAGTCCGGTCACCCGGACTACACCATAGGAAGAAGGCAGCAGTGGCACGCAACATCGTTGATGAGCCGAGCGAAGACGTCGTCGCCAAGGCACGTCGCGAAGGTGCTGCACGCCGTGGTCCGCTCGGCCGGGTCGCCCTGTTCTTCCGCCAGGTGTGGGACGAACTGAAGAAGGTCGTTACTCCCACGTGGAAGGAACTGATCAACTTCACACTGGTGGTTCTGGCATTCGTGCTGATCATGACCGCCGTGATCTACGGACTGGATCGCCTGTTTGGTCTGCTGACGCTGTTCGTCTTTGGTGACGGTCCGGTCGCAGGCTAAGCGCCGCAAGACTGACCGACGTACACAAGATCGAAGAAGGTAACTGACGTGTCTGAGACCGAACGCGAATTCGACGAGGAACTGGCAAGCGAGGAAGTCGCTGACCAGGCTGAGTCGACGCTCGACGCTGGCGAGGACGACGTCGCGACCGAGGATGTCGCCGCCGAGGCTGCTGCCGAGGAGGCCGCTGAGGCTCCCGCCGAGTCGGCCGAAGACGCCGACGACCCCTACGCCGCATTCCGCGCCGAACTGCGTCGCCTGCCGGGGAAGTGGTACGTCATCCACTCCTACGCCGGCTTCGAGAAGCGCGTGAAGGCCAACATCGAGAGCCGTCGTCAGTCGCTCAACATGGAGGAGTACATCCACCAGGTTGAGGTCCCGACCGAGGACGTCGTCGAGGTTAAGAACGGTCAGCGCAAGCTGGTGAACCGCGTCCGCGTTCCCGGCTACGTGCTCGTTCGTATGGACCTGAACGAAGACAGCTGGTCCGTGGTCCGCCACACCCCGGGTGTGACCGGCTTCGTGGGCAACGCCCACAACCCGGTGCCGCTGCGCTTCGAAGAGTCCTTCAACATGCTCAAGAGCCTCGTGCAGGTCCAGGAAGTCGCCCCGACCAAGGGTGGCGGCAAGGGCCAGGCCGTTGCTCCTCGCGTGGTCACCACCGACATCGACTTCGAGATCGGCGAGACCATCACCATCAAGGAAGGCTCCTTCGCGGGTCTGCCGGGCACCATCAGCGAAATCAAGCCGGAGAGCGGCAAGCTCACCGTGCTCGTGTCGCTGTTCGAGCGTGAGACCCCGGTCGAGCTCAGCTTCGACCAGGTCACCAAGCTCTAGCCACACAAGCCACCGCTCCCCGGACAAGCCGGGCCTGCGGGAGAGTGCACCAACCGGTGCGCTCGGACGAAAGGGAAAAACACATGGCACCCAAGAAGAAGGTCACGGGGCTGATCAAGCTCCAGATCAACGCCGGTGCAGCCAACCCCGCGCCGCCGATCGGTCCGGCGCTGGGTCAGCACGGCGTGAACATCATGGAGTTCTGCAAGGCGTACAACGCAGCGACTGAGTCGCAGCGCGGCAACGTCATTCCGGTTGAAATCACCGTGTACGAGGACCGCTCGTTCACCTTCATCCTGAAGACCCCGCCGGCCGCAGAACTCATCAAGAAGGCCGCTGGCATCCAGAAGGGTTCGTCGACTCCGCACAACGTCAAGGTTGCGAAGCTGACCCGCGAGCAGGTTCGCCAGATCGCTGAGACCAAGCAGCCCGACTTGAACGCAAACGACATCGAGGCCGCTGCCAACATCATTGCTGGCACCGCGCGCTCCATGGGCATCACGGTGGAGGACTAATCACAATGGCGACCAAGTCCAAGGCATACCGCGCCGCCGCCGAGAAGATCGAGGCTGGCAAGTTCTACACTCCGACCGAGGCTGTTGCCCTCGCCAAGGAGACCGGTTCGGCCAAGTTTGACTCGACCGTTGAGGTCGCGCTCAAGCTCGGTGTGGACCCGCGCAAGGCGGACCAGATGGTCCGCGGTACCGTCAACCTGCCGCACGGCACCGGTAAGACCGCTCGTGTCATTGTGTTCGCGACCGGTCCGGCCGCCGAGGCTGCAATTGCCGCTGGCGCCGACGAGGTCGGTGGCGTCGAGCTGATCGAAAAGGTGGCCGCTGGCTACACCGCATTCGACTCGGCTGTGTCGACCCCCGAACTCATGGGCCAGGTCGGTCGTCTGGGTAAGGTCCTGGGTCCGCGTGGCCTCATGCCGAACCCGAAGACTGGCACCGTGACCCCGGACGTGGCGAAGGCCGTGACCGACATCAAGGGTGGCAAGATCGAGTTCCGTGTCGACAAGCACGCCAACGTTCACTTCATCGTGGGCAAGGCCAGCTTCACCGCTGAGCAGTTGAGCGACAACATCAAGGCAGCGATCGAAGAGGTGCTGCGCCTCAAGCCGAGCACCTCGAAGGGCCGCTACGTGCAGAAGGGCGCCGTCTCGACGACCTTCGGCCCGGGCATCCCGCTCGACGTCAACTCGCTGTAAGCAGCAATTCGCACGAAGCCCCGCTGGTTCGCCAGCGGGGCTTCGTCGTTGTTGCGGTGAGCGCTACGGCACGCGGATGACGAGCTTGCCGCGGGTGCTGCCGGATTCGATCTGGCGGTGCGCCTCGGCGGCGTCGGTGAAGTCGTAGACCTGGTCGACGTGGACCTTGAGGCTGCCGTCCTCAAACAGCCGGGTGATGGTGTCGAGCGTGCCGCTGGCAGGGGCCAGCTTGTAGGTGGTGGCCTCGATGCCAGCGGCTGCGGCCTCCTCGGCCATGGTCGGCCACGAGCCGGTGGGTGCGTTCACCAGCAGCCCGCCCGAACGCAGCACCTGCAGCGATCGCGTGCCGGTGTCCTCGCGGACGTTCCCGATCAGATCGATCACCAAGTCCTGCTCGCCGACGACGTCTTCGAAGCGTTCCGCGGTGTAGTCCACGGTGCGGTGGGCGCCGAGTTCACGCAGGAAGTCCTGGTTGCGGGCGCTACCGGTGGCGGTCACGATCGCGCCAAAGTAGCGAGCGATCTGCACCGCAAAGTGGCCGACCCCGCCGGCCCCAGCGTGGATGAGCACGCGCTGGCCGGTGTGGACCCGGGCCACGTCGACCAGCATGCCCCAGGCGGTGAGGACCGCGAGGGGGACGGCCGCTGCCTCCTCGTGGGTCAGGTTCGTGGGCTTCCGGGCAATGGTGAGGTGCGGAGCGATGACGTACTGGGCGTAGCTGCCCGGCCACCGGGGAACGGTCACCATGCCGTAGACCTCGTCGCCGGGCTGCAGCGGGAACGCCGCGTAGGGGGCTGCGACGAGCTCGCCGCTGAAGTCGCCGCCGACGATCGCCGGGTACTGCAGCTGCTTGGTGGTGGCGGCCGCGTAGCCCGATCGAGTCTTCGCGTCAATCGGGTTCACGCCCGCGGCGCGGACTCGCACCAGCGACTCGGCGATCACCGGGGTCGGCAGCGGGACCTCGGCGACGTGCAGCACGTCGGGGTCGCCGGGGGCGTCAAAGACGACGGCCTGCATCGTTGCGGGCAGAGTGGATTCAGTAGCCATGGTGGGGTTCCTCAGCGGGTGGGGGTGGTGAGGCGGAGCAGCACTTCGTCCGCGCGATAGACCAACGCTGCGATTTCGTCTTCGTCGCGGTCGATCCAGCACCAGCGCGGCTCGGCCGCAACGGGGACGAAGTTGTGGTGTTCTTCCCAGACCACGAGCGTGCGTTCGGCGCCGAGCACGTATTGCTGCCACCACACCTGACGCAGGTAGGAGCGCGGAACGCTGCGCCACGGCTTGCTCGTGGTCTTGTACTCGGCCAGTTCGATCCGGCCCTGCTGGATCCGCAGGCCGTCTGGCGTGGCGAGGTGGCGTCGGTCGGTGGCGGCGTGGAACAGCAGGGTCGACGGGTCAATGCCGTGTTCGCGCTTCGTCCAGGCCGCGATGGCCGCCTCGCGTGCCCGACCGTGATCGGTGAAGGCGTTCCCACGGAAGCCGTCGCCCTCGATCTTGCGACGCACCACCGAGGCGATGCCAGCATCACTGGTCAGCAGCGCCGCGTCCGTGGCGGTGATACCGCGGCTGCGGGCACGCAGCCACGCGACCCGATCTCCGGCGTCGGCGACGACGCGCTGGAACGGGTCGGCGAGCCCCAGAGTCGGGGGCATCTCGCTGGCGATCGACACGACTCCAGCCTACTGCGCACCCCTGCGGCGTGGCTGGAGGCGGGAGGTGTCTGGCAGCCCCGTTGACGAGTCGGCGTGGGCATCGCCTCGTGGGGGATTCATAGATACCACAAAGGATTCCGGCGGATACTGCTGCCATGACAGAAGGAGCGCAGCGCGACCAGATGCGTCGACCCGACGGGTCGCCGGTCCGGGTCCTCGTGGTCGACGACGAGGCGAGCCTGCGCGACCTGCTGTCGATGGCCTTGCGCTATGAAGGCTGGCAAGTGGCCGCCGCGGACGACGGCGCTGCGGCACTGCGCGAGGCGGCGGCCTTCGACCCGGACGCGATCGTGCTGGACATCATGATGCCGGACATCGACGGGATGCAGGTGCTGTCACGGCTGCGCCAGTCCGGGAACAACGTGCCGGTGCTGTTCCTCACCGCGAAGGATTCGGTCACGGACCGCATCGCTGGTCTCACCGCCGGGGGAGACGATTACGTCACTAAGCCGTTCAGCTTGGAGGAGGTGGTGGCGAGGCTGCGGGCACTGATCCGTCGCAGCACGCTGCTGGCGGGCGAATCCAGCGTGCTGTCGGTCGGGGACCTCACCCTCGACGAGGACTCCTACGAGGTCGCCTACGCCGGAGCGCCCATCCAGCTCACCGCGACCGAGTTCGAACTGCTGCGTTACCTGATGCGCAACCCCCGCACGGTACTCAGCAAGGACCAGATTCTGGATCGAGTCTGGAGTTACGAGTTCACCGGCCGCGCCAGCGTCGTGGAACTCTACATCTCGTACCTGCGCAAGAAGCTCGCCGCTGTCGGCGCCCCCGAACTCATCCACACGGTGCGCGGCGTCGGATACATGCTCAAGGCACCGCAGTGATGACCGAGGCCGAGACCGGCGCCCTGGCCGCGGCCGCCACGCCGCGATCGCGACGACGATGGCACGTGCGGAATTGGCCGATGCGCACGCAACTGCTCGTCGGTTTCCTAGTGTTGCTCACCCTGTTCGCAGCGATCGTGGGCACGGTTGCTGTGGTCGGCGTCCGACAGCTCATGATGAACCAGCTGGACAGCCAACTCCTTGAGACCGCCGAGCGCAGCAAGCTGAAGTTCGTCCCGCTGCTGCCGGACCAGTTGCCGGGAAAGCTTGGTCAGTTCGGCCAGATGGCCGACAACCAGCAGCGCGCCGCTATTTTGGAAATCCCGGGGCAGTCGCCAGGTACCATCGGTGCCCTCGTCTCCGCCGGTGAGACGCAGGTGGTCGGCTATCTGCAGCCGAACGGCACCAGTGTGGCACTCAGCGCCGCAGCCCTGCCCAGCACCGCGCTGCAACAGGCGAGTGCGCACCCACAGTCAGCGGACCTGGGCCCAGACCTCGGAACCTACCGAATCGCTGCGGTATCGGTGACCTCACAGACCCAACTCGTCATCGGTCTCCCGATGCGCGGCGTGGACCGCACCACGGCTGGCATGACGTGGCTGGTGGTGGGCGTGACCGCGCTGGCATTGCTGGCGGCCTTCGCCGCCGGCTCCTGGGCAGTGCGCCGGAGCCTGCGCCCCCTGGGCCGGGTCCGCGAGGCGGCGGTTCAGGTCGCGGGGCTCTCCCTCGACCGCGGGTCGGTCCAGATGCCTCCGCGCCTCGCCGAGGACGCCACCAATCCGGATACCGAGGTCGGCCAGGTGGGCCTCGCCTTCAACCGCATGCTGGACCACCTCGAAATCTCCCTGCAGGCCCGCGAGGCCAGTGAGCAGCAGCTGCGACGGTTCGTCGCGGACGCGAGCCATGAGCTCCGCACGCCACTGGCCTCGATTCGCGGCTATGCGGAACTGACCCGCCGTGGGCAATATGACTTGCATCCCGACGCAGTCCATGCGCTCAGCCGGGTCGAGGCCGAGTCGATCCGCATGGGCTCGCTGGTCGAGGACTTGCTGCTGTTGGCGCGACTGGACGCCGAGCCAGTGCTGCAGCGCTTGCCGCAACCGCTGGCACCGTTGCTGCGCACCGCGGTCGCCGATGCTGCCGCGGCCGGGCCCGACTACGAGTGGGCGTGCGAGATCGACCCCTCCGCCGAGCAGGTGCAGGTGGCGATGGACGCCTCCCGCCTGCAGCAGGTCATCGTGAACCTGCTCGGGAATGTGCGGGCACACACGCCGGCTGGGACCTCGGCGGTGCTGGCGCTGACCGTCATCGGTGGCGAGGCGGTGGTCACGGTGACCGACAACGGTCCCGGCATCGATCCGGAGGTGCTGCCGCACGTCTTCGACCGCTTCGTGCGTGGTGACGCCTCGCGCAGTCGCAGCACCGGTTCCACCGGTCTCGGGCTCGCGATCGCTGCCGCGCTCGTGGCAGCACACCACGGCGAGATCCGCGTGACCAGTGCCCCGGGGCGAACCGTGTTCACGGTGGTCTTGCCGGTTGCTGAAACCAGTGCTGCTGCCGAGGCGGCTACCCCTGCGGCCGGCGCCGCGTCCGCTGCCGCGCGTTAGCTGACGCGGGTCGCCTCGGCGAGCTGGCGGCTCGGGTCGATGGGCAGCAACTGCGCCTTCGGCGCCTCGTCGAGACGCTCGAGCACGGTGGTGGGCATGGCGACTGCGTGGGCGCCGAAGGACGCGCCCTGCAGCAGGCCCGCCTCGAGGTCGATGGCAGCGAGCCCGCGTTCGTCACGCGGAGCGTGCTCGGGCGTCGCTGCGCTGAGGAAACCGGCGAGGAAGGCGTCGCCCGCGCCGGTGGTGTTCACTACCTGCACGGCGGTGGCTGCCGCCAGTGAAGCGCTGTCGGCAGTGATCGCCAAGGCGCCGTCGCCGCCGAGGCTGGCGAGCACGACTTCGAGGCCGCCGGCGATCAGTTCCCGACTGGCATCGATCACGTCACCGAAGGTCAGCAGGTCTCGCTCCACCAGCGAGGCGAGCTCGTCCGCGTTCGGCTTGATCACGTCGACCAGCGGGTGCCGCCCCCAGCGCTGCAGCGCGGACCCGGAGGTGTCGAGTGCCACGCGGGCACCCCGCTCGTGCGCTCCCTCGAGCAGGGCGGTCAGGTCCACGCCCACCCCGGTCTCGGCGATGACCGGGAACGAGCCGCACACTACCAACCACTCGGCCTGCCGCGCATCGATCTCGTCCAGGGTGGCCTCGATGACCGAGTCCCAGTCGGCGGCGGCGATCGGCACTGCGTGCTGGTTGACGTTGGTGGTGCGGCCACCCGCTTCGACGATGCTGATGTTCACGCGCACGCGGCCCGCGATCGGCACGACGTGCAAGTTCTGCTGCTGCGGGTTGTGGCGGATGACATGCTCGTCGTCGCGTCCGATGGGCAGGATCGCCCCGACGGTGCGGCCTGCGCTGTGCAGGGTGCGCGCCACGTTCAGCCCTTTGCCGCTGAGGAACTCGTAGACCGCACCGGCCCGATTCACCTTGCCGAGGACGAGGTCGGTAACGCTGTACGTGCGATCCACTACCGGGGCAGGGGTCAGCGTGACGACGGCGGTCATTGCGGTAGCTCCTTGAATGCTGTGGCTGGAGTAATTGTACCATGCGGTGGTACATCTGTCCCGCCACGCGGACAGACTGGACACGGGGTCACGCTCAGATTAGTGGCAGGGGGAGGACAGCAAAAGGGCGGGCAAGCACGATTGCCTGCCCGCCCCTCGCAGTTAGGCGTGCTGTTGCAGGTGCGCGTGAATGTCCTCGGCGATCTTCGGACCGGTCAGACGGAACGCGTCCAGCAGCTCGGTCGGCGCGCCGCTCTCGCCGAAGCGGTCGAACACGCCCAGGCGTAGCAGTTGCACCGGGTGGCGCAGCGACGTGACCTCAGCGATAGCGCTGCCGAGGCCGCCAGCAACCTGTGCCTCCTCGACCGCGACGGCGCGACCGGTCTTGCGCACGCTGGCGAGGATCGTCTCCTCGTCCAGCGGCTTGATGGTCGGCACGTGGACCACCTCGACGTCGATACCCTTGCTCGACAGCTGGTCGGCTGCCACGAGTGCGTGGTAGGTCATGGTGCCGGTCGAGAAGATGCTCAGGTCCTTGCCCTCGCGCAGTACATACGCCTTGCCGATCTCGAACGGTGAGTCCGCGGTCGAGAAGATCGGAGTCTTGTCCCGAGCTAGGCGCAAGTAGGACGGCGCCGGGTTCGCGGCGATGGCCATCGTGGCCTTCTCGGCCTCAATGCTGTCGCCGGGGGCGATGACGCGGACATTCGGGATCACGCGCATGATGGCGATGTCCTCGAGCATCTGGTGTGTGGCACCGTCCGGACCCACGTTGATGCCCGCGTGCGAGCCCACGATGGTCACCGGCTGATCGTTCAGGGCAGCCGTGGTCTTGAACTGCTCCCAGTTACGACCCGGGCTAAACGCGGCGTAGCTGCTGGTGAAGGGGATCTTGCCCGCGTGCGCCATACCGGCCGCCACGGTCACCAGGTTTTGTTCCGCGACGCCCACCTCGATGAAGCGGTTGGGGAACTCGTGCTTAAACAGGTGCATCTGCGTGCTCTCGGTGAGGTCAGCGCAGAGTGCCACGATTCGCTCGTCCAGCTTGCCGGCGGCCAGCAGACCCCGACCGAAGCCAGCGCGAATCGGCTCGAGGGTGACGTCGCTCGTTCCAATGCCGGATGCGAGGGGGTAGGCAGTCATCCTTAGGCTCCCTTCAGAATGCGCAGGGCCTCAGCGGCCTGCTCGGCGTTCGGCGGGTTGCCGTGCCACTTGTGGTCGAACTCCATGAATGGCACACCCTTGCCTGGGACCGTGTTCGCGATGATCATGGTCGGGGCAGCGGTGACCGCGCGGCCGAGGTTGATGGCATCCACCACGGCTCGAACGTTGTTGCCATCGATCTCCAGGACGTGCCAGTCGAACGATTCCCACTTAGCGCGCAGATCCCGCAGCGGCATGACGTCCTCGGTGGAACCGTCGATCTGGATGTTGTTACGGTCGATGATCGCCACGAGGTTGCCGAGCGCGTAGCCGCCGGCGAACATGGCGGCCTCCCAGACGTTGCCCTCGTTGATCTCGCCGTCACCCATGATGGTGAAGATGGTGCGGTGACGCTGCTTGTCGATGTTCTTGGCAACGTAGGCGTAGCCGGCTGCCTGCGACAAGCCACTGCCCAGCGGACCCGAGGTGCTCTCGAGGCCCGGCAGTGCGTGACGTTCCGGGTGACCCTGCAGGCGCGAGCCATACTGGCGCAGCGTCAGCAGTTCCTCGACCGGGAAGTAGCCAGCGCGGGCCATGGCCGCGTACAGTACCGGCGCGGTGTGGCCGTTGCTGAGGAAGAACACGTCGCGTTCCTCCCAGTCCGGGTTCTGTGGGTCGTGGTTCATGGTGTTGAAGTACAGCGCGGTCAGCAGTTCAGCCATACCGAGCGGGCCGGCGCTGTGGCCGCTGCCTGCGGCGTGCAGCATCCGGATGATGTCTTCCCGGATGACTCGAGCGATTTCGCGCAACTGCGCGTCATCGTCGGTCCGCCCGAAGGTCCTGAGGTCGGTCATGCCGACTCCTTTCGATTCGTGGGTGGAGTGAAGGGGAGAGTGAGGCCGGACTGTTCGGCAACGACGCGAACGATCGCGGAGTGGTCTTCGCTGCCGAAACCGTCGCGGCACAGCGCCTCGACCAGTTCGGCAGCCACCGACCCCAGCGGCGAGGCGGTGCCCAGCGCCGCCACCGTCGCCATCGCGATTCGCAGGTCCTTATGATGCAGTTCCAGCCGGAAGCCGGGGGTGAAGTCCGCCGCTCGCATCGCACCGGACTTGCGCTCGAGCACGCGGCTCGCAGCCAGGCCCGAGCCCAGCAGCGCGACCGCGGCGTCCAGGTTGATGTCAGCCTTGTGCAGCAAGGTCAACGCCTCCGCGGTGAGTGCGAGGTGGCCGGCAACCAGAATCTGATTCGCAACCTTGACGATCTGGCCACTGCCGCTCGGACCGACGTGGCGGATGAGGCCGCCGAAGGTTTCAAGGATCGGCATGGCCTGGGCCACGTCCGAGGCACTGCCACCGACCATCACGGCCAGCGAGCCGCCGATGGCGCCCGCCTCGCCGCCACTGATGGGTGCGTCGACGAAGCCGATGCCAAGGGCGGCCAGGTCCTTGCCGAGCAGCGTGGCCGCTTCCGGGCTGATGGTGCTGGCGTCGATCACGAGCGTGCCTGGCCGCAGCGTGCTGGCTGCGCCGCGCTCGCCGAATAGCACCTCGCGGACGTCAGGGCTGTCGGGGAGCACGGTGAGCACGATGTCTACCTCAGCGCCGAGCGCCGCCGGGTCGGCGACGAGCTCGATGCCGAGTTCCGCGGCGCGGGCCGCGCGGGCCGGGTTCCGAATCACGCCGAGTGTGCGGAATCCAGCCGCGCGGACGTGGCCGGCCATGGGCATGCCCATGATGCCAAGGCCCACCACGCCGACGGTCGGCAGTGCAGAATCGATCGGGGTCATGCGAATCACTGCCTGGCGCGAGCCAACTCCGCAGCGCCGGCCGAACGCAGCAGCGCCAGGTCGTTCATGATCGTGGTCATCTGGAAGCCCTGAGCGACCCGACGCGAGGCCATCGCGCCATCGGCGCAGTGCACCCCAGCAATGATGCCGTTGTCCACGCAGGCCTTACGGATGCGCTCGATCGCGTCGATGTGCTCCTGCTCGGGACGCTCGTATGCCGGCTCGATGCCCATGGCCAGTGCCAGGTCAGCCGGGCCACAGTAAATGGCATCGACGCCCTCGACGGCGGCAATCTCTTCGACCCGCTCCAGGCCTTGGGCAGTCTCGACCATGACAGCCACGAAGATTTCCTCGAGGTCCGCCACGGCCTTCGAGCCGGTCGCGATCTGGGCGCGGACCGGGCCGAAGGAGCGGCCACCGCGCGGCGGATACCGGGTGGCGGCGACGGCGGCAGCAGCCTCCTCGGGGGTGTTCACCAGTGGCACAACGATGCCCAGGGCGCCGGCGTCAAGGACCTTTCCGATCAGTGCCGGGTCGTTGGCAACGAGGCGGGCGATCGGCGTCGGACCCTGGCCAGCGATCGCCATGAACATAGTTACCGCGTCGGACAGTTCGGCCAGGCCGTGCTGCATGTCGACGCAGACGTAGTCGTAGCCGATGCCCGCGACGACCTCGGCGTTGGCGGCGCTGGGGGCGGCGACCCAGGCGCCGCGAAGAATCTGCGATGTGCCCTTGGCTGCCTTGAGGGGGTTCGTAAAGCTCATGATGTTCTTCCTGCTGTGGTGGGGGAATGGGGGGGGAGTTAGTGATCGACCGGGATGATGTTGAGCTGGCGGGTGATCCAACTGCGGTCCCAGGAGCCAGCCTCGATCGCGGCGAACTCGGCGGTCTCGGCGGCGAGTTTGCGCTCGGCCAATTCGATGATTTCCTCGGCGCGGGCACGTGGGATCACCGCGATGCCGTCCTCGTCGCCGATGATGATGTCGCCGTCATGCACTGGAACGCTGCCGAGGGTGATGGTGCCGCGCAGCTCACCGGGGCCGTCCTTGTAAGGGCCCAGGTGGTTGAGTCCGGTCGCGAAGGTCGGCGGAGCGAGTCGGTCCAAGTCGGACTTGTCGCGCACCGCGCCGTAGACGACGAGGGCCTTGATCCCGCGCGTGGTGGCGTAGCGGCCCATGAGTCCGCCAAGGATGGCGCGATCGGTGTTGCCGCCGGCATCCACGACCACGATCTCGCCCGGCCGGGCGATGTCGAGTGCGTGGTGCACAGCCAGGTTGTCGCCGGGACGGGTGCGCACGGTGAGGGCGGGGCCTGCCACGACCTGGCCGGGCGTGAACGCGGCAATTGGCATGATCCCGGCAGCGCCAGCAAGGCGACCGAAGACATCGGAGATCAGCGACGAGGCCAAGGCCTCGGCGCGGCGAATCAACGACTCATCCGGCAGCGGCGATTCGGGGTGAAGCAAGCAGTCGACAGCCATGTCGAACCTTTCTGATGGGGGCGGAGTCTGCCTAGTCGAGTGAGGCCAGGGTGCGGTTGACGCCGAATTCGGCAGCGACCGTGTTCAGGTCCTCGACCACGCCGAACGGCAATGCGATGCCGTCGCGCTGCGCAGCTTCGAAGCGGCGCTGCTCGATCTCGCCGGGAAGGATGACCTGCTCGACCCCGTCTGCCGGCGGCAGGTTGTGCACGCGCTCGGCGAAGACGCCGACGTGCTCCATAAAGGCGTCACGGCCGATCCAGCCCTCGGGGTTCATCAGGATGAACAGGTGCGAGACGCGCTGCGTGCGGGTGTAGTCCTCGTACATGTCGCCAATGTCCGGGCCGCTGACGCCAGCCACCATGGCTCCTGCGAGCAGGTCGATCATCATGGCCAGGCCCGAGCCCTTCGGGCCTGCGAAGGGGACGACCGAGCCGAGCAGCGCGGCGGCGGCGTCGGTGGTGGGGCGACCCTCGGCGTCGACGGCCCAGTCACCGGGGATGTCTTGGCCGAGCTTGTTGGCGAGGATGATCTTGCCGCGGGCCACGGCGCTGGTAGCCATGTCGACCACGATTGGGCTGGCGTCCGGACGCGGGACCGCGATGCTCAGCGGGTTGGTACCGACGGCACGGGTCTTGCCGCCGAAGTAGATCATCGTCTGCGGCGCAGTCGACATCGCGATCGCGATCAGGCCTTGCTCTGCGGCGTGGCGCGTGAAGTAGGCCAGGGTGCCACAGTGGTTTGAGTTGGCGACGCCGACGACGCTGGAGTAGTGCTCCTTCGCCTGGGCGATCGCCAGGTCGAGGCCGGCTTTGGCGCCCACAATGCCGATGGCATTCTTGGCGTCAACGGCGGCGCTGCTGCCGTTCTCGCGCACCACGGTGGGCACCGCGTCGGCGACGATCATGCCAGCACGCAGGCGCTCGGAGTAGATCCGGGTGCGCGTCACACCGTGCGAGCCGATACCGCGGACCTCGGCGTCGACCAGCGAGTCGGCAACCAGGTTGGCATTCGCCTCGCTGAGGCCAGCGGCCGTGAGCACGGCGGCGCAGTGCTCACGCAGAGCATCCATGCTGACGCGGATGGGGGCTTCAGTGCTCGCCGTTCCACGGGCATAGGGGGATGCGGGGGAGTTCATTTGCTTCTCCTTGGTGACAGGGCACCGCGGAGCAGCGAAGTTACTCCGTGGTGCGGTTGACGACTCGTTGAGCCATAAGTTCCTCGCCCGTGCGAAGGTGTTGCACCAGCGCGTTCCGGGCCTGAGCAAAGTCGCCGGCGAGCATCGCGTCGATTACTGCGCGGTGCTCGTCGAGGGTTTCCTCCATGCGCTCCACACTCGAGCCCGAGAGGATGTAGCGACCACGATTGATGTGCACCTTCAGTAGCTCGTAGTACGAGATCAGTCGAGCGTTGCCGCTGCAGCGCACCAGCGCCATGTGAAAGTCGTCGTCCTGCTGGAAGTAGAACGGGTGCGACTCGAGCGGAATTGGGTGCGAGAAGCTCGAGAAGTAGGTTGCGAGTTCCTCGATCTTGGCCGGATCCGGACTCTTCTCCAGCACACGCAGGCCTTCCGGCTCCAGCAGAATGCGCAACTGGAACAACTCGTGCACATCCTGCACGGTGAAGTCGGTCACCACCCAGCCCGAGCGGCCACGGGGCTCGGTGAGCCCCTCGCTTTGCAACTTGTGCAGCGCCTCGCGCACCGGCGTGCGGCTGACGCCCATCTCCTCGGCGATGGCTCGGTCGCGAAGCGGCTGACCGCCGGCCAACCTGCCTTGAATAATTGCGGTGCGGAGCAGTTCTGCGACGCGCTCCCCCAAATTCGCCGTCTCGATCTTCGCAAACGTGCTCATCGCGCCTCGTGCATTCGTCGTGGTGTGAAATACGGAATACAGGATACGGGGGCTGGAGGTGAAGGCGGCTCATTCTGCGTACCGCTCATTCGGAACCAGCGGGAACCATCCCGGACGCTTCGGGTCGCGGTCGTAGGTGTAGTTGCCCATCTCCGTGAAGTAGGCGGCGTACTGTTCCATGCGCTCGGGGTCCAATTCGACACCGAGGCCCGGGCCAGTCGGCACCTGAATGTGGCCATCGACGTACTGCATCTTGCCGCCCATGATGACGTCGTCGGCAAGGTGGTGGTAGTGCGTGTCGATGGCGTAGGGCAGGTTCGGCAGTACCGAACCGACGTGCAACATGGTCGCGAGCTGGATGCCGACCTCGCCGGAAGAGTGCATGGCCACGTCGATCTGGAAGGTCTCGCACACGTTAGCGGCCTTGATACAGGGCCGCATGCCGCCCCAGAACGTGGTGTCCAGCAGGATGACGTCGACGGCGCGGTCGAGCACATTGGCCGAGAGCTGCTCGAAGTTGACCACGACCGTGTTAGTTGCGGTCGGGATCGGGACCTGGGCACGCACGCGGCGCATCCCCTCAAGCCCCCAGACCGGGTCTTCGAAGTAGTCATTGTTGAGGTGCTGGATCGCCTTGCCGAAGCGCAGCGCGTCCGGCACGCTCAGCACCGAGTTCGGGTCGTAGCGCAGGCCGTCCTTGGGAAAGGCCTCGCCAAGGGCGAGGTAGCACTCCAGCTCGTAGTCCGGGTGATAGACGCCGCCCTTGAGCTTGTGCGAGGTGAAGCCGTACTGCTCCTTCAGCGCGCGGGCCTGGGCCACCAACTGATCGGGGGTTGCGATTTCGCCCGAGCCGTCTTCGTTCGGGTAGCGGAAAAACAGGTAGGAGCCGAACTTCACCCGATCGCGCACCCGCCCGCCGAGCAGCTGCGATGCGGGAAGCCCGGTGAATTTCCCCATCAGGTCGATGCAGGCGAATTCGATGGCCGAGTGCAGCGCGGTGCGGTTGCTGTAGAGGGCGGCCGTGGGGTTCAGCAACTTCCAGCGCAGCGACTCCAGATCGAAGGGGTCGTGCCCGACGAGGTACTGCTTCAGTCCGACGAGCGCTTGCTCCGTAGCGGCACCCTGACCGCGAAGCTCACCGAGACCGACCAAGCCCACGTCCGTGGACACCTCAAGAATGGTGCGCACGAACCGGCCCCAGTGGCCACCGTTGGCGTGGCGCAGCGGCGCCTCCAGCGGAATAGCGACAGTGGTGGCCTTGATGTCGGTGATCTTCATTGCGGTCAGGGTCCTTTGCTAGCGGTTGTAGTGGGGGGCCACGCCGGCGAGCAGTTCGTTCCAGACTGCGTCGCAGGCTTCCAGCACCTCGTCGGTGAGGGCGGGGCCATCGATGGCGGCAAGGTTGGCTTCTAGCTGGGCGATGCTCGAGGCACCGAGCAGCATGGCGTCGGTTGCGGGGCGACCGAGCACCCAGCGCAGCGACAGCTCGATCAGGGTGAGTCCCGCCTCGTCCGCGATGCCCTGCAGGCGCTCGATCGCGGTGAACTGCACATCGTTCCAGTAGCGGTCGCGGTACATCGCCTTGGAGAATCGTCCGCCCGTCGTGGGGTCGGCGTCGCGGCGGTGCTTGCCGGTGAGTAGGCCACCGGCCAACGGGTTGTAGGCGATGTTGGTGAACCCGAGGGTGCGCGATGCCTCGACGTACTCGGTCTCAACGCGACGAGCCAGCAAGTTGTACATCATCTGCGTGACGCGGATCTCGGGCCAGCCGTTGGCGCGGCTTAAGTACAGCATCTGCGTGGCCTGCCAGGCGGCGAAGTTGGACTGCGCTAGCGCCTTGACCTTGCCCGCGGCTACGGCCTCGGCCAGCGCCTCAAGGGTCTCCTCGATCGGCGTATTCCGGTCTGGCCGGTGCAGGTAGTACAGGTCGATGTAGTCGGTGCCGAGGCGGCGCAGACTGTCATCGATCGCCTTGGAGACGGCCTTTCGACTGAGTCCCACCACGCTCGGGTCGCTCTGCTCGACCATGCTGCCGCACTTGGTGGCGATCTGCACGGACTCCCGGCGACCGGCGAGTGCCTTGCCGAGAATCTCCTCGCTGCGGCCGCCGACGTAGTTATTCGAGGTGTCGAACATGGTCACGCCAGCATCAAGGCAGGTGCGGATCATGCGATCCGCCTCGTCCTGCTCTACGGGGGCGCCGAAGGTCATCGTGCCGAAGACGATCTTGCCGATGGTGGTGTCCGAGCCGGCGAGGGTGACGGTTCCGATGGTCATGATTACTGCTCCTTCGCAGTCGCGGGGGCCGGGAGCTCCGAGGTGGTAGCGAGCGCGGCCTTCTTGGCCTTGTTGCGTGCGCGCGCCGAGCGGACGACGGGCAGCAGGAACAGCACCAGCACCAGCACCAGGATCGGCGCAGCAATCGGGCTGGTCACCAGCGTCTGGCCGGCGGCCAAGGGGTCACCGTCGTTCAGCTGCAGCATGCGGCGCAGGTTCTCCTCGAGGATGGGACCGAGGATGACCGCGAGCACCAGCGGCGCCTTGGGGATGTCGAGGCGGCTGAACAGGAAGCCGAGTGCGGCGAAGCCCATCATCACCAGCACGTCGAAGGCCGAGCCTCGCACCGCAAAGGTGCCGATGATGCAGGCGAGTGCTATCACCGAATACAACAGTGGCTTCGGCACGTCCAACACGCGGGCCAGGTAGCGCGCTCCGAAGAGACCAATCAGCAGCAGACCGACGTTCGCCAGCAGCAGGCTGATGAAGATCGCCGAGACCAGGGTCGGCTCGTTGTCGAACAGCAGCGGACCGGGCTGGACGCCGTGCACCACCAGCGCCCCAAGTAGGATCGCGGTGAGTGCGTCGCCCGGGATACCGAGCGACAGCATGGTCAGCATGGCGCCACCGCTCGCGGCATTGTTGGCCGAGTCGGAGGCGGCGATGCCTTCCGGCGCACCCTTCCCCATCTGGTCCGGGTTCTTCGAAAGCTGCTTCTGGGTGCCGTAGGAAATGATCGAGGCGATCGTTGGGCCAGCCCCAGGCGAGACCCCGATCAGGGTGCCGATCACCGAGGAGCGGGCGAGCACCCAGCGCAGCGGCCAGACATCCTTGAATGCGCTCAGCACATTCTTGATGCGCTGGGGCTTGGGGGCCAGCGTGTGCTGCCGCTTGAAGATCTGCTCCAGCACCTCGGACAGGCCGAAAATGCCGACGACGATGGCGATGAACTCGAAACCGCCGAGCAGCTGCGGTTCCCCGAAGGTCAGTCGCGGCTGGCCACTCATGATGTCGCGTCCCACGATGCCGATCAGCAGACCGATCAGTGCGGATGCCAGGCCTTTGCTCATGGACTTGCCGGACACGAAGGCAATCACCGACAGGCCCAGAACGGCGATGGCGAAGTATTCGGCAGAGCCGAAGTTGCGTGCCACCGATGCGAGCGCCGGGCCGAACATGCCCAGGATCAGCACACTGAAGGTACCCGCGGTAAAGGAGGAGATAACGCCGATGCCGATCGCACGGCCAGCCTCGCCCCGTCGACTCATGGGGTAGCCATCTAGCGTGGTCATCATGTCGGCCGGAGTGCCAGGCATATTGATGAGCACGGCCGGGATGGTGCCGCCGTAGAGGGCGCCCATCCAGATGCCGGCGAGGACCGAGATGGCCACGGCTGGATCCATGGTGAAGGTGAGTGGCACCAGCACGGCCACGCTCATGTTGGCGGTCAGGCCAGGGATGGCGCCGACAAACATGCCGATGAGGACCGACACGAAGATCATCAGCAAGGTGGTGGGGGTGAAGACCAGGCCCCACCCGTCCAAATAGATGTTGCCGGCTGCGAGTTCGAGGTTCACAGGAGGACCTTTCAGGGCAGCAGGGTGCGCGGGAGGCGCACGCCCAGGAGGTAGAAGAATCCGAAGTAGAACGCGGCGGTCACGATGAAGCTGAAGATCACCAGCGAGATGTAGCCGCGCGGAGTACGCCGATGGCCCAGCAGCAGCGCCACGGCGATCACGAACAACGCCGTCATGGTCAGGAAGCCGACCTGGAAGGCGGTGAGGCAGTAGATCGCGATAGCGGCGCTCAGACCGAGGGCGAGCTTCCAGTCGGTTTGCTCTTCACCGTGTTCGGCGAGCAGTTCCTCTGGAATCTCGACGTCGATCGGCACACCCTCTGCATCCTCAGCGGTGGTTGCACCGGAGCGAAGGGCGTATGCACCCAGCGCTGCCACCACGAGACCGATCAGGATCAGGCCGAAGCCGATGGCGCGCGGGAACAGGGCCGGGTCAATGGCCGGAGGCCTGTCCCAGGGCATTGCAGCGACCGCCCAGAGGGTGCCCCCGCCCAGCAGGGCGAGGGCAACCCCGGTCGCTACGTTGCGGTAGCGAGTTAGCGTCATGCTCGTTAGCCTCGGTTCGGCTCGGAGACCATGAAGTCCTCACCAGCGAAGAGCGTGGTGATGAGCTTGTCTTCCTCTTCGATGAGCTTCTGGAACTCGGCCTGACCGACCCAGGTGGTGTCGAAGCCGGCCTTGGCCATGGCGTCCAAGAAGCCAGGCTTCTTGGCTGCCGCCTCGAGGCGCTTGGCCAGTTCCGCGGCGATGGCCGGTGGGGTGGCCGAGCTGGTCACGTAACCGCGCCACACGGAGTAGGTGACGTTGATGCCGCGTTCCTTCAGGGTCGGCACGTCCGGGTACATGCTGGTGCGCTCGTCACCGAACACGGCCAGCATCTTGGCGCCACCCTCGATGAACGGACGGCTCTCGGGAGCGCCGATCATCATGGCGTCAATCTCGCCAGCCAGCAGCGCGGCACCGACCTGCGAACCGCCCGAGTACGGCACGAAGACGAACTCGGTGCCAATCTCACGAGCGAACATCAGGCCAGCGGCGTGCCACACGCCACCGATACCGGAGTGACCGATCTTGAGCTTGCCGGGGTTCGCCTTGGCGTAGGCGGCAAACTCTTCTGCGGTCTGGTAGGGCGCGTTACCCGGGACGGTCAGGGCGGCCATGTCCTGGTGGGTCACGCCGAGGGCAGTGAAGTCGCTCAGCGGGTCGATGTCCGGGGTACCGGTGTACGGCAGCGCCGAAATTGAACGCGAAACGATCATCATCGAGGTGCCGTCGGCCGGAGCGGCCAGCATCTCACCAGCGGCCAGTGCGCCACCAGCGCCCGGAACGTTCACCGGAATGACGCTGGCCCCGAGCTCCTCGGCCAGGTACTGCTGCAGGGCGCGGGCAGCAATGTCGAAGCCACCGCCGGCGTCGGCGGGGATGTAGATGGAGGTGTTGCCGTTCCACGAGCCGGCGGCGGGGACTTCAACAACGTCTTCGGGTTCGCCTGCAGGAGCGGTACAGGCAGCGAGGACCAGGAGTGCGGGGAGCACTGCGACAAACTTCGTTGTCTTTCGCATGCGATTCCTTTCTTTGGTGAGCCCTACCGGCTCGGCTGTGTTCACGCATGCCCCATGGCAATGCCCCACCGTTGCGGCATGCATATCCCAAACATTGCATTCGGAATATGGAATACCAAACACCACATCCAGAGAAAGGTCAACCCCTCAGCACCACTGTGGCGCTGCTTGGCAAAGCGCGCGGTTGACGGCGCGCACCTGGCGCTGATCTTCAAGCAGTTGTCGTGTACACTGGAGCACGACCAAAGACCGCTGGTTTGGCGCGTGCTCATGCACACGCCACGAAGGTTCCGGGCAAGCAATTGACCGGGCGACCCGCGCAGGCGAACGAAACAGACTTCCAATCCTTTCTGGGTTGGCTTCCTGCTCCGTGCGCATGCGCCGGAGCATTTTTCATGCTCTGGCGGTCTCATCCGTGCCGACACCCGTCGGTACGGCGATGAAAACGAGGAGCACCATGGCAGACAAGGAAGCCGCGGTTGCCGAGCTGACTGAAAAGTTCGAAAGCTCGACCGCCGTGCTGCTGACCGAGTACCGCGGTCTCACGGTTGCTCAGCTCAAGCAGCTGCGTAACGACCTTCGTGAGAACGCTTCGTACGCCGTGGTGAAGAACACGCTGACCAAGATCGCCGCCAACAAGGCTGGCATCTCGGCGCTGGACGACCAGCTCGCTGGTCCGACGGCGATCGCCTTTGTGCACGGTGACCCTGTCGCCGCTGCCAAGGCGCTGCGCAACTTCGCCAAGGCGAACCCGCTGCTCCTGGTGAAGGGTGGCTACTTCGATGGCCGCGCCCTGACCCCGGAAGAAGTGGGCAAGCTCGCCGACCTCGAGTCCCGCGAAGTGCTGCTGGCAAAGCTGGCTGGCGCCTTCAAGGCCTCGCTGTTCGGTGCGGCATATCTCTTCAACGCTCCGCTCGCCCAGGCGGCTCGCGCCGTCGACGCGCTGCGGCAGAAGCAGGAATCCGCGAACTGAGCCGCACGGCCGTTCGCAGAGTAAAACCCTAAGAAAGGAATAACGATGGCAAAGCTGTCGACCGAAGAGCTGATTGCAGCCTTCAAGGAGCTGACTCTGATCGAGCTCAGCGAGTTCGTCAAGGCGTTCGAGGAGACCTTCGAAGTCACCGCCGCCGCCCCCGTTGCCGTTGCCGCTGCCGCTCCGGCCGCTGGTGGCTCCGACGCCGCTGCCGAGGACGAGAAGGACTCCTTCGACGTCGTGCTCGAGAACGCTGGCGCTGGCAAGATCAACGTCATCAAGGCTGTCCGCGAGATCGTTGCGGGCCTCGGCCTGGGCGAGGCCAAGGCCCTCGTCGACGGCGCTCCGGCCAACGTGCTGACCGGCGCCAACAAGGAGACCGCTGAGGCCGCCAAGGCCAAGCTCGAGGAAGCCGGCGCAACCGTCGTCCTCAAGTAAGCAGCTGCTTTCTGTACGCGGGGCGCGGCCGTAGGGGGGCGCCCCCCGGTGGGGTTTTCGGCGGGCA